>OMWI01000027.1 GCA_900314715.1 uncultured Prevotellaceae bacterium | reverse complement strand
TCATCATTACGTCGTTTGGTACTGCAAAGGTACCAAATTATATCGAATTATCGACAGAAATATCTGACTATCAGTCAATTAATTTTTAGAACATCCCTATATTGAATTGCTCAAATGTGAAGACCCTTTGGAAATGCAGTTCTATATGAAAGAATGCATCAAAGAGGGATGGAAAGTTAGAGAACTGAAACGACAAATAAACTCATCGCTTTTCCAAAGACTTGCGCTCAGTACGGATAAAGAAGGGGTGCTTGCTCTTGCAAATGAAGGACATCAGGTAATGTCACCATCTGATATTATCAGAGACCCATACGTTTTGGAGTTTACAGGTATACCACAAAGGAAGCGGTACAAGGAATCCGACTTAGAGAAGGCTTTGAAGGCAAATATGGAACAATTCCTATTGGAATTGGGCAGAGGTTTCGCATTCATGGGACGACAATATATTATACCAATAGGAAGCAGACGTTTCAAGGTGGATCTGGTATTCTATAATGCCATATTGAAATGCTATGTTTTGATTGATTTGAAACGAGCAGAAATAAAGCATGGAGATATTGGTCAAATGAATCTCTATCTGAATTATTTCAAAAATGAAATTTGCCAACCAGACGATAATCCTCCTATTGGTATTGTTTTGGGTGCAAGAAAAGATGAACTATTGATGGAATATGCTCTCCAAGGAATAGACAACCAACTTTTTGCAGCGCGTTATCAGCTTTATCTTCCTAATCGCGAAGAACTTCAAGCTCAATTGGATCTGTTACTTGATAATACAAAAGAAAAATAGATATGTTATTTGGAAATAAGATTAAAGAACTCAGAGAAAAGCAAGGATTGTTGCAACGACAGTTGGCAGCATTCTTGGAGATAGACACACCAATGTTCAGTAAGATTGAACGTGGTGACAGAAGAGCAAAACGTGAGCAGGTCATCAAGCTTGCAGAATATCTGCATCAGGATGCAAGGGAAATGCTTACCTTATGGTTGGCGGACAAGTTCATTGATGCTGTTGAGGATGAGCAAGAACGTGACTTGTGCAACGATGCTATCATTATCGCGCAGGAGAAACTAAAGACAATGTAATTATAGGAAAATGTATCTTTGCAACGCGAAATGTTATGTTTACGGGCGATGAACATAAGTTCAAGGGCGATGAACATATATTCAAGGACGGTGAACATAAGTTCACGGTGCATAAACATAAAATATATAGAATAGAAAAGAAAAAAATACGCCGCAATTCTCAGCGAACTGCGACGTAACCTATGTTTAACTAAAAATCCTTTCGAAACAAATGGGAACCTCACGGTCACCATTGTCACCTGTTAAACAATCGTTTAATCTACCTTAAACCTAATAACTAAAAACCTAAATCTATTACTACTAACCTAAACAATCTATTAACCTTTTGACAATGCAAAGGTACAACGAATTTCACATTCTCGCAATACTTTGCATGCATTTTATGTGTTTTTTCACACTATTCTTGATGTAAATCAAGGATTTGTGCTCGAACACAATGAATATTATACATTTTTATTCGCTTTTTCTAATGATTTACCTTATCTTTGTATAATTATTGAAACAATACGATTATTCATGCGAGTACTCATAGTAAATTCAAGCGAAAATACAGGCGGAGCTGCCGTTGCCGCCCATCGATTGAAGGACGCACTAAACAAAAGCGGCGTGAAAGCGAAGATGTTGGTACGCGAGAAAGTGAGCGACCAACTCACCGTGGTGGCTTTACCTAAAGGATGGTTACTGAGATGGAACTTTCTTTGGGAACGGTGGTGCATCTTCTGGCGGTTGCATTTCTCACGTAAGCATCTTTTTGAGATTGACATAGCCAACGCGGGTTCGGATATTACCTCATTACCTGAATTCAAGGAAGCCGACATCATCCACCTGCATTGGATTAACCAAGGAATGCTTTCATTGAAAAACATCCAAGCAATTTTATCGTCGGGTAAGCCCGTGGTATGGACCATGCACGATTTATGGCCAGCCACAGCCATCTGCCATTATGCAAGGGGTTGCACTTCCTTCACCGACAAATGCCATCATTGTCCATTGTTGCCAGGTGGCGGTTCTTCGAATGACCTATCGGCAAAAGTGTGGAAACGCAAGAAAGAGATGTTGAAAAACCATAGCATCCACTTCGTAACATGCAGTAAGTGGTTGGGAAATGAGGCGAAAAAGAGTGGATTGATTGGAAAACAATCTATCAATACCATTCCCAACCCTATCGACAATCATGTCTTTAAACCACAAGACAAGAAGAAATCACGAGAGAATTGTGGTTTGCCTACTGACAAACGCATCATCCTCTTCGTCTCTCAACGCGTTACAGACCGCAGGAAAGGAATGGATTATTTCATACAAGCCATAGAAACGTTAGCGCAGGAGCATCCCAAGATGAAGGAAAACGTAGGCATTGCGATTCTCGGAGGACATTCTGAGGAGTTTGTCGGAACGCTTCCCTTGCCCATCTTTCCATTGGGATACGTGAACGACGAGCGTAAAATCATCGATATTTACAATAGTGCGGATATGTTCGTATTGCCTTCGTTGGAAGACAACTTACCTAACACCATCATGGAAGCCTTGGCATGTGGCGTTCCATGCGTGGGATTCAAGGTTGGTGGCATTCCCGAAATGATAGACCACAAACAAAACGGCTATATTGCCGAATACCAAAACGCGAAGGATTTGGCCAAGGGAATGGAATGGATTTTGAACGAGGCAGATTGGCAATCCTTGAGCAATCATGCCGTGAAGAAAGTGGCAACGTGTTACTCGCAACAAAACGTGGCGATAAAGTATGTGGAAGTGTATCAAGAAGCCATGGCAACAAAAGAATTTAACCTATGATGAAGTTTACCATTGTTACTTGTACGTACAACGCTGCCGACACTTGCGAGAAAACGTTTGAAAGTGTGCTTCAACAATCTTATCCTAACGTGGAGCACCTCATCTTGGACGGTTGTTCGAAAGATGATACGCTGAAATTGGCGAATGCCTACCAAGAGCAAAACACGAAAAGCGGAAGCAAACATACCATCTCTTGCATTTCAGAACCAGACAAGGGATTGTATGATGCCATGAATAAGGGCATTGCGAAAGCAACAGGCGATTACATCTTGTTTCTCAACGCTGGCGATACCTTACCGAACAATCAAACCTTGGAAGCTATTTCTCGTTGTACACAACAACAAAATCCATTGCCAGCCGTACTTTACGGAGATACTGACATCGTGGATACGAATGGTAAATTCATTCGCCATCGTCGGCTTTCGCCACCAGCAAACTTATCATGGCATTCATTCAAACATGGAATGTTGGTTTGTCATCAAGCATTTTACGCCCGAACAGATATTGCCAAGCAAACGCCTTACAACCTGCAATATCGTTTTTCGGCTGATGTTGACTGGTGTATCCGTATCATGAAAAGTGCGGAAAAGCAACATTTACCACTACTCAACTTAAAGCAAGTGGTGGTAAATTACTTGGAAGGCGGATTAACAGACAAGAATCATCGCGCTTCGCTTAAGGAACGTTTTCGCCTGATGTGTTCCCATTATGGCATGTTTACCACAATTGCCATGCACGTCTGGTTTGTTTTCCGCTCGTTCCTACGGAAATAAAAAAATCAGTCTCACCTTGCGATGAGACTGATAATTATGATGAAAAAGTTTTGTTGAATTACTCAGCAACAAGAGTAAAGCGCTTGAAAGTAACGATTTTCATGTCTTTACCTTGGTTCTTGAGCCATTGTGCAACGCTCTCTTTACCGCCATCACCGAATTGGAACTCTTGGTCAACAAGGCAATTCTCTTTCAAGAACTTCTGTACACGACCCTTAGCGATGTTCTCAATCATCTGAACTGGTAAGTTAGCAGCCTTTTCAGCGCCAACCTTTTCCCTGATAGCACGAGCTTGGTCAGCTTCCTCTTGTGTCAACCAACCCTTTGCCATGTTAGAAGAGATGTGATCTTCGCTATCTACGAGGTTAGGATTGATGCCAGCCTTTGACAAAGCAGAATTAACGGCTTTCTCTACTTGCTCCAACTTCGTCTTCTCAACAGCGGTCTTGTACTCCTCGTCAAGGATAGCTTGGTCTACACTCTCTGCATCAAGAGCAATAGGCTTCATGGCAGCAACTTGCATGGCTACCTTATGAGCTGCGTCTTCATTGTCTTGGTTGAGCTGAACCATCGTAGCCAAAGTGTGGCGTCCCATGTGGTCATAAACAGAAACATTTGGTCCTTCGATGAAGTTGTAACCATCAATTTCCATCTTCTCACCTGTAATACCAGAACGTTGGGTAACGGCAGAAGCAGCATCTTCACCATTGGCAAGCTTCAAAGCTTTCACCTCGTCAATGCTCTTAGCCTTAGCTTCGATAGCAGCATCGAGGATGCTTTGTGTCAAAGCGATAAAGTCAGCACCATTAGCAACGAAGTCGGTCTCACACTTCACGGCAACCATAGCGGCGAAGTCACCAACCTTCTTTACAAGTACACAACCATTTGATGTTTCGCGGTCAGAACGCTTTGCAGCAATGGCAAGTCCACGCTCGCGGAGCAATTCCTTAGCCTTATCGAAGTCGCCTTCAGCCTCGGTGAGAGCCTTCTTTACGTCAGCCAAACCAGCACCGGTCATCGTACGCAACTTCTTGATATCTTCCATATTTGGTTTGTAAGCCATAATATTTCTTTCGTTTTTTATAAGTTAATAATTCAATTAATTACTCTGCGGCGGGAGCCTCTTCTGCTGCTGCAGCTTCCTCTTTGGGAGCTTCAGCTTCCTTTGGAGCAGCGGGAGCCTCATCCTTACGTGCGCGACGAGTGCGACGTGGCTTCTCAGCTACTTCCTCAGCTTGCTCAGCAGCAGCCTTTTCGTCAGCCTTCTCTGCCTTGCGCTCTTCCAAACCTTCAGCGATAGCTTGACAGCAAGCGTTCAACACTACTTCAATACTGTCTTTTGCATCGTCGTTTGCAGGAATAACGAAGTCGATATCGTTAGGATCAGAGTTGGTGTCTACCATTGCGAACACGGGGATACCCAAGCGGTTAGCCTCACGAACGGCAATGTTCTCCTTCAGCACGTCAACAACGAAGAGTGCACTTGGCAGACGAGTCAAGTCGGCAATTGAACCCAAGTTCTTCTCCAACTTAGCGCGTTGGCGTGTGATTTGCAACAACTCACGCTTAGAGAGGTTTGAGAAAGTACCGTCAGCCATCAGTTTATCAATGTTCGCCATTTTTTTCACAGCCTTGCGAATAGTTGGGAAGTTGGTGAGCATACCGCCCGGCCAGCGTTCTGTTACGTAAGGCATTCCAATAGATGTGGCCTTTTCGGCTATGATGTCCTTAGCCTGTTTTTTAGTAGAGACGAACAGGATTTTCTTTCCTGACTTGGCAATTTGCTTCAAAGCCTCAGCAGCTTCGTCAATCTTAACTACTGTTTTGTGCAAATCAATAATATGAATACCATTGCGCTCCATGAAGATATAGGGAGCCATTGCTGGATTCCACTTGCGACGAAGGTGACCGAAATGGCAACCTGCCTCAAGTAACTGATCAAAATTTGTTCTTGACATTTTCTGTTTGTTGTTTTTTAAATTGTTTACTTTCTTTTTAATTCTGCGTGAGTCTTTAAAGTCTTTAGAGTCCTTAAGGTCTTTAAGGTCCTTAGAGTCTTTCAACTCACATTGTTTTTAGAATCAACCAACGGGTAATCTTTGCGAGTCCCGCCAGTTTAGATACTAAACCGTTCAGAATATTAACGCTTACTGAACTGGAAGCGACGGCGAGCCTTTGGCTGTCCTGGTTTCTTACGCTCAACAGCACGAGAATCGCGTGTGAGGAAGCCTTCGTCCTTCAATGTCTTCTTGTCTTCTGCATTCAACTTCACGAGTGCGCGAGCGATAGCGAGACGCAATGCTTGACTCTGACCTGTGAAACCGCCACCATAGAGGTTTACCTTAATATCATATTTTCCTTCTACGCCGAGAAGAGCGAGGGGCTGCTTTACCACATACTGCAGAATGGCAGAGGGGAAATAGTTATCCAACTCTCTCTTGTTGATCGTAATCTTGCCTGTACCTTCTGAAAGATATACACGAGCTACTGAACTCTTGCGGCGACCAATTGCATTAATTTGTTCCATATCTTAATTCTTTTCTTTTTTATCAATCCTATTTGTACTCATTAATGTTGATAGCCTTTGGCTTCTGTGCCTCATGGTTATGTTCAGTACCATCATAAATATAGAGGTTCTTCATCAAACTGCGACCGAGGATACCCTTTGGTAACATACCCTTAACAGCGTGACGGATAATCTTGTCGGCACCATCCTTGCGAGTGCGAAGCTCAGCAGGAGTGTTGAAGCGCTGACCACCAGGATAACCCGTGTAACGTGTGTAGAGCTTATCGGTTTCTTTCTTACCTGTGAATACCACCTTAGCGGCATTGATAATGATTACGTTGTCACCACAATCTACGTGCGGCGTAAATGAAGGTTTGTACTTTCCGCGAAGCAACTTTGCTACTTTTGAGCACAAGCGACCCACTACTTGATCAGTAGCGTCGATTACCACCCATTCCTTCTTGGCTGTTGCCTTGTTGACGGAAATAGTTTTGTAACTTAAAGTGTCCATTTTAAAATTTAAATTTTACTACTAAAAAACGTTTTTTCCTTTTTATCACTGTTGTACAAGCGATTCACTAACCACCGTGCCCGGCCAAAGACACCGCTATTAACACTCCTGTACTGGGGACTCTAAGTGTATCCCCCAAATAATAATCGGACTGCAAAGGTACTCATTTTTCATATCGTAATGAAAAACAGATGCCCTCTAAATTTTAAATTTGTGATTTTTTAACTGTTTTAGCAATATTTAATGCCGATTCTTCCTTCACATAGAGAATTACAATTGCCAATCAGAGAAAGTTTCACACATTTTACATATATATTCCTTGTGGTTTTTCACCCTTTCCGTAAATACTTCCTGACACTCCTTTATCACCTCTGAAGGGAAAGAATCAGACAATGAAAGCCAACTAAAATTGCGTACCAAAGAAGCTACTTTAATTTGTTCATTTCTGTGAGCGATGGTTTCTGCACTTTCTCCTTTGAAATAGACACTCATCATGGTATTCCAAAAAGGTTCTCCATACTTGCGAGGGAAACCGATAATTGTATCATAGTCGCCTACCAATGACACCAAAGACGAATATGAATGGGCTAAATCCAACATAGGATGTCCATACCCTACCTCACCCATGTCTATCATCATCAACTCTCCGTCTTGCAACATCACGTTCTTTGTCTGCAAGTCGCCATGCAACAATCGATTTCCTTTCGGTACTGACTGAACGATATGAATTAGCAGGTCAACTGATTCATCATCAAAATAACGACGAATATAATCTAATTGATTGATTTCTTGCTCATATGAATCGCCGATAATACTACCCTTCTGGACTTCTATGGAATGTAGCTGCTTAAAGAGTTTCGCATAAAGAATGGCATATTCGTCAAGTCGTTCAGGATGTTGCTTGATGCAATCACTCAACGTCTTTGCCTTTAGCAGTTCATACACCAATCCTAATTGGTCTCCCACTCGTACCACGTCGAAAGTAATGGCGGTTGGCATTCCCAACAAAAACGACTCCTTGGCCAAATTCATCTCCGTATTCAGCATGTCCATGGTTGCATCCTTGCGAAACACCTTAATGATGGTATCGTCCGACAACCGATAAACAGTACCGACACCACCCTTACCTACCAATTCGCAACCATCTATGCTTACTTCACGGAGTTTGCGTTCAGTAGGAATAATTTGCGTGAAGCCTGTCAAATCCAGGATATCGAAAACTTCCATTCCTACCTCTACGATATGGAAGCATGGATACTGCTTTTTCAATCCCAATAGCACACGCAACCCACTACTTGAGAGATAAGTCAATTCGCTTGCATTCCAAACCAATTCATCTATATCCCCTTGGCTTGCAAGTTGTGTTTGCAATTCTTGATGTACAATTGGTGCCGACACCGAATCCAGCATTCCTTCGTAGCGAATGGTTACTACATCGCCAATCCTTTCAACAGACAAGTTCATCTTCACTCTACGTTAAAAACGAATAGTTTACTTTTTCAGAGTCCAATCAACGTCGAAGTCATTTCCTTCGTCATTCACCGTCACGTCATACTCCACAGGTTCGCCGTTTAACACACCCTTGAGCACACCCTTGTAATCTTTCCCAATCTTATCACCAAGGTTGAACTCTGTTATTTCCAACGTATTTCCGTTGTCCTTTTCTTCGGCAATAATTGCTTCCTGAACCTTGTCTGTCAGTTTCTTTTCGGACACTACGCATCCATTCAGCATCACCAATGCCGAAAATGCAAATACCATTAATATCAAGTGTTTTCTCATCGCCATCTGATGTTTATGTCATTTACTATCATTATTGTCTTTCTTTGCAAAGATACGATTTAGAATGGAATATCCCAAGAAATGATGGCCTTTTTTGTAAAAATTTATCTTTCGTTCAAAAGAAAAGATGAAAAAATATCATGTGAAACGGGAAATTTGCATTATCTTTGCAAACACTACACAACGGAAAAACGTAAATAGGAGAAATAACATCTATCATTTACCATGGATGAATCACTGAAGGAGAAAACGGCGAAAGGACTTTTCTGGGGCTTCACCAACAATGGCGTACAGCAATTGATTGGCGTGGTCTTCGGCATCATCTTGGGTAGGTTGCTCTCACAAGCCGACTATGGCATGATGACCATGATTGCCATCTTCCCCCTCATTGCCAAGGAATTGCAAAACAGTGGATTCACAGTAGCGCTTACCAACATGAAAGAACCCACTCACCGCGATTACAACTCGGTGTTTTGGTTCAATATCATCGTGGGAGGTTGCCTTTACCTGTTGCTTTTCTTCCTTTCTCCCTTGATTGCAAGTTTTTATCATGAGCCAGAGTTGACAAAACTCTGTCGCTATGCATTCCTAACCATTCCCCTTTCGGCATTGGGAACGGCACAATCAGCCGTACTTTTCAAAAACTTAAAGGTGAAGCAACAAGCCAAGGCTGGTATGTTCTCTGTCTTGATTTCGAGCATTATCGGAGCTACAATGGCTTGGATGGGATTCAAGTATTGGTCGCTTGCCACGCAAAGTATTGTTTACATCGGACTGAACACTTTGATGGTTTGGCATTATTCGCCATGGCGACCGACCATGGAGTTGGATTTCGGACCCGTGAAACGCATGTTCCCCTTCTCGTGTAAGATGCTTGCTACTAACATCGCCATACATATTAATAATAATGTATTGAACATCCTCTTAGGAAGATTCTTCACCAAGGAAGTGGCAGGTACATACTCGCAGGCCAATACATGGAGCAGCAAGTGTGCGTATCTGGTGCAAGGAATGGTGCAACAAGTGGCTCAACCTATCTTAGTGGGACTCAATGACGAGCGCGAGCGCCAACTGATGGTATTGCGTAAGATGATGCGTTTCACGGCATTCATCACATTTCCGTTGATGTTCGGCTTGGCACTGGTAGCGAAAGAGTTCATCGTTCTTGCCATTACCGAAAAATGGTTGGCTTCGGCAAAGTTAATGCAATATCTCTGCATATCGTGGGCAACCGTTCCGCTCACCGTCTTGCTTTCCAACATGATTGTGAGCAAAGGGAAGTCGGGCACGTATTTCTGGTGTACCGTCACGCTTGCCATCCTGCAAATTATCCTCATGGCGATTCTCTCCCGATATGGAATGCATACGATGGTAATTGGATTCGTTACTTTGAGTTGTCTGTGGGTACTGGTGTGGCATTATTTTACCAAACGACTAACGGGATATGGGATAATTATGTTCTTCAAAGATACGATTCCGTTTGCCTTGATTGCCTTGGGCGTCATGGTAGTTACCCATTATCTTACATCGTCTATCGAAAGTCTTTGGATGCTCTTAATCAGCAGAGTCATTATTGCGGCAGCACTCTACTTTATCGTCATGAAAATGGCTCATGCAAAAATACTTGATGAATGCTTACAATTCTTGAATAGGAGGAAACAATGATCACATTCATACCCGCCGGAGGACTCGGCAACAGAATGAAATCTATGGCTGCCGCCATCAAGATGGCACAAGCCACACAAGCAAACATTGACATCATCTGGTTTCAAGACTGGGGATTGGGATGTAGGTTTGACCAATTGTTCTTGCCGTTGGAGTTACCCAAAGTGCAATTACGTGAAGCGACTTTCATCGACAAATTGACACGTGACATTCCGAGAAAGCACAATTTCTTTCTTCCCAAACTCTTCGAGAGCATTCATTATGATGCTTGTCTCGATAGAATTGCCACTTCGAAAGCCTTCTACAAAGAGTTTGATTTCATCCAATGGAGCAAGGGAAGGAATGTTTGGTTGGCTTCCGACGTGTATTTCATCTCGAAAGAAATCCCCGACGATTCATTTGACATCTACCATCCCATTCCTAAGTTGCAGGAGAGAATTGACCAGGCGAAATCTCGCTTTGCGCCACGTACCGTGGGAGTTCACGTCAGACGAACCGACAATACGCGCTCTATCCAAAACAGTCCTACTCATCTATTCATTGAGCGAATGAAGCAAGAGCCAAATACGACGGCTTTCTATCTTGCCACTGACGCTGAGGAAGTGAAGACGGAAATGAGGGAGATATTCGGAGATAGGATTATCACCTCCCCCAACAAGGCAATGCGTGGAAACTTGGAAGGAATGGAAGACGCACTTGTGGAAATGTATCTTTTAGCTACAACCCAACAGATATTGGGTTCTTCGTGTAGCACATATAGCATGACGGCAGCAGCCATCGGTAGAACACCTCTTGAAATGATTGAGAAAAAATGAAAATACTCACAATTATCGTATCGTACAACTTCATGCCGTGGATAGACAAGTGTCTGGGAAGCATGATTCAATCGGGTTACCCCACCGACATCTTGGTGCTCGACAACGATTCTAAGGACGAAACCGTCAAGACGATACGGGAACGGTACCCACAAGTGAGACTCATCGAAAATCATGCTAACTTGGGATTCGGAAAGGCCAACAACATTGGTATTCTTCTTGCCATCAAGGAGGGTTACGATGCGGTGTTGCTGCTCAACGAGGATGCATGGCTCGATACAAATACCTTGGAACGCTTGGCAAAAGTAAGTTTGAATCATCCCGAATACGGAATCATCTCGCCTATCCATCTCACGGGGAATGGTGACAAACCTGAAAAGGGATTTGCCACATACACGGGTATTCATGAAATAAGCGGATTTCCCGACACGGAAATCGTACAGGTACCGTTCATCGATGCTGCCATCTGGATGATACGTACCGACGTACTAAAGAAGACAGGACTCTTCGCTCCAATCTTCTACCACTATGGCGAAGACAAGGATATGGCTAATCGCATGGCGTACTATCATTATAAGATTGGTTACGTACCCTCGGTGTTCGGCTATCACGACCGAGAGTTTCGTCCTGCTACGAGAGCGCATTTCATTCGTAGTGAACGTGTTTACCATCTGTCTGAATATACCAACATCAACTACTCGTTTGGCAAGGCATTTTGCATGGGCATACTCGCCATCGGCAAAAAGACTATCACTTCTGCCATAAAAGGCAAGTGGCGCAACGCGCTGATTTATACGGTGATGGGCTTCAATTTGCTATCGAAATCTAACGAAGTGGCAAAAGCGAGAAAAATATCCAAGAATGTAGAACTAAAAAATTATGAACCATGACATTGGCACCTATATTATTATTCGTCTATAATCGTCCTCTCCACGTAAGGAGAAGCATCGAGTCATTACTTGCCAACGAATTGGCAAAGGAAAGCGAACTATACATATTTTCTGATGCAGCCAAGGACGAAACGGCTCAACCTAACGTAAACGAGGTAAGACAATTCATCCACTCCATCAAGGGATTCAAGGAAATACACTATGTAGAACGTACAGAGAATTGGGGACTTGCACGCAACATCATTGACGGCGTTACCACCTTGGTCAATCAATACGGGAGAGTCATCGTATTGGAAGACGACCTCATCGTGGCTCCTTATTTTCTGCAATTCATGAACGATGCTTTGGAAACATACAAGGACGAGGACAATGTTTGCCATATTCAAGCTTGTGATTTCACCAAAGACCCTATCCTACCCGATACGTTCCTCATTAAATGGACGGGTAGTTGGGGTTGGGCAACATGGAAACGTGCTTGGAAATTATTTAATCCCAATGGACAAGAATTGCTCGACGAACTCATCAGGCGAAAACTAACCTATCGATTCGATTTCAATGGCAAATACGGTTACACTCGTATGCTCCGTAATCAAATCAAAGGAAAGAACAATTCATGGGCCATCAGATGGAATGCTTCTCTATTTCTCGCAGATAAATTATCGCTTAACGTAGGAAAGTCACTCATTCAAAACGAGGGATTTGACGGAAGCGGTACCAATTGTGGAAGCGGCAATCTTTACGACTCCGATTTATGGATGAAACCTTTACCTGTCGTTAAAATCCAACCCATCGTGGAAAACGAGGCGGCACGACAAGCATTTTCTAACTATTACGCTCGCACCAACTCATTCTTCGCTAAAGCCATCAGGCGCATCAAGCGAACGTTAAAGGGGGATTTTGGAAGGTAACCCTTCGTATTTATTCGAAATAGAATGTCAATGCAATGATTTTCGACCTTGCATCGTTAACGGATTGCGTATAGGGAATCTTGGTCTTGTCGCGCAATCGGTTTACGTGTGTCTTATCCAAACTATTGGTCAAGCCATACATGAACTTCAACTCTGGGCGCAACTTGAAAAAGGGAAGGTAAAAATCACATCCAAAGCCTAATTCCAGAAACACGTCTGTTCGATTCAACTTGAGGAAATCGTCCATCTTGTTGTTGAGGTTAATCACAGGATTCACACCTGCCATCATATACGGACGATGGTTATTAAATCGAGGGCCAGCAAAGATTAAGTCAACGGCAGCAGAGATATATGCCACTTTCATCGACTGGTGCTGTTGACGCGCCACACCTTCTGGCGTTAAGTCTTTGTAGTTGTGGAAAGTGATGTGATGCGTACCGAAAAACATCGCTGGTGCAACACGCAATTGGAAATTGGTATTCAAACGAAGTTCGCCCAACACTCCCACCGTAAAGCCAGGATCCCATCGGTCTTGGTCGGTAGTTACGAGAGCGTCTACCATCGACCCATCTTCTGATTGTACCACCTGCGGACCGACATTCTTAAACTCAAGGTCTTGCAAGTGAGCACCCACGAGAATCCCGAAGTGGAATTTCCGCAAGTCGGTATAAGGCCTATTCTGCACCGTGCGCTCCTGTGAGAACACCGACATCGGCAACAGGACTGCCAACAATAGGACTATGATATGATTTCTAACTTTCATCTACATATATAAACGAGAAAGTTGCCTTCTTATTGCCTAAGGTTCTATTAAGACAAAATATAAATAACAAAAAAATACATACCTAATTGTAGGTATTTAAAAATAAAAACGTATCTTTGCAAGCAATAAGAATTAGGTATTATACCTAACATCGATAAGAAAAACATTATTAATTATAAAAACGAACAACATTATGGCTTACGTAATTAGTGAAGACTGCATCGCTTGCGGTACATGTATCGACGAATGCCCAGCAGGAGCTATTTCTGAAGGCGACATCTATTCAATTGACCCAGACCTTTGCACAGAGTGTGGAACTTGTGCAGAAGCTTGTCCAAACGAAGCAATCAGCTTGCCGTAAGACAACTTACGAGTAAAAAGACAAACGGCTCGATCTTTTGCAAGATCGAGCCGTTTTTTTGATGTGTGAATTATGAATTACGAAGTAGGAAGTGGTGTGACAAAGTCATAGGATAAAAGTATTGATGTATGAAGTACATCTTCCTTCCAACCTTCAAACTCGCCGATAGGCGAATTACGTCCTCCTTCGTAATTCCTAATTCATACTTCAAAACCTTCATACTCGCCGATAGGCGAAATACTTCCTCCTTCCTAATTCCTCCTTCAAACTTCTCAACACTTTTTTGTCTGAATTTTCTTGCATTCTAGAGTTGGAAGAGCCGAAAAAAGAGTTAATAAAGATGATAATATACATTTTTCCGAAAGATATTATAAGTTTCGACAGACAAAGTAATACATTTTTGACCGTAAATATATCATTTACGAGTGCTAAAAACTATACTTTATAAACGCCAAAACACATACTTTTTGTGGTAAAACTACGTCTTTTTGGTCATATTAAAAACATCACAAATTGCTATTACACTGACATTCAACTCATTAGCAAACACACTCCAGTTTTTCATATTTACGACCAACTCTAAATCATTTTGAAATAACGCCTGAAATATGAGCCAAAATTGCGAAATAACATGACAAACCATGAGAGAAACAACAAGCCTTTCATCAAGATAAATACCTATTTTAGCTCTTCTCAATACATTTCCCATTTATTGAAAAATAAACTGAGTTGATAAATCTTTTCCCAAGAAATACACTTCATTCATAATCTTTTATTATCTTTGCAATGTGAACCAATAAAGATTATGAATAAGGAAAAACAACAATCTATTGCGGCTTCCGAGTTTGCCAAGCGATGGATGGGAAGAGGCTATGAAAAAGGTGATTCGCAGATATTCTGGGCAGACTTGTTAACCAATGTATATGGTGTGAAAAACATTGCAGAGTTTATCTTCTATGAAGAACAAGTAAAAGTAGATAAGACCAATTTCATCGATGGGCATATTCCATCGACGAAAGTATTGATAGAACAAAAAACGTTGGGAAAGGACTTGCGTAAGGGCATCGTACAAAGTGATGGTTCGATACTCAATCCCTTCCAACAGGCAAAGCGTTACGTGGCAAACATGCCTCTTTCGAAGCATCCCCGATGGATTGTAACGTGCAACTTCTCGGAGTTTCTCGTCTATGACATGGAACAACCGAATGGAGAACCTGAACAGATTTTATTGGAGAATTTAGGTAAGGAATACTATCGCCTGCAATTTCTCGTAGATGCAAAAAACGAACATCTTTCCAAGGAGATGCAAGTTTCCATGCAAGCTGGTGAAATTGTCGGAAGTATTTACGAGGCTTTACTAAAACAATATGACGACAACTCGCCTGAAGCCCTTCGGTGGTTAAATATCCTTTGTGTGCGCATCGTGTTTTGCCTATATGCCGAGGATGCGGGTGTGTTCGGACATGACCAATTTCATGATTATCTTGTTCATTATGAGGCGGAGGATTTGCGTAATGCACTCATTCGCTTGTTTGAAGTGTTGAATAAGCCACAAGACAAACGCAGCAAATACCTGAAAGACGACTTGAAAGCATTTCCTTATACAAACGGGGGATTGTTTGAAGAAGAAATAGAAATCCCTCAGTTCACAGAGGAATTAAACAGGCATTGCTTCAGAATGCCAGTCTTGATTTCGACTGGAGTGAGATTTCGCCTACCATCTTCGGTGCGGTGTTTGAATCAACATTAAACCCTGAGACTCGTCGAAGCGGTGGAATGCACTATACAAGCATTGAGAATATCCATAAGGTAATAGACCCGCTATTCCTCAATGATTTGCGGCGTGAATTAGATGATATCTTAGAGGAAAAGGTGGAAAAACAACGTCAAAAGAAACTTGATGCTTACCAAAACCGCTTGGCTTCGCTCACATTCCTTGACCCTGCTTGCGGTTCTGGCAACTTCCTCACGGAAACTTATCTTTCACTACGTAGATTGGAAAACGAGGCTATTCGCGAACGCTATCACGGACAGGCGTTCATCGGCTTTGAAGAAGTGAATCCCATCAAAGTGAGCATTCAGCAATTCTATGGCATTGAAATCAACGACTTTGCCGTTACCGTTGCTACGACTGCCCTTTGGATTTCTGAGGCTCAGATGTTGGCAGAGACGGAAAAGATTATTCATCGTGACATTGATTTTCTACCATTGAAGAGCTATCATAATATAAAAGAAGGCAACGCTTTACAAGAAAACTGGAATCTTATAGAATGTCCAAATGGACTCCCAGAGACAATTCGTCCTCACACCACTCCTGCATATTTCCCTAATACACAATCTGAAACTTTTGTTATGACATTTAATGAAAGGACGGAAAAAGAAAAAGACTGGAAACAAGGTTTAATGGTATTCTATGACTATATCATAGGCAATCCCCCGTTTGTTGGTGCACGACAAATGAACAAAAAACAAAAAGAAGATGTACTAAACATCTTTGGTCAAAATTGGAAAAACGTAGGCAATTTGGACTATGTTTGTTGTTGGTACAAAAAAGCTTTTGAGGCATGGTGGATTGGTGGTGCAAAAGTAGCTTTCGTTTCTACAAACAGTATTTGTCAGGGAGAGCAAGTCTCCAACTTATGGAAGCCACTGATGGAGAAAGGACTTTGCATCGACTTTGCTTATAGAACATTTCGTTGGGACAGCGAAGCGAAAATTAAGGCTCATGTACATTGTGTGATTATTGGCTTTAGCAGAAAAAAGGGTCCCAAAATTGATAGTACCAAGCATTATCCCGGTATTTCGTCTTTATCCAAACCAAGGTATGATGCACTTGCTGACTTTAAGGAAGGACTGTTGTTCGATAATGATAAAGTCATCAAAGCCAAAAATATTAATGCCTATCTTCTCGATGCTCCAAATGTATTTATAGAAAGTCGCTATACACCATTTTGCAATGTTCCTATGATTGGTATAGGTAATAAGCCTATAGATGGAGGAAATTACCTATTCACAAAAGACGAGATGAAGAAATTCATTCAAATAGAACCCAAGTCTGCACAATATTTTAAACTATGGTACGGCTCGGAAGAATTCATTCACCAAAAACCACGCTACTGTCTATGGCTGGGGGATTGTTCTCCTGCAGAACTGCGTAATATGCCTCATTGCATGAAACGTATAGAAGCAGTACGAAAGGCTCGTTTGGCAAGCACAAGTATTGGAACACAAAAGTTGGCTGACCGTCCAACACGTTTCCATGTAGAAAATATGCCCGACACAAATTTCATAATCATTCCCAAAGTTTCCTCTGAGAAACGCCGATATGTTCCTATGGGATTTATGTCGCCAGATGTATTGGCGAGTGACTTGGTGTTTCTCATTCCCGATGCCACTCTCTATCACTTTGGCATTCTCGAAAGCAATGTTCACATGGCTTGGATGCGAGCCGTTTGTGGAAGATTGAAGAGTGATTACCGCTATTCAAAGGATATTGTTTACAACAATTTCCCATGGCCAACACCATCGGAAGAGCAGAAGAAAAGGATTGAACAGACAGCACAAGCCATCCTTGATGCTCGCGCCCTTTATCCCGATTCTTCATTAGCTGACTTATACGACGAACTTACTATGCCACCAGAATTACGCAAGGCTCACCAAGACAACGACCGTGCCGTGATGCAGGCTTATGGCTTCGACGTGAAGACCATGACTGAAAGTAAGTGTGTGGCTGAGCTTTTCAAGTTGTATCAGGAACTACTCTGTAAAAACAACTAATAATGTTTCATCCACGATAAACATCTGAATTAGCTCAAAAAACGCCCACTGAGATACACATAACTAAAATTTACATAATACTATTTATTATGCCACAAAAAAAAGCATGGACTGTCAATCCATGCTTTCTTTTTATGATAAAGGGGAAATATTATTCCGTAGCTTGTTCTGCAGGTGCAGCTTCTTCTGTAGCTGCATTTGCGGCAGCCTCAGCTTCGAAGTATTTCTTTGCCAAACTGTTTTCAGGGTCAAGCTTGAGCAACTTCTCGAAGTATGGACGAGCCGCATCGGTATCGCCCTTGGTGCTCCAGAGGATGTAACCACCGTTACGGTAAGCAGTAGCAAGATAGTTTGTCTCGTCGCGGTCGCGGTCACCCTTGTTTTCCAAAGCATTTACCACTTCGTTGTAGAGATTAAGTGCTTGTTCGTCCATCTCAGCCTTGAAGGTCTCATTAGCCTTTTGATAGAGAGACCAAGACTTCAACTGAGGATACTTAGCTGCTACGCCATCGTAAACGCTCATGGCATTGGCATAGTTTTCCTCTGCATTCTCACCCTTCTTCATCTTTGCCATATAGATACCAGCGAGTTTGGTGTACTCAGAAATCTTGGCATTAGGATTCAGTTCAAGATACTTCTTGCTATGCTCAATAGCCTTATCCTCGTCGCCCATCTTGGCATAAGTCTCAGAGATGTGTTGATAAGGCATGATGTTCTTAGCATCTACTTCGATAGCCTTGTTGAACTTAGCGATAGCCTCATCATATTGTCCCAATCCTGCGAGAGCCTGTCCGTAGTAGATAAGGTCACCAGAGTTGCTTTCACCTTCCTCAGCAATCAACTTCTTAGCAAAGTTAACTGCTTCGTCAAACTTTTCTGTACCAACTGAGTTAATGATGGCAAGACGGAGGAAAGCCTTAGATGATGGGAACTTGCTCAAACCGAACTTAGCGATGTCGAGAGCCTCAGCTTTCTTGTCAACAGAACCAGCAACGAGTGCATACTCTGCGAGACGACCTTCATTGAGCTTATCCCTGTTAGACTTTGAATAGTACTCGTATGCCTTGTCCATGTTGTCGGCATTGAACATGAGGTGTCCAAGTTCTGCATCAACTGGGTACTCGGGGTTGTTCTTACGGAGTAGGTTGATAGCATCCTCTGCACCCTGTGGGTCACGTTTACGATATACGTTAGCATATCCTAAATAACCATTAGGGTTCTTTGGGTCTTGTGTCATGGCGTTTTGATACCATCCAGCGGCGGCACCACCATCGTCTTGCATAGAAGAAACGTCGCCTTTGAGCACGTAAGCATCACCGAACTTATTGTTAATCTTAAGAGCTAAGTCTGCACATTCAATAGCTGTGGTATAGTCTTTCACTCCAAAATAGCTATATCCAAGCGCTACGATGGCAGCGGGATTCTTCTTGAATTGCTTCTTGTATGTTTTTACCAAATCCTTCAAAACTTTAGGATCGTTTGATGAAGACTCCAAAGCGGTAGTGATTGGCTTGAGAGCTTCCTTGTAATCAACTGTTTGGGCATTTACACCCAAAGCTACACTGAAGGCGAATATGCCTGCGAATAGATATTTCATCTTTTTCATCGTCGAATTTGTTTTTGATTGTTAATACTAATAATAATTCTCTCTGTTTTTACCTTTATGACTTATCTCAGACTAAAAAAGTTTAAGAAAATATCATTTTTTAACTTTTACATCCTTAATGATAATGTCTCCGCGGAATGGCAGCAAGCCAGACTTGAAGACTATCAGCTGACCCTTAGGATTGGTCACATAGTTGGCAAAACTATATGGCAATGCCCTTTGTGGGTCTACCAAAATAGCGTATATGGTTCTTACAAACGGATAACGTCCGTCGAGTAAGTATGCCTGATATGGTTTCCAACTATTACGCGGCGTAGCCTCGTCGGTCAACGATATCGACATCACGTGAATATTCTTCTTAAAGGTGGTGTTGGTGGTGTCACGTCGGTCGTTCAACCAATTAGACCCAATCACACCGATAGCGTTAGGCGTTTGATCAACATAATCGACCACTTCCTTACTGGTTTTAGAAGCCACGATGTTCGGGCTGTTGATAGGTTTGCCGTCAAGAAGTGAATCAACCACATAGTGGAGAGTTGCCGATTCCTTATTGTCGAACACCACTTCTATTTCTCCCCTTTTAGAGCCTTTAACGATTTGGTTCCAATTGGTCACCTCACCACTCAAGATACGTTTCACGTCTTTCACGGTCATACAAGTATCGTTATTGCTGGAGTTGACAATCAATGCCAATCCATCATAGGCGATGGGGAAAACTTCTGGGAGTTGTCTTTTGCTTTTTAAGTAAGCAACCTCAGAAGGCTTGAGTGCTCTGGAAGTGAAAAACAAACAGGTTTTCAAATCCTTAATCTGTTTGAATCCCTCGTTCTCGTTAGAGTAAATGGGATTAAGCTTTGCATTAGGAAATTGAAACTCGAATTGTTTTTTCAATTCCTCAATGATGGGGCTGAAACTCTCGTCAGCATAGAACGAGATTTCGCCCGATGTGCGGGTATCTGTACGACCACCCCTGTCCTTCTTTCCACAGGAGAAGAAGAACAGGGATGATAAAAAGAGTACAACTATTTTAATAGATAGTTTGTTCATGATTATTGCAATCTGAAGGATACAGGTACATTGTATTTCACACGTACTGCGGCACCATTCTGCTTACCTGGAATCCAGTGTGGCATACTCTTTACCACGCGGGTAGCTTCCTTGTCAAGCGATGGGTCAACTGAGCGTACAACCTTTACGTCGGTGATAGAACCGTCCCTTTCAACAACGAACGATACAACGACACGACCTTGTACACCATTCTCTTGTGCTACAACAGGATACTTCACGTTTTCTTGCAAGAACTTCATCAACGCCTCGTTACCACCGGGGAATGAAGGCATCTGCTCTACAACGTCGAATACCTTGTTAGCAACTTCTTTCTTTTCTTCAGACTCATTCGTGTTCACGGCAATATCGTTACGGATAGCCACGTCGGTACGGTCTTTAGTACCTTCCTGGTCTTTCGTACCAACTGCCACCTTCTCGTCGAGGTCAGCTTGGTCTTTCACCTGGTTTTCCTCGTTAACGAGTTCGTCCTTCTTAATTTCAGGAGCGGTGAACTTCTGCGTTTCACGAACTTGTTCAACAACCTTCTTAGGTTCAATCTTAGCCTTGATGATAGGCTCTTCTTTCTTTTCCTTCTTAGCCTGCTCTTGTAGTTTAGACAATTCGAGTTGCTCCATGTAAGCTTGTCTCTCCTCGTCCAACTTCTGCATGTGTACCTTGTATGCGAGAGCACCACCAATAAGGCCAGCAGCAATGAGCAATATCAACAGAGCCGTGATGTTACGTCTGGAAGTCCCTTTACGAAGTTGGTATGCTCCGTATTCCTTGTTCTTTCCAGCGAATACCATTTCGACCCATTTAGGATCATACAAATCAATTTTTGACATGTTCTTTACTTTGTTTGATTAATTAAACATGTTTACAATTTCACGCCTTTCTCCTCAAGGAGTTTCACGTCGTCGGGCGTAATCTTGTCAATCACGTATGTTCCAATGCTCAAAATCTGCATCTCGTCGAGAGCATCAATCATGTTCTTGAACGTTGCGTTGTCAGTTGGCTTGATAACGATAGTCAGAGTATTAACCTTTCCTTCCTTGAGCTCACCTTTCTTGATTTTGTTCAATTCTTTCTGGTAAGTGCTATCATTGTACTGGAGAGGATTGGCCTTACGGTCATTTTTCAAACGTTCAACAGCCAACAAGATTTGGTTAACGGGACGAGTACCATCGGCAATCACGTGGTTGCGAAGCACGTCGCGAATACCTGCATCACCCCAAGTGGTCTCCTGAAGTTCGTGAGCCGTTCCGTCATTGTCATATTCTACATAGTAAATCTTGTCGTCAGCAGTAACGTAGAGGGTTACGGTTTGTGAAGCCTTGGCCTCTTGTTTCTGGTCTTCCGTTTGGTTTTCATCATTACTTGGCATGGTCAGCTCCATGGTGCTTGGCTTGCTCAAAGAGGTACAGAGCATGAAGAACGTGATGAGAAGCATGAGCATGTCCACCATAGGTGTGAAGTCGACCCTAACGGTCATCTTCTTCTGTTTGCTTTCTTTTTTCTTTGCCATAATTACCTACCTCCCGTTACACTTCTAATATAATCGTAAGCACCAGCTGCCTTACCAGCATCAAGTTGAGAAATCATGTAGTAGTGGCTCTCATCCATATCCTGCAATTCGTTCATGACCTTCTTAACGGTCTTGTACGGTGTCTTTGCATCAGCCTTGAGGGCAATCTTGATGTCCTGGTTGACTGTACGTGCAGCGTTCACCCATTGCTGGAACTGGCTCATTCCGCCATCTATACTATCAAGAGGAATACCTTTCGTCGTGATATACTTGGCACGGTTCTGGCTGTTCATCTGCAAGTATGAAGACAACTCGTCGATGGGCACACCGAACATAGCCTCAGTCTTGAAGGTTTCAATCTGCTTTGGGGTCAGGTTCACGGAGAATATACTTGCCATTTCATCGAGGGTTCTACCCAGCTGATCTGTGTTGTCAATACTCATGAAGACCTGTCCTTCGCCCGTCGGGGTGCCCTTGGCATCCATCTCGGGGCTTACCACAATTGTCAGCACGCCGTTCTCAGGCACCTTGATTTCGGAGATTGACCCTGGCGTCATGACCTTCACTGGCTCGTTCTTAACGAACGTAGATGTCAACATGAAGAAGGTCAAAAGCAAGGTCATCACATCCGACATAGGTGTCATGTCGATCCAGACATCGCTTTTCTTAACTTTTACTTTACCCATAGTGATAAACGTTTTAAAGGGTTAGCAAAAATTAAGCCTCTTCTGTGTGGTTTGCTTCGTATGTCTGAGCGATTGAATAACCAACCTCATCAAGTGCGAAAGTGAGCTTGTCTACCTTGTTTGTGTAGTAGTTGTAAGCCACAACGGCGCACCATGATGTACCGATACCGAAGGCAGTGTTAATAAGAGCCTCAGAGATACCTTGTGACAGTGCGGCTGAGTCAGCACCACCACCAGCAGACAAAGCGGAGAATGAACGGATCATACCGACCACAGTACCGAGAAGACCAGTCAACGTACCGAGGGTAACGATGGTAGCGATGATAGGAAGGTTCATGGTCAGCGTAGGCATTTCGAGCTGAGAAGCCTCTTCGTGAGCCTGAGAGATCTTAGCGATCTTCTGAGCCTTCTTGATGCCAGATGTAGCTTCCATTTCCTTGTAAGCTCTCAAAGAAGCACCTACTACGTTAGCAACAGAACCTCTTTGCTTGTCGCAAAGTTGCTGTGCCTTAGCGAAGTCATTAGCATTGAGGGCGGCCTTGATTTCAGAAACGAACTTAGGCAGAGCACCTTTACCAAATGCGGTCTTCAAAGCGAGCCAACGCTCGATAGTCATAGCGATAACGGTGTAGAGCAAAGTGTGGATAACAGGCACGATGATACCTCCCTTGAAGATAGTACCCCAAACGTCGATGGGTTGCTCTTTGGTTGCATCAGCAAAGTGTGACTCATGTCCGAACCATGTGAAGAACAAAGTGAATGCGACGATTGCGCATACAACGATGATCCAAAACGCTCCTCTTACTCCCTGGAAGCCCTGTGATTTCTTTGCAGGGCTGGCTGTCTTTTGATTAGTTGCCATAATTTGAAAATTTTAATTTTTGGTTATAAAATAAATTTAAGTTATTAATATCTGTAGTTTCTAACAAACTTTGAATTAATCGATTTTTATAGGTCATTCAACACGCAAAGATAATAATTTAAAGACAACTATGAAGCTAATTAAGAAGTTTTAACGGATTTTTTTTCATTTGTCACCATAATCTTTCTTTTCTAAGCCTCATTTTCGTGTTTGTCACTTCAAATTTGCGAGTGCTTCCTTGATTCTTTTCATTGCTTCGCGAATATTATCGTCGCTTGTAGCATAGCTCATCCTGAAGCATTCTGGGTCGCCAAAAGCGTCTCCGCTCACCGTAGCAACGTGCCCCACTTCCAAGAGATAAAGTGCCAAATCGGTAGAGTTATTGATGACTTTATCGCCACAACTCTTTCCGAAGAAGCTACTGCATTTCGGGAAGAGATAGAAGGCACCTTGAGGATTGTTCACTTCCAACCCAGGAATGTCTTTCGCCAACTCTACGATGAGGTTTTTGCGTCGCTCAAATGCTTGTCGCATTTCCTCAACGCATTCTTGTTGCATGGTATAAGCTGCCTCTGCCGCTTTTTGGCTCACCGAACAAGCACCGCTCGTGTATTGTCCCTGTAATTTGTTACATCCCTTAACGATCCATTCAGGAGCAGCCATGTAACCAATACGCCAACCTGTCATAGCATAAGCCTTGGAAACACCGTTGATAACGATGGTTCGCTCCTTCATTCCGTCAAACTGAGCAATACTCTCATGCTTACCATTATAAATAATGTGTTCATAAATCTCGTCGGCAAGTACGAACAAGTCGTCATGTTTCAGAATTACCTCCGCCAAGCCTTGCAACTCTTCCTTAGAATAAACGCTTCCCGTAGGATTGCTTGGTGAACATAAGATGAGCATCTTGGTTTTTGGGGTTATTGCTTCTTCCAACTGTTGGGGAGTCATCTTGAAATCCTGTTCGAAACCAGCACGAACGAAAACGGGATTTCCACCAGCCAACTTCACCATCTGCGGATAGCTCACCCAATATGGAGCGGGAATAATCACTTCATCGACATCATTCACCAATGCCATGATAGCGTTACAAACACATTGTTTAGCACCGTTACCCACTAAGATTTCATTAACGGAATAATCCAAATTGTTCTCGTTCTTCAATTTGGCAGAAATGGATTGCCTCAAATCTGCATATCCAGGAACGGGAGAGTAACGCGACCAATTCTCGTCTACGGCTTTCTTTGCGGCTTCCTTGATATGTTGGGGAGTGTTGAAATCTGGTTCTCCAACACTCATATTTATTACATCAATGCCTTGCGCTTTCATCTCACTGCTTTTTTGTGACATCACAAGCGTTGCTGATGGCGCAAGGCGGTTTAGTCGGTCAGATAATTGTGGCATAATCATTTTATTTTATTGAATGATGTTGCAAAAGTAATCATTTTTATTCTTTATAACGAAAAAAACGTCACTTTTATTTCATATTTTCGACATAAATTAAACTACTATTATTCAAGGTGCAATTCATGACCCATCCTATCTTGCTTAGTTTTCAAGTATCGGTAGTCGTAGGGGTTAGGCGTAATTTCAATAGGAACGTTTTCCACTATCTCCAAACCATACGCTTCAAGTCCTACGCGCTTCGTGGGATTATTGGTCATCAGTCGCATCTTGCGAACACCCAAATGGCGCAACATCTGTGCTCCACAACCATAATCGCGTTCATCGGGTTTGAATCCTAAGTGGATGTTAGCCTCTACCGTGTCAAGTCCTTCTTCTTGCAACTTATAGGCAGCAATCTTGTTCATCAAGCCTATACCTCGACCTTCTTGTTGCATATAAATCAAAACGCCCTTTCCTTCAGCCTCTATCATCTGCAAAGACTTATGGAGCTGTTCGCCACAATCGCAACGCATGCTGCCCAAGATATCACCTGTAGCACACGAAGAATGTACACGCGTGAGAATCGGTTCGTTTGCAGACCACTCGCCTTTGATTAATGCCATGTGTTCCAATCCATTGCTCTTTTGACGGAAAGGAATCAACTTGAAATGTCCGTATACGGTAGGCATATCCACCTCGCTTCCCACTTCTATCAACGACTCTTTCTGTAGACGATAGGCTATCATGTCTTTGATGGTAATCACTTTCATACCCCACTCCTGAGCCATTTTCTGCAATTGGGGCATTCTTGCCATCGTACCGTCTTCGTTCATGATTTCCATCAACGCACCTGCGGGATACAAGCCAGCCATTCTACATAAGTCGATGGTAGCTTCCGTGTGTCCGCTACGTCTCAACACACCATTGTCTTGTGCATAAAGCGGATTCACATGTCCTGGTCGGCCAAACGTATCAGGCTTGGAAGTTGGGTCTGCCAATGCCTTTATCGTCTCGGCACGGTCGTGAGCGGAAACTCCCGTAGCGCAACCGTCCAACTTATCGATGGTTATGGTAAATGGAGTACCGAGAATAGAGGTGTTTTCCACCACCTGTCGAGGTAAGTTCAATTCCTCGCACCGTTGCATGGTAATCGGAGCACACAACAAGCCACGAGCGTTTTTCAACATGAAATTAACCTTCTCTGCCGTTATCATCTCGGCTGCTATGATTAAGTCACCTTCATTCTCTCTGTCTTCATCATCTACAACGATGACGAATTTTCCTTCCTTAAAATCCTTAATTGCATCTTCAATGCTGCTAAGTTTGAAATCTTCCATCTTTTCCATCTATTATCCAAATAAAATGAATATGTTATTTTGGAATTCTACTTAATAATCTGTTCTATCCTATTGCAAATCGCCTCGTTGGTTTGCTTGATTACACGCAAATCGTGCAACAATCGCAACCTAAACATCCACATCCTGAGATAGAGGAAAATACCAAGGGGCAATATGATTGCTGCTACCACATTCATCCACTTCCGCTCAAAGGGTCGCGTATGCGCCTTTTCCGAAACTACGGGGTATTTGTTCAGTTCGGTTAGTATCACCTTATCCCTCGTGTTTGCCAAGTCGTCTATCACCGTTTCCAAATGCCCAACGATTCTCTCTATCTCATGGTCGGGTTGATATTTGAAGAACACCTTTATCACGTTTGCTGGCTTATGCAGATTATGTTCATGTGAATATGTAGTTACTTCTTGGGTGATACGTTGAAGCGCTTCCTTATCCGCAGGATAGTCTGGATTATTGATAATCACTTCCTTTCCAGCCACATGACGTTTCAGTCGCAATCCCAACAATCGCATGAAGAAATTGCGATAAGCGTCTAAGTTGAACACCACGGAGTCGTTATTGGCCTTATATGTTACAAATACCGCAACGGGAGTCAGCACGGCTGGGGCAAGTGCCTTTCCAAACCACACCGTCCAAACACCATCGCGCGACATTCGATAGCCCATACTATCGAGTACGTAGAAGATGATAAATACGAATACGGATATAATGACGGGAATTCCCAAACCTCCTTTTCGGATAATGGCTCCCAACGGTGCACCGATAAAGAAAAAGATGAGACAAGACAATGCCAACGTAAACTTATTGATGGCCTCTATGTAATGTTGACGAATCGTTCGGTCAGCATCACTCGTAAACATGCTTTGGAAATCCAATTCACTTACTTGTGATTGCACTTTACTCATCGCCCGATTAATGACCTCTTGCTTCTTTCTTTCAGACAACTTCTCGAAAGCGGAATCTACGTTCATCTTCTCGCTTTGCACTCGTTTCAAGGCGACAAGAGAATCTTGCTTAGATACTGGTTGCACATTCAAACAAACTCGTTGGTGCTCACGATAGAAGTTTCTTCCAATACTATCATAATCATGATTCAAGGAATCAATGGATTGTGTTATCTGTGATAGACTCTTTCCCTTGGCATTACCTGAAAGCAATCCTACGTCAGTCATATTGAAACCACCATCGTAATCCAAAATAATCTTCTTCTCGATAAAACTTTCACGTCTGTACGGAACGGCAGCACTATTGGCCAACTCTGATGATTGCATATTCTCGAACCACTCACCGCTCCAAAGACTCAAAACCAAATGTTTCTTTTCCTCTGTGGATTGCAACATGCCTGAATCAGCCAAGATAATGGCTTGGTCTTCGTAACTGCCCGTCATTCGATAAATCATAATGCCGTAGAGTTTACCAGTTTCCATGTTTTTCTTTTGGACAAACAGGTTGCAATTCGGTATTCCGTCATAGAAAATACCCTCTGGAATCTCCAATTCAGGACTCTTTTGCTTCATGGAAATCAGCAATTGTGCCATCTTCATATTCGCCATAGGACCGATATTGTTCTGGAAATAGAAGGAAGCCAAGCTGACGAGTATCGTCAATACGATGAGTGAGCGGAACGATTGCATCAACGAGATACCAGCAGCCTTGATAGCGGTAAGCTCGCTACTTTCGCCCAAGTTTCCGAAAGTGATCAACGAGGAAAGGAGAATGGCAAGAGGTAATGCTTGGGGTACGAGCATCAATCCCATATACCAGAAAAATTGAGCCATGATTTCCATTGACAAACCTTTTCCAATCAGTTCGTCAACATATCTCCATAAGAATTGCATCATCAGCACAAACTGGCAAATAAAGAACGTTCCGAAGAACAAAAGCCCGAATTGCTTGGTGATGAATATATCTAATTTTTTGATTCGAAACATGACACTATATCGTAACCACACATATATTTATATATACGATGTGATAAATTCGGTTGCAAAGATAGCAAAAAATATCAAAAACGGATAATTACACGAATAAAAATAGCTCTATTCCCTATCACATACCCGTAGAACGGTGCAATCGGTCTAAGTCGTCTTCCCAAAGTTCACGCAATTGGTCAACGTCTTCGGGCAAAGCAAAATCAATGATAGACAAGATGAAATCATCGGTCAAATCGGTCTTCAAGATTCTCAACTCAATAAAGGCATCTTCCTCTGTCTCGTCTATCCACCTGAAACGGATAAACTTGTTTTTCTTCTTTTCGAGGATAGCGGCTGTTCTGATTTCATGATGGCTCCATAGTTGCCCCCATGTAAACTCCAAGTTATTTCCTAATAATTGCACATCATCGGCTATCCACCGAGCCATTCCATCAGCGGTGCTGATAAGTTCCCAAATGATAGCCTCCGAGTTTGCCCTTAACTCACGTTCAATGATAATCTTTTGTTTAGTCATATAATAAATTAGGAAATAATGTATCGCCAAACATTGCGTTGACAAAGATAAGCATAAAAATTTTAATTACAAAGGTTTTTACATTTATTATGTTTCATCGGCAATAAAGTTATAAATTGTCAATAAGTATTCACATTCCATTTATACCGACATTTTTCTCATTTCGCAAACACTATATTTACCCTCTATAAACATATCGTTTACCCACTATAAACGATATGTTTACCATTGCCAATTTAAATTTCTGAGTATTTTCTTGGTAATAATGATTTTTTTAACGAACTTTGCCGAATAAATACACATTAATAATAAATTGGTATTATTGTGAAGCAGAAAAAAATCATGTTTCTTGGCGGTATCTACTATTCTGTTCCCGCTATTGAAGTAGCTCATAAACATGGCTATCATGTAATAACTATAGATAACATACCAGAAAACATAGCACATAAATATTCTGACGAATTCCATCCTGTAAGTATAGTTGACAAGGATGCAATTCTTCGTTTGGCACAACAACTTGAGATTGACGGAATTGTTTCTTACGGGGTAGACCCAGGAGTCACTACAGCCGCATACGTAGCAGAAAAAATGGGACTACCATTTCAATGCTCATACGAATCTGCATGCATTTTACAAAACAAATCACTCTTTCGTCAATTTTTAAAGGAGAATGGTTTTAACGTACCAAATGCCAAAGGTTTCACCAATTATCAAGAAGCTTTAGAATATAAGGATTATTTTAATTGGCCAGTAATCGTAAAGCCTGTGGATTCAGCAGGTAGCAAAGGAGTTTCTAAAGTCGAGAATATAAATGAGTTAGAGAAAGCGGTAGATTTAGCCATAAAAACTTCTCTAAGCAATCGTTTCATCGTAGAGGACTATTTAGAATTATCAGGTTTTCAATCAAGTGCGGATTGTTTTACCGTAAATGGTAGTTTTGAGTATGCTGATTATTCTGACCAGATATTCGATGCACATGCTGATAATCCATTTGTTCCAACCATAGAAATTTGGCCAAGTACCATGAAAAAAGATGACCAAAATTATCTTAACAAAGAACTTCAACGATTATTTACATTACTTCATTGCAAAACGGGTATCTATAACATCGAAACTCGTATTTGTACGAATGGCAAAGCATATATCATGGAAGTTTCTCCACGTGCTGGAGGAAATAGGTTGGCAGAGATACAACGAATCGGAACGGGTATTGATTTGATAGAAGCGGAAATTTGCAAATCAGTTGGAGACCCTATCCCTGATATAAAAATGCCTCACTATGATGCTTGTTATATGATTTATACAGTCCATTCTTTAGAAAAAGGAAAGTTTCAAGCAATAGATTACCAATCTGATTTCAAGGAAAAGCATTTGCTTGATCATTCTATATACATGAAAAAAGGTGAGATTATTGACTCTTTCACAGGAGCCAACAAAGCAATTGGTGACGTTCTTTTGAAATTCGAAGATAGAGAAGAATGTAATGCACATTTGCAACAATTAACTGATTATATAAGGGTAAAAATTAATTGAATATTTTTCATGAAACACATTCATTTCATTCTTTTGGCTGCTCTCTGCATGTGTACGAGTAGTACTCTGGCAAGCAATTACGAGAAACGCGGTAATGCCGTGACTATTCATCTAACGAATCCTGATGCCAAATCGGCAAAACTTGTTCGATTGGAAGTGGTCAGCGATAAAATCATTCGTGTGAGGGCAACTCCCGAAGAGCAATTCCCCACGAAGACGAGTTTGATGATAGTTCCCCAACATTCAAAAGCTAAGTATAACGTCACTGAAACCGATGGCAACGTCATCGTGAAGACATCTGCCGTTCAAGCTATTGTCAATTCGTCTACAGGACACATTAAGTTTCTTGATGCAAACGGCAAACAATTGCTTTCGGAAATCCAACAGAAAGGTAAGACATTCGAACATTTTTATGTACCTGAAAGAGAGATTGGCGTTGGAACGTTAACCGAAAGCCAACGCAATGGTTGGACTTGGCATACGCAATTCGAATCGCCTGCCGACGAGGCTTTTTATGGTCTTGGTCAACATCAAGCAGAAGAGTTGAACATGAAAGGCAAGAACGAAGACCTTTTCCAATACAACACGAAAGTAAGTATTCCTATGGTTCTGAGCAATAAGGGCTATGGTATCTTGTGGGATTCATACAGCTATTGTAGATTTGGTAATCCCAATCGTTATCTCCAATTGCACGAGGCATTCAAGTTGTTTGACAAAAACGGCAAGGAAGGTTCACTTACTGGTACATACGTGGACAAAGTGGGCAAAGTTATCGTTCGTTCTGAAGATAGTATCTACTTTGAACATGCCGTTCCTGAAATCAATCCCGAACATTCAAAGGATTTAGGTATCGATGCATTGCCGAAGGGATTCAACTTGGAGGGTGCACACGTAACCTATCAAGGATATATCCAAGCTCCACAAGATTGCAACTACCATTTCAACCTGTATTATGCAGGTTACATGAAGGTGTTTATTGACAATCAGGAAGTAGTAACAGAGCGTTGGCGCACCGCATGGAATCCTAACGCATGGAAATTTACTTGCAATCTCAAGAAAGGAAAGCGTACTCCGATTCGCATCGAATGGGATCCAGACGGTGGCGTTAGCTATTGCGGTCTTCGCGTAGCTGTTCCACAAACCGAAGAAGAACAAAACCGACTGAGTATTTGGAGCGAGATGAATCGCGACATGGATTATTACTTTATCGCTGGTCCTACGATGGACGAAATCATTTCGGGATATAGAACCTTAACGGGAAAAGCTCCCGTATATCCTAAGTGGGTATTGGGATTCTGGCAAAGTCGTGAACGATATCAAAGTTCTGCGCAAATTGAAGAAACACTAAAGGAATTCCGCGACCGACATATTCCCATTGATAATATCGTACAAGACTGGAACTACTGGAAACTCGACTCTTGGGGAGACCACAAGTTTGAGGCTTCACGCTTCCCCAACCCACAAGCCATGCTTGATAGCGTTCACCAAATGCATGGTCGATTCATGATTTCCGTATGGCCGAAATTCTACGACACCGTTGATAATTACAAAGAACTTGAAGCTAACGGTTGGATTTACAAACAAGCCATCAAGGACGACATTCACGATTGGCTGGGATTCCGCGGTTCATTCTACGACGCATACGATGCAAATGCCAGAAAGATGTTCTGGAGACAGATGAACGAACGATTGTTCAGCAAGTATAATCAAGGTATTGACGCATGGTGGATGGATGCTTCCGAACCTAACGTTCGCGATTGTACGCCAATGTGGTATCGCAAGGCGCTTTCTGGTCCTACTGCTTTGGGAAGTTCTACGGAATTCTTCAATGCCTATAGTATCGTCAATGCAGACGCCATCTACAATGGACAGCGTTCCGTAAACAACAATAAACGTGTCTTCTTGCTCACGCGAAGTGGATTTGCAGGTGAGCAACGTTACTCTACCGCCACATGGAGTGGTGATATTGGTACGCGATGGGAGGATATGCGCTCGCAAATGACCGCTGGATTGAATTACTCTATAGCTGGTCTTCCTTTCTGGGGAATGGATCAAGGAGGATTCTCTGTAGAAAGTAGATTCTCCAAGGCACAACAAATCTATGACCAAACGGGCGTAGAGACAGCAGACTTAACCGAATGGCGCGAGTTGCAAACACGTTGGAACCAGTTCGGTTGCTTCATTCCGCTCTATCGTGCACACGGTCAATGGCCTTTACGCGAGGTTTGGAACATTGCACCAGAAAATCATCCTGCTTACAAGACCATCGTTTGGTACGACCAATTCCGTTATCGCATGATGCCTTATCTGTATTCTATGGCTGGTTGGGCGCATTTCAAGGATTATACCTTGATGCGTGCGCTCGTGATGGACTTCACCGAAGATACGAAGGTGAACGACATCAAAGACCAATGGATGTTTGGTCCGTCGTTGATGGCTTGTCCTGTGGGATATTACAAGGCTCGTAGTCGCGACGTCTATCTGCCCAACAAATGCGGATGGTATGACTTATATAATGGAACACATTATCAAGGAGGACAAACCATTACCGTCAGCGCACCATACGAACGCATTCCCGTATTCGTTCCAGAAGGTGGAATCATCCCATTCGGTCCCGCTATGGAATGGAGCGACGAGAAACCCGCAGAGCTCATACACCTTTATATATATAGTGGCAAAGACGGTTCGTTCCAACTCTACGAAGACGAGGGAACCAACTACAACTACGAAAAGGGTAAGTATGCAACCATAGACATCAACTTTGACAACGCCAAACGTACTGTTTCCTTTGGCAAACGCAATGGTTCTTTCAATGGCATGTTAAAGACTCGCCGTTTCAACATCGTGTTGATTGAAAAAGGCAAGGCTCAACAACTCGACTTGGAGAATCCACAAGGTAAGATAGTGGTTTACGATGGCAAGGCAATCAAGGTAGAATTGTAATCAATAATTAAAATATCATGTCACAAAACACTCAAGGCTCTAAAGCCTACTTAATTTCAATCGTGATGGTCGCTGTATTGGGCGGCTTGCTATTCGGTTATGACACCGCTGTTATCTCTGGTGCAGAGAAAGGTCTTCAGGCTTTCTTCATGGAAGCGAAAGACTTTGCATATACCGACGGATGGCACGGTTTCACTTCAGCTTCCGCTTTGATCGGATGTATTATCGGTTCGGCTATTTCTGGTTTCCTTGCTACAAACCTCGGACGTAAGAAATCGCTGATTGTAGCAGGACTTCTGTTCTTCATCTCCGCTTTGGGAAGCATGGATCCTGAGTTCTTGTTCTTTGAGCATGGTCATCCCTCATTCTCATTGCTCATCATGTTCAACATCTATCGTATCATCGGTGGTATCGGTGTAGGACTTGCCTCTGCTATCTGTCCAATGTATATTGGTGAGGTGGCTCCCTCTAACATCCGTGGTATGTTGGTTTCATGGAACCAGTTTGCCATCATCTTCGGTCAGTTGGTGGTTTACTTCGTGAATTTCTTCATCTTGGGCGACCATATCCAACCGTTAGTTGAGGAAATGGGTAAAGGTCTTGCAGCTATCAACCCTGCCGCACAATGGACTGTAACAACGGGTTGGCGCTATATGTTCGGAAGTGAAGCCATTCCTGCAGGACTCTTCGCCCTGTTGATTTGCTTCGTACCAGAGACTCCACGTTATCTCGTTAGTATCGGACAAGACAAGAAGGCTGAGGGAATCCTTGCCAAAATCAATGGTTCTACGAAGGCTACCCAAATCCTGCAAGACATCAAGGACACCATGGTCGTAAAGACAGAGAAACTGATGTCTTACGGAGCCATGTGTATCTTCATCGGTATCATGCTCAGCGTATTCCAGCAGGCTGTGGGTATCAACGCCGTACTCTATTATGCTCCACGTATCTTTGGCGATATGGGTATGGACAACCCAATGATGATTACTGTCTTCATGGGTATCATCAACATTCTCTTTACCCTCGTGGCTATCTTCACGGTGGAGAAATGGGGACGTAAGCCATTGCTCATCTGCGGTTCATTGGGAATGGCTCTTGGCGCATTCGGTGTAGCCGTTACATTCGGACATGCAGGTATGGAATTATTTACTGCTGCCTCCTTACTTATCTACTCTGCCTCGTTCATGTTCTCATGGGGTCCTATCACATGGGTACTCATCGCCGAGATATTCCCCAATACCATCCGTGGTGCAGCAGTAGCTATCGCCGTTGCCTTCCAGTGGATTTTCAACTTCATCGTCAGCTCAACCTTCGTTCCGATGTTCAACATGCATCTCACAGAAGGCGATGACTTCGGTCACTGGTTCACCTACGGACTCTACGGAATCATCTGCGTAATTGCCGCTATCTTCGTTTGGAAACTCGTTCCCGAAACCAAGGGAAAGACCCTCGAAGACATGAGCAAATTATGGAGAAAGAATAAAGATTAAAGATTTACCACTAATATCATATAGTAGTTATTCAAAAAAACCGCAATATCGATTCGTTGATATTGCGGTTTTTTGATAGGCATATCCCTAATATTTTTACACTCGCTGATGGCTAAACATGTTTCTATCGAGGAATAATATACGCAAATACCTCTGTAAAACTTGATGGGGTAACGGGAAACAAGTACCCACCTACACATGATGGACGAGGGTTTGCTTTGGAATTGCCATACAAGATGCCAAACCAATAATATCAAACCGATAAACTTTTAGTTGCGGATTTCAAGAGTAAGGGGTTTTATATCTTTTATTACCATCTACCATTTACTACTTGAATCAGAAGAAAGAATATTGTACATCTTCTCATATTGAACACTATCTAGGATTATAGTTTGTGGTCTTGTTGATATGTAGGTTGCCCAAGTAGAAACAGCAACAGCCACTATTGAGACCACAACTGCACAAATAGATATACAAAAAGCTCTCTTTGATAGTCTCGTTTGCTTCTTCACTTCGTGAGTTTGTTTCTTAGATTCATCCAATTGTTTTTGTAAATAGTAGTTTGCTCTAATGTCAGTAAGTAATTGTATACATAGCGTCAACTGAAAGTCAATAAAAGAAGTATGAATGTGGAGAGCATCTTTGCCAACCTTAACAGGCTCAGTAGTCAAGGTCATAACCCAAGATGGAACAGATTTTTTATTCTCTAAATATAAAGCGCCAAGCCATTCTTCCAATTCATTAAGGAATTTCTTTTTTCCCTCTATGGATGAACTCTGCATTATTACGCTCTTATTCAAGTATGTATTAAGTTCATCAATTTGATTTTCATCAATAATCATATTTTATTACTTTTTTATCTTTATTTTACTCTTTATTCCTAAGAACAAAAATATAAAAGCAAATGTAATAATCCAGAATAAGAAATTCGATTTCCCCTCGTTTTCTATAGATACAATTTTCTTAAAATGGCGATTCCATACAACATCGCTTTTGTATTTGTCTATTACTTTTTGTGGTACATGTAGAATTGCATCTTGACAATAGCCTTCAAAGATACCATCCCCTTTTGTTAAAGGCACATCCTCTGAATAGCAATATACATCTTTAAGATTTCTACAAGACACAAAAGCATTACTATTAATAACGCCAACACCATCTTCTAAATATATAGTGGTCAAACTGTCATTTCCTGAAAAAGCAACACTTTCAATAGTTTTCACGCTCTTCGGTATCGTGATTTCTTTTAGATGTGTATTCTGAAAAGCAGCACTCCCTATGAAAATAACACTACTTGGAATTTTTATGTAGTTTAAACCACTTTCAGCAAAAGCACACTCACCGATATTTGAGACTGTATTAGGCAATTGTATGGACGATAGTTTCTTACAACCAGCAAAAGATTGCATTCCTATCACTTCAATAGAATTGGGTATAATTGAGTTTTTACAGCCTGCAATAATTGTATTAGTTTGAGTTTCTACTATTGCATTACAATTATTACGTGAATCGTACTTCGTGTTATCATTTACAACTTCAATAGATTCTAAATCGTCACAACTTGTAAACACACCCTCTCCAATTGAAACAACATTCTTAGGTATAAGTATATTGGATATTCTAACACATTCGGCAAAAGCATATATATCGATATTAGTTACACTCTCTGGAATTACAATACTATTTAACTTTTCACATCCAAAGAAAGCTCGTTCCCCTATACTTATGATACTATTAGGTAAAGATATTGAAGTAATTTTGCTACCATAGAAAGCATACTTGCCTATTTCTGTAACTTCGAATGATTTTCCATTGTACAGAATGGCTTTTGGAATCATTATTGTACCAGCATAAATATCTGGCCCATTAAAAACATCATCTTTTTCGTTGGTTACAATGGCTGTTTTTGAAGAACTATTAAGATTATAAAATATGCCATTAATCTGTGCGTCATATGCCCATACCACCTTACAAAAAACTAATAAGTAAAATAAAAAAACGACTCTTTTCATTTATATTTCGATTTGATATTATTTAAAAGTGCAAACTTTCACCTTACGCTGCACGATTCAACACTTGCCGCATGGAAAAAAGGGAATTCATTACACTTATCGGAAATAGCACTCAAATTCTATTTTCTATAGAAGCAAGTACAACGATGATAGCACGGCTATCCAACTTTAATGTCATGTTCCCCAAAATACATTGCAAAAATACTATTTATTTCTCAAAATATGCCACTTTTGCAAAAAAACTATACCATAAACTTCACAGCACTTATTTTAATTGTCTCTATAAGTTCAACACCATGTCTGTTGATGACAAACACCATATTTATACTACGTAAACATGATGTTTGCACATCCAAACTCATCGTCTTTGTAGTTTTTTCATAGGGAGCTTTGTGTGCATAAAAAGAGACTATCGGCATCTATTTGGGGCTAAAAGCTATTTGGTCTTTCCATCCGTTTTATGACGAAAACCCACGAATTTTCTTGTTCTCGCCAAGACCTCACCTAATTATAGCTAAACATTTTATTATCAGTGAGTTAGTTTTTTCAAGACCTCATGTAACACCTCACCTAACACCTCATGTAAGACCTCATGTAAGACCTCACACTCTGAGTAATGTTTAGTGTTGAGTGTTTAGCGTTGAGAGATTACCTTCAATTTTCTCAATTGTGAATTGCTAATTGTGAATTGTGAATTAAAAAACATGAGGTCTTACATGAGGTCTTAGGTGAGGTGTTACATGAGGTCTTGAAACACTTAAATGGTTGATAATTAAGGAAATAAGAAGAAAAACGGGAGGTCTTGGAAGAAGATTGATAATTAGCAATTCACAATTAATAATTCACAATTAGCAATTAATAATTCACAATTAGGTTTTCTCTTAATTATCACTTCTTCACTAAACACTGGACACTAAACGCTAAACATAAATAGTTCATTGGTCTTTCTGACCGTCATTCCATGTAAAATATCATCTAAACGCATAAAGGAGGTTGTGTTAAAAGGCCGTTTCTATTTGGTACATGATGCATGTACGAATCGTACATGGGCATTGTACGAAACGTACATTGACGTTGTACGAATGGTACACGGCCATTGTACGAAAAGAAACTAACTATTTAACACAACCTCCTGAATTGTTTTCTCACAAAAAAAAGCTGACAACAATCATTAGCAATAACGCTTAATGGTCAATGGTCAATCATCAATGGTCAATGCTTACAATTTGGGCATTTGCCTTTGATGACGTAATTGACGGTGGTCATTTCATATCCATCGGGCAAGTCAACCAAGGGGATTTTTATGTTGTCCAAACAAAAGGTCTTATGACAATGTTCGCAAAAGAAATGCACATGAACATCATCGTCGTGTTCATGGCTGTGACTATGGCACAATTCATAGCGCACTCCATCTCCTCCGTCTTCGATGACATGGACGAAATGATGCTCCTTGAAAAGATTGAGAGTACGGAAGATACCCGACTTATCAATGGTCAGTATCTTTGTTTCCAACTCACTGAGCGACATCGGACGGTCGCATTTCAACAAGGCATTAACCACGACTATGCGATTGGCTGTGGGTTTGATGCCATGCGATTCCATCAATTCTATAGAATAATCCTTATTCATGGTTGTGTCCTTTCATCGAGTTAATTATACTCTTAACGGAAAAAAGACCGTTTATCTTCTTGAAAGGATTGAAAGGACGGCGATTTGCTTCCTCCTTCAAGATGAATTCCGTACCGAAGACTGGGTCTATCTTCAACTGTTCTTTTATCTCTCTCATCTTCCGTGTAATCGTCGAGTGGCTTACTCCATAGTAATCACAAATATCTGAAGAAGAAAGACTCAACGGTTTTCGTCTGTCAAACAAGAGGTTGATGCTACAAATGGTATAAACCGAAGCGGCAGCCCATATCTCCAAACGTCCTGACTCAAAAAGGCAGGAATGCTGACACCCAAGTTTTTGCACCAATTGCGTACAAAGCGCAACACACTCTTCATCCAAATGCTCGTTGCAGAATGTCGCAACAAGTTGGATGATATTGTTTTCCCTTTCTTGTAGCTGTTGCTTATTCATATCTCCCATTCGGAGCTACAAAAAGATGATGTTTCGCTATGGCAAAAGATGTCTTAATTACTGATAAAGGTATCGTTTGATGGAGCGTTTGGGCGTCTTTTCAAATTCTTCGGGGAAGATCTTGAAGTCGGAAACCTGTTCGTATTTTGAGATTAAGGTGTTCAGGGTTTCCAAATTGTCTTTCATGATTTTCTCAATCTCCTCATTAGAGACTTTCCTTTCCATCGCCTCTTGGTAGTTGGGATGAATCAACGCTATAATCTTACCCTCTTTCTGCACCACAATACTCTCCTCCACGTAAGGAAGGTTATTCAGCTTTTCCTCTATCTCCTCGGGAAAAATGTTCTGGCCGCTCGGTCCAAGAATCATGTTCTTTGAACGTCCTCGAATGGTGATGTTTCCTTCTGCATCTATCGTTCCCAAGTCGCCCGTGTGCAACCATCCTTTCTTGTCGATTGCTTCTGCCGTTGACTTGGGATTCTTGTAATAACCCAACATCACGTTTTCGCCCTTGACAAGAATCTCACCCGTTATCGTAGCAGGGTCGGCAGAGTCAATCTTCACTTCCATACGGTCAACGGGAATGCCACACGTGCCACGCTTGAATGTTTGCCATCCCGTATAGCCAATCAGCGGACCACTCTCTGTCATTCCATAACCAACGGTATAGGGAAGTTTGATACGACGCATGAATTCTTCCACCTCCTCATTCAAGGCAGCACCACCAATCACCAGTTCCATGAAGTTACCCCCGAAGAGGTCGGTGATTTTCTGACGTACCTTGTCAAGTAAACGATCACGAAGGATAGGAATGCGCAACATCGTCTTCATGGGTTGCTCTTCTAACTTGGGCAACACATTCTTCTTAATCACCTTTTCCACGATAAGCGGAACGGTGATGATAAGCGATGGCTTTACATCGGCATACGCTTGGAAAATAATCTTCGGACTCGGTGTGCGCGTAAGGAATTGGGTATGGCAACCCTCTACGAACTCGAAGAGGAAAGAAAAGAGCAAACCAAAGGCATGTGCCATAGGCAACATACACACATGACCGTCACCAGTCTTCAATTCGATATGCTCATGCGCAAAGACAAGGTTTGATACCAAACTACGATAAGGTATCATCACGCCTTTGGAAAAGCTTGTCGTTCCCGAGGTATAACTGATATACGCCAACTCCTCTGGCTTTTCCTTATGATAGCTTATCTTTTCTGGCGTAAGTCCATGAGGAAATTTCTTCTTAAACTGAAGTATCACCTCTTCCTTGACGGCAGATATCTTCTTGTTACGTGAAACGAGTATTGAATTGTCTATGATGGAAACAATCACCTTAGCACCAGGCATGGATTGTTCATCAAGGTTTTCCCACACATTATCACCAACGAACAACAACTTAGCATCAGAATGGTTGACTATGTTGTGGATGTTTTCTGCCTTGAAATCATGAAGAATGGGAACACAAACGGCACCGTATGTCAGCGTAGCAAGAAACGCCACGCCCCAATTAGAACTATTACGTCCGCAAAGAGCAACCTTATCACCCTTTTTGATTCCAATTAACTTAAAGAGAATGTGTATCTCCTCAATACCCTTTGCCACATCGTGGTAAGTAAGGGTTTTGCCTTTATAATCGGACAATGCGTTGAGATTCCAATGGGTACGAATACTCTCCGCCACCATTTGGTTGAATGTTGTTTCCATCGTCAAGCGTGTTTGTTAATATCGGCTATCTGCTGGTTAATCATCGAGGAAAACTTCACGGGATTCTCTATGTGCGAGAAGCTATTGGATACCTCTCCCGTGGAAACAATAACGGTTCCGTAGTCAAGGATTCTACCCATAATGCTTTGGCTGATGCTTACTCCTTCGCAACGGCGCAATATCAAATCCAATGAATTGCGCTTGATGATGCCCCGTTTCAATATCAGTCGCTTGTTGGTCAACAGATACTTTCTGCCACCATAGATATTAACCGCCCATATCAATGCCGCCAACAACAGCAACAAGGCAAAGCAACATTGCAACATCAATCCTTCGCTTTGGGTAGGAATCACGAATTGCACGATGGCGATAATCACCAACAATGCCGGCAACCAATAAATAATCCAATGCTGACGTGCCTCATAGATGATATTTTCACCATCCATTAGGTTTTTCTCAATGTATCCCATGACTATTGTTTTTAATTGGCACTGAAACCCTTTGTGCTGATGAGCTTGATAACGTCCTTGATAGACATCTCTTTCCATCCGCCTTTCAACAACCGTGCATTGGTTTCCTTCTCTGCCTCTACTTCATCATCCGTAGATTCGTATTGGCAAAACTTAGCTTTCACCTCTGCCAACATCCAACCAATAAGTGCGATAGACAAAAGAATAAAAATTCCCAAAATTACAACTTTCATATTTCTTCGGTTTTTAATGTTTTCGTTGCAAAGTTAATAAAAAACAATGAAACTCTCTTGCACGAAAGAGAAAAAATCAACGTTTTTACATGACTAATCACCCCATTACCACATCGAGTACCATCATCAGCACAAAACCAATGGCAAAACCAATCGTGCTGAGATTGCTGTGTTCACCATTCGAAGCTTCGGGTATTAACTCTTCTATCACCACATAAAGCATGGCACCAGCCGCAAAAGCAAGCATGTAAGGTAACACGGGCATAATAAGCGAAGCCAAAAGCACAACCAACAATCCGCCAATGGGTTCCACTACCCCACTCAGGCTTCCTATCATGAACGAACGCCACTTACTATTACCTTCAGCACACATAGGCATGGAGATAATAGCTCCTTCAGGGATGTTCTGAATGGCAATTCCCAATGATACGGCCAACGCACTGGCAATGGAGATTCCCGTCATTCCTTGTTCGGCTCCCGCAAAAACCACACCTACCGCCATTCCTTCTGGTAAATTGTGGATGGTAACCGCCAATGCGAGCATAGCCGTACGCGATAGATGAGAGCGGGGACCTTCTGGTTTGCTCGTGCCTATATGGAGGTGAGGCGTAATATCGTCAATGAGCAACAAGAAGGACATACCTAACAACAAGCCAATCGCAGCAGGAAGAACCGACCATTTCCCCATGTCTTCACACATCTCTATCGACGGAATAATCAACGACCATACAGATGCAGCCACCATTACGCCCGACGCAAAACCAAGCAACGACTTCTGCAAATGGTCTGACATTCCCTTTTTCATCATGAAGACAAATGCGGAACCCAATATCGTACCCATCAAGGGAATAAGCAATCCTAAGGCTATTGAAACCATATTAATACTCCTTTCGTTTGCAAATTTACTGCTAATTTCAAAAAAAAATACAATTCCCCACATTTTTCTATGCTTTTAATCAAATAAATGTGTATCTTTGTGCAAAATCTATTCATTAGCTTGTAAAACATCTAAAAATTAATGTTATAATGAAAACAAAACAGTTATTTACTACCTTATTGGTACTCGTGGCTTTCTTATTGCCACAGGTAACATTCGCACAGCAACCAAAAGCAGGAGCATTTGATTGGCCGTACAAAATTCAGAACGGAACCATCGTAACAAACGTACCTGACAGACAACCAGGACAGCAATCGGTTTTGGGATTGGTAACTCCCAAACTCGACGTTGTTCGCGTGGCTTTCGTTGGTCTGGGTATGCGTGGACCAGGTGCCGTAGAACGTTGGACTCACATTCCTGGTATTCAAATCATGGCACTCTGCGACTATGAGCAAAAGCGTGCTGAGGCTTGCCAACAATATCTTCGTAATGCAAGTATGCCCCCAGCAGACATCTACTCAGGCGAAAACGGATACTTGGAATTGTGCAAACGTCAAGACATCGACGTGGTATATATCGCCACCGACTGGGTTCACCATTTCCTCGTAGCTAAAGCAGCATTGGAAAGTGGCAAGCATGTTGCCATTGAGGTACCATCTGCCATGAACATGAATGAGATTTGGACGCTTATCAATCTCTCCGAGCAAAAACGTTTGCATTGCATGATTCTGGAGAATTGCTGCTACGACTTCTTTGAGCTCAACTCTCTCAACATGGCACAACAGGGATTGTTTGGCGAAGTGATTTACGTACAGGGTGCTTATCGCCACGAACTGAGTCCATTCTGGAGCGCTTATTGGAAGACGGGTGCTGATGATAAATTGGGTTGGAGATTGGAATACAACAAGAATTTCCGTGGCGACGTTTATGCTACTCATGGTCTTGGTCCTATCGCACAAGTGCTTGACATTCACCGTGGTGACCGTATGCGTACTCTCGTAGCCATGGATACGAAATCGTTTAACGGTAAGAAATTGGTGGAAGACCGTACTGGCAAACCTTGTCCTGAATTCAGGAATGGCGATCATACCACAACTTTGATTTCCACAGAGAAGGGTAAGGTTATCGAAATTCACCATAACGTGATGACTCCACAACCTTACAATCGTATGTACCAACTCACAGGAACCACTGGTTTTGCCAACAAATATCCTGTTGAGGGATATGCTCTCTCTGCAAAGGACATGAATGATGCTGGCGTGAAACCCAATCATGAGAATCTTTCAGCACACAGCTACCTTGGACAAGAAGACACCAAGGCTTTACTTGCCAAATACACCAGTCCTATCGTTCGTAAATATGGTGAGGAAGCCAAGGAAGTTGGTGGTCATGGAGGAATGGACTTCATGATGGATAGTAGGTTTGTTTATTGCTTGCGCAACGGTTTGCCACTCGACATGGACGTTTACGATTTGGCAGAGTGGTGTTGTCTGGCAGAGTTAGGAGCTATCTCTATGGACAATGGCAACCTTCCTGTTGAAGTTCCTGACTTCACTCGTGGTCATTGGAATGAAGTAAAGGGCTATCGCCATGCATTCGCCACACCTGAAGATGAAGCATTAACCAACGCATCCGCCAAAGCTTTCACCGAAAACTTAAAAGCACAAGGTGCTAAGTATTGGGAAAAAGTAGCTAAGAAAGAAGCTAAGGCTAAAGCAAAGGCTAATAAGAAGAAATAAGGAATCATCTAATAAGTGAAACGAGGCGGGCAAAAACCCACCTCGTTTTATTATATTACTTAAGTTTCGGAAGTTATAAGTATGAGTAAAACTGTCTAACAAAATAAGGCACAGAAGTTTCCGTATGTCGCGGAAAATGAGTAACTTTGAGGTGTCTAACAAAAAGGA
>OMWI01000081.1 GCA_900314715.1 uncultured Prevotellaceae bacterium | reverse complement strand
GGGGACGAAAGAGCCAGCGGGATTTTCGTCCCTTTTTCATGCTCCTTGCTCACTTACTTCTTTAACACATTCGTTGCGTTATTAATTTGAATCCTGCTTACATTCACCCATCAGATGACATTATTGGAGGAAATAGATGAATGAAATTTCATGCTAAGAGTCTTAAAAAGACATTTTCATGAAGACATGCCACTAACACAAATGTTACATTTACTGACATAAATAGTACATTTTTACATTTATTTACGTTTTAATGTTTTTTTTATGTATATTAAAGTCAAAATCTTACCGCTACTTTGTTGCAAAAAGGCAATGTTTTTTATATCTTTGCACAAAATTATCAATTTCACTAACACATGGAAGCATCTCCAAACTACTTATTTTTGGCGCTGAAGTTACTCGGTTCTTTGGCTTTATTGATGTATGGTATGAAAACCATGAGTGATGCATTGCAGAAAATGGCTGGTCCACAACTCAGACACGTACTGGGTGCAATGACCACCAACCGTTTTACGGGAATGCTCACAGGTATATTCGTAACGGCTGCCGTTCAGTCGTCTACCGCAACAACCGTCATGACGGTTTCTTTCGTCAGCGCAGGCTTACTGACTTTGGCGCAAGCCATCTCGGTCATCATGGGTGCGAACATCGGAACCACGCTTACCGCATGGATTATGTCGGCAGGATTCTCCTTCAACATTACCGATTTCGTTTATCCCGCCTTTTTCATTGCCATCATACTCATCTACAATAAACGTCGTCGTGTATTCGGCGACTTCCTCTATGGTATCGCGTTCATGTTCTTGGGACTGGGCACGTTACGCCAAACAGGTATAGACATCAATTTGGGCGAACAGGAAGCCGTACTCAACTTCTTCTCCAGTTTCGACCCCAATAGTTTCATTACCACCCTCACCTTCTTGCTCATCGGTGGAATCCTCACCATGTGCGTGCAATCATCGGCAGCCGTAATGGCTATCACAATGATTCTCTGTTCATCGGGCGTACTACCTATTTATCAAGGTATTGCGTTGGTGATGGGTGAGAATATCGGTACCACCGTTACCTCTAACATCGTGGCGCTCTCTGCAGGAACACAAGCTCGACGGGCTGCCTTTGCACACATGTTCTTCAACCTATTCGGTGTCGTATGGGTGTTAATCGTCTTCCATCCATTCGTGAATATGGTGTGCGGATTGGTAGGATACGACGTGGAAATGACGAAGGCATCAGCAGGTCATGCGGAATTCTTGGCAAATGCCGCCAAACTCAGTTTCGTATTGGCAGCGTTCCACACCTGTTTCAACTTGATTAACACTGGTATCTTGATTTGGTTTATCCCACAAATAGAAAAGTTGGTTTGCTATGTCATCAAACCGAAGAAGGAAGACGAGGAAGAAGACACACGCTTGCAATATATACAAGGTGGCTTGATGAAGACTCCAGAAATCTCCGTTTTGCAGGCACAGAAAGAGATTACGCTCTTCGGTGAGCGTATCCAACGCATGTATGGCATGGTAAAAGACTTGCTTGCCGAGAAAGACAAAGAGAAATTTGGTAAACTGTTCGTTCGCATCGAAAAGTACGAAGGTATCAGCGACAACATGGAAATTGAAATTGCTCGCTACTTGGAACAAGTAAGTGACGCTCACCTTTCCGACGAGACGAAGGAGAAAATCCGTAGGATGTTGCGCCAAATCAGCGAAATCGAAAGTATTGGTGATGCCTGCTACAACTTGGCTCGTACCATGAACCGCAGGATGCAATCCAACAAAGATTTCACGGCTCAGCAATACGAACAGATTCATAAGATGATTGACCTCACGGATGAATCGCTCACGCAAATGAACAACATCTTGAAGGGTCGTCGTGAAGAACTGGACATCAACGAGACATTCCGCATCGAAAACGACATCAATACTTTGCGCAACAGATTGAAGACGGAGAACATCCAGGCCGTAAACGAACACCAGTACGATTACGCTATCGGTACGATGTTTACCGACTTGATCAGCGAGTGCGAGAAATTGGGCGACTATGTGGTTAATGTCGTTGAGGCAAGGTTAGGAAAGTAGAATTAAGTATCAACTGAAATAGCACATCGCGGAGAAAAATACGGAGTAAATCCCTGATTTTTGAAAAAATCATCGGAATTTATTTGCCAGTTCAAAAAAACTTCGTAACTTTGCATCCGCTTTTATAAGCAAAGGATCGGGATTTAGCGCAGTTGGTAGCGCACACGTCTGGGGGGCGCGAGGTCGCTGGTTCGAGTCCAGTAATCCCGACTGAAAGAAAACCCAAGTTATTGATAATCAATATCTTGGGTTTCTTTTATCTCCTAAATTGGCGTAATGTTTTTGGGGGTTCCTAAGTTCTTTTTTAAGCGTTATCTTGGCTCAGTTGATATTTAGTAGGGGAATTAAGATTGAATCGTAGGCATTGGATAATAGTAGCCAGCTATGCAGAAACGCCTTTAGGTGTTTCGAACCAACGGTCACTGTTCGCGAAGCGAGGGAAAGTAAATGGCTGGGTAAGATATGGATATATAAATGCAAGCCTTTAGGTTTGCGACATGCTTCATCATATCCCTTGCATAACAGCAAGGAATTATATGTGCATCTTCCTAACCAGCCATTTCGCCATTCCTATCGGCATGGCTGCATAGCTGGCTACTATCATCTGATGCCTACGGCATCTTCCATGCAAGCTTTGATAATCTAACTAAGTTTTATCCCCTACGAAAAATCGACTGAGCCACTATCCCCAAAAAGATAGAACAAAGTCACAGAGCAATGGTTTATGTGCTCCAAACCTATGCTTTATATTTTATAAAGCAATGGTTTGTAACGTGCAGAGCAATGGTTTAGACAAGAGAGAAAGGCTCTTTAGAAACAAGAAAGCAAGGGTTTAGAAGCAAGAAGCAAAAGATTTGCTTTAGTGGATAATTTACTCTTCCGCTGCTTTTCACTACGTTTTGAGCTCATCGTCGCAAGGTTTGCGGTTAACATCTTTTGACAAGTGCAAAAATACTAAGAAAAATCCGTTTTACCAAATAATCCAACAAGAATATCACGATAAATATTATTAACAAAACAATATTGTTACATTTTTGTAACAAACTCAATACTAATTATTTACGAATAATATCAAACCATTATACGGATATATTTTAGTTGGCAATTTTGGATAGTTTATTGTTTAGTTAATCAGAAAGTAGGAAAGTAGGAAAGCCGACATTAGCATGTTTTGAAGTAGGAAACAAGACAATAATAAGTAGCAGATTTTTGTTAATTTATATTTATATATATATATTATTATTAATATATTAATACTATTATTAATACTATTATTATTACTAAAAGTATTAAATGTCTACTTTCCTACTTTCTTACTTTCCTACTTACGTTTAACATTTATTCGTTTTTCAATTCCATTATATGTTTCCCCATCAATTCTTTTGTATTGTCGGATTTTTTTTTGTAACTTTGCAGAAAGAAACATTATTATGAAGAACGAAAAGCAAATAGCTACTTCAGCAGCCGAATTCGCAGAGCGATGGAAAGGCAGGGGTTATGAAAGAGGCGAGTCACAACCCCTTTGGATAGACTTGCTTTCCAATGTGTTTGGCATAGTAAAATATACCAAGAACTCACAAAATAAAGCATTTATATGAGATTCGAGGCATAAAGGTGTTGATTGGTAGCTTAATGCTTTCAAGCGTTTGGCGAAATGATGTTGAGAATGTAGAAAAATAATTGTACTTTTGTAGCGATGAAAAATATCGTATTGTGGATTGGGGCGCTCATAGTAGGCGCCGTTCTGGGAGTGTTGGGCATTCATTGGCTCGACGTCCTGATGGAATTTATCGCAACGGTTTATACTAGATTGTTCCAGTTGTTAGCTGTACCAACGATTGTGTTGGCAGTAATTACCACCTTTGCCACCTTCGGTTCGAAAGGGTCAGGCAGGATATTCGGACGCACCCTATTTTATACGTTGTTGACAACATTCGCCGCTGCCGTTGTGGGAGCACTATTATATGTAGTCATCGCACCAGGCAATCTGCCCGTGGAAACGCTTTCCGCAGAAGGAACTACGGAAGGCAATACCTCTATCTCTCCCCTCGCTTCCCACCTCTCATATTATGACCACATTCTCTCTGTCATTCCCAACAACATTATCAAGCCATTCCTTGAAGGCAACGTACTCTCGTTGTTGCTGTTGGCATTTGCCATTGGTTTCGGACTGTCAAAAATGCCTGAGAGCGAAAACAAGAAAGTACTGGTGAAGGGATTGATGGGACTTCAGGAATTACTTTTCTTTCTCATTCGCGGACTCATTTGGACGCTGCCCCTTGGTATCGTTGCCTTTTCAGCTCAGTTGTCGGCACAAGTTAGCGCAGGAATAGTGGCCGATAGCATAGGAAAATATGTGTTGGTAGTATTGGGCGGCAACGTCATCCAGTTCTTCATCGTGCTACCGCTGTTCCTATTGTCTCGTGGATTGAATCCCATCCACGTATTAGGTCGAATGATGCCAGCCGTGCTGATGGCCCTTTTCACGAAGAGTAGTGCCGCTACCCTACCCGTCACCATGGAAACGGCAGAGCAACGATTAGGCGTAAAGAGCCATATTGCCCGTTTCGTATTGCCCATCTGTACCACCATCAACATGAACGGATGTGCTGCCTTTATCCTCATCACCTCTCTCTTTGTGATGCAGAACGGGGGAACGCCTCTCACGTTCGATACCATCTTGTTGTGGATATTCATCTCTGTGATTTCAGCGGTTGGCAATGCTGGCGTTCCCATGGGTTGTTTCTTCCTGACGCTCTCATTGATGTCAGGTATCGGAGCGCCCATCGCCATACTTGGTATTATCCTACCCATCTATACCATTATCGACATGGTGGAAACGGCAGAAAATGTATGGTCAGACTCCTGTGTTTGTGCGATGACCGACCATGATTTGACATAGTGCTGACAGTAGAGCTAATTCGAAACATAATTAAAAACCTTGAAAAAGCATTCATTGTAGGAAACAGTAAAATAATATAGATTGCGTATGAAAAAGTATTTCTTTGTATTTGTTCTTGGATTATTAAGTGTGGTTAACGCGTGGGGACAACCACTTTTGAAAACGCATGTGGAAACAGGCGATGTAGAGGGAATTCGTGATGGAGAATTGGCTATTTTCAGAGCCATACCGTATGCCGCTCCACCTGTAGGAAATCTTAGATGGAAGGCTCCTCAACCAGCGAAGGCTTGGGAAGGGGTATTGAAAACGGATAAGTTTGGTCCTTGGCCTCCTCAGCCTACACGTAGAGGTCTCACTTCGGACATGATGAACGAAGATTGTCTTTATCTTGGTATTGCCACACCTGCCTCTTCCGTGTCAGACCGCTTGCCCGTGATGGTGTGGATTCATGGCGGAGGTTTCCAGACAGAACATTATGGTGGTGATTTATGGACAGGTTTAGCACGACGTGGAGTGGTAATAGTCAGTATAGAGTATCGCACGGGCGCACTTGGCTTTTTGGCTCATCCCGAACTGACTAAGGAGTCAAAAGACGGGCACTCTGGCAATTATGGCTTGCTTGACCAGATTTTTGCCTTGCAATGGGTACAACGCAACATCGCCAACTTTGGTGGTGACCCATCGAAAGTTACCATCTTCGGTGAGTCGGCAGGAGCAATTAGTTGTAGCATACTTTGCGGTTCTCCATTGGCAAAGGGACTATTCCGAGCAGCCATCAGTCAGAGCGGAGGTTCATTTGCGCCATGGGCTGACAAACCTCGCACCCTTACGACAAATGCTTCTCAGAAAGGTGCTGAGCAACATGGACTTGGTTTCCAAAAGCATTTGAAGAAGAAATCCATTAAGCAGATGCGACAGATGGACGCAATGGCTCTTTGTGGAAATGACGTGGGTTATGGTGGATTCTGGCCATGTGTTGATAATTACGTCATTACCGATGACCTCTACCGCAATTATGAACGTGGTGAATACAACGACGTACCTGTTATCGTGATGACCAACTCCGATGAAGGTTCCATGTTCACATACAACATTCCTGCTGCCGAGTTCCAGAAAAACGCGCGCATCCAGTTTGGGAAGTTTGCCGATGAGGCTTTGCAGGTATATCCAGCCAACAACGACGAGGAGGCGTATTTTAGCAATGGAGATGCTTTCCGTGATATGGGTTTCGCTTGGCCATCATTCGCATGGGCAAGTTTGCAGGCGAAAACAGGGAAAAGTCCTACTTATTCTGCCTATCTTGCGCAACCCTCAGAACTCTCGTTTATCGGAAGCAAAAAGCGTAGGGGTGTCTCTCATGCTGATGACATTCTCTATTTGAATGGTACTTTCCTCTCGCAACCAGACAAATATCCAAACGAAGCCGCCTTAGCTGAGATTATCCAACAGTATTGGGTGAATTTCGCAAAGACGGGAAATCCCAACGGGAAAGGTCTTCCCTATTGGCCAGCTTTCGATAAGGATAAGCCCACAACCATGCAATTCAGTAATGGTGCCTCACTTATCATGGTTCCCAATCGTAAACAAATCGATTTCGTGGATAGATTCTTTGAGTGGAAGAGAACGGAAACGGAGAGTGAAAGAAAGAAATAAAGACACAATGTTTTTTCGGTGTATCAAAGACTTTTTAAATTCTTAAAAACCATTAGTTGGAACATTGCTTGTTGATAATAATGTCTTATCTTTGCAGAAGTAAACAGATTATCAATTAGTTTTTCCTCTATGGATTAACGACAAATAAGGAGAAAACGATAAAAACGAATTGTCATGAAATTAAAAATCATTCTTGGAACCGTATTCATGTGTGTCTCAATGGGGGTAGAGGCTCAAACTATATCAAGAACCTACAAAACGGTGTCTAATGGTAACCCTATCAGTCCTTGCGTGTTCTGTGCCGACCCTACCGCCTTGGAATATGATGGACGTCTCTATGTCTATGGCTCAAACGACAGCCAGCAGTTTGTCGTCAACAACAAACAAGGCAACAATGGATATGGAGCTATCAAGTCACTTGTCGTTTTCTCTACTGATGACATGGTAAACTGGACGTTTCACGGAACGATTGACGTAGGAAAGCTTTGCAGTTCATGGGGTTGGCGGTTTGCCGCATCATGGGCACCATCTGTAACATGGCGCGTAGGGGCAAACGGAAAGGATGAGTTCTTCCTATTCTTTGCGAATAGTGGAGGTAGTGTGGGAGTGTTAACGGCCAATTCCCCGATAGGTCCATGGAAATCACCCCTTTCAAAACCACTCATCGATGGGGATACACCTGGTGTTGCACCCTGTAATTGGATATTCGACCCAGGAGTGGTCATAGATGATAATGGAACAGGATGGGTCGCCTTCGGTGGAGGTGATCCGAACAGTCAAGGCACAAAACTCATGCCTGGCAACTCACGAATAGCTAAGTTGAAGAGCAGTATGATTGCACTCGACGGAAAGGCAGTCAATCTGCCTGCACCTTATTTGTTTGAGGCAAGTGAGTTGAACATGATGAATGGGCGCTACGTATATACGTATAATACATCATGGTCTGACCGAAATGATTGGAACAGTTATGCGAAGCGAGGAAGTTATCCTTCACCTTCATCTTGTAGCATGTGTTACATGGTGACCGATGACCCGCTGAATCCTAATGCATGGGAATACAAAGGCGAATACGTTCCCAATCCTGGCAATTTTGGATTTGGTTGGGGTAATAACCACACGCATCTTCAGAAATTCCAAGGAAACTATTATCTTTTCTATCACTCAATGGTGTTGGAACAAAATATGAATACGGGTGCATCGGGCTTCCGTTCAATCGGTGTTGAGAAGGTAACTGTCAATGAGAGCAAGCAACAAATTAATAAGGTGACGATGACTAATCAGGGACCTGCCGCCATCAAAAAGATGGACCCCTATTCCTTGCAACAAGCAGAAACCATGTCAACGTCTGGAGGTATTAATTACGAGGATTTCTCGAACATCGTAAAAGTGACGACGCTTAATGGCTTGGGAAATGATGCATCTAAGAATCTGCAAGTAAAGATGAACAAAGGAGCGTGGACAATGGTACGTAACGTTGATTTTGGCAGCGAAGGTGCCAATTCTTTCACACTTAGAACAAAAGGAACGGGCAAACTTGAAATACGTCTTGACAATCCTAATGCAAAAGCAGCGGCAACGGTAGAGTTCTCGTCAAGTGTTTTTTTGAATCATACTGTTAGTGTTGACCCAACGTTGTTCAAGGGCGTGAAGAAAATCTTTTTCATGTTTATGGAAGCAACCAACGTCTATTTTGATTCTTGGCAATTCTCCTTGGAACAGCCATCTGGTATACAACCATTCGTGAGCACCGAAAAAACGCCTTCAGCCGTTTATGATTTAAGTGGAAGGAAGCACCTTTCCAATCAAGGGCTGAAATCGGGCGTATATATCCGTAATGGTAAGAAAGTGGTTGTGAAGTAATCTGTCGTACTGTAGATAGGTATCTACTTTTCAATTCTTAGCTTTTGCGAGCGTTAGGACAATGGTCGCAGAGATACTGGTAAACGAAGTCGAAATCCTCGTCGGCCACGAAAACCATGTTGCGACTGAAACGTTCTCTCACTTTGATTAGATGCTGTCGGCGACAAGGTATGATGCGTCGCACACTACTATAACTTGTGGACATCGACGTGCGGTTGGCAACCAGTATTCCCATCCCCGCCATTCCAAGTTTGCCGCCTGCACCTCCAGCCAATGCCGTTAGTTTGCCAATAGCTCGCGCCTTGCCCTCTGTGCCAGGCAATTGCTTATGTACCACCTCGTTCTCGTCCATGATGAAGAGGATGCTGTATTTCCAGCCATAGTACCAAGAAACGAAGAAATAGGCTATAAAGCCCAGCACCAAGAAGACTGCCATGAGTATGAGAAAACCACGCGTTATGTCCCACAATTCGGATAATTTGAAATTGCTCTCGCATCCTCCCAACATCAATACAAAAAACCACACGATTCCGAAACTGACACCTAACACCCAGTATACTTCCAACAAGATGCTGGGGTTCTTGAGCATGGGTACGTCGTACACCCAACGGTACTTTCCGTCAGGACAAAGCACGGGGTGCGTTGATTTGATGTCGCTGTATTTCTGACTGTTTATCTTCTTCTGCTTAGCCATAGTCATTGTAAATAGTGTTGCAAAGATATATAAAAAATCACATTTCACAATTAATAATTCACAATTAATAATTCACAATTGGTAAGTTCTAAAAATTAACATTTGTGAGTGGAAGCCGTACCTTCTGAATCAGTTCAGTTGGTTTGAGTGCCTCAAAGGGCATCCTTGGCTTGCGAAA
>OMWI01000002.1 GCA_900314715.1 uncultured Prevotellaceae bacterium | reverse complement strand
AGGTGAAAGGAGTTAGAGACATCCCTTTCTTCATGTACCGTTTAGCAACAGTTTTGGGTTAGCGACTTACACCCCCCCACAGGGTTTGTCGGTTGCGCCAAGTATGCTGAAAAGTTTCCGAGAGACACAGACAATATCAAAATGAAGTTTGATGACCCAGATTCTGGATGGCTGCCAATTACTTTCTACAAAAACAAGACAAAGATGGGAACTTTCGTAGCATCAGATTGCAACGAAAACCCCTTTAGACCATTAAAAAACTGGCTGGAAAACGTTGCAAATAGCAGCGATCAAGCAAGCGTTTTGAAGCTGACCTGTGAAAACGTGGACGTTGTGTTTTCTTTTGAACCAATGTGGTTTTGTGGCGTTAATGATGTTTCAATGAAGAAGCCGCATCCCAGCAAGTGCGGCATTTTCACAGTATTCTCAAGCGAAGATGGAGGCAGTTTCTTGATTGAGGCATACTGCCAAGCAAAGACTTTAGCCAATGAACTTTACACCGAAGTCATGGATTTTGCGTGGAGAATGAATCAAAGGCATCATGAGCCAGATAAATACACATGGTCCGTGAATGATGGTGATGACATTCCAGATGAATATTATGATGAGTATGGAAACGAACTGCCTACAGCATGGAACTATTTTATGGATAAGTTTCACTCAGACATATTGTCAGACCTCCGTGCCGACAAACGCAATCAAAAACAGTCCTCACCCAAAGAGTGAGGACTTATAGGTGGTACGAGCGTCACTTGGAAATGCACATCCCTGTCCGATGAGTTTCGCCTATCGGCATCAAGGCGCTAAGTTTATGGAGGTCTTAACCCCTAACAACCCCTTAGAAGTGATGCAAAGGTAATGAAAAAAAATGAAATGACAAAATGATCGGCTCTCATTTCGTATAACCCCACATCTGCCACATCAAAGGTGGTGAATCTATTGATGGAAGGTGGTTTTATACCATAGCAACATCATTGAAGAATATTAGGAAGTACTACATCGTGCTAAATTCAAACTAGTGCCCAAACACCCAAAATAATAACTCCAGCTAATTTTGTTAGCATAGTAACAGAATCGTTGGAGAGGTGAAAGAGATAGGTGGTTATTATTATAATCTTATTCAATGTGGTGATAAGTTCCCGAAAGCTTTGAAAGGTCGTAATTATTGATTACCTTTACATCCTAATCTCAATTATCACCATTGTTACTAAGTCAGTTTCATAAAAGCTTCAATTTATTGTGGCAAAGATGTTATTTCTTGTTGTTTTTTTGTACTTTTGCATCAAGAATTTAACGAATAAATTAAGGAGCGTTTATTATGGCACATAATTGTGAAAATTGTAAGTTTAGGGCACACTACGACAAGAAGCCCAATTCATTTTTAGGTAGGTTCTGGCGCTGGCACATCAACTATTGCCCAGGCTGGAAAGGTTATTTCAACAGTTTGAGTGAAGAGAAGAAAGCCGTGTTGAGAACAAAATATAACTTCCAGAAATATTGATTTGACATAAAGGTTGCAGAAGCATTAAAATTCAAAAGGATATACAGAGTAGTTGACATATTAGGTCAAATCATATTGTTTCTCAAAGAAATAAGGGCAAAGTTTGTGTAAGAACATAAAAATTTGTAATTTTGCACGGAATAACGAAAATACAAATCGAGAATGAATATTTCTTATAAATGGCTGAAAGAATACGTTGATTTTAATCTTTCGCCACAAGAAACTGCAGAAGTATTGACCTCATGTGGACTTGAAGTGGGTTCGTTGGAGGAAGTACAAACTATTAAAGGTGGATTAAAAGGATTGTATGTAGGTAAGGTGCTCACCTGTGAGATGCACCCCAATTCCGACCATTTGCATGTAACAACGGTTGACCTTGGCAAAGGCGAAGCACAACAGATTGTTTGTGGTGCGCCTAATGTTGCCGCTGGTCAAAAGGTGATTGTAGCCGATTTAGGTTGCGTGTTGTATGATGGCGATAAGGAGTTTGTCATCAAGAAATCGAAACTCCGTGGCGTTGAGTCGAACGGTATGATTTGCGCCGAGGATGAGATTGGTGTTGGTACAGACCATTCTGGTATTATCGTATTGCCAGAAGATGCCGTTGTGGGTACACCTGCTGCTGAATACTACCATTTGGAAAGTGATTGGGTAATCGAGATAGACATCACCGCCAACCGTTCTGATGCACTCTCTCATTGGGGAGTGGCTCGCGACTTATACGCTTGGCTCGTGCAAAACGGTTATCAGACATCGTTGCATCGTCCTGATTGTGATGCTTTCACGGTTGATAATCACGACATGCCTATCGAAGTGACTATCGAGAATACGGAGGCTTGCAAGAGATACGTTTGCTTGAGCATCACCGATTGCGACGTGAAGGAAAGTCCTGAATGGTTGCAAAACAAATTGAAGGTTATCGGCCTTCGTCCTATCAATAACATAGTGGACATTACCAACTACATCATGATGGCCTACGGACAACCTATGCATTGCTTCGATGCAGACATGGTAACAGGTCATCATATCGTGGTGAGAACCCAACCAGAAGGAACGAAGTTTGTTACGCTCGATGGCGAGGAACATATCTTAGGCGAACACGACTTGAGCATTTGCAACGCAGAAGAACCCATGTGTATTGCTGGTATCTTCGGTGGAAAAGGAAGTGGTACATACGAAACAACAAGAAACGTGGTATTGGAAGCCGCCTATTTCCATCCCACATGGATTCGCAAGAGTGCTCGTCGTCATGGACTGAGCACCGATTCCAGCTATCGTTTCGAGCGTGGCATTGATCCCAATGGAACCGTCTATGCCATGAAGCAAGCCGCCATTCTCTGCAAGGAATTGGCAAACGGAAAGGTGAGCATGGAAATCAAGGACGTTTATCCTAATCCTCTACCCGACTTCAAGGTTGACTTGAAATACGATTACGTTCACCAACTTATAGGAAAAGAGATTGGTAAAGATACCATCAAGAGTATCGTTACCAGTTTGGCAATGACCATCGATGCTGAAGACGAGAACGGTATTCAGTTGACCGTACCCGCATTCCGCGTAGATGTGCAACGTCCTTGCGACGTGGTGGAAGACATCTTGCGTATCTATGGATATAATAATGTGGAGATTCCACAACAATTGAAAGGTTCGTTGACCGTACAAGGCGAACAAGACAAAGACCATCATTTGCAAGACTTGGTAAGTGAACAATTGGTAGGATGTGGATTCAACGAAATACTCAACAACTCACTCACCAAGACCGCTTATTATACAGGTTTGAACGTTTATACAGAGGAAACTACCGTAAAGGTGATGAATCCCTTGAGTGCAGACCTCGGTGTAATGCGCCAAACATTGTTGTTCGGTGGTTTGGAAAGCATCGTTCGCAATGCCAACCGCAAGAATCCTAACTTGAAATTCTTTGAGTTCGGAAACTGCTATCACTATAATCCCGAAAAGAAAGACGACGAGAATCCGATGCGAGCATACACAGAGGAGATGCACTTAGGTCTATGGGTAACGGGTAAGCGCGTGGAAGGCAGTTGGATTCATCCCAATGAGCAAAGCAGTTACTACGAACTGAAAGCTTACATGGAGAATATCTTCACTCGTTTGGGAATCCAATCTAATATGTTGGTTGCCGAGAAGAACGACAACAATATCTTCTCGAAAGCACTCATCATCAAGAATCGTGGCGGAAAGACTATGGCAGAGATAGGTATTATCGCACATAAGTTGCAAAAGGAAGCCGGCATTGCCAATGAAGTATATTTTGCTGACATTCATTGGAGCAACGTGATGAAAGCTATCCGCAAGAACAAGGTGGAATATTACGAGATTTCCAAGTATCCTGCCGTAAGTCGCGACTTGGCATTGTTGATTGACAAGAACATTGAGTTTGCCCAGATTGAGCAGATTGCCCGTCAGAGCGAGAAGAAACTCTTGAAGAAAGTGGAATTGTTCGACGTTTACGAAGGCAAGAACTTACCCGAAGGCAAGAAGAGCTATGCCGTGAACTTCATCTTACAAGATGAGGAAAAGACATTGAACGACAAGCAGATTGATGCTATCATGAATAAGTTGATTGCCAACCTGAAGAGCAAGTTGAATGCAGAACTGAGATGATTGAAAATTAAAGATGAAAAATTAAAGATTAAAGATTAACAATAAAGCATTATAAATATGGGAAGAGCATTTGAATATCGCAAAGCAGCGAAACTGAAAAGATGGGGACACATGGCCAAGACGTTTACAAAGATTGGCAAGCAAATTGCCATTGCCGTAAAAGCAGGTGGTCCTGATCCTGACATGAACCCTACCCTTCGCGCCATTATCGCTAACGCCAAGCGCGAAAACATGCCGAAAGATAATATCGAGCGTGCCATCAAGAACGCAATGGGAAAAGACCAAAGCGATTACAAGGAAGTAGCATACGAGGGATATGGTCCTCATGGAATCGCTATCTTCGTTGACACCTTGACAGACAACACCACTCGTACCGTAGGTGACGTTCGTTCGGTATTTAACAAGTTCAACGGTAACTTAGGAACACAGGGTAGCCTTTCATTCCTTTTCGACCATAAGAGCGTATTTACGTTCAAGAAAAAGGACGGAATGGATATGGACGAGTTTATTCTCGATTTGATTGACTACGGTGTAGAAGACGAGTTTGATGAGGATGAGGAAACGGGCGAAATCACCATCTATGGAGACCCCAAGAGTTTTGGCGAAATCCAAAAGCATCTTGAAAGCGAGGGATTCGAAGTAACTGGTGCAGAGTTTACGCGTATTCCTAATGACTTGAAGGACGTAACACCTGAACAACGCGAGACCATCGACAAGATGATTGAGAGGTTGGAAGACTTCGATGACGTTCAGACGGTTTACACAAATATGAAGCCTGAATAAGCATGAAGCAACTTTTGTATAAGACACAAGGTACGTGTAGCCAATTTATAGAACTCTCTTTGGATGATGACAACATCATTCAAGACGTGAAGTTTATTGGTGGATGCAATGGAAACCTCAAGGGCATTTGTTCATTGATAAAGGGTGAAAAGGCAGAAACCATCAAGGAGAAGTTGAAAGGCATCAAATGTGGAAGCAAACCCACCAGTTGTCCTGACCAATTGGCACAAGCACTCGAACAACTTATTTAACGATTAGCGTTTAGATTTAAGTCATAAAGAAACCGCCTAACATCATTTCGTTAGGCGGTTTTCCTTTTATATATAAATAAGGTGTATGAAATTACTTCTTGTTCACACGTTTGGTTGTTCCAATGGCACCAGACGGACAAACCAAACGACAGAGATGACAACCAACACAACGTGAACCCACGATACGAGGTTGGCGTGTGTTGAAATCAAATTCAATGGCTTGATGACCACCATCTTGACATGAAGTATAGCAACGTCCACATCCAATACAACGGTCACGGTCAATCTTGGGATATACGATGGTTTTGCGGTCAAGATTTGATGCCGTTACGAAATTGGGAAGTTCCTCACCAACAATATCTGCCAACTTTTCAATGCCTCGTTCTTGCATATACGATTGCATACCAATGATAAGGTCATCGATGATACGATAACCATATTGCATGACAGCCGTACATACCTGTACGTTACGACATCCCAATTGAATGAATTCCAATGCATCGCGCCACGTCTCGATACCACCGATACCACTCAAATGAACGTTTTTCAACACGGGATTTTTAGCCAATTCAAGGATAAAGCGCAAAGCAATCGGCTTGACGGCCCGTCCTGAATAACCAGATACGGTTTTCTTTTCCGATACGGTAGAACGATCATTCATCGTAACACTCTTGATGGTGTTGATGGCAGAGATAGCATCTGCACCAGCAAAGAATGCCCCCATCGCTGGCTCCGACATGTGTTTAATATTGGGAGTCATCTTCGGAATGACGGGTATTGATACGTTGCGTTTTACGTATGCCGTGTAGAAAGTAACAAGTTCTGGATTCTGTCCCACGTCAGAACCCATACCTGCCAATCGCATCTGAGGACAAGAGAAATTCAACTCTATCGCATCAACACCCGCTTTCTCAGCCATCCTTGCCAAAATAATCCATTGCCTTTCCGTTTGTCCCATGATAGAGGCAATAACAATTTTGGATGGATAGTCTTGCTTCAAGCGTTTCAAGATGTCAAAATCCACACGTGTTGGATTTTCACTCAATTGTTCCATGTTGCGGAAACCATAGAAATCACCCGTAGCATCACAATGAATGGCATCAAAACGCGGAGACACCTCTTTTATATCTTGCATGCAGATGGTCTTATAATACACTCCTGCCCAACCAGCTTCAAACGCACGAGCAATCATCTCATAGTTTGTACAGATGGCTGATGATGCAAGAAAAAACGGATTCTCGCAATGAATACCGCAAAAGTCAATGGCAAGGTTGGGCTTGTTTTCTTGTGTAGAAGGACAAGTATCCAACGAACGAAACATTTCTTTGATACGAATGGGACGGTCGTAGTGAATGCAAGCTTGTTCGGCATTCTCCAAATCCTCATCCGTACACTTATCTACCCATTGGGAAGCCAACCGTTGATTACCAAACCGAATGGCACGAATGGCACGAGCAGGATCGCCATTCTTACATGCCTGACTGCATGGAGCATTTACACAAAGCAAACATCGTGCAGCCTCTTCTTCCAAGTGCATTTGTTTGTTTTTCATCATTCAATCAGGTTTTTGTATAATCATTTTTTGTATTTGTATTGTTAATTGCCATCCGGCTTTAACGTATCTATCAACACGGCAGGATACCAAACGAATTGATTGAAATCGTCTGGTTGAGCTGGTGAGTAATCCACCCAATTATTTTTGAGATATTTCACGATGGGGAGATTCAACTCCTTCATTCCCATCACAATCATTTTTGCCACTTCGTATGCACCGTAGGGATTAAAGTGGGTATTGTCTGCCAATTCCTTTTCTTGTCCAGGGAAGGTGTTAGCAGGATAATGCACCAATCCTTTTTTGCTATTCTCGAATCCCAATGTCTCAAAGAAAGTACGAGTCATGTCGTGCAACTCAATCACTTGCACACCCTCACGCTTCGCTACTTCCCTCATAGCTTCGGGATAGTTGGCATGAGTTTCCTTAATATGCGTCTTGCTATCATCAAAAGCACGTCGTTGCGTAGGAGTAGCAAAGATAATCGTTCCACCTTTCGCACGTACTTGGTCAATGAATTTCTTCAAGGCAAAAGCAAAGTTGTAATAAGCACCCGAACCAGGACCTTTCTCTTTCTGGTCGTTATGTCCAAACTCGCAAATCACGTAATCGCCTGCTTTCATCATCGTCAATATCTTTTCCAAACGATTTTGGGCGATAAATGAAGAAGCCGTCAAACCACTCTCTGCATGGTTGGAAATAGCGATTTGATCCGTAAACCAACATGGAATCATTTGTCCCCATGATGCCCAAGGTTCTTTATCTTGGTCAACAACCGTAGAGTTTCCGCAAAGGAAGATAGTCGTTGCCGTGTTATCGGGTTCAATCTTGATTTCCTTCACGGCAGGACAAGGACCGTTAAATTCCAAAGTGAGACGGTCATCCCAATTCAACGAACCTTTCTCACGGTCTTTGATGCGCACGTTCATCTTCTCATTGATATATGGAGAACGCTTGTTCACGATGAAAGAATAGGTTTTGAATTGTCCTTTCTTAGTCGGCGTACTCTCAACAATGAGCCTACGAGACTCTGCACGAACTACCGTTTCTGCAGCTTTCTTCTTTGAACCAATCGTTACAGTTACCTTATAATTTCCATCAGGTACTTTGACAGAGAAATAAAAAGGAGATGTTGACTTCTTTGTAGGAGAAGCCGTAAAATCATAACCATATCCCGTAGCGTCAGAATATCTTGGTTGTTCTTGCGTTAAATCCCAAGTTTGTGCATGCGCATTCAAGGCGAATGCCATCAATGATAAAACAACTAACTTTTTCATTTGATTTCTTCTCCGTTTATTTTCATGTTCTTGATGCTCGTATTCTCGATGATGTCTTTGGTAAAAGCATTCTTCTGGTCTTTCACGTCGATGTTCTCAAACGTAAAATCAATGAGCTTATATTTATCTGATGCCCCTACGTCGAAGAAATTCTTGCATTCCATGTTGATGTTCTTCATCACGATATTATTACACGTAGAGAGAGGCATATCCTCACGATTCTCTGGTTGGAAGAATTGCGTCCAAGGACGAACCACAAGGAAACTACCCGTCTTTCCCGTGAAGTTTTCCACCGTTACGTACTCATAATGTTGAGGTGTGTCTGGTCGCATCTTCAACCAGATTACACGATTGGCATTATCAGCATGACAATTACGGATAATCACGTTTCTATCGTGAACCGATTCACTACCTAATGTCAGACAACCATGAACCGTACCGTAATGACAATTCTGGATAAGAATATTATAGTTAGGTCCGTTGTTTGCATCTTTGTCTGCCCATGTACCTTTTCCACCTTTCAAAACTACGGCATCATCATTCACGTTCATATAACAACCATGCACCAAAACATCATGACAAACGTCGATGTCTATGGCATCTGAACTCGGTGCCTTAATTCCACTTGTGGGAGCATAGATATAACAATCAATGTAACGTGCATGGTCACTCTTGTAAATATGGTTGGTCCAGAAAGGAGAGTTAATCAAGCGAACATCTTGCACGGTCACGTTCTTGCAATTAGAGATATAAGTCAATCGAGGACGTTGAGCATCTTTATTGGTACATTCGCGATTCCATTGGCGACGAATCCAAAATTCTTCCCAATAATGACGGCCATCGCCATTGATGGTTCCTTTTCCTGCAATCACGAATCCGTCTATTCCGTCAGCATTCACGAGTGCTGAAAAATACTTACACGTTTGTCCTTCAATACGTGTTTCCAAAATCTTGAAGTTAGCAATACGGTCGCTACCTTTCAACGTTCCGCCTTCTTCCACATAGAGATGAGTGCCTTGTTTGAAGAACAAGCTACCGCTGAGATACGTTCCTCGTGGAATAACGATAACTCCACCGCCATTAGAAGCAGCAAGGTCGATGACTTTCTGGATGGCTTCTGTCTGAACTATCGTACTATCGTTCTTCACACCGTATTCAGAAATCACGTATTTCTTGCCGAGCGTGTTCACGTCAACCTTTGTCGTGTCGTTAAACCATTCTGCAATTGGTGTACCATCAGGCCATAGAGGTTGTGTTTGTTTTTTCACTTTCTTGGCATTAACACCAAGACAAACCGCACATAGCAGTAAATAAAAAAAGGTTCTTTTCATTATGATAATAGTTTAAGTTTATTTTTTTACAAAGATAAGGTAAATCCACGAACCGAATCATTCGGATTCTGATAAATTACCTATATAATTTGATATGTCGCCAAATAAAGTTGGGAATCAGTCGCCAGCATTTTGTCAATATCGCATATCGCCAATCAATTACCTTGACGTGTTTCTTAGAATATATGGCTTTCACGATTTTCCTTGCTACATATTGTTGGTTCATCAACATAGGATAACTACCACCACTCAACAAAGGCGTATCTACGAATCCAGGACGAATGTCGGTGAATCGGATATTGTAACGATGACCATTCGCCAATTGCTCCAAAGCTTGGATATAGGTGTTTTGGAATGCTTTCGTCGCACTATAAGAAGGTGCTGGCCCTAATCCTTTCGTTCCTGCAATAGAGGAAATCACCGCAATATGGCCACCGCCATGCTCTTTCATATAATTATATATGGTGTCAATCATTTGCGTAAAACCCAAAGCATTGGTACGAACGGTATTCATTTCTATGCTTCCCTCCAACTCAGGGTTTTGTTTTCCTATTCCCGAAGCATGGAAATATAACTCTACCCCACCCAACTTTTCAATCAGTTGTTTCAACTTTGTTGGCGAATCTACATCCGTCACATCAATCTCCTCCGTCACCACTTGTTGTGGAAACTGCTCTTTGAGTTGTTCCAACATATCCATTCTACGTGCAGCAACACCCACTTGCCACCCGTCTTTCAACAACAATTTCGCCACATCGTACCCCATCCCCGATGAAGCACCCATCACAATTGCTTTCTTCATAATTCATTTACTATATTTCTGCAAGTTATATTTGCAAAAAAGGGATAATAGAATGTTCTGAAAATAAAAACCATACTTCGCCATATCATATATCTTTCTTGTATCATACTTCATTTGCTATTCGACCTTGGTTGCGTCAATCTTCTTGTTCATAATAATAAGAATAGTCTATTCCCTTCATAAACAATTCTCGATCATAAATTTTGTTTGTCAAAGCCTGCTTTAACAACGCACGTATTTTGGTACTATCCATGTGGCTTGCAATCATTGCATCCAAATAATCACGTTTATCAATCTTGCTCCAGTCAACACACATCTTAAGCTGCTTTTTAAAAATAAGGTCAAGCCAGATACGTGTCGAACGTCCATTTCCCTCCATGAAGGGGTGAGCCACATTCATCTCAACATACTTGTCAACTATCTCATCAAATGTTGTCTCTGGCATTTGTTCGATTGATTTCAGGTTCTGATGAAGATATTCTGCCAGACAAAATATCGTATTACCCTTGGCGATTGTCTTAGTACGTATTTTGCCTGCAAAATCGTATAGTCCACCAAAGAGGTAAGCGTGAATCTGTTGAAGTGATTTCACCTTGCCTATATCTTTGTCGGCGACAAGATTACTTTCCCAAAGTGTATATGCTTTCTTCCGACTTTGTCCGTCAATTGTGTTTTCACTATAGGTAAACCAATCCAGGAAATCAGCTGTTTTTTTACTGGGGATGGCTTTCACTAATTCGATGATATCTTCTTGTGAAAAGCAATCTGTAGCATACTTCTTGCCATCCGATGATGTGAGTTTCAGTTGACTACAACGAGTAGTCAACTCGGCATTTGACTTCTTCAGTCTGTTCTTCAATACACTCCAGTACTTTCGCGGATTTGGACTTTCTGTAATAGCAGCAACAATATCCACCACCGAGAACCACCATTTGGATTCCTCATCGTCCCAAATGGCCCTAACCTTATAATCTTTATAGAATCGAAAAGATATTTTATTGCCCATAACATTTATCTTAATTTGTTTTGTGCGAAATAACGCTCATACATATTATTCACAATCGATTTTATCCTATCCCTTAATGATGCAGGTTTGAGAATTTCGAAATCCTCTCGATGAGAAAGAATCTCTTGTTCGAAATCATAAGTGGGCTTCAAGTCATACTCAAAAATAGAATACTCGGGAGTTATGACAGTCTCTCGCTGCGAATGATGAAGCGGCAGAGAACGCAAATATTTAACCTGACTGCTCGCTACCTTAATAACAATATGTTCGCAGGGAATCCCATCTTCTATGATGATACCAAAGGAATCACGGTAATAATCGTTGATGTCGAAGTCATTAGGATATTTGAAAGTCTGCTCCTCAACAATCAAGGAATCGAGGCGGTCGGTAGCAAATGTCAGAATCTTTTCATTGTCAAGCGAACGTCCCACTATATACCATCGTTGGCGAAACAGCTTGAGTGCGTAGGGAAGAAATGTGTGTTGCGTTGGATTATCACGATCGAAACTCTGGTAACTAAACGAAATGACTTTATTCTCTCGCAATGCTCGAATTATTTCAGTCAGAAAAGGCATGCTCGATGGTATCGGCTCCAATGCAATCCGACTTTCCAAATCTTCTGCCTCGCGCATGATAGAACTAACGGCTACGCTGTTCACTAGCCATTGGCGAAGTTCTCCTTTGCGGAAACAACTGTCGTCCTCCACATGGTAAGTGTTGTCGCGCTTGTCACAGACGATGTTTAAATTGAACAGCATTTCTATTTCCTTGCGGTGATAGTCAAAAGTGCGACGGGGAATATCTTTTCCGTCATACAGATAGCAGTTGCGCCATCTCTCATTCAGTTCCTTCAATGTAAGGCGTTTGGCCCTGTAGATGGTGGTAATTTCCCAAATGTAGCGTGCAAACAGGTATTTGGCCATAATAGATTTCTTTTGTGCAAAAGTACAAAAAAGATTGACACTATGCAATGTTTTTGCCAAGAGAATGTGTAACTTTGCAACGTAATCACGTAAATGAATCATTCTATGAATACTGAAGAATTGTTTGGAATGAAAAATCCATGGGAACATGTAGCGAAAATGTATGAATCGTTAGAGGAAGATTGTTTGTTTAGCAGTAGCAAATCATATGTATGTGAAGGGGATGAGCAGGCAATAGATGTTTATAATGAAAAGGTGGATAAAGCAATAGAAGGCAAAGATGAGGAAACTAAGCTTAGAATACTTAGAGATAAGATTATAACGAACATTCCAGCGGAACCGTGGTGGGGAAATCCATTGGAGGCAAGGTTGATTATCCTTAGTCTTAATCCTGGTTATGTACCAGAGGTAAATATGACATTAGCCAAACTGATGCAGTCAAAAGAAGTTGTTCGTAAACAAGTAATTGAATACAAGAGAAAAACACTTCTATTTCAAGTACACTCATTAATGCCAGAAAAAAAAGACAATATAGAAGGCAGTCCAATAACCTGCAAGGATGCCATAAACATGCTGGGCGATTGGTATTGGTATAAAAAGCTAGAACAATTAAGGAAAGATGTCTATATTGAGAACGCTTCAATTGATGAAACAAAATTTTTCCGAAAGATAGCACTTGTTGAATTGCATGGTTATAGTTCACAAACATCCAACCGAACATTCCCTCGAATAGATAACACTTTAGAATCACAACAATTCACAAAAGAAATGATATGGTATCTTGCTAAAGATAAAAAAAAGGATGTACGTTTCCTTATAATGAGATCAACAAAAAAATGGATTAACTTGCTTTCTGAAGAGTTTTTTGTCAAATTTAAAGATAAAATAATTGAAAAAAAAACAGATAGTATGATAAGCCAGTATATTACTCCTGCAAATTTTAATGGAAATGAATATAGGAACATTATCGATTTCATAAATAATAGTTGATATTTTTTAGACTGTGCAACGTTTTCGCCTCACCCCACATTACCTTTGCATCATATAAACTAAAAATGAGTGAATATGAAAGCAAAGGTAATGTCTTGTAATAAGGACTTTCAAGAAGAGGTTGAACAATTCTTAGATGATTTGATTTCGGGAGTAGATACTGACCACTACTTCGACGAGATAGAAGTGAGGTTCATCAAAGCAGACGGAACATTCGGCTATGGCAGCGTGTTCGATTTATTCTTCTATCACGACCAACTATATTTCTGGACGCAGAACAAACGGGCAAAAGACTATATGAGGCTGAGTGATTTCGAGTTATTTGGGCGACTTCAATATCTGGAGACTTTCGTTGATGTCAAAATCTACCCCGTCATCTTTGCAGGCTTCTACACGGGCTATCGCGACTGCAAAGAACAAAAAATCTACACAGGCGATGTAGTAAAGGCAACAATACTTCACAATTATAACACCATTGCAGGGGTAAATAGTTTTGTTGACTACCACGATGACTACTATTACATTCTTGACAACTGCCCTATCGCCATGCAAAACACCCGAAAAGCAAAAGTTATCGGTAATGTATTCTACGATTTGGACCGTGACAATCTTTCTGTAAACATTGCCGAGCGTTGCGCCATGCTGGCCTTCCCCTACAAAATCAACTTGCGTAACCTTCATATTAAAATGGCTCACGCTCCTTATTTCGTCTGTAAGACGTGGCAAGAGAAAGCCCTCAAAATATTAAAGGATGAACAGATTTATGAGGATTTACCAATAACTACAACCTGAACCGCCCCACATCCCTTTCCATGCGAATCTTCTGCTGACAAATATAGATTATCATTTTTTCTTCTATCTGTAAAAGATTAGTAGTTATTTGATAGGCTTTGTATTTCATGTGTATACACCGTGTATTTCATAGATATACAGAGTGTATTTCATGCATATACACGGTGTATATGTATCGAATACAAAAGGCTATACACTTTTGGAGAGAGAAGAAATCAATTCCTTACAACTGGGCGAACGCTTCTACCGCCATCACGGTATAAGTTGTAGTCGTAATAAATGTTGGTTGAACTGAAATAGAGATTACGGGCGTAGTAAGGGTTTAACGAATCCCATGTAGCCGACCAATAATAACCGCCACTACCAATGCGATGGAGATCGTTATCTAAACGACAACCTGCAGCAGGAAGAAAGATGGAACCACCATTCGGTCCCGTGAATCTACGTCCATTCACACCATTCTCTGTTGTCCATACGCAACGGCAATTATTGAGTAACTCCAATTGTTGGTCTTGCGTTGGCATACACCATGTTGCACCCCATTGAACGTATGCTACATCATACTGAGTGCCACTGATATTAGCTCCGAGATGCTGCCACAATCCAAATGTACCCTCATCACTATGCCAATCATCAAAACATCCATCACCATTATTGTCCACACCCGTGGCATAGAGATAAGTCATTTCATTGTAAACAGACTTTTCACTTATTTCACCCCATGCATAATATCCACCATATTCCTCGGGAGAATGTGCGCCCACATTACAACACGCCCACTTTGTACCACTCGGCAAACCAAGGTCAATCATGTGCGGATGATTGTTGTCTGGACAACTCAACAACGTATTATCAATCGTTTTAAAAGACATGCTATCAATCATCGAAATAGGAATCATTCTTTTGTAATCTGCCATCCAAATCACTTGATAATCCACATCAAACGTGATGCTGTCTATTTCAGAACAAACAAAAGTATCTGTCACCTGACCGTCAGAGTAAATGGAAATCGTAGTTTCCTGTTGAGCATTCGTTTCATTCCATGGAATGAAAGTCATCAAGCAAGCCAACAGAACCATCAGTTTTTTCATCTCTTCACGTTTTTTCGGGTTGATACTTTGTTTTATTTACCAATATGTTGATTATATTCTATGCAACAAAGATACGAAAAGTAATGTAAATGAACAAGAAAAGGAAAGAAAAGTAGAAATAAATCGAACAATATTTGTTTATAATAAATATTCTGAGTATCTTTGTTGCATTGTTCACACACTCATTTTGAACTACGAGTAATAACCGTTAAATGAATTATTAATTATATACATTCAATATGAAAGATTTCTTTAAATATGTAGCCGCTACAGTAGTTGGACTGATTCTTTTTGGGATTATCCTTACATTCTTTGGAATACTGAGTATCGTTGGTATGATAACTTCTGGACAAGCCACAACCAACGTCAGTAAGAATTCCGTTTTGGTATTGAAGCTCGACGGATTGTTGGAAGAACAAGTTGGGGTTAATATCATGAACACCTTGAATGGAAACACCAACTCTTTAGGATTACAGGAAACATTATCTGCTATCAAGAAGGCTAAGGAAAACGAAAACATTAAAGGTATCTATATCGAAGGTGGCATGTTATCAGCCGACGGAGCTTCCTTGCAGGAAATCCGCAATGCCTTGGTTGATTACAAGAAAAGCGGTAAGTGGGTGGTAGCATACGCCGACACTTACTCACAAGCTTCTTATTACGTAGCCTCCGTAGCCGATAAGGTTTGGTTGAATCCCAGTGGCGAACTTGATTGGCATGGTTTTTCGGTTACTCCCATGTTCTTTAAAGACGTATTGAATAAGTTTGGCGTGAAGATGCAAACTATTAAGGTGGGTAAATACAAGAGTGCAACCGAGATGTTCACCGAAGACAAAATGAGTGAACCCAGTCGCCAACAAACGGAGGCTTACATCAACGGTTCGTGGCAAATCTTATGCAAGGCCGTATCTGAAAGTCGCAAGATTAGCGTAGATTCATTAAACGCATACGCAGATAGGATTATCACGTTTGATGAAGCAAAGAACTTGGTTAAACTCAAGTTGATTGACGGTGTGATGTATTCCGACCAAGTGAAAGTTGAAGTAAAGAAATTGCTCGGCATTAATGAAGACGAAACCATCAACCAAGTAGACGTTGCTGCCATGGCTAACGTCAAGGAAGACAGGAAGGGTGAAGAGATTGCCGTTTACTATGCTTTCGGTGATATCGTAGACGAAGCAACAAATTCTCCGATGACTTTAACCAGCGGACACGAAATCATAGCTAAGGAAGTGTGTGCCGACTTGGAAAAATTGATGAATAACGAAGATGTCAAGGCTGTAGTGATTCGCGTCAACTCTCCTGGTGGTAGCGCCTATGCATCTGAACAATTATGGCATCAGATTGAATTGCTCAAGCAGAAGAAACCCGTGGTTATTTCTATGGGTGACTATGCTGCTTCTGGCGGTTATTACATGAGTTGCAATTCCAACTGGATTGTTGCTCAACCAAATACATTGACGGGTAGCATCGGAATCTTCGGTATGATTCCTGATGTCAGCCAATTCCTCACACAAAAAGTAGGTCTTAAGTTTGATGAGGTTAAGACCAACAAGAATGCTTCTATCGGTACGATGTCTCGTCCGATGAATGCTGAAGAGATTGGTTATCTTACCAAATACATCAACCGTGGTTACGATTTGTTCCGCAAGCGCGTGGCAGATGGTAGAAAGATGACTATCGAACAGGTAGAGGAAGTAGCACAAGGACACGTTTTCTTGGCACAAGATGCATTGAAGTTGAAATTGGTTGACGAGTTAGGTGGATTAGATCAAGCAGTTGCGAAGGCAGCTAAATTGGCTAAGCTCGATGAATACTATACTACCAACTATCCAGCTCCTGCCGACATCCTTGACCAATTGTTTAGTTCGATGAAGAATGGCAATTATCTCGACGAACAAGCTCGCCTTGCTTTAGGTGAATTCTATGAACCTATTAGCATGATTACGAGAATCAAGAATATGAGTACCGTACAAGCACGTTTACCATATTTCATACAAATTAGATAACCGTTCATACGCAATTTGTGGCAGCAGAAGAGGTATTCATAAAGATATCGCCGTGGTTAACACCATTAAGTTGGTTTTACGGAATGGGCGTTGGCTTGAGAAACAAGATGTTTGAACTTGGCATTCTCAAGACACGTTCATTCGATATCCCCGTGATTTCCGTTGGCAACATTACCGTGGGCGGTTCTGGAAAGACTCCTCATGTGGAATATTTAGTTAACCTACTGAAAGACAAGACGAAAGTGGCCGTTCTATCTCGTGGATATAAGCGACTCACGAAAGGATACGTGTTGGCAAATGAGCAATCTACCGTTCAGGACATTGGCGATGAACCATTCCAAATGAAACGGAAATTCTCGGATATCTACGTTGCCGTAGACGAGAAACGTTGTCATGGAATCGATATGCTTACATCTGAAGAGGAGACAAAGGATGTTGATGTTATCCTGCTCGATGATGCTTTTCAACACCGATACGTAAAACCAGGCATCAATATATTGTTGGTGGATTATCATCGTATGATATTCCAAGACAAATTGTTGCCTGCAGGAAGACTACGTGAACCTGCCGATGGAAAGAAACGTGCCGATATTGTTATCATAACGAAATGTCCTAAGGATTTACGTCCTATGGATTATCGCGTATTGACCAACCAAATGGGATTGTTGGCTTATCAATCGTTGTACTTCACTACGTTATCGTATGAGAATCTACGTCCTATGTTCGGTGGAAACGAACGTTCTCTTGATAGCATCGAACAAGACGAACACATATTGTTGTTGACGGGAATTGCCACACCACAACAGATAGCCAACGATTTACAACCTTATTGCAAGAATATCCAGCCACTCACATTCAGCGATCATCATCAATTCACCGATGAGGACATCGACCATATCAACAAGACATTCGACTCTATGCCTTCACCAAAAATGATTGTCACTACGGAGAAGGATGCTTGTAGACTGGAAATCATGTCAGGACTGAGTGAAGAAGTGAGAAATAACATTTTCATTCTTCCCGTCCATATTGAGTTTATGCTGGATCAAGAAGAGAGTTTCACCAATAAAATATTGAGCTATGTACAAAAAAATTCAAGAAACAGCATCCTGGTTAAAGGAAAGGATGACAACAAGCCCAAAGACAGCCATCATTCTGGGGACAGGCCTCGGACAATTAGCTTCAGAGATAACTGATACATACGAATTCCCTTACCAAGAGATTCCTAATTTCCCTGTTTCTACCGTTGAGGGACATAGTGGAAAATTGATTTTTGGAAAACTTGGCGGGAAAGATATTATGGCCATGCAAGGCAGATTCCATTACTACGAGGGCTATAGCATGAAGGAAGTGACTTTCGCCGTTCGCGTGATGTATGAGCTTGGCATTAAGACACTCTTCGTCAGCAATGCTTCAGGTGGTATGAATTCTGAGTTTAAGATTGGCGAATTGATGATTATCGTTGACCATATCAATTTCTTCCCCGAACATCCATTGCATGGAAAGAATTTCCCAACTGGTCCACGTTTCCCAGATATGCACCAAGTGTATGATAAGGATTTGATTGACATGGCAGACAGCATTGCCAAGGAGAAGAACATTCGCGTAAAACATGGAGTATACGTAGGCGTGCAAGGACCAACATTCGAGACGCCAGCGGAATATCGCATGTATCGCATCTTGGGTGGTGATGCTATCGGTATGAGTACGGTTCCTGAAGTAATCGTCGCACATCATTGTGGCATCAAGATATTTGGTATCAGTATCATTACCGACTTAGGTGGCTTCGATGTTCCCGTTGCCGTAAGTCATGAAGAGGTACAAAAAGCTGCCAATGCCGCTCAACCACTGATGACGGAATTGATGCGCGAGATGATTAAGCGTAGTTGATGATACAATAACTATAAATGATAGAATGACAGAGATTTCAAAACTTGGTGAATTTGGATTGATTGACCATCTCACCAAAGAAATACAAATAAAAAACGAAAGTACAAAATACGGCGTAGGTGATGACTGCGCCGTATTGCATTATCCCAACAAGGAGGTTCTCGTTACGTCTGACATGCTCATGGAAGGTATTCATTTCGACCTGACTTATATCGACATGCAACATCTGGGATATAAAAGCGCGATGGTGAATATCAGCGATATTTTCGCCATGAACGGTACACCACGTCAATTAATTGTTAGCATTGCGTTAAGCAAACGTTTTAGTGTGGAAGACTTGGAAGATTTTTATCAAGGATTGCGCTTGGCTTGCGATAAATGGGGTGTTGACATCGTGGGGGGAGATACGACGTCTTCCTACACGGGATTGGCTATCAGTATCACTTGTATTGGCGAGGCTGACAAGGATGATATTGTCTATCGTAAAGGTGCTAAAGATACCGACCTGATATGCGTAAGTGGCGACTTGGGTGCTTCTTACATGGGATTGCAACTATTGGAACGGGAGAAGAGCGTTTATTATCAGCAAGTGGATGAAGCCCAAAAGAAGAACGACAAACGTGCGTTGGAGGAATTGAAACATTTTCAACCTGACTTTGCTGGTAAGGAATATCTGCTTCAAAGACAATTGCAACCTGAAGCAAGGGGCGATATTATTCAAAAGTTGCGTGATGCTCACATTCATCCAACAGCCATGATGGACATTTCGGACGGTTTGTCGAGTGAGATTCTCCATATCTGTAAACAAAGTCATGTGGGATGTCGCATTTATGAGAAGAATATTCCCATCGACTATCAAACGGCTATCATGGCAGAGGAATTCAATATGAACGTAACAACATGTGCCATGAACGGCGGTGAAGATTACGAACTTCTATTCACCGTACCTATAGGGGATTATGAAAAGGTGGAAGCGTTGGAAGGCGTAAAAGTCATTGGCCATATTACCAATGAATCTTTAGGAACTCAACTGATTACTCGCGATAATCAAGAATTTGAGATTCGGGCTCAAGGATGGAATCCTTTGAAAAAATGAAGAATGTTTTAAATGAAGAATGTAGAATCCTTCAAAATGAAGAATGAAGAATGAAGAATGAAGAATCGGCTCGCGCTAAAGGTTCTCAACCTAAAGATTCTTCATTCTTCATTTACTTCAAGTCTTGTAATCTGGCAATGTATTTGCCCAAGATGTCGAACTCGATATTAACAACTGTTCCTACTTGAATATCACAGAAATTGGTGTTTTCCCTTGTATAAGGAATGATGGCAACCCTAAATGTGTTTTCCGTTGGGTCACAAACGGTTAAAGAAACGCCATTGACCGTTACACTACCCTTGTCTACCGTAAAATAACCACGACGAACCATCTCCTTATTGCATTCGTATTCAAACGTAAAATACGTTGAACCATCTGCATCTTCCATATCAATACACTTTGCTGTTTGGTCAACATGACCTTGGACTATATGACCATCCAATCGTCCATTCATTAACATCGAACGCTCAACGTTTACATGGTCGCCTATTTCCAACAAACCTAAATTGGAACGTAACAATGTTTCCTTCATGGCTGTTACCGTATACGTATCATCCTCTATCTTAACTACCGTCAGGCAAACGCCATTATGCGCTACGCTTTGGTCGATTTTCAATTCGTTTACAAAAGAACATTTGAAAGTGAAATCAATGTTTCCGTCAATTTTAGTTAGCCCAACAAGCGTGGCCATCTCTTCTACGATACCAGAAAACATAATATAAATAATGTGTTAGGGTGAAAAAGAAAGGGGGTGTGCGATGATGTGATGAAACTCCGAGTATGTAAGATTTGAGAGTTCTGCATCTTTGTAATCCACCGACTTAACGTTTAGTCCGCAAAGGATTTATGTGGCCCGCCATTAACGACAGAAACCTACCCAGTTTTCATTGTTATTTGATGAGTATCCCGATCGAATCGACACACCCCCTATGTTTTATTTCTTTTGCAAATATACATAATAAAAACAATACTTACAAACATTTTCGATTATTTTTTGTTGAATGTGCGTAGACATTTACAAATTATATACATTAATGCTCCATTCAAACGGACAAATAAGTTAGGGTGAATTTGAAAATTCGCCCACCGTGAGTATTAGGATTTGTAATCCGAAAACTATCTAACAGTAATATGGAAACAGCCTTGTTTCACTTCATGCTTTACCCAACAGCGTTTATCTTTGCGCAAATCACGAAGCACTTCTGAGAGAACCCATTTTAAGGAGTCGTTTTGTACTTTCCTACGTTTTGGTCCATCAGGTTCTTCCACTGTCACGTAGCGATTATAGCAGATGTCGAACGTTGTACCATACATGTGACAACTGTTTTCCGTAGCATTACCATTATAATTACGCAATTTTGCCACATCATCCTTTGTTCTCATTACACTGGTCACAATCACCTTGTGCAATGGAATACCTTTCACCTGCAAACTATCAAAGAAATTCCTGCCAATATCTTGTAACAACACCGAAGCGCGAGGCACCAGATAAGGAATGCTTCGCTTGAGTTTCTCTACATAGAAATATGGATTGCTACCTACATAAACCAATTCAGCCTTACGATTCTCTGCTTCAGGGCGATTCTGTACAGGACGTACTCCCCACTTATGAGCTGATACTTCTTGCACAGATTGAGAGTCGGGAAAAGTTTCTCTAAAACTGGGAACGCTATAGATACGATTTTTCACGGGTGTACCGTCTGCATTAAAGAAACGGCTGGGCTTTTGAGCAAGCGTAATGGATTTAGCAACTGGTTTCTCGGAGGGCTTAGATATTTCTGAGGGGGCTGAATTATCAGAATTTTCTGATTTTTCTGATTTTTCTGAATTCTCCGAGAACTTAGAAGATTCGGATTTTTCAGAGTTTTCAGAATTATCCGATTTCTCTGAAATCTTCTCTACCATCACTTCCGTAGTAGTGGAATCATTCACGGCAGAGGTGGCTTGTGTGGGTTTTGCTATTGACGGGAAGATACTGCGAATGATAGCCAAAAATATTACCGTCAGCGCAAATCCCTGTAAATATCTGTTTTTCGTAATTTTCATTCTAATAACTTTCTATACCAAGATATCCTTGTTTTGTTTTCACGGCGCAAAGGTACTAATTAATTGTCAATTATCAGAGAAGATAACTAAATTATTTGCGTAGATATTTTATTCTCAATTAAATTGATTACCTTTGCAGTAAAAAAAGAAAGGAAGCATATTTTGATAGAGAAACATATTGCATTAGAAGATATCGACCCTGTTGTGTTTTATGGTGTCAATAACGACCATTTGCACATGTTGAAGGCATTATATCCTAAGCTTCGAATCATGGCAAGAGGAAATGTCTTGAAAATCATGGGGGATGACGAAGAGATGTTGCACTTTGGCGAAAATGTAGAGAAGATACGCAAGCACATCTTGAAATTCAACTCCATCAGCGAAGAAGACATCCTCGACATATTCAATGGACACAAGACGAAAGCTGATGCCGTGAAGGACGTAGTGGTATATAGCACGGCAGGAAGACCTATTAAAGGACGGTCGGAAAACCAACAAAAACTAATAGAAGAGTTTGATAAAAACGATATGGTATTTGCCGTTGGTCCTGCTGGCACTGGTAAGACCTACTTGAGCATTGCCCTTGCCGTAAAGGCTTTGAAGGAAAAGACAGCCAAGAAGATTGTATTATCGCGTCCTGCCGTAGAAGCAGGAGAGAAATTGGGATTCTTGCCAGGCGATATGAAAGAGAAAATCGACCCATATCTGCAACCATTGTACGACGCTTTGGAAGACATGATACCTGCGGTGAAGTTGCAAGACCTCATGGAGAGACACGTTATTCAAATCGCCCCACTCGCCTTTATGCGCGGAAGGACGTTAAGTGATGCGATAGTAATACTGGATGAAGCTCAGAATACCACTCCTGCGCAAATCCGTATGTTCCTCACTCGTATGGGATGGAACACGAAGATGATTATTACTGGTGACATGACCCAAATCGATTTACCCAAAACGCAACTAAGTGGACTGAAAGAAGCCTTGCGCATCTTGACGGGAATCGAGGGAATAGGCGTAGTGGAACTAACAAAGAAAGACATCGTTCGCCATAAACTCGTTACGAGAATCGTGAATGCGTATGAGGCGTATGACAGAATGACGAATAAAACAACAACTAACAAAACTAACGAATAAAAACAATGAAAAAGATTTCTACTATTGTATTGTTACTCATGATTGGAATGTATGCACACACCCAAAACATTTCTTTTGCCAGTGGTGCAGACGTAAGTTGGTGTACAGAGATGGAAGCAGACGGTAAGAAATTCTATAACGAGAACGGACAAGAAACCGAAATGATGGCTTTGCTCAAACAAATGGGAATGAATGCCGTTCGTTTGCGTGTGTGGGTGAATCCTGAAAATGAATATGGACCATGGTGTGATAAGGCAGATGTATTGAATAAGGCTCGTAGAGCTCATGCACAGGGTCTTGCCATCATGATTGACTTCCATTATAGTGATAAATTCACGGATCCATCAAATCAAGTAAAACCAGCCACTTGGAATGGTATGACGATGGAACAATTGAAAAAGGCCGTGGCAGACCATACTACGGATGTGCTCTCTGCTTTGAAAGCAGAAGGTATTACGCCTTTATGGGTGCAAGTGGGCAACGAGACTCGTCCAGGAATGATATTCAACGAAGGTAAGATTGACTGGAGCAAGAGCGGAAGTGCTGCTTGGAGTGGATATATTGCTTTAAGCAATGCAGGATATGATGCCGTTAAATCCGTCTTTCCCAATGCTAAAGTTATCGTTCATATAGACAGAGGTCCTGAAGACAATGTTTGGTTTTACAATTCATTCAAGCAATATGGCGGGAAGTTTGATATGATTGGACTTTCGCATTATCCAGATTGGACCAATTGGAGTTCTGATAATGATAAGACTACCAATAACATACAAAAGCTGAACAATACGTTTAAGGTACCTGTTATGATTGTAGAAACAGGATATTCCGCTTGGGATGAGGCACGTGAAAAAAGCGTGATGGATGATTTATTTGCCAAAACCAAGAATTTAGCTGCATGTGCAGGAATCTTCTATTGGGAACCAGAAGTTTATGCATCATGGAAGCCTGCCGTATATACGAAATGGGGATGGAATGCATACGATAAAGGTGCATTCAATTCAAATGGTCGTCCTAACGCTGCGCTTTCCGCTTTTCGCATGGAAACAAGCGACATCAAGCATTCCATTTTAAACAATGAAACCATTAATCAATACAACTTACAAGGACAGAAGGTAGATGATTCTACCAAGGGTTTGGTTATCGTAAAAAAGGGTGATAGAACACATAAAGTAGTTAGAAGATAAACGCACTTTTCTTTATTTTTCTTTCTCTGTAGTATAGTGTTTCATCACGCTATACGCATCGTATAGTCCTAATTCGCCCGCCTTGCTCAGTTCTTTGATGCCTTCATTCTTGTTATTATTGAAAATCAACACCAATCCTAAGTTGTAATATGCCTCTGCCAAATTACCATTCAATTGAATAGCCTTACGGTAATGGTCGATAGCGGTGTTGTATTCTTTCTGAATGGCATATACGGTAGCAATGTTATAATGAAGATACGCATTGTTTTCATTGAAAGACAAGGCTTCATTTAAATCGTTCAATGCCACTTGCAATCGAAGTTTACCTTCCGTGCCTTGTGTACCGTCAAACTCGCTCATCATCACGTGGCAATAAGCCCGTTCCCAAAAAGCGAGTACATTGGTGCTATCAATATGAAGATAATCATTCAAGTCATTGATTGCTTCACTAAAATTATGAGTAGTCACGTGCGCCACTGCCCTTTGCATCAACAAGTCGGTTGCCGTCTTGATGTCATGTGAATTGCTGATGGCTGTTGTTATAGAGTCAATACTATTAAAGAATGCCTTCGTCATCTTCTCATTGATGGAAGCAGGTTTGCAAGTAACGTATATCTTGCGCAAAGTCTTTTTGTTATGGTTATTATAGGCTTCCAACTCCTGAACAATGATTTGCGATGTTCGTATACCACCGACGTATGGCATATATGACAAAGAGAACAAAGGCATGAATACATTTTCCACTACCCTATTCTGTATAGCTCCACGATAATCACTATTATACTGAGGCGTAACGACATCTTCATCTACCACCACCCATTGGTCGTATTTCTCTACGTCAATATCACTCATTTTGCGCACTTCACGCAACTTACTCTTGCTCCATCGTTGTTGTATACCCTGTTGTTTGTCTATCTGTGCTTTCATTACTTTGAACTCATCTAACTCGGCTTTGGCAGTCATTCCCAATTTACGGTAACAAGCCGCACGACTCATTAAACCTGTCCAGAAATTAGGAAACCTATCTATTACAACAGAATAATCAGCTATTGCCGCACGATAATTACCAGTTCGGTCAAGTAAGATAGCCCTATTGTATAACGCCAAGATATTGTTAGGTTCAAATCTCAACACGAAATTGAAATCCTCAATGGCTCGATTGTCATCGCCCAATTGCTGACGCAACAATCCGCGGTTGTAATGCGAAAGGAAGTTATTGGGATCCATGTCAATTGCCTTGTCATAATCTTCCATCGCTTGCCTAAGTTTATTCAAGTTTACCCTTGCCATAGCGCGATACATATAATTGTTGACCACTCGTGGTTGGTAATGAATGGCTTTGGTAAACGAAGAATCAGCAATCATCCAATTCTTTTGTTGCAAGCCTAATCGTCCCTTGATAGACCATGAACTGCCATCGTAAGGATTATGTTCCAATGTCTTATCCAGCCACTTTGATGCAGTAACGGTATCGTTTTCGCTCAGATAAACTTCTGTTTGCAACGAATATGCATTGTTTAAGTTTGGCCATCGCTTAACGATATAATCCAGTTCTTCATGCGTCTTGGGATAATCTTTCATGAAAAACCGACAATATGCACGATTATACCAATAACCTCGTTCATCAGGGGATAGCTTCAAAGCGTTATCGTAATCATCGATAGCTTCTTCGTATTTGCTGAGTCGGATGTGGCTTTCCGCACGTGCACTAAACAATTGATGTACGTAGGGATTCAATTTAATGGCTTCATCAAAGTCACTTTCCGCACCTACATAATCCTCTAATTGCAGTTTGCAAAGCCCACGGTAATACCACGGTTCATAAAGATATGGCTTACCAGAAAGAACATTATTAAAATGTTGTATCGCAACCACATAGTCATGATTGTCATACGCTATCTGACCAGAAATAATCAAGCGATCAGTGTTATACTGAGCCGTACTGGTCAACGAAACAAATAGACAAACATAGACAATGAGATGGCGATACAACATGCAAATGTTTCTATGAATAATTATTTCTTAACACACTTCGTGCGATACGAGCAACGATACCTTCCTTGAAGCAAAGCCTTCAACTTACTTTTGATAAGTTGCTTGCGAAGCGGGGATATGTGGTCGATGAACATCTTGGCATCCAAGTGGTCAAACTCGTGTTGCATCACTCGTGAGAGATAACCTTCTATCCACTCGTCATGCTCATTGAAATCCTCGTCCATATATTTCACATGGATTCTCGTGGCTCTCACCACCTTCTCGTGAATGCCTGGCAAAGAGAGACAACCCTCTTCCATGCTCTTTTTTTCAGAATTCTCGTCAATCTCAATGATATGCGGATTGATGAAAACTTTCTTAAAACCTTTGTATTCGGGCAAGTCTTCACTGATTACGTCCAAATCGATAATCACCACACGAATATTCTTACCGATTTGCGGAGCTGCCAAACCGATACCTTCCGATGCGGCGAGCGTCTCATACATATCGTCGATGAGTTCCTTCAAATTCGGATAGTCTGGCGTTATATCTTCAGACACCTTCCTCAACACAGGGTGTCCATATATATAAATAGGTAATATCATTATATAATAAGTCAATCGTTTTTGTAGAGACGCGACTCCATATAATCCTGCAACAGGATGGTTGCGCTAATCTCATCTACCAATGCCTTGTTTTGGCGAGCCTTCTTGCCTATACCGCTATCCAATATGGCACGATGAGCCAACACCGAAGTGAAACGTTCATCATAATACTCTATGGGGATTTGCGGAATGGCTTTTTTCCAACGGTTAACAAACTGTTGAACCCTATTGAGATTCTCACTCGGTTCACCGTTTGTTTGCAACGGCTTGCCTATAATTACTTTCTCTACTTGCTCTTTCTTGATATAATCTTGCAAGTAGTTGAAAAGCTCAGACGTAGAAACAGTCGCTAATCCACCAGCTATTAGCTTAAGTGGATCAGTGACTGCTAATCCTGTACGCTTTTTACCGTAATCTATGGATAAAATGCGTGCCAACTATTATTTGTTATAGAGAAGCCAAGCGTCGGGATACTTAGAACGGAACTGGTCGCGTGAGCGTACAGCATCTGCCTTGTTGTCATGCGTAGAAGCCACAACACGATAGAGATTACGTTCCATGTTCTTCACGATTTGTGCATCATAACCTGCTGCTTTCAATTGGCTTTGCAAACCTTGTGCGTTAGCGGGAAGAGAGAACGATCCAACTACTACGCTGAAATTGCGCAAGCCAGAACCATTGATTACTGATACACTTTCTTGGCGAACGGTAACGTTGTCACTATTGTCGGTTACCTGTGTTTGGTTTACATTCTTTTCTACCAAAGGAGTAACAACTGGAACATCGCTTTCCGTATTAACGGGATTCACTACTGTTTCAGTCTCAGCAGCCTTAGCCTTGTCATAAGCTTTTCTATAAGCACTTTCCTTTGACTTACAACCAGTAATCATGAGTGTTGCACACAACCCTAAACACAAAATGGAAGATTTCTTCATAATTGAATTTTAGTATTTGATATTAAACTTCTTGAATTTTTATAATTTGCTGCGAAGTTACAAAATATATCACTAATAATCATCAAATTTGCGCATAAAGTTTGTTAAATCAAGCTAACAGAACCTTTTTAACAAAAAATGGCTAAGAAATGGTTGCATTTTATTCAAGAAATCACTATCTTTGCGAAAACATCTATTTATCTATTTAAAATTACATTATTATGAAAACATTAGGTTATATCGGAGCTTTCATTGGCGGAGCCATTGCAGGCGCAGCACTCGGGTTGGCATTTGCACCCGAAAAGGGAGAGGAAACACGTACAAAAATCACTGATGCTGTAGAGGATTTTTTCCAGAAGCATAACATCAAGCTGAGCCGTAAGGAAGTGAACGACTTGGTTGATGACATCAAAGAGGCTGCAGCAGAAGTCGTTGAGTAATTCGCATGTTTTCCAACGACCAAAACATTGAGACGATAGGTCAGCTTGCCGAAGTGGTAAAACACTATTTCGGTCTTCAGAAAGAATATATCAAGCTTGACGTGATAGAGAAGGTAGTGAGATTGATTACCGTTCTCACGTTGACGTTGATATTCGCTTTCTTGGTAATGCTGATGCTCATCTACTTCTCTTTTGCGGTAGCTTACGCATTGGTACCGCATGTAGGAGCAGTCTGGGCATTCTCTATCGTAACCGGATTCTACTTGTTTATCCTTATACTCTTCTGCATATTCAGGAAGAGTTGGATAGAGAAACCAGTCGTAAGATTTCTTGCCAATCTTTTAATGGATGTATAATATGGAAGAGAACAACAACGTTTCATACAGATCACTCGAAGCCATTCAAGCACGTAAGCAGTACTTGCTGAAAGACATTAAGAAAGACGACGAGAAGATTCGCAACCTATGGGGTAATTTGTTTCACAAGCCAGAAATGCTGGTTTCTTCAAGCACCCCGTCCAAGCGTATCAATAGTTTGATGACAACGGGTGCAGGTGTTTTCGATGGCATCATATTGGCATGGAAATTATATCGAAAGTTTTTTAGCAAAAACAAGAAAAAGAGAAAATAACACATAAAAGGAGGTTGACCGTTCAACCTCCTTTTATGTTTCCTGTGGATTCTTATAAGAATCAAAACGCACAAGCCCAGCCAAACCTGCGTACAAGTTCTTGCAAAAGATTACGGTCGCGAACAGGGATAGTAACAGAAAATGTTTCGTGTTGATCATCTGTTACTATGGCATTACTATTAGCCGATTCCAATTCATACTGCGTTTGTGCAGACAAAAGGATTTTTGCAGGCAGCCCGATCGTCTTCTCTATCTTTACAGCTAATTCAGTAGAAAGAGCTCGCTTACCATTGAGAACTTCACTCAGGTGTGAAGGTTGAGCGCCAAGCATTTTAGCAAATTCTTTCTGACTGATACCGCGTTCTTCAAGTTCTGGTTTAATCATCATCCCAGGATGTACCGCCATGAAAGGAGATGGGGGTTCATTTCTTGTTGCCATAGTGAGTGTCATCTAAGCTTAAAACTGTAATTCTAATTCCGCCCTCAAACTCGCGGAAAAGTATACGCTCCACCATTCCATTAATAACTCTGATAGAACTCATGCCATTAGTTCCTGAAAGCTGTTCGTAGTGGAGGAAAGAGATTGAACGGAGATCAATAGCACGTTCAGACAATCGTAAATAATTATATGCTATGGCAAGTGCCTTCATAAACTTTGCATTGCGTATATACTTCTTATATTTGCTATTATGCCCCGTTGTGATTAACTCTTCTAAATCTTTATCATCAAAGATAATCTGCATTGTTCAACTTTATTTTGCAGCAAAAGTACAAAAAGATTCCCAAATCTGGGAATCTTTTAGATATTTTCTTTCTGTTTTTAACAATGTTATACTCTGAACTACACAATATGATGAAAAATAGATTTCATTTGTAATACCTCCTACAACATGTGAGTATAATAGGTTTACATAATGATTACAGCATCAGTTGCAATCCATCGTATGCAAACTCAATTCCATTTGGTAGGAGTTTATTTGCCTCGTCGTGAAAACCGATGAGATGGGTGAGGTGAGTTAAATACGTGCGTGAAGCCCCTACTCTTCTTGCAAAATCAATGGCATCAGCTACAAGCATGTGCGAATGATGTACTTTTTCCCATCGCAATGCATTCACCACCAATGTTTTCACACCTTTCAATTGGTTGAAACCCTCCTCATGAATGGTTTTCATATCCGTGATATAAGCGAAATCACCAATTCTAAAACCCAGAATGGGTAATGTGCCGTGCATTACTTCTATGGGAAGAATCTCTATTTCATTGATACGGAATGGCTTGTTAGCTTCTATGGCATGAATATCTAACTTTGGAACTCCTGGATAAAGATGCGACGTAAAACAATAAGGCATCGTTTGCCTTAATCCATTGACGGTTTGTTCGTTAGCATAAACATGAATATCACCAAACACGCAAAATGGACGAAGGTCGTCAATACCAGCAACATGGTCATAATGAATATGTGTCAACAATACGCCATCTAACTTCTTAAAAGGAAAAGGCATGAGTTGCATTCTGATATCAGGTCCACTATCAATGAGAATACGAGTTGTGTCAGTCTCCAACAATGCTGCACTACGCCATCGCTTATCGCGAGGATTCGTACTTCTACATACCGCACAACTACAACCCAACGAAGGAACTCCACCCGATGTTCCGGTGCCCAAGAACGTAAACTTCATATCTATCGTATATTAACTTCGGGATTGATGTGAATGCCAAATCGGGCAAATACGTCATCTTGAATCGCCTTGCATAATCGAATAATATCCTCTCCAACTGCTCCTCCACGATTCACCAAGACGAGAGCTTGGTTTGCATGAACACCTGCGCGACCCAATGAACGCCCTTTCCAACCACATTGATCAATCATCCAACCAGCCGGAATCTTTTCTTCATGTTCATTAATATAATAATGTGGCATGTTAGGATATAATTTCGCCAACTCTAAATACTTCTCTCGTGAAACGATGGGATTCATAAAGAAACTACCAGCATTGCCTTCCACTTTTGGATCAGGTAATTTCGCATTTCTGATTTCAATGATTACGTTGCGCAAATCCATAGCTGTTGGTTGCGATACACCTCTTTCTGCCAACGCAGAACGAATGTTCCCATAATCCATATTAGGCACAAAGACGGTAGACAAGTGATAAGTAACGTATGTAATCACGTATTGATCACGCCACTCACCCTTGAATCTACTATAACGATAAGCATATTGACAATCTTCATTGGAAAATTCCACTATCTTTCCAGTAGCTATTTCAACCGCCTCAACCTTTACGATAAGGTCTTTAGCCTCAACACCATAAGCACCTATGTTTTGTACAGCACTCGCCCCTACTTCACCTGGAATAATCGACAAATTCTCCGCCCCATAAAAACCATGTTCTACGCAATAGGAAACGAAATCGTCAAACACTTCACCACTTCCCACGCGCAAGGTAACCGATTCATTTGGTTCATCCCTTTCAACAAGTTCTATTCCTTTAATGGCTGAGTGAATCACTGTACCATGATAATCACCCGTCAGTAATATATTGCTTCCACCGCCCAATAACGACAAAGGACGGTCGGAATCCGTCAATGAACTAACCAAAGAGACCAATTCATCCACGGAAGTAAACTCTACGAAGCGGTTGCATCTCGCATCAATCCCAAAAGTATTGTGAGATAAAAGACTATAGTTACGAATATCAATCATGACATAAACTTGATTAATTTCCAAACACCATTCTTATTTTGGAAAATCATCTCCGATTCCAAGCCATTGGCAATTCCACGAATGAGAAACACCTTTTGATTGGTCTTAACGTATGGTTGACCATAATTAATATTGTATATCACTCCATGCGGAATCAGAGATGGCTTGAAAGTTGGCCATTGTTCTGGCACCATCATTCCCGTAATGGTATTGAAATCATCGTCTGGGTCGGGTGCTGAGAATGTTACCAAGTCGTTAATGCTTTGCAATTGGTATTCATCATCATTGGAAAAACGACGATAGAAATTCAAGAAAGAAGCATTTTTCGAACTATCAACGGGCAACTCATTAATGGAAGTAAGCATCCATTCACCTTTCAACCTGTCAAAATAATATTGTTTGATATTGTTCTTTTCAAGGAAAATCTTCTCCACCACCACATGATTCACCGTAGTATCTTTCACAACGCTCATCTGTTCCTTCTGGTCGAATATCAACGTATAATACCCATCTTTCATGAAGAATTGTTCCATCGCCCATTTGTCTTTGGTTATCTTACTACTTAAGACCTTGTTCTTATAACATGGAAGTGGCATTTGAATACGTGATTTCTGCAATTTCTTATTGGCTGCAAAATTAAAGAAGAAATCATCAAACAACTCGTCTGCTGCTTTCGGCATGTATGCGTCTTCTTGCATTTCTTCACTCATAGACAAACTATCGACGTTGAGAGAGTCAATCGATTGATTCTCTTCCGATGTTTTCTTATCTACACATCCAATAAGAGATAAGCAAACTACCACACCCACCAGTGCAATGATTGAGAAAACACTTTTTTTCATAACAATTTGTGTTGATAAAATATCATTTCTCTCATAACTGATGCAAAAATACAAAATATTTGTTAGCAATCTCCATTTTTGACAAAAAAAATCGAGCTACCTTGTATATATCAATCATTTTTCGAATCTTTACGACAAAAGACGCGTATTTACTACGTCTCGAAAAGTACAAATAAATTTGGCTTTTCGCCCGACTTTTCGTAACTTTGCACCATATTATAAATATGTCAGACAAAACAGACAACAAGAAAGCCACCCTCGAACTTGGAACCAAGCCAGTAGGTCGTTTATTGGCGCAATATGCCATGCCTGCCATCGTTGCGATGGTTGCGAGTTCATTATATAATATGGTGGACTCCATCTTCATAGGTCAAGGTGTTGGTGCGATGGCTATTTCTGGATTGGCCATCACGTTTCCATTCATGAACTTGAGCGGAGCTATCGGTGCGGGAATCGGCGTCGGTGCAAGTACATACTTATCCGTAAAATTAGGGCAACGTGATTACGCTACCGCCCAAAAGATATTGGGTAATTCGATAGTGTTGAAAATTATCACAGGTATTCTCTTTGGTGCGTTGTGTTTGATATTCCTTGACCCTATCCTATATTTTTTCGGTGCTACGGAAAACACGATTCCCTACGCACGAGAATATATGATTGTGATACTCTTAGGCAATGTGTTCACACATTTATATTTTGGAATGAACGCCTTGCTTAGAGCCGCCTCCAAACCACGACACGCCATGTATGCTACGATATTTACGGTAGTTCTCAATACAGCTCTTGACCCTTTGTTTATCTACACCTTCGACATGGGAATACAAGGAGCAGCCATCGCGACTATCATTTCGCAAACCACAGCATTGACTTGGCAAATCTGGTTGTTTAGCAATCCTAACGAACTATTGCATTTCAAGCGAGGAATATATCGTTTAGACGGTCGTATCATCCGCAACATCCTTGCGATTGGCATTTCGCCATTCTCCATGAATGCCTGCGCATGTGTGGTGGTCATTTTCATCAATACGGCATTGGTGAAATACGGTGGCGACTTAGCCGTGGGAGCATACGGCATTTCCAATCGCATCATATTCCTGTTCTTCATGGTAGTCATGGGAATCAACCAAGGAATGCAACCAATTGCTGGTTACAATTATGGAGCCTTACAATTCGACAGGATGCTGAAAGTGCTCAACTATTCCATGTTCTACGCTACCATTATCATGGTTGTAGGTTGGCTCATCGGTGAGTTGGCACCTTATCCATGCGTTAGACTCTTCACCACCGATAAAGAACTCATAGACATAACCATACATGGAATTCGCATCAACATGCTTGTCTTTCCGTTGATTGGTTCACAAGCCGTGATTACCAACTTCTTTCAAAGTATAGGAAAGGCAAAGATTAGCATATTCCTTTCACTCTCCAGACAAATGATTTTCCTCTTGCCGTTGTTAATTGCGCTTCCTCCCATCATGGGAGTTGACGGTGTGTGGGCAGCATTGCCCATCTCTGATGCCATCTCTTTTTTCACGGCATGGGCAATCATGATTAGATATATGAGAAAATTTAAAGTGGAACATCAAGAACTAACTCATGCTAAATAAAAGAATCATCATCAATGTCGGAAGACAATTAGGAAGTGGCGGAGGAATGATTGCCAAGATGCTGGCAAACGACTTTCATTATACACTCTATGATAAGGAGATTTTGAATCTTGCCGCTAAGGAGAGCGGTTTCTCGGAGAAATTTTTCGAGCAAAACGATGAGAAGGGCAGGTTGTTAAAGTCTTTGTTCCACATGCATGCTCCCCACATCTCTGATAACAACTTCTATAGAAGCAGGTTTTCCGAGGAGAGTCTGTTTCAATTCCAAAGCGACGCCATTCGCAAAGTGGCAAAAGACGGAGGATGTGTTTTCGTAGGAAGATGTGCCGATTATGTGTTACGCGATTTTGAAGATGTGGTCAATATCTTCATCACTGCCAATATCGAAGATAGAATCAAGATGGTGCGTGAGCGTCATCAATGCGACGAGGAAGCTGCCCAAAAGATTATCAATCAAAAGGAGAATGCCCGTTCATCATACTACAACTTCTATACGGGAAAGAAATGGGGCTATTCAGACAATTACCATCTATGCGTAAATAGTTCGTTGCTTGGATTGGATGGAACGGTAGAATTCATCAAGCACTTTATCATGTGCAAATACGATGGTAAGGAATGAGTTTCATATAATATCAGGGAAAGAGAATGAAAAAGATAGGAATCATAAGCGACACACATTCGTATTGGGACGATAAATACCTGCATTATTTCGAACCTTGCGATGAGATATGGCACGCTGGCGATATTGGAAGTACGGAAGTGGCAGACAAGTTGGCTGCTTTCAGACCATTGAGAGCGGTATGTGGCAATTGCGACGGAGGTGATTTGAGATTGATGTTTCCCGAAAAACTACGATGGAAATGTGAAGACGTTGACGTGTTGATGACTCATATCGGTGGTTATCCTGGTAATTACGACCCTCGCATTCGTGGTCAGATTTATGCCAGTCCTCCACAATTATTCATCTGCGGTCATTCCCATATCTTGAAGGTTAAATACGACAAGACTCTCAATCTCTTGCACATCAATCCAGGTGCCGCAGGATTGCAAGGATGGCACAAGGAAAGAACTTTAATAAGATTAACGATTGAAGGCAATAAATTTACAGATTGTGAAGTTATTACTTTAGGATAGTAAACATATCATTTACGCATCCTAAACGATATGTTTAGAGGTCGTAAACCATATATTTAGAAATAAGAAACAATATATATAATATGAAAACGTATTTAGTTACTGGAGCTGCGGGCTTCATCGGTTCAAATTTTATTAAGTATTTGTTGAACAAGAAGTATGTGAATGACAACATTAAGATTATCGTTCTCGATGCACTCACATACGCTGGCAATTTGGGAACTATCAAAGACGACATCGACGGAAAGCGTTGCGTCTTTGTAAAAGGCGACATTCGCGACAGGGAATTAGCCGACAAACTCTTCGCGGAAGACGATATTGACTACGTGGTTAACTTTGCCGCAGAGAGTCATGTTGACCGTTCGATTGAAGACCCTCAATTGTTCCTCTCGGTGAATATCCTCGGAACACAAAACCTCTTAGATGCTGCTCGCAAGGCATGGGTAATAGGAAAGGGAGATGATGGTTATCCCATTTGGAAAGAAGGAAAGCGATTCCACCAAGTGGCAACGGATGAAGTGTATGGTTCATTAGGTGCAGAGGGATACTTCACGGAAGAAACTCCCCTTTGTCCTCATAGTCCCTATAGTGCATCAAAGACAGCTGCCGACATGATTGTCATGGCTTATCACGATACCTATCACATGCCAGTAACCATCACTCGTTGCTCAAACAACTATGGCCCTTATCATTTTCCAGAGAAATTAATCCCATTAATCATCAACAATATCCTTTCTGGTAAGCAACTTCCCGTGTACGGAAAAGGCGAGAATGTTCGCGATTGGCTCTATGTGGAAGACCATTGCAAAGCTATCGACTTGGTATTGCGTGAAGGCAAGGACGGGGAAGTTTACAATGTTGGTGGACATAATGAAATGAAGAACATCGACATCGTGAAACTCACCATCAAGACGATTCACGACATGATGGAAGAGAACAAGGAATTGCGTAAGGTATTGAAGAAACAAGAATTAGATGATAACGGTGAGATTCGTATTGATTGGATTAACGACGACTTGATAACATTCGTTACAGACAGACTTGGACATGACATGCGTTATGCTATCGACCCAACGAAAATCAAGAATGAATTGGGATGGTATCCAGAAACGATGTTTGCCCAAGGTATCGTGAAGACCATCAAGTGGAATCTGGAAAACCAAGACTGGATTGCAGACGTTACCAGTGGCGATTATCAAAAGTATTACGAAGAAATGTACGGAAACAGATAATGTTTGACATTCAGAGATACAATCCATCGTTGGCTGATGCATGGAATCAGTTTGTTGCAAGGTCGAAGAATGGAACATTCCTCATCGACCGCAATTATATGGACTATCATCAAGATAGATTCGAGGATTGTTCTTTGGTGTTTTTCAGAAAGAATCGTATATACGCTTTATTACCAGCCAACATCGTAGGCAATACGCTTTATTCACATCAAGGGTTGACTTACGGTGGACTGATTATGGATGAACATTGTACGGGGAGCATGGTTTTTCAATTGTTTACGGAACTCAATGCTTACCTCGTACAAATGGGCATCAAACACGTAGAATACAAACCCACACCATCTATCTATCACGTCATTCCTGCAGAGGAAGATCTCTACGCATTGACAGTTTGTTGCCAAGCGCAACTAACATCGAGAGACTTGTCGTCTACTATCGTCAACGACCATCACATACCGTTTCCAGAATCTCGCAAATCTGGTATCAGAAAGGCAAAGAGGAATCAATTGGCTATCTACGAGAGTGATAACTATGCCGCATTTTGGCAAATTCTCCACGACAATCTCCAAGAGAAATATCATATTAGTCCTGTGCATTCATTGGATGAATTGCTTTTGTTGAAGAGTCGTTTTCCTAACGAGATAAAGTTATATTTAGTACAACAACAAGATTTAGTTCTTGGCGGATGTATACTGTATATCACTCCGCAAGTGGTTCATGTGCAATATATCTCTGCCAATAAAAAAGGAAAGGAATTATGTGCGCTCGACTTATTATTTGAAGAACTCATCCTTCAACGATATAAAGACTTAAGGTTTTTTGATTTCGGGAAGTCAACCACACATACTTACACCGAACTCAACACACAATTGCTCTTTCAAAAAGAAGGATTTGGCGGTCGCGCCATTTGTTATGACACTTACGAATGGGATGTTGTATGAAAAGAGATTTAATTGGAACATATTACATTACCACTCTTCGTAAAAATAATATCCCTAAGCTTTGTTCCAATGAAGAATTTTTACTAACTTTGCCCATTAAAATAAAAAGATTCGTGTTATGAAAAATAACAAGAAAAAGAAAAATACGCCAAAAGCACAAACAAAGAAGGTAGAAAGAGTCATTACCGACTCTTCTTTGCGAATATTATCCCTCTTGTTGCCGCTTGCCATATTAGTGATATTGGGTATAGTCATGCTAACGTATGAACATGCGTTGCTTTTCAAGATTCAAGAGTACAACTTATTCCTTTACACTCCCCTATTCTTCAAGCAATGTATGGTGTCATCGGGTGGAATGCTTACATGGTTGGGAACCTATTTCACGCAATATTTCTATCACCAATGGATAGGCGTATTGTTCCTTTGCTTATGGTGGGCATTGCTGATGTGGCTCACCAAGAAAGCATTCAACATTCCCAACAAGTGGATTGTTGCCGTGCTTGTTCCCGTGGCGATATTGGTGATTGCCGATTTCATGATAGGATATTGGCTTTTCTATCTCAAGATGCGTGGTTATTACTTTGCTTCTACGATAGGCATGTCTGTCGTAACCGCATTGATTTGGGCTTATCGTAGTTTACCAAACAAATACTATCTCCACACATTATTTATTATTATTTCCACGCTGATTGCCTATCCCTTGTTTGGTTTTTACGGATTACTTGCCGCATTGGGAATGGGTGTCATCACATGGAAATTAGCGGAGATGAACATGACGCAAAAGGTCATCAACTCCATCGTAGCGGTATTAGCCATTGCAGCAATACCATTGTTCTATTATAGAATGGTCTTCTACGAAACCAACATCATCAATATCTACTGGACAGGATTGCCTTTATTCCGCATCGATGATGACTATTATGCCTATTACATTCCTTTTTATTTATTGGTTGCCTTCGTTATCGTTGCCAGTTTACTATTTAGCAAGAACCGACAGACAACGGTAAAGCGCATAAACGTGTGGGCTATCTCTCAAATATTCGCATTGGCCATTATCGTTTTCGCTACTTATCACTTCTGGTATAAGGATAAGAACTTCCATACCGAATTGGAGATGAACCATTGTGCAGAGAACCTTGATTGGGATGGTATCATAGACATGGCTCGTAATTGGGAAGAACCTACGAGAATGATGTGGATGATGAAGAATCTCGCTTTGTTCCGTGAAGGTAGACAAGGTGATGAGATGTACCTATTTAAAAATGGCGACAAGCGTTGCGTTGCTCCCTTCTCTGTAAGAATGACACAGACAGGTGGCAAGATGCTTTATCTGCATTATGGACAGACAAATTTCTGTTATCGTTGGTGTTTGGAAGATGGTGTTGAATTTGGATGGCGCATAGAATATTTCAAGTACATGCTCAAATGCTCTTTGGTCAATGGCGAATACGTTGTGGCAAAAAAGTACATCGACATCTTGAAGAAGACGAAATACTATGCTGAATGGGCAGAAAAATATGAGCCAATGGTGAAAAATCCAGCCTTGATAAAGAAAGATAAGGAATTAGGGCCAATCTTTAACATGTTAAGTCCGGAAGATGTATTGACAAGCGACAACACCTTGATAGAGATTTATCTCTTGAACACATTCGCTCATTCTGACGGAAAGAATCCCATGTTCCAAGAACAGACTCTCTTGGCTGCATTACAGATGAAAGACATAGATATCTTCTGGCCACGCTTCTTCCATTATGCAACTTTGCATCCTGACAAACACATGCCGAAGCATTACCAAGAGGCCGCTTATCTCTATGGACATCTCGAAAACAAGATTGATATCAGTAAGATGCCATTCGATAAGGATGTAGTAGATTCTTATAACGACTTCATGGCGGCGGCCCAAACACATGCTGGAATGACAGAAGAGCAAATGAAACCATTGATGTATGACCGCTTCGGTGGTACGTTCTACTTTGAATATTTCTTTACTCGCAACCAAAAATCTTATTAAGCAGATGAAAAAGATTCATTATATACTGTCGATAATCGTTGTGTTGTGCCTCGTAGCTTGTAATCGAACAAGTATTCCCGACACTTTTACCACGAGTAACAACATAGCACCTATCTATCCCACCTATCAAGACGTGACTATCCCCGTCAATATTGCTCCCCTATCTTTCGAATTGCAAGTAGAAAAGGTTGCTGCACCAGTGAAAGACATGGTAACTCGTTATTCTTTTGGTAACGAGGAGATTGTTTGCGGTGGATTGAAAGCACAACCCGAAATGGATGCATGGAAATCACTCACCGAAAAGGCAAAAGGTTCCGCCATTCTGGTTGAGGTGTATTGGCAAAACAAAGATAATGAAACGTGGACGAAATTCAGGCCTTTCAAGATATACGTTTCACCAGACTCAATAGACTCATATATCAGTTATCGTCTGATTTCGCCTTCATACGTGACGTATGAGGAACTGACCATCAACCAAAGATGCTTGGAAAACTATGACGAAAGCGTGATTTACGATAACATGTTGATTGGCGACGAAGTAAATGGCCAATGCATCAATTGTCATAATTACCAATTGCAAAACCCTAACAGGTTCCAATTCCATGCACGTCAGAAGAGTGGCGGTACGGTTGTGGCTTACGACGGAAACATCAAGAAGGTTAACATGGCCAACGACTCTATCCTTTCTGCTGGTGTTTATCCTTCATGGCACCCGTGGTTGAAGTTGATTGCATATTCTACCAACAAGACCATGCAGAGTTTCCATACCCGCGACATCAACAAGATTGAGGTGTTAGATTCTGAAAGCGACCTAATTGTATATGATATAGACAGAAATGAAGTGATGAATGTGGAGAACGACCCACAAGAGTTTGAGATATTCCCATTCTGGGCTCCCGATGGTAAGATGCTCTATTTTTGTAGTGCTCATTTTGAATACGAGAACGATACGGTATCTACGGCAGAAGCTATTAGACGAGCACAGGAAATTAAATATAGCATATACAGAAAGAGTTTTAATCCCGAAACACGCGAGTTCGGTGAAAAGGAATTGGTATTCGATGCAGCAGGAATGTCGAAGAGTGCAACAATTCCTCGTATCTCTCCCGATGGAAGGTATTTGCTTTTCACACTTGGCGGATGGGGATGTTTCCATATTTGGCATAGGGATGCCGACTTGTGGATGATAGACTTGGAAACAATGGAAGCTCGTCCGATGACTGAGTGTAATTCCAACAACGTTGAGAGTTATCATACTTGGTCGAGCAACGGTAAGTGGATTATCTTCTCATCACGCAGGACGGATGGCGTATTTACGCGCCCATTTATTGCACATGTAGACAAGAACGGAAAGGGTGCGAAACCTTTCGAGTTACCGAGTGCCGATCCTGATTATCACCGTCAACTGATGAAGAGTTACAATATACCCGAATTCATGAAGGGTCCCGTAAAGTTCAAGCCTCAAGACATTGCTGATGTCTTAAAGACAACTGTCGAACCCGTAAAATACGTGAATCATCTCAATCATTGATTTTGCAATCACATATACACATATATTAAATAACACTTAAAAAATGATTTCTTTTACTATTGCATTAATAGTCTTGGTTGCTGGTTACTTGTTATATGGCAAGTATGTAGAAAGAGTGTTTCATCCAGACGACCGAACGACACCTGCTATTTCAAAGGCAGACGGAGTAGATTACATCGTTCTTCCTGGTTGGAAGATTTTCATGATTCAATTCCTTAACATTGCTGGTACTGGGCCTATCTTCGGTGCCATCATGGGTGCATGGTATGGACCTATCGCCTATTTATGGATTGTGTTGGGATGTATCTTTGCCGGTGCTACCCACGATTATCTAACTGGAATGTTGAGTCTTCGTCATGAAGGATGCGGACAACCTGAATTGGTTGGTCATTATTTAGGCAAGACTACCAAAAGCATCATGTTGGTATTCTCCGTTTTATTATTGATGATGGTGGGCGTTGTCTTCGTATATAGTCCTGCCATTATCTTGGCAAACATCTATAGCACCAAGATAATTTGGATTATCATCATCTTCGTTTATTACATCATAGCCACGATGATGCCTATCGACAAGATTATCGGTAAGGTTTATCCCTTGTTTGCCTTCTCGCTCTTGTTCATGGCTTTGGCATTGTTGATTGGATTGTTTATCAAGATGCCAAACATTCCCGAATTGTGGTCAGACCTCTCAGAATACAACTTCAACGATAATCCTGCATGGTTGGGAAATGATTCATTTATCGGCAAGAATCCTATCTTCCCATGTCTCTTCATCACCATCGCATGTGGTGCAATCAGTGGTTTCCATGCAACACAAAGTCCATTGATGTCTCGTTGCATGAAGACTGAGAGATGGGGACGTCCTATATTCTACGGTGCCATGATTACTGAAGGTATCGTTGCTTTGATATGGGCTACCGTTTCCATGTATTTCTTCTATTATGGTGGATGGAAAGAATTAGTAAGTGCAGATGTAGTACAACAGTTTACGTCACAAGTAGATGGCGGTAAGACATTGTTGCAATTCTTCGACGCTCCCTCTGTGGTGAATCACATTTGTAATGGTTGGTTAGGTGTATTCGGTGGTATTCTTGCCATGTTAGGTGTTGTGGCAGCTCCTATTACCAGTGGCGATACGGCATTCCGTAGTGCTCGTCTGATTGTAGCTGAGGCTATCGGAATTGAACAGCGTTCCATCTCCAAGCGTTTGGCAATCAGTATCCCAATGTTTGGATGTGCCATTGCCTTGTTGATTTGGCAGATGCAAAATCCAAATGGTTTCAATGTGATTTGGCAATATTTCGGATGGGCAAACCAAACGTTGAGCGTGTTCACGTTGTGGACCATTACCGTTTACCTCGTTCAACAAAAGAAGAATTTCTACATCACGTTAATACCTGCCTTGTTCATGACGGTGGTTTGTTCTACGTTCCTCCTCATTTCAAAGCAGGCATTCGGATTGAATTCCACGATATCATATACTGGAAGTGCGGTAGTCTTAGTTATCGCCCTCGTATGGTTCTATAGTTGGTATCGTAAGGTAATGAAATAATGGAACAACAATATCCCTCACAGTTGTTGGAGAAGGCTGTCACGGAGTTTTCCAAATTGCCTGGCATCGGGCGCAAGACTGCCTTGCGCTTGGTGTTACATTTATTGCGACAGCCCAAGGAAGAGGTAGACGGATTTGCCGAGTCGATGGTGAAGATGGCACACGAAGTAAAGTATTGTAGTGTTTGCCATAACATCAGCGACACGGATATCTGCCCTATCTGCTCTGACCACAAGCGGGATACTTCGCTGATTTGCGTGGTAGAAAACATACAAGACGTGATGGCGGTGGAAAACACACAACAGTTTCATGGTCTCTATCACGTATTGGGTGGTATCATTTCACCAATGGATGGTATCGGTCCCAACGATATCGAAATTGCCTCATTGGTAAAACGTGTGGAATCGGGCAATATCAATGAGGTTATTTTGGCTTTGAGTCCAACGATGGAAGGCGATACCACCAATTTCTATATATCTCGCAAGTTAGCGCATACGCATGTGAAACTCAGTGTTATTGCTCGTGGCATTTCCGTAGGCAACGAGTTGGAATATACGGATGAGGTAACACTGGGGCGTTCAATATTAAACAGGACTCCATTTGGTAATTGATATGGAAAAGGTTCAAAAGAAAATGATGGCATATTTCTGTATGTCAATAGCAACGGTTTTATTGTTGGTCATCTTGTTCGAGACCAACATCTTTCCGACTGGTGTATTCACAGAGTCGAAAAGTTCAGAGTTCGTCTTCTTGACCATGATGGAAATCGTCACGCTTGGCGCTATCCCATTAGCTTTGGGATTGTTTAAAATCAAGCGCATCCATGCCAAATTAGTGGAAAGAAAAGAAAAGGCTTTGCTTCCTTGGGGAATGTTACGTTTATATCTTTTGGCCATTCCCATGCTCACGAATGTTCTTTTATATTATTTCTATATGAATGTGGCGTTCGGCTATCTGGGCATCATGTTGTTTTTGTGTATGTTTTTTGTCATACCTACCATGGATAGGTGTCAATCGGATGTAGAGGGATGAACAAACTAACGGTCGTCATTGTCAATTACAACGTGAAGTTTTACGTGGAGCAATGTCTCGTTTCATTGAAGCGGGCCATGCAAGACGTAGATGCAGAGGTGTTTGTGGTTGACAATCACTCGAAAGACGGCTCTGTTCCATATCTCACATCCCGATTCCCGTGGGTTCATTTCATCAATAGTAACCATAACTTAGGATTTGCACGTGCCAACAACATCGCTATCCGACAAAGTGAAAGCGAGTATGTATTGTTGCTGAATCCTGATACCATTGTCGGCGAACATACGTTGAAAGAAGCCATAGCATTCATGGATAGTCATCCTCATGCTGGGGCAATGGCAGCGAGAATGCTCAAAACGGATGGTTCGGATGCGAAGGAGTCTCGACGGGGATTGCCAACGCCGTGGGTGTCTTTCTGTAAGATGACGGGACTATGCAACCATTTTCCGAAAAGCAAACGCTTCGGACATTATTACATGGGATATTTGCCTTGGAATGAAACTAATAAGATTGAGGTTGTCAGTGGCGCATTCTTCTTTGCTCGTAGGGAAGTACTGAACAAAGTGGGATTGCTTGACGAAGATTTCTTTATGTATGGAGAAGACATCGACTTGTCGTATCGTATCATGAAAGGGGGATTTGAGAGTTGGTATGCTCCGATTAAGATTCTTCATTATAAAGGCGAAAGCACGCAGAAATCGTCTTTCCGATACGTTCATGTGTTCTATGATGCCATGCTCATCTTCTTCCGCAAGCATTATGCTCACGTCAGCGCATTCGTGAGTTTGCCCATCAAGATTGCCATTTACATGAAGGCTACCTCAGAACTACTCAAGATGCAAATTGCAAAGGTGAAAAAGTCATTGGGGATGATGAAGCACGACACTACCCTTCCTCAATATATTTTTATCGGACAGGAAACGGCATTGAAGAATTGCCAGGAATTGATTCTATCAAAAGGATTGAATGCTACGTATTACGTTGGAGATGCCGAAACCAAACCGAATGGACATCATGACTTGTCCATCAAAACTAACGAAAAGACCTATATCATCTACGACATCAACGCCTATCCTTTTGAGCGGATATTGGAAATATTCTCCACCCAACCTCAAGGACATATCACGTTGGCTACCTATCACGACAACATAAAAACTATCATCACCGAAGAAGAGATTATCCAATGAACTTACCAATAGTGAAACTCAGGGCAATGGAACCAGAAGACCTTGATTTGCTGTACCAAATCGAGAACGATTCAAGTATCTGGCATGTGGGAACTAACAATGTGCCCTACTCTCGCTATGTATTACACGATTACATCGCTCATGCTTCGGGCGACATCTACACAGATAAGGAAGTAAGGATGATGATTGACAATGAACAAGGCGAAACGGTAGGAATCGTGGATTTGGTGAATTTCTCTCCTCAACATCAACGTGCGGAAATCGGTATCGTCATCAAAGACGGGTGTCGCAATCTCGGTTATGCCAATGCAGCCATCCGCAAAATCATGTCGTATGCCCACGATGTAGTACATCTGCACCAACTATACGCCATCGTAGAAGCCACTAACGAAATCTCACTCAATCTTTTCGAATCTTTGGGATTCTCACGAAGTATTTGCCTAAAAGAATGGACATTCAACGGCAACACCTACGTTGATGCCATCGTCATCCAAAAGTTTCTGAATTCATAGGATTGTATATGTTTGGAGGAAACGACTATACAACATATCAAATGCACTATACACATACACCACTTAACATAGTGTCTCTATTAAAATAACAGACATTAATGGATTAAAAAAACTTGATTCACATCTTACTCTAAAATGAGTTTTATTTCGTATAAGGGCTATGTACGAATGGTACATGGGCTATGTACGAATGATACATGAGCTATGTACGAATGGTACATGGACTATGTATGAATGATATAAGGGCAATGTACCAAATTAATGCGTATCGTGGATTGATTCCAACAAAATCTCCACGAGTCTTGGTACAGCATAGTTATGCATGTTATCTTCTTGAATCCAGATATATTCTTTGGGAAGAATGGGCTTCTTGTCTACTTCGACAAGTGTGAAGTTTGCCAAAAGGATACGATGTGTGAGAACATGCTTCACGTTTGTACGAAGGAGTTTCATGGTATTGGTTATTGTTTGTTTAATTAATTGATTCAACAACCATCCTTCATTGTCGGCTTCTTCCAAGTAAGGTTCCCACAATCCTTGCCAAATGTCGCCTTCGCCTCTTCTGCGAATCGCCACTTCACCTTGATGGAGGATATAATAGTAATGCAAATGGCGTGTCTTAACCTTGAGCGTCTTTAGTTTCACGGGAAACGTTGCTACACGAGCTGTCCTGAATGCCTCGCAACCTTCCATCAACGGACAAGTTGTGCATTTGGGTGAAGATGGCATACATTGAATAGCTCCGAAATCCATCATGGCTTGGTTAAAGTCAGCCGCTTGATTTGTTGGAAGAAGAGATTGTGCCAATTCCTGGAAGAGTTTTTTGCCCTCCGTAGAATTGATAGGCGTATCTATAGCATAATACCTCGCCAAAACGCGATACACATTACCGTCTACTACTGCCACTGGTAGTTCGAAAGCCATAGAACCGATAGCTGCTGCAGTATAATCACCCACTCCCTTTAGGCTTTTTATCTCTTCCATCGTTTTGGGAAAATGCCCCATAGCTACAATTTGCTTTGCGGCGGTGTGTAGGTTGCGAGCGCGTGAATAATAACCTAACCCTTGCCACAATCGCAATACCTCATCTTCGGTAGCCTCTGCCAGTTGGTGGACTGTAGGGAAACGCTCCACGAAACGCTCCCAATATGCCCACCCTTGTTGAATGCGAGTTTGTTGTAAGATGATTTCACTCAACCAAATCAAGTAGGGATTGTTGGTATTTCGCCAAGGTAAGTCGCGCTTGTTGGCACCATACCACGCAAGAAGCGTATGCGTGAAATCAATCATCGTTTTTGCTTGGGTTTAAAACGATGTCTTGCATTATTATACTTTCCACTGCACTTATACCATTGAGTTGAAGCAAGGAACGGTCGTTATCAAAGGCTTGTGCAAGCAATGAATCCGAATCATCTTGTGCTTCTCTTGAACGCATGGAAAGATATTTGCCCAGACATGCTACGGCTTGTACCATATTTCTGTTAAACCAATGAGCATAACCAGCATTGAGGTAATCGGAATCAATAGCATTTTCAGATGCGAGTAAACGCTCGTACACGCCAATAGCTTGCTCAATGTTCTTTTGCATCATCAATCCCCATCCCAATGCACGTTGCACGTAAATATTGTTAGGTTGCTCATAATCAAGTCGATAGAGTATCTTCACACCTTCATCTACATGATTGTTGTTGATTTGGGAAATACTTAGATTGAGCATATAACGGTTATTGTCAGGGAAAAGAATAGTCAACCGTTGATATGCTTCTTCAGCAGCACGGAAATCTCCAAGATTAAAACTGGCCTGTGCATATCCTCGCAATGCCCCTTCATGATCAGGAGTCTTGTTGAGTATTGCCTTGAACTTACCCTGTGCATCATGCAAGTTTTCCTGTAATGACAAAGTAGCCTCCAATAAGGCAAACTCTAAGTTGTCTTTGGGTTGGTATGTATCCAATACCAATCTCAGCAATCGATACATTTTTCTTTTGGAAAGGAAACTACACAATTCCAAAGCATTATCTTGCAAACGAGTGTTCGCAAAAATGGGATTGGCAAAGAAAAAGGCATCTGTATTTGAGGTATAATCAAAGGGATTTTTGAAATCTGAACGATACCTACAGATACGGAAGAAACGATAGAGGTCTTGTAGGTACATTCTTCGTATATAAGCAGGCGAAGAAGTATCCATATCAGACGCTCCCATCATCATCGCATCACCGCTGTTCAACATTTCGCGCATATTGGCGGGAATCTTGTCAAGAATGGTGGACAAAGCCAATGAGAAGGAATATTTGTCGGAATCACAGAAAGGACCGCTCTTCAATAATACGGTCAACATCTTGGTATCTTTGAGTTTTATACTCACTTCCTGCAATTCGGGATTCTCACTATAGAAAGGCATAAACCAATTGCTGATGGTATTGAAAAAAGGAAAATGCTTCATCTGAGAGAAGCCACCGAAATAGATGTCAGAACCAGCCTCTTGCATCTTCTTCATTTTTTGGAAGCTCTCTTCCAACTCTTCCATCGCCTTATCTGTAGCATCGGGATGCAATATATCCTCCATCGGGTCTTCCTCTTTTTCCTGAATACCAAAACGGGTAATGGTTAAGTTGTTGTTTTTCATGATATTCGGCAATATCTCCTTTTGGATTTGTTGATTGTCCTTATCCGCATCCATACAATAAAAGATTTGGATTTGTAGTTCCAACAATTCCTTACAAGCCTGTTCAGATTCACAGAGTTGTTCTATCAACTGACGATAAGTAGGGAAAATTCGTTCACGAGAATGAGATAAGGAAAAGGCAATCCCCACTAAAGCTCGTTGTTTACAATGCTCATCAGATGATTGAAGGTAGACATCAACTAACACGCGTAACTTGTTGACATCAAACATATTTATCAACGATAACGTGAGTGCGCTAATTACCAATCTGGCATCATTAATATCTATCGTGGGAGAAAGCAACAGTTGTGTAAAAGCATCAGCTTCATCATTGTTCCATTGCGGAGCAATCAGCACCCAATAAAACACGTTTCTCATGAAATAAGTATGTGACTTTCTCAATTCAATGCTTTTGGTCTCTACATTATCAGGATCCAAAGAAAGAAAAGCCATGTCTTGCACAAAACCTTCCATTCCCTTACGTATCATATCTGTTGTAAGGTATAATTTACCCACCCAATTATTCGCTTGTGTAAAAATACCGTTTCCCCTTTGTATCTGCATTCGAACGAATAAATTACAAGCAGCGCGATAGGTCTTTCGCAATAAATGGCAATATAAATCATCGCGACTGGTATCTTGATAGCCTTGAAGCATGAAATCCTTCATTAGGCTATAATCCCTGCTGATATTTTCTATTTCGTTATCCGTAGTGAGTTGTGGATTCTGATATGTAATCACAAGCAACTTATTGATAGCATGTCCGAGGTTATTGCGTTCAATGATGTCGGTCATGATGTCATCCCATTGTCTTAATGTCGTTTTATCCATACAATCTTATATTATTTCTATTTATTTTCGGTTAGTTCAAAATCACCGTATTTTGGTTTATCAGCATGCGAGAACTTTATTTTAGGAATGGAAGGAACAATATTCTCATCAACAGAACAATACTGAGAGATAATAGACGAATAATGTTCCAATCCATACTTGTTGATGGAATCACATGCTAAATTATAAGCATTGATAAACTTATGAACTTGATTCTGTCGATATTGGTTGTTGATGGATTTCTTGCGAAAAACGATAACACCTAAAGAAATATTCTCTTTCTTGGAATCCATCAACACGGGATAATTCTGTATTCGAGCAACGGTAGCCTGCGGTTCTGCCAACCAAGCAGCATCCATTTCATTGTTGGTTAACATTCTCAACCTCAAATTGACATCATTGATTTGGATGCGGAAGACAGGGTCAGTAGTCTTCACATTCTTGAATGCGTAATCCGTGAGATAATCCGTAGCGGAATAACGAGACATGGCTACCATCTTATCACCCATCTGAGACAACTTCTTCAATCGTGCCACACGATTAGAAATGAGTTGCCATGAGCCATTCGTAGAAGTAGCCACATCCAAAGCAACACCCTTGTTTTCTATACGTTTCTTTCGGAAAAGGTCTGTCATGCCTCCTTCTACGCTTCCACCTATGAGAGCGGTGTCACAATCCATTTGAGAATTAAACCTTCGCAACCTAACGTCAACATTAAAGTGCTCATACAGATGACACTCCTTCGCCACAAAAATGGGAAGACAATCCAACGTTGGCATAACAGCCACTTTCAGAGCCAATGAATCTTGTCGTTTCAGTTCTGCCCTTTCTTTTCTAGTCAATTGCCGTTGTTCTTCCTTTGAAGGAGTACAAGAAAAGACAAACAAAATAGTCAAAGACAAGATAATGGGATGTATTTTGATTTCCATAATGCAAAATTAATCATTATTTTTGGTAATTTAGCAAAAAATATTATTAATTTTGTAGCATGGCAAAGAAAGACAAGATTGTTTATGTTTGTTCCAATTGCGGACAAGAATCGACAAAATGGATTGGGAAATGTCCAAGTTGTGGAAACTGGAATACGTTTAAGGAGTTTCGAGTATCTAATGACACGGGAATGGCTGCCGCCAAAAATGCGGCAACATCAGTAAGAAGGCACTTAGATACCAACAGGAATGTAGCCCAAAACATCCACGACATCGTAGCCGAACATGAACAACGGTATGATTTGCATGATACAGAACTAAATCGTGTGTTAGGAGGCGGTCTCGTAAAGGGTAGCGTGGTACTTTTAGGAGGAGAACCAGGTATCGGCAAAAGTACATTGACGTTACAAACGATATTAAATATTCCAGAATTGAAAGTGCTTTATGTAAGTGGCGAAGAAAGCGCATTTCAAATTAAAATGAGAGCCAATCGCATTCCTCATCCTGCCGAAGCACAAGTGTCAATCTTATGCGAGACATCCTTGGAAGCCATCTTTGAGCAGATTTCAGAAATAAATCCAGAACTTATCGTTATTGACTCCATACAAACCATTGAAACAGAAGAAGTTGAAAGCTCTGCTGGAAGTATTACTCAAGTGCGTGAATGTGCAGCCTCTTTGTTGCGTTTTGCCAAGACAAGCGGTATACCTATTATATTAATAGGACACATCAACAAGGAAGGAACCTTAGCTGGACCAAAGATATTGGAGCACATCGTAGACACGGTGATTCAATTTGAAGGCGACCAACACCATATTTATAGAATACTAAGGTCAACGAAGAACCGATTCGGAAATACGTCGGAACTTGGCGTATACGAGATGCGACAAACGGGACTTCGTCAAATCGTGAATCCATCAGAACTATTACTGACACATGAACACGATGGACTATCAGGTGTTGCCATCAGTAGTGCCGTGGAAGGCGTAAGGTCATTCTTGGTAGAAACACAGGCATTGGTATCCTCGGCAGCGTATGGAACCCCCCAACGCTCAGCGACGGGATTTGACCAAAGACGACTAAACATGCTTTTAGCCGTATTGGAAAAGCGCGTAGGATTTAAGTTGATGCAAAAAGACGTGTTCTTGAATATCGCAGGAGGATTACGTGTTACAGATTTGGCGATGGACTTGAGTGTCATTGCCGCTATCCTTTCAAGTAACGTAGACGCCCCCATCGAATCAGGATGGTGTATGGCTGGTGAAGTTGGATTGAGCGGTGAAGTGAGAGCAATCAGTCGTATCGAACAACGCATTTCCGAAGCTGAAAAGTTGGGATTTACTGACATCATCATCCCCAAATACAATTTCCAAGGACTGAGTCACAACAAATATAGTATCAATATTCATCCCGTAAGAAAAGTGGAAGAAGCATTAAGAGCATTGTTTGGTTAGATATAGCTTGGTGTAATATTGGATATATTTGGTGAGATTTAGGACAAGTTTTACTATCAGTTTGTATAAAATACGAAATTTCATCATTTTTATCATCATTTTTTGCACATTTTTTTTTGAAATGAGCAAATAAGATATTATCTTTGCACAAAAATTTCTTGATTGTGCAATGAACAATATACCAAGCTTTAACTCGTATATAGAAAAAAGCATACTTGACAATTGGGATCAAGACGCATTAACTGATTACAAAGGAGCAACCTTACAATTCCATGATGTAGCTCGCATCATAGAGAAATTGCATATTGTATATGAATATGGAGACATTAAGAAAGGTGACAAGATAGCCATTTGCGGTAGAAACAGTTCACACTGGGCTGTGGCATTCATGGCAACGTTAACATACGGTGCCGTTGCCGTTCCTATCTTGCACGAATTTACTCCAGAACAAATACACAACGTTGTCAACCATTCTGATGCCAAGATTCTTTTCGTAGGAGACGTAGTGGCACCCACAATCTCATTTCAAGAAATGCCCAACCTACAGGCTATCGTATATTTGCCAGATTTCTCTCTATTGTTATCTAATTCCGAGAAAATCACATACGCAAGAGAACACCTAAACCTACTATACGGCGAGAAATACCCTAAATTCTTTAGAAAAGAACACGTACATTATTATAAAGACCAACCAGAAGAGTTGGCTTTAATCAACTATACGAGCGGAACAACAGGTTTTTCTAAGGGAGTGATGCTTCCCTATCGTGCTCTATGGGGCAACTTAGATTTCTGCTTAACTTATTTAAGTCCACATGTCAAGAAAAACACCGATTTGGTAAGTATTTTACCAATGGCACACATGTATGGTTTGGCAGTAGAACTGATTTTTAGTTTCTGTCATGGTATGCATATTTATTTCCTGACACGCTTACCGAGTCCATCATTGATTGCTGAGGCATTCCGCGAAGTAAAGCCATCACTGATAGTTGCCGTTCCGCTGATTATCGAAAAAATCATTCGAAAGCGCGTATTCCCCAAGATACAAAACAATGTCATGCGTTTGTTGCTTGCCATGCCCGTGGTAAGCAAGAAGGTGAAAGAACGCATTTGTTCAGAAGTATGCCAAGCCTTTGGCGGCAACTTCTATGAAGTTATCGTGGGAGGTGCAGCATTGAACCAAGAGATAGAACTTTTCCTCAAGAGCATCGAGTTTCCCATTACCGTTGGTTACGGTGCTACCGAATGCGCCCCACTGATTTGCTACAGCCATTATACGGAATTCGTTCCCAAATCGTGTGGTACTCCCGTAAAGCACATGGAAGTGAAAATATTGAGTGATGACCCAGAAAGGATTGCTGGTGAAATCGTGACAAGAGGAACTAACGTCATGCTGGGTTATTATAAGAATGAGGAAGCTACCCGACAAGTACTTGACAATGAGGGTTGGTATCATACGGGCGACTTAGGAACCATGAGCGAAGACGGTCACGTATTCATCAGGGGAAGAATCAAGAACATGCTGTTAGGTCAGAACGGCCAAAACATCTACCCAGAGGAAATCGAAGACAAGCTCAATTCGATGACTATGGTTATGGAAGGCATTGTCATTCAAGAGAATGAACAACTTATCGCATTGGTTTATCCAGACATGGAAGAAGCTAAAGCCATGAAATTCAGTAACGAAGACTTGCAGAACATCATGGAACAAAATCGCACGGAGTTGAATAACACCCTTCCACCATTCAGCAAGATTTCTGCCATCAGACTTGTTGAGAATGAATTTGAGAAGACTCCCAAGAGGAGTATCAAGAGATATTTGTATCAGAAATAAAAAAAACAAAATATGGAATTAATACCGAGTTTTGTCGAATTAATCGAGAAGAGCATCATCAAGAATTGGGATCGTGAATCGCTCACCGATTATAAAGGAGCCACCTTACAATATCATGACGTGGCACGTAAGATAGAGAAATTACATATCATGTTTGAAAACGGCGGTGTTTCCAAAGGCGACAAGATTGCCCTCTGTGGCAGAAACAGTGCACATTGGGCAGTTGCGTATTTAGCAACGTTGACGTATGGGGCGATTGCCGTGCCTATCCTACATGAGTTTACGGCAGACCAGATTCACAACATTGTGAACCACTCTGATGCCAAATTCTTGTTTGTGGGTGATGTGGTAGCAACTATTATCGATGCAACCAAGATGCCAAATCTGGAAGGTATCATCTATATTCCCGATTATTCCCTATTGGTATCTCGCACGGATAAGTTAACCTTTGCACGTGAGCACTTGAACGAGATGTTCGGAAAGAAGTACCCCAAATACTTCCGTCAGGAACACGTGAATTATTTCAAGGAAAAAGATGCAAACGACATGGCTCTCATCAATTACACCAGTGGTACGACAGGTTTCTCCAAAGGTGTAATGATTCCTTATCGTGCTCTATGGAGCAATTACGACTTTGCCTGTCAGGTAATGGGTAAACACCTTGAGAAAAGAGGCAATAACGTGATTAGCATCTTGCCCATGGCGCACATGTATGGTATGGCATTTGAATTTATCTATGAGTTTATCGAGGGGAAACACGTATTCTTCCTCACGCGTGTTCCAAGTCCAGCCATTATCGCACAGGCATTTGCAGACATCAAGCCTTGTATTATCATTGCCGTGCCATTGATTATCGAGAAAATCATTCGCAAGCGAGTCTTCCCCAAGATACAAAACAACAAGATGAGATTGTTGTTGAGTATGCCTGTCATCAACAAGAAAGTCATTGAGAAAATCTGCGAACAAGTTTATAATTCATTTGGCGGAAACTTGTATGAGATTATCGTTGGAGGTGCTGCCTTCAACCAAGAAGTAGAGAGTTTCATGAAACGCCTCAACTTCCCATATACAGTAGGTTATGGAGCTACAGAATGCGCACCCATCATCTGCTATGCGCCTTGGAATGAATTCGTAGCAGGTTCATGTGGAAAGGCTGTTGCCCACATGCAGGTGAAGATTGACAGTCCAGACCCACAGCATGTACCAGGCGAAATCTTAGCCAAAGGTCTTAACGTGATGTTGGGATATTACAAGAACGAAGAAGCAACACGCACGACGATTGATAAGGACGGTTGGTATCACACTGGCGACTTAGGATTGATAGACGAAAGAGGCAACGTATTCATTAAGGGTCGTTCAAAGAACATGCTACTCAGTTCGAACGGTCAGAACATCTATCCGGAGGAAATTGAAGACAAACTCAACTCTATGGCACTCGTTATGGAAAGCGTGGTTATCCAAAGAGGTGACAAGTTGATTGGACTCGTTCACCCAGATTATGACGAAGCCAGGAACTTGGGTCTTACCAATGATGACTTGGAGAAAATCATGGAACAGAATCGTCAGGAAATCAATAATGTACTTCCAGCATACAGCAAGATTTCCGCCATGCGTATCCATGAAGAAGAATTTGCCAAGACTCCTAAGAAGAGTATCAAGCGATACCTCTATCAAGAAGAAGGATAAGCAATCACATAATAACAAAGAAAAAGCCGTGTTATTCTACAAAGTAGTTTAACACGGCTATATTTATTGTCTCTTAACATTATCTATCAAACAAGGCATTAGTTCGAACGCGACTTAATGTTTCTGGACTCATTTGCAAATAACTTGCCACATGGATAAGCGGTGTACGCTTGATAACCTCTGGATTAAGCTTGCACATCTTCTTATACCTATCTTGTGCACTTTCAAATCTGACCAAATCAGCATGAACTTGTGAAAGGATGAGTGATTCCTCCAAAATCTTACGATATAGAATTTGAATATTGACATTGTGCAAGGCAACCATTTCCAATTTCACCTTGGGCAATGCGTATATGATAGAATGTTCCAGAGCTTCTACCATCAATTGTGTGGGTTCTTCCTTGAAAAGACTCTCGATACACATAAAGATGGTCCCTTCTACCCCTAAATGCTCTGTCAGTTCCTTTCCGTTCTTATGGTAATATTGCCTAATCAAGCCTTGATGCACATAGTAAATGTTTCGGCAAATCTCACCTTCCTTCAAGATTTGCTCTCCTTTCCTGAATTTCATAGGTACAAGCAAATCCTCCATCACATCGAGTTCGACGTGAGTCATGGTACTGTACTTTCGAGCCAATTCCCTGGCAATGTCCCTTATTGTTTCCATGGCTAATAAATTATGGTCTTTATTTTGTAATCTATCTCAATCCAACTTCAACACGGCAAGGAATGCCTTCTGTGGCACTTCCACATTACCGATTTGTTTCATTCTCTTCTTTCCTCGTTTTTGTTTTTCCAAAAGTTTACGCTTACGTGAAACGTCGCCACCGTAACACTTCGCCGTGACATCCTTACGTACACACTTAATCGTCTCGCGAGCAATAATCTTGGCACCAATAGCAGCTTGAATGGCAATGTCAAACTGTTGGCGTGGAATCAAGTCTTTCAGTTTTTCACACATCCTTCTGCCCAATGTCACGGCATTGTCTTGATGCGTTAAGGTAGATAGTGCATCAACAGACTCACCATTTAACAAGATGTCCAACTTTGCTAATTTTGACGGACGGAAAGAATCTATATGGTAATCGAAGGAAGCATATCCCTTGGAAATACTCTTCAACTTATCATAGAAATCGATAACGATTTCACCTAACGGGAGATAGAAATGCAACTCTACCCTATTTCCGCTCACAAATTCTTGATTAATCAACTCGCCTCGTTTATCTAAACAGAGTTTCATGATGGGACCAATAAACGTGGTTGTGGTAATGATAGAAGCACGAATATATGGTTCTTCAATGTGTTCTATCATCGTTACTTCTGGCAAACCAGAAGGATTATGCACCTCTTTGGAACCTCCTTGTTTATCATATACAATGTACGAAACGTTGGGAACCGTAGTAATCACATCCATATTAAACTCACGATCAAGGCGTTCCTGTACAATTTCCATGTGGAGAAGTCCTAAGAATCCACAACGGAAACCAAAACCTAATGCCACTGATGACTCTGGAGTAAACGACAACGAAGCATCATTGAGTTGAAGCTTTTCTAAAGAAGCACGCAAATTCTCGTAATCATTCGGGTCGATGGGATAAACACCAGCAAATACCATTGGCTTCACTTCCTGGAATCCCTCAATCGCCTTGTCGCAAGGATTATTAACATGTGTGATGGTATCGCCCACCTTCACTTCCTTAGCATCCTTGATTCCACTGATAATATATCCTACTTCGCCCGTGTGCATTTCCGTGCGAGGAATCATATCCATTTTCAACACACCCACTTCATCAGCCAAATATTCCATGCCTGTATTGAAGAACTTCACCTTATCGCCCTTACGTATACAACCATTTTCAATCTTGAAATAAGCAATGATACCACGATATGAATTGAATACGGAATCGAAAATCAAGGCTTGCAATGGTGCATTTTCATCACCTACTGGATGAGGAATACGCTCTACTACGGCATTGAGAATATCATCTACACCCTCTCCCGTCTTACCAGATGCACGGATAATCTCGCTACGGTCACATCCCAATAGTTCAACGATTTCATCTTCCACCTCATCAGGCATAGCAGAAGGCATGTCTATCTTATTGATAACGGGAATGATTTCCAAATCATGCTCAATAGCCATGTAAAGATTGGAAATAGTTTGTGCCTGAACACCTTGCGTTGCGTCAACAACCAACAATGCGCCTTCGCATGCGGCAATACTTCGAGATACTTCGTATGAAAAATCGACATGTCCCGGAGTATCTATCAAATTCAAGATATAGTTTTCGCCTTGATGAGCATATTCCATCTGAATGGCATGACTCTTGATAGTAATACCGCGTTCTTTTTCCAAGTCCATGTCATCAAGCATCTGTCCTTCCGTTATCTGGATTGTATTTGTACGTTCCAGTAAACGGTCAGCGATGGTCGATTTCCCATGGTCAATATGGGCGATAATGCAGAAATTTCTTATGTTATTGATTGATGTACTCATTTTTTGAATCAGCAATGATAATAGAAATTCGTTGGAAGTTAAAAACCATCCTATTTATGAACAAGTTTTGGAATCTTCACTTGTTGTCCGATGAGTACCATTTTAATGTCGGGATTCACGGCTTGAACATAGCAATCCATTCCTGGACCTAATTCCATTCTACTAATGGATTTCAAGGTCTGACCTTGCACGGCTGTTACTTCCTTTTCAATGCCGACAATCTTGTAATCACCATTAATCACTCGTTCGTCATAGTTGTTATAAGCCTCCAATTCCTTAGCCAACTTAAGTTTCTCTGCTTCTATCTTCTCTTGCTCTTTTTGTTTTTCCTGAACAAATTGTTCTATCTGTTGGTCTTTTTCATTCAGTTTATTGTTCATGGAATAAAAACCAATGATACCTAATAATACCAATGCGGCAATGGCAACACAAAGTGCTTTGACTATATTATTTGTATGTTGCAATTTTTGAGCTAATTCTTCCGATCTTTTCATTTCTTCTTCGTCTTCTTCTTCAAATTCTTGTGTACTGATAATTGGACTGATAGGTTCTTCTGAAACTTCTTTAGTTTCTTCTTTTTCTTCTATATCTGCTTTACCTACTTGTTCTTCTATTACTACATTTTCATTTTTATCTTCGACAATTTCTTCTTTAACCTCATCTACCGTTTGTTCAACCTCATTCGGTTCTGGTGTTACGGGTTCAGAAATGGTCTCTTCAACTGGTTCATTCGTATCAACGGTATCAACTTCATCTATCGTCTCAACAGCATCTACGCTTTCCTCTGCCTCCGTGGATTCTTCATCCATTTCTTCCATATCGTATTTCTTGTCGATTTCAGCAAAGTCAACACCATCCTTTAAGATTACCGTTTCAAATTGTGCGAATGGTTTATTGACTAAGTTTTTCATGGAAGCATCAGGAGTGAAAGAGATTTTATCCCTGCCTTCTATGATAATTCTCTCACCCGTATTTACATCCACGCTGGCACGGTTTTTCACGGTAGTCACCTTGAAAGTTCCAAGACCTTTCACCTTGACCAGCTTATCTGTCTTTAATTCTTCTCCCAACAATTCAAACATCTGCGAGATGAATTTCTCTGCATCTTTTTGCTTGATATTGTGTTTGTTGGACAAAAACGTTGCTAAATCAGATATTTTCCCCATCTTCCTTACCTCCGTTTTTTAGTTTTTCCTTGATAGAAGCTACGGGTTTGAAATTCAACACCAATTTAGGTGGAACCAACATTCTTTGTCCCGTTGATGGATTAACCAACACGCGCTCCAATCGTTTCTTTACCTCAAATGTTCCGAATCCAGTGATAGAAACGGAATCACCTGTTTCAAAGGTTTGTCCCATGGCATCAATCACGTGGCGAACCATCTTCTGTGTTTCGTCTTGCGTAAGTCCTGCTTGTTGTGACAATTTTGCTATATATTCCTTATTGTTCATACCACTTCTCCATATATGTCAAATTCTTCTGAATCAATGATTCGAACTTGATAAAACTCTCCTACTCTCAATCGCTTCGTTGATGCCTTGATCAACACTTCTGGGTCTACCTCTGGCGAACAGTATTCCGTTCTGCCAATGTAGTAATCTCCTTCTTTTCTATCAATGATAACAGGCAATGTCTTTCCTACTTTTTCGGCTTCAATCTCAGCACTTATCTCTTGTTGCAACGCCATTAGCTTACCCAAACGCTCTTCCTTGACACTTTCGGGAATATCATCTTGATAATTCAATGCGCTATAAGTACCGTCTTCTTCTGAATAAGCAAAAGCTCCCATTCTTTCGAATCTTGCCCAACGCACAAAATCCATCAGTTCTTGGAAGTCTTCATCTGTCTCACCAGGGAATCCAACCATGAATGTAGTACGAAGATGTATGCCAGGCACTCGTTCACGGATTTGACGAATCAATTGGATGGTTTCTTCCTTCGTTACATGTCGATGCATTTTATCCAATAGATGGTCGGAAATATGTTGCAAGGCTATATCTATGTATTTGCAAACATTGTCTTTCTCACGCATCACATCCAATAAATCCATCGGGAACTGATTGGGGTATGCATAATGCAGGCGAATCCACTTCACGCCCTTGATATCTGCCATCTCACGAATGAGTTCACCAATATGTCGCTTACCATCAATGTCTACGCCATAATACGTTAACTCTTGTGCGATTACCTGAAATTCCTTCACGCCTTGCGCCACTAAATCACGTACTTCATCCAATATTTCTTCCTTTGGACGACTCACGTGTTTTCCTGTTATGATAGGAATAGAACAATATGCACAATGACGGTCACATCCCTCGCTGATTTTCAGATAGGCATAATGATGAGGAGTAGTAAGATGTCGTTTTCCTATACATGACTCATCAACAGCCTTGCCTAAATCCGTAAGAAGTTGCTTATAATTGAACTTTCCATAAAACTTATCTACTTGCGGTATTTCAGCTTCCAATTCCTTCTGGTATCTTTGCGACAGACAACCCATCACGTACAGATGTTTGAGTTTGCCTTCATCTTTCGCCTGGGCAAACTCCAGAATGGCATTGATACTCTCTTGCTTAGCGTCCTGAATAAAACCACAAGTATTGATAACCACGATTTCGCCTTGAGGATTCTTGCTATCATGAACACAATGATAGCCGTTTGCCTCAAATTGCTTCATCAGTAACTCGCTATCAACGAGATTCTTCGAGCACCCCATCGTGATAATATCAACTTGATTCTTTTTCATCCGTTAAAGAGCGAATCTACGAACTGTCTCTTATTAAATAATTGTAAGTCTTCCATTCCTTCACCTAAGCCTATGTATTTCACGGGTACCTTCAATTGGTCACTAATACCTATGACAACACCACCTTTAGCCGTTCCGTCTAATTTGGTGATGGCGAGCGAAGAGATTGAAGTGACGGCAGCAAATTGCTTGGCTTGCTCGAAAGCATTCTGTCCAGTACTGCCATCGAGAACGAGAAGAACCTCGTCGGGTGCTTGAGGAAGAACCTTCTTCATCACATCCTTGATTTTCTTCAACTCATTCATCAAGCCTACCTTATTATGTAAACGTCCAGCGGTATCGATTATCACTACATCGGCATTGTTTGCCTTGGCTGAACTCAACGTATCGAATGCTACGGAAGCGGGATCGGCTCCCATTTGTTGCTTGATGACGGGAACACCTACACGTTCCCCCCAAATGCAGATTTGTTCTACGGCAGCTGCCCTAAACGTATCGGCTGCACCGAGATATACTTTCTTACCCGCATTCTTGAATTGATGGGCGAGTTTGCCAATGGTGGTAGTTTTTCCGACACCATTCACGCCAACCACGAGAATGACATACGGCTTATGGTCGGTTGGCAAGTCCCAATCGTCTAAATCTTCCGTATTGTTTTCAGCAAGAAGCGAAGCTATCTCATCTCTTAATATACCGTTTAATTCTGAAGTAGAAACATACTTATCCCTTTCTACGCGCTCTTCAATTCTCTTGATAATCTTCAATGTAGTATCTACGCCTACATCGCTGGTGATAAGCACTTCCTCAAGGTTGTCGAGTACATCATCGTCAACCTTTGACTTTCCAGCTATAGCACGTGTCAATTTGGAGAACACACTTGTCTTGGTCTTTTCAAGACCTTTATCCAGCGTTTCTTTCTTGTTTTTACTAAATAAACCAAATAACCCCATAATAAGTAATTTTCTGCAAAATTACACAAAAAAAATGAGATTTAATCTTTCAATGCGCAGAAATTAGTTGTAAATATGAGGTTTAATGTGTATCTTTGCCAAAAAGTTGACGAATGGGAAGCATCACCAAAGAACAACGAAGCAAAATCATGGCTTCTATCCATAGCAAGGACACGAAACCTGAGATGATTGTTCGGCGCTATCTTCATGCATGTGGTTTCCGTTATAGACTTAACTGTCCTCGATTGCCAGGTCATCCCGACTTGGTTTTGCGCAAATACAGAACGTGCATTTTCGTGAATGGTTGTTTCTGGCACGGTCATGATTGCAAGGATTTCGTACCTCCCAAAACGAATACCGAATTTTGGACAAACAAAATCAATAGAAACAAAGAACGCGACATAAACGTACAAAAACAATTGGCAACCATGGGTTGGCATTGTATTGTGGTTTGGGAGTGTGAGCTTAAAAAGGATTCAAGAGAACAAACGCTTTGCTCTCTTGAATATACCTTAAACCACATATTCCTCAAAGACCACGAAGTACGTTATCTTCCATTGGAACAAGATCAACAATTAGATATAGCTGCCGAAAGGGAATTGTAAACATAGTGTTTGTCTTCGCTAAACATATCATTTGCATTAGCTAAACATATCATTTACACCAGCTAAACATATCATTTGCAAAACTATAACCTAACGTTTATCTTTTCTCCTTTGCTTTCGTTGCTCATCCTATCAAGTGCAGTAACTACGTAAGTATACTTGTTCTTGCCATTTACGTAAGGCAACTTGAGCATCTTATTGCTGGTAATTGCAACTATCTTTGATGGGTCGGAAAGATTAACTTTCTCTCCAGCACCGAATTTATACACTACAAACTTCTCAGCTACATCGCCCCATTTTTTACCTTTAGGAGCATCCCAACAAAGTACCGTGTTTCCATCAGACATTCTCACCACTTCCAAGTGTCTGGGACTCTTCGGGGCTTTCTTGTCGATAAATGGCATCAATGGAGGAAGTGCAGGATTCTTCCAATAATAGTTTTTCAACATGCTACCGTATTGTCCCAAGTCGTCTACAACCAGTCTTGAATACCAAAGCACGGTACCTTTTACGTTTTTCATTTGCTTGTGTAGCTTGAACTTAGCAGGCATCTGATTGCTTTGAGCATTATCCACATCTGAATACTTCACGGTTCTCTCCACATCCTCACCAATATATAGATGTCTGTTAGCGGTATATTTGTTCCACCATGTAATCAAAGTCTTGTAATCAGCTGCTTTATGGCCGATTTCCCAATATAATTGAGGAACACAATAATCAATCCAACCATTGTTTACCCATAACAAGACATCGGCATAAAGTTGGTCGTAGTTTTGTGTTCCATTCGTATCACTACCGTTCAGAGGGTCACTTTTCTTGTTGCGATAAATGCCAAAGGGAGAAACACCAAATTTCACCCATGGTTTTACGCTCTTGATGGCTTCGTTGACTTGTTTAATAAACAAGTTTACATTGTCTCGGCGCCAATCTTCAATATTCTTAAATCCATTGTTGTACGCGGCAAACTCACGGCTATCGGGAATAGACAATCCCGCTACTGGATAAGGATAGAAATAATCATCCATGTGCAAACCATCAATATCATACCTCTTGACAATATCTTTCACAATTGTGCAGATATAATCACGATTGGAAGGAATACCTGGATTCAACACGTATAAACCATCGTATTCAAACACCCGTTCGGGGTGAGTACGTACGATATGATTAGGTGCTGGCTCTATCCTACTCTTCATCCTTGCACGATAAGGATTAATCCAAGCATGTAGTTCCATCCCACGCTTATGACATTCTTCTACCATCCACTCCAATGGATCCCAATAAGGAGATGGGGCTTGTCCTTGAACGCCAGTAAGAAACCTACTCCACGGTTCGTATGGACTCTTATACAAAGCGTCGCATTCAGGACGAACTTGGAAAATAATGGCATTAACGCCATCTTTTTGCAATTCATTTAATTGTTGGGTTAGATTCTGCTTCATTCTCTCCGTTCCCAAATTTTGGAATTGTCCGTTTACGCATTGAATCCACGCACCCCTAAATTCACGCTTGGCAGAATCGGCACCAGAATACACTCCTTTATTGCTACATGAAAAGAATAATGTAGCCAAGAACAACACAAGTAATGGTTTTATTTTCATCATGCTTATTTTTTGACCGCAAAGGTACGAAAAACAATATATAGAAAAAAGAAACGATACATTATTTATGAAATTTTTATAAACGGCATAAAATAAATGGAACTTGTCCTCCCGACAAGCTCCATTCACATACTTACTAAAACTAAATTAACCACTAAAAAAACTAATCTTTTTTGTTATTTCGTTTGCAAATATAATGAAAATATTTGTATTACCAAATTATTTACTTGAAATTAATCAAGAAAAAACATGTATTTAACATTATTTCACTACTCCCATTAGAATTTGTAACTTATTGTGCACAGTATTTGATGACGATTATTAGAAACATTAACAGCATCACAATGATTGTCTTCAACACTCGGTGGTCCTGACACACCATTCTCATAGCAATTCATGAATGGATAATAATCACCTTTCATCGTAGAGTATTGATAGGCAACGTCCAAATTTAAGTTCTTACTTGCAGCCCATCCAATACCAGCGGTAATGCGATGTGTGTCTTTCCAATTCACATAGCAAGTCTCTGATTCATAATAATTACCTGGCGATGCAATTGTTCCATCCTTACTGCCATTCTTGTCAAACATAGGTGAAACGTAGTTGTAACCAAGTCGAACGGCAAGTGTTGGGTCTGGCTTAAATTCACCACCGATTTTCAAGGTAGAAACACCCTTCAGCGTACTTCTCGTCAATTTGTTCATATTCTCGTCTTTATGGGAATACGAATACGATCTATCCATAAATGAATAATAATAGTCGTTATCCTTGATACGAGCAGAAGTAGTGCTGTAATCCGTGTATTCGTAGGTAGCTCCCAATGCCAAAGAATTGCCTACCGTATGACCTAAGCTTACTCCAAACTTCCACGGAGTATACACTTTGAATTTATACTCTTCGTTCTTGGTGAGGGAAACTGATTTGTCTGTCAAGGTTGTCAGATTGGAAGTTATCAATTCATACCACGTTGGAGTGTGGACATAAGCACCAATTCTAAACGGAGATTCTTCTACGGGACGAACCACTACACCTGCCTTAATATCTGTACCCGTACCTGTAACTTTACGATTGTCAATCATCGTCAAGCCTTCAATCATATCCTCGTTTGGAACAAATTTCTCACTATACTCACTATAATGTTTGTAATGAACATCGTGCAAACCGAAGGTAAGTCCTAAATATACTCGATTGTTAATGTTGCCGCTGATATTGATATTATACTCTCCAATGTATCCTTCTTGAGCACGGTTGTATTGGTAAGATGATGCTGGGAAATAGAAATAGGCATCTTCTACTGGATCATACAACAAATTTGATACGTAGAAAGCATCTACTTGCGTATAATTAAGGTCTGTAATGTTCCTAAATACACCTTTGCGAAGTTTCTGATAACTCAGCTTGTTTTGAGAAGCATTGTCCAATGCAGCCGATGCATTAATGATTTGATTGAAATCACGACTCTTACGATACGTAAATCCAAAGTTCAAGAAAGAAGTACCATCATAATTAGGACTTGCATAGACGAATCCCACTTGGTCAAAACTAATTTGCGTTTTGGATCCATGAGAAAACGTATGTGCATCTTGCTGGTTTCTCAAGCCCATCGAAGCAGAAATAGAACTATTACGGAATAATCCGATACCTGCAGGATTGGTACCCATGGTTGAAATGTCGGCTCCCAAAGCTTCCAAAGCACCACCCATACCTACATACTTAGCCGTTCCATTTAAGTCGGTTTCCGCCAACTTCGTATTTTCGTATGTTTCTTGTGCCATCATTGACATACTTGTCATCAAAATGACAGCCAAAGCCATATACCTTTTCATATACCTTATTATATTTATATATTATACATTTTAGAACTAACACCTGATGATGAGGAACTGACTATCTGTGACCACCGAAGGAGCCACCGCCTCCTCCGCCGCCACCGCCACCAGAGCGACCGCCGCCTCCTCCGCCACCGCCGCTACTACTTGAGCTACCGGAGAAGCTTGCACTTGATGAACCTCCTGAATATCCTCCTGAATAAGAAGAACTTGAACCATAACTTGGTGTGCTATAGCTGCTATAATTGCTGCTTGAACCAGAATATGTAGTAGCACGCGAACCGCCAAATCTCATACCATTGCTGGTAGTATATGAACGTGTTGTAGCATTTGAAGCAGTAGTGCCACGGCTACTACTACCACCGCTTCTACTGAAAGCATTGTGGTTGGTACTTGAATGAACGGAATACGTTCCTCCATGAGAAGATGCAATGCTGTGATTATGAGTTCCCGAACCTATGTTTCTGATGTCTCCCGAGCCGGTAATATAGGTATTACTATGGTGTCCGTGTCCTCCATGACCATATCCACCACCGTAGTAGACGTTGTGGGAATAATAGTATGGGTAATAATATGGATAATATCCGTACCATCCTCCCCAGCCAGGATAACCCCAAGGATACCAGTATCCATACCAATAATTGTAGAACCAAGGATCATAGTATCCTCCGTAATACCAATTATAATAATTATAGTAATCCCAACCCCATAGTCCTCTATACATATAGGATGGCCAAGCATAATATCTCCAAATATCGTAGGGCATTGAATAATAATAGTAATCACCCCATCTACTTAAATCTCTCGTGTAACGATAATCATCATCCTTGTTGAGGTACTTGGAAACCATGAACGTGGTATCTACGTAACTCGTGTCAGGATAGATTTCGTTTCCAGAGAGAATCTGAATGATGTCATTACCCAAACTATCAACACCTATTTTCTGATAGGAACTCGTTATCTTATGACGATTGTACTCGTCTACACTACGATTACTACCCACATAATATGCAGGCTTAGAGTCGTCATAGGCTTTCTTGGTCTTTGCTTTCTTAGCAGCCTTTGGAGAAACGAAATACATGTCATCCTCTTGTGCTACCAACGGAAGTGTCGTTAAGCCCAATAATGTAATTAAAAGAAATAACTTTTTCATTTTTATGCTCCTTTCATCAAGTTTTATTAATTCACAATGCAAAAATAACATGAAATTGTCTACAAAATTAAGGAAAAACCCTAAACAAGCATAGGTTTTTCCCTATTTTTTGTAATTTTGCATAATAATTGGGAATAATTATGAAATATCTTGTAGCCAATTTTAACATTCAATCTGTTGGCGATAGCGATCAACAAACTATTTGTGATTTGCTTTGTGCCACGTTAGGAGAAGTGGGTTTTGAATCGTTTGCGGAAACCGAAAACGGCATTGACGCTTACATTCAAGAAGAATTGTTCGATAAGAATACATTCAAACAAGCCTTGGAAGATTTCGATCTTCCACAAGTGGAATTGAGTTACGACATAAAAAACGTGGAAGACAAAGACTGGAATGAGGCATGGGAAAACGAAGGTTTCGCTCCTATCGAGATTGGCGACTTATGCGTGATTTACGACGCTAAGCATTCCATCCCGGAAAATCTACATCCACAAATGAACATTGGCATAGATGCAAAGCTGGCATTTGGTACTGGCAATCACGAAACTACGCGAATGGTCATTTCTCAATTGTTTGAATTGGACTTAAAAGGTAAACGCGTTCTTGATTGCGGATGTGGAACGGGTATTCTTGGAATCGTTGCCTCTAAACTGGGTGCTAAAGATGTAGTTGGATATGATATAGATGAATGGAGCGTAGAGAATACCAAGCACAACGCAGATATTAACCATGTTTCTAATATTGAGGTTTTCCATGGTGATTCTCGTGTTTTGTCGCATGTAAGTGGTGTTTTCAACGTGGTGGTAGCCAACATCAATCGCAATATCCTTATGGCAGACATTCATCATTTCAAGGACGTAATGACTCCAAACGGTATTCTTATCCTAAGTGGATTTTACGAAGAGGATATTCCCGTATTATTGGAAGAAGCTGAAAAGCATGGTTTGCATTGCGTTCAACAAACAACGGAGAACCGATGGGCATGTTTGGTTTTGTCGTGATAATGTTTAGCGGTTGTAAACGATAGCTTTAGGCTTCGTAAACGATATATTTAGACCTCGCAAACGATAGGTTTATAAATTCCATTCCTCTTCCTCGCTTCCAATGGTTAGCATCTTCAAGTCATAATACGAACCATTGTAAATGTCAAAATCTACATATCCACGAATGCCAGGCAACTTCCCCGCGTCAGTATGTTGCCAAAATTTCCATTGTCCTTTATACTCCACCTTATCTACATAATAGTGGGCAATCCAATATGGATAATCATCAAAGACGGGAGCACTGAGATATTTTTCCTTGAATTTGAAATAGGTATAGATAATGGGCTTCACATGATACCTATCTTCTACGATGTGCAACCATGTCAACACATCACGTTGGAAATCCTCTAAATCTACGCCTTGCGGATAATGTTCTATATCGAGCACGGGAGGCAAATCGCCCTTTTCCAACTTTGCATGTTCAAGAAAGAAATATGCTTGTTCTCTCGCTTTAGACTTATTGCTCCAGAAATGATAAGCTCCACGAATAAAACCGTGCTCGCGAGCTTGATAGAAATTATCCTTAAATTTCTCGTCAACACGCGTAGAACCTTCCGTAGACTTGATGATAACGAAACGCAATGGACATCCTTCAATGATAGAATGTCTCAACTTACTCCAATTGATGTCGCCTTGATAATGAGAGATGTCAATACCGTGAATCTCATAACCTTGTGGGTATCTCGCATCACCATACAACGCTCTCCACCTGAATCCAGTAGGACCTACGAAGAAATAATAGAATGCCCAAATATACAAAATGACAATACCGATACCACCTATCCACCAAGCCAAACGTGAATTTTTCTTGTAGAAAGCAGATAGGAAATGGCTATTTTTCGACTTCTTACCACGTTTAGAAGTTGAATTACCTTTTGGTTTTGTCATTCGTTTCTTGTTCACTCCTTATTTATATATATAAGAAAGGGAAATCCGAAAATTGCCATTGCATTCCATACGTGAATGATTTATCATCAGGCAATTTACGGATTTCCCCTTACTACATCATAGATACATTGAATATTATTGTTTTCCTTGTTCAAGCATCAACGTACGAGTAGCGCGATCAGCTACAGATGATGGTCCCCAGTACTGGATTGGACCAGGATATACGAAGCATGTACCGATTTCCCACTCATGACGATGCTCGAGGAATTTCTTGTAAGGACGACCTTCCAAGTCAACCAATGCCTTGCGGATAACGGGTTTCATCTTACCGTTTCTACGCTCCATGTTCATCATCATCGTGATAGGCACACCACCAGCAATCCAATTATCTGTACCGTCGGTCGTATTCTTTACGATAGCCATATAACCCGTCTTGCCATTGGCAATAAGTTGAGAAGCGCTGATACCGAGAGCATAGCAATAGTCAGCATCAAAGTTAGAAGGAGCAGCACAACGTCCCTCATATCCGAAGAAGTGATGTTGCGTGTTGAAACTACCAACAAACTTTCCTTCTTTTGCCCATTGGTCAAGCTTAGCAGCCACCATTTCTGAAAGCAACTTCTCTGTTTCAATCAAAGAAACCTGAACGTTTCCGTGTGGGTCGCGATCCAATGAGAGTTGGCGAGCAACACCCTCTGGCAAAGTAGCGAATGTTTCAGCATTGTCTTTGCTCAAGTGAGCGAGAATATAATCGTGTTGTGCTTTCTTGTCAAGGTCTTTATAGTCAGCACCATGCTCTGCGAGCAAGTCGTTCAGTTCATCAATCAAGCGACCGATAGCAGGAATAAACTCAATCAAGCCTTCTGGAACCAAAACAACACCGAAGTTGTTACCTTGCTCTGCACGCTTAGCCACGATAGTTGCAATGTATTCAACGATGTCATTCAATGTTTGGTCTTTGGCTTCCACTTCCTCAGAAACGAGACAGATGTTAGGCTGGCAAGTCAAGGCGCACTCCAAAGCAATATGACTAGCAGAGCGTCCCATCAACTTAATGAAATGCCAATACTTACGAGCAGAATTACAATCGCGCTCGATGTTACCAATCAATTCACCATAAACTTTCGTAGCTGTATCGAAACCAAAAGACGTTTCGATTTGGTCGTTCTTCAAGTCGCCATCGATAGTCTTAGGACAACCAATTACTTGAACGCCATATTTCTTGGCAGCATAATACTCAGCCAATACGCACGCGTTAGTGTTAGAGTCATCACCACCGATAATAACGATAGCCTGAATGTCAAGTTCACGAATGATTTCAAGACCTTTTTCAAATTGTTCAACTTTTTCCAATTTCGTACGTCCTGAACCAATCATGTCGAAACCTCCCGTATTGCGGTACTTGTCAATAATCTCATCGGTTAATTCCATGTAGTTGTGGTCTACCAATCCGCCAGGACCTAAGATGAAGCCATACAAACGATTCTCAGGATTGAGTCTCTTGATTCCATCAAAAATACCACAAATAACATTGTGACCACCAGGAGCCTGTCCACCACTAAGAATCACGCCCACGTTCATCTTCTTGGAGCAACTTTCATTACCCGGAACAAACTCTACGAGTGGCATTCCATAAGTGTTTGGAAACAACGCCTTAATTTCTTCTTGGTCTCCAACACTCTGTGTTGGTTCTCCTTCACACACTTTTACTGCCCCCTGAAGACCTTTTGGCAACTTCGGTTGGTAAGCAGCTCTTTCTTTTTGTAAAAGACTTAATTTCATTTACCTTAAAATTATATTAGTAATACTTTATTTTGCGACACTATATATCCTTTGCAAATTTACTCATTTTTTGCGATATATGGAAGGAAAACGGAAAGAAATCGTCATTTTAAAACTTTTTTGCCAAAATTTGATGGATTATCCAATTTCTTTTGCTATCTTTGGAGGATTAAATACAACAACTATGAGTAACAAACGAGTTTTAAAGAAAAACATCAATAATGTATTCGATGCGCTGATTTCTGAATGCGTGGCCATGTCTTTGTATGGCAACAAGCCCAACAAGGAGAACGTGGAATCATTTTTGGCTACTCTCCTCGCGGAAAGAAACAGTTTTGTTAACCGTGTTTCTCATCCAGAGCCAGGGATGAAACAAAAGGAATACTTCAAGGTTCTCCTCAAGGACTTTGATGAATATACTTCCGAGGCTATAGATCAAATTATCAACCTTGAATCATAAGTTATGCTGAGGAGATTCTGTAGTTGGCTCTTGTACAAACATTTGGGATGGAAAAAGAATGTAAGCGTTGACCATCCCGATAAATATATTATTTGCCTTGCTCCCCATACCAGTAATTGGGACTTTGCAATTGGACAGCTTTATGCAAAGGCCGAAGGCTTGAAAAGCAATTTCCTCATGAAGAAAGAATGGTTTTTCTGGCCACTCGGTAGTGTGTTTCGTGCCATGGGAGGTATTCCCGTATGGCGAAGCAAGCATACCAGCATGACCGACAACTTAGCAAACGAGGCAAGTAAGGCAAGTGTTTTTCATCTTTGCATTACGCCAGAAGGAACCCGTTCATTAAATCCAGAATGGAAGAAGGGATTTTATTTCATTGCCATGAAAGCTGAAATCCCCATTTTGCTTTATGGATTAGACTACAAGAAGAAGACGATACAATGTACCAAGAGCCTGATTCCAACGGGTAACTTGGAAGAGGAAATGAAAGAAATAAAATTATATTTTAAGGATTTTAAAGGAAAACATCCCGAAAAGTTTACGATAGGGACGATAGATTAACTATGAGAAAAACGATTGTATTCTTTTTTGTTATTTTGCTGATGCACATGACAAGTGCATTGGCACAAAAGGCGTATCTGCCAACTAATGTTGAATCACAACTAAAAGACTATTTTCAAACTTTCAAGGCGAACGAATCTGAATTTAAGGTTCAACCACAGATGGTGTCGTACGACATTAATACTAAGACGAGAAATGCGTCATTCACCGTTAGTGACATCTTTGCCGCACAAGAGTTTTCGCCAGATTTGGTCAACAAGATTTATAAGAAGGTAAAGAAATTATTGCCTAACCCATACGATGACTATAATATTAAAGTGTTAACCACGGGAGTTCCCATTGAAGAACTTGTTCCTAACCGATTGTCTGACAATGCGGATAAGAGAAGAATGTGGGGAAAGATTAACTACAAGGGAAACCCATGGGTAGAGAATCTGTCTCGTCCCAACGAAATCTCTCATGGTCTTTACAATCGTCACATTTCCCTTTGGGCAAGTCATGGTAGGTATTACGACAAGAAACAAGGTGTATGGAAATGGCAACGACCGTTCTTGTTTGGCACTACCGAAGACTTATACACGCAAACCATCGTTATACCATATCTTATCCCCATGTTGGAAAATGCGGGAGCCGTAGTTTTCTCACCTCGTGAAAGGGATTGGCAAAAGAATGAGATTATCGTAGATAATGACCATAGCAAGAAATCGGGTTCTTATCAGGAAACAAATGGTAATAATGCATGGAAAAACACTGGTGTAGCTGGCTTTGCCTTACACGGTGGAACATACAAGGATAATGAAAACCCTTTTGTTGCCGGTACTTCTCGCATGGTTAGCACTACGAAGAAAGTTAAGGGTATCAGTCAAGCATCCTATCAACCCACTTTCCCCGAGAATGGTAAGTATGCAGTATACGTAAGTTATTCCACGGTAAGCCAAAGTGTTCCTGATGCACAATACGTAGTTTGCCACCAAGGACAGATGACGTATTTCCGCGTCAACCAACAAATGGGTAGCGGAACATGGGTGTACTTGGGAACATTTGAGTTTGATGCTGGTAGTAGTCCGAACAATCGCGTGGTGCTTACGAATTATTCTACCACTTCGGGAGTGATTACCACCGATGCCGTAAGATTTGGTGGAGGTATGGGAAACATTCAACGAGGTGGAAGTACGAGCGGTCTGCCACGCGCATTGGAAGGTTCTCGCTATTACGGACAATGGGCGGGCGCGCCTTATAGTGTCTATAGTTCGAAGAATGGTGCCGATGATTACGGCGACGACATCAATACTCGTTCATACATGACGAATTGGTTGGGCGGCGGTTCTTGCTATATGCCCACTATGCAAGGAAAGAAAGTGCCTATCGAACTGACATTGGCCGTACATAGCGATGCAGGTTATAATGCAGACGGTAAGTCGCTTGTTGGTTCGCTCTCCATTTGCACAACGAACTACAATGACGGCATATTGAATTCAGGTGTTTCTCGTATGGCAAGTTTCGAACTGGCAGAGAATCTATTATCGGGCGTAAAGCATGATATGAAGAATAAGTTCGGAAATTGGACACGTCGCCATTTATATAATCGCAACTATTCGGAAACTCGTTGTCCTGAAGTGCCATCTGCTATCTTGGAGACACTATCACATCAGAATTTCCCCGATATGCTTTATGGACAAGATCCTTATTTCAAGTTCCATCTCGCGCGCTCTATATATAAAAATGTGTTGAAATACATTGCCAACCAACATGGAGAATCGTACGTAGTACAACCACTTCCTCCCGACAATTTCCATATTGAGATGTCAGGTAAAGGAAGGGTGAAACTCTCATGGAATGCGGTAAATGATGAACAGGAACAATCGGCTAAGCCTCATTCATATAAGCTTTTCATCGCTATAAACAAGAAAGGATTCGACAACGGACAAATCGTTAAGTCTAATTCATGTACGATGAACCTACAACCAGGCGTGTTGTATCATTTTAAAGTGGCTGCCATCAATAAGGGAGGCGAAAGTTTTCCAACCGAAGTATTGTCGGCAATGTACCAACCAAAATCCGAAAAGACGGTGATGGTGGTGAATGGATTTCATCGTCTGTCTTCACCTGCCGTTATCAATACATCTACGAAGCAAGGATTCGACTTAGGCAAAGACCCAGGTGTAACTTACGGACTTACAGCTGGTTGGAGTGGAAAGCAACAATGCTTCGACCGCAACAAAATGGGTATTGAAGGACAAGGAGGATTGGGTTATAGTGGCAATGAAATGGCTGGTCAATTTATTGCTGGTAATGATTTCAACTATGTAATGGCTCATGCCGAGGCTATTGCCAGTGCTCAAAAATACAATATCGTTAGTTGTTCGAGCAAAGCCGTTGAAAGTGGACAGGTAAAATTGAACAAATACGATTGCGTAGACATGATTCTCGGATTGGAAAAGAACGATGGACATTCCCTTCAGAGATTTAAGACTTTCTCAGCAACCATGCAAGAGAAGATTCGTTCATACGTGAAAGACCACGGTAATCTCATCATTAGCGGTTCGTATGTTGGTTCCGACATGATGACAAATGTAAGCGAACAATATTTCATGGCTAACGTGCTCAAAGTGAAATATGGCGGAAGCATGTATGGGAGAAATACTTCCAGAGTGGTAGGTTTGGGAATGAACTTCGATATCTATCGCACACTCAACGATAAGCATTATGCCGTTCACGCTCCCGATATTCTACAACCAATTGGAAACCAATCGTTCTGCGCCTTGCAATATGGTGATGGCAACGATGCGGGAGTGGCATACAAAGGTCGCGACTATGGTTGTTTCGTTATGGGATTCCCATTGGAGTGTATAATTGACCCATCGACAAGAAATGCCATTATGCGCGGTATTCTTAATTATCTCGTAAAATAAACCAATAATAAATAAGCATGAAGATTCAAGCTAACGTATCAGGAAGTCGAAGTATCGACATTACAGACTTGCATCTGGAAACAATCGACAAATATTCCTTGCTCGATAACCTCGTAGATAGCAACGGTATCATTGACGAAGACGTACTCGACAAACTCAAGTTTAATGTCAGGTCTATCTTGGAATCGGAATCCAATACCGACAAGAATCTACTTGACCTTTGCCTGGATGTCATATACAACAATAACATGAAGGCTTTTGGGTTGAACCGTCTGATGTCTTTGTACACGGAATGGAAAGCTAAACAGGAAGTGCAGAACGAAGATGCCGTATCAACCTCGACTATCTGACTTCCTGCCAACGACTAAAAAGGAATGCGAACTTCGCGGTTGGGAACAACTCGACGTAATTCTTTTTTCGGGTGACGCTTACGTTGATCACCCTTCTTTTGGTGCGGCCGTTATCGGAAGGGTACTTGAGGCTAAAGGCTGGAAGGTGGCTATCGTTCCTCAACCTGATTGGCATGGTGACTATCGTGATTTCAAAAAACTGGGAAAACCAAGACTGTTCTTCGGCATTGCTCCTGGTTGTATGGACTCAATGGTAAACAAATATACGGCAAATCGTAGGTTGAGAGCGGAAGATGCATATAGTCCTAACGGAAGACATGATTGTCGTCCTGAATATCCCACCATTGTTTATACGAGAATTCTCAAGCAACTCTATCCCGATGTTCCAGTAGTTTTGGGAGGCATTGAGGCTTCCATGCGTAGGTTGACGCATTACGACTACTGGCAAGATAAACTGATGAAATGCATTCTCTGTGATTCTGGTGCCGATATTCTCGTATATGGAATGGGTGAAAAGGTAACGGCAGAGATTTGCAAGGAATTGGATAATGGTCGACATATCTCTCAAATCCATTCCATTCCTCAAACGGTATATCTTGCTGATAAGGCACACATTGAGGGAGGAATAACGGCAGATGACATTGTGTTACATAGTCATGAGGAGTGTCTGAAGAACAAGAAGTTCCAAGCTGAGAATTTCAGACATATTGAAGAACAATCCAATTCCATTCATGCACAAAGAATCATCCAATCCGTTGACGGGAAATTTGCTGTTGTAAATCCTCCTTATCCTCCGTTGACTACGGAGGAGTTAGACGCTTCTTTCGATTTACCTTACACTCGCCTACCTCATCCCAAGTATAAAGACAAGCGAATTCCTGCCTACGAGATGATTCGCCATTCCGTCAATATTCATAGAGGTTGTTTTGGTGGTTGTGCTTTTTGTACCATCTCTGCCCATCAAGGGAAGTTCATATCATGCAGATCGAAGGAAAGCATCTTACGTGAAGTGAAGAAAGTCATTGAGATGCCTAATTTTAAAGGATATTTGAGTGATTTAGGAGGACCGTCCGCCAATATGTACGGGATGTCTGGAAACAATCCGAAAGCATGCGAAAAATGTAAACGACCATCGTGTATTCACCCGAAGATTTGTCCAAACTTGAATACAGACCATTCTCGTTTGCTGGAGATTTATCGTGCTGTCGATTCATTACCTGGTATCAAGAAGAGTTTTATTGGTAGTGGTGTCAGATACGACTTGCTCTTGCATCATTCTAAGGATGAGAAAAACAACGAGGCAGCAAGGGAATACACACGCGAATTGATATGTAAACATGTGAGCGGAAGACTGAAAGTAGCACCCGAACATACTAGTGAGAGGGTACTTGAACTGATGCGCAAACCATCGTTCTCTCTCTTCAATGAATTCAAGCGTGTATTTGACAGGATTAATCGGGAGGAGAATTTGAGACAACAATTGATTCCATATTTCATCAGTAGCCATCCTGGTTGTCATGAGGAGGATATGGCAGAACTCGCCGTTATCACCAAGAGATTGGACTTTCATCTTGAACAAGTGCAAGACTTCACTCCCACTCCGATGACAGTAAGTACGGAAATGTGGTATACGGGATATAACCCTTATACGCTGGAACCTGTATTTAGTGCAAAAAATCAAAAGGAAAAATTGGCGCAACGACAATTCTTCTTTTGGTATAAACCAGAAGAAAGAAACGGTATCGAACGGGAACTAAGACGCATCGGCAGACAAGACCTTATCTCCAAGCTCTATGATAACCGTCAAAATACTAATCGTCAAGGAAAAAAGAAAAATCGCCCATGACCGAGCTATCTATTATATTTTCTAAGGATTAAAGGATCTTAGGATTTATTGTTCTGAATTGTTCCAACAAAATCTTGTTTGGATTTTCTTGGAAAATAGAATGTAATAAACAGATAATTGGGATAAAAGCTGTAAAACATACTGTTCATTCGTTTTACAGAAAACATGCAAACTGAACACGTAAACGATAGATTTAGATGACGTAAACGATAGCTTTAGATGTTGTAAACCATAGCTTTGTTTGCTACAAACCATTTGTCTGTAACGCACAAATGAATAGTTTGTAGCATATAAAGCAATGGTTTCTAACCTAATGGCCTGTTTTTTTCATTTCCTTATCAGCTTATTGTGGCTTTACAACTGCTATTCTTAGTGTAAAAAAAATCCTTGAAATACTTAATTGGTATTCCAAGGATTATATTTCAAGTTTCCCTCTTTCAATTAGAATAGTCTTCGGGGGTAAATGTCTTTTCCAGCAAAATCAATTTTGGACTCGTAGACGAGTGGTATTCGTAACGGATATTAAAACCAGCCTCCTTATAGGATTTCAAGGAAATATCACGCTTAAGCGCATTATTCAATCGGGAAATCATCTCTTCCTTATGGTTAGCTATAAATGCAGAATCGTCAAGTGTATTGAATAAACTATGATAATAAATGATTGTGCGGGTGGCTTCGTCGAAAGCAAGACTATCGGTCCTGACGTTGTCCCTAATGGCTGATGGACAATTCTTACGTGTATATTCACTGGCTTCACGCGCAGCACGTTTCTCTAAACTTTCCTGGCAAGCAATCATGCAACATGCCAACAATAAAAACAACAATACTTTTTTCATGGTCTATTTTCTATGTTTCTTCTGTTCGTAAAATAACACTTGATGCTCCGATGGAGAAAACGGTTCCATCGTAAACGACTCGACGTTCCCTATCGCCCAAAATTTCATTGTCTACAAAGGTACCAGTATTGCTCGGGCCGTCTCTCAAGATGTATTTTAGATTACCTTTCTTGTCATGACTCACATTGATTACGCAATGATGGGGATCTATGCTTGGGTCAACTGTCTCAATGGGACAATCCACAATGTCGCCTTTCATGTATTTGCCAATGATGTTGTCTCCCATCTTCAACGGGAACACTTGCTTGTACTGAAAAACGTTCTCGATGACAACAATAGAACCATATTCGGTGTTGTCAACTTCCTTTTCTGGTTCGGTTTCCTTTTGCGTATTGTGCAATTTCGACACACCGATGCGAATGCCAAATCGCTTGCCGCATTCGGTACACTCAAAAACTAATGATTGTCCACTTTCATATTTGGTCTCATCAAATATGATAAAATGGTCGCACTTAGGACATCGAACTCTCTTCATTAGAATTCAACTTTCATCACCCATGCATCAGCAAAGTTGCTGTCGGAATCCTTCAGAGGAATTAATACGTTGTAAGCTTCTTCCTTCGTATCAAATTGTCCGTACAGAACTTTAGTTGTTCCCTTGGAAAGGATTTTTGCCTCTGAATAACCCATGGAATGCAATTGGTTAACGAACTCAACAGCATTCTCAATGGTTACATGACTGGCGAGAATGATAGAATAATAGGGTTTAGAAGAATCACTTGACACAAATAACAAATCTGGTTTGCCACAATTTTTGACAAATGCGGGCATATCAATCAATCCCATAGAACTCGCTACAACACCTTGCGAGAGACTGGCAGAAGACAAATCGGGAGTGCCATTCACGATATCTTTCGGCATAATTCTCGATAGAACACTGGTATTTACATTGCCCGTGGCATTATTCTTATCCACTTTCAATTGAGGAATCATGAAGAAAGCAAAAACAACGGCACATGCAATCGCTGCATTGCGAATCCAGTTCATGTTGACAACCTTGGCATGAGGCTCTTCGATGGATTTCTCCATTGCCAAAGTAGTTACATTCTCGGTTTCAACATCCACCATGTTTTGCTGCAAACAAGAAATTTCGTAAGAACTTAAACCATAGAGACTGGGGGTTAATATTCCCGCTAAACAAGGTTCAAATTCGGGTATTCCATCATTGTTCATAGTGAACGAACCCAAACCTTCCATCTCGAAAAAGCCTTCATTTTCAAGCTTTTGTCTTATTTCGTTAACTTCATTCTCTATGCGATTGAGCGCATCGGGATAACTCAACTCGTACGCATCCACATACGATTGCACCAACAAAGAGTCGTTCAACTTCAGTTGGGGATTGAAACCGATTGTACGCAATGGAGGATAATACAAGCAATCGCCCTCCTCATAGTGAGCATCAACATGATGGGCAACGAAACCTCCGAAGTTGGGAACAATAACGCAATCCTTGCTCAACAGCAAAATCTCAATGTGTTTTACCAATTCGTTCATGATACAAAATTAGTTCGTTTAATTTCTTCAATTGATTTACAAGAAGTTAGCAATTATTATGCTCCATTCTTGCATTCTTTCCTCGTTTTCAGCATGTAAAGTTACGAATAATATCCCAATTGAAAAAAGGAAAAAAGAAAAAAAAACTTAAAGGCGGATAAAAAATGATTTACCCTAAAATTGGCATCTTTATAAGTTAAATACTTTCACGAAAACACGAACAAAATGGAATAATACAACTCTGCAGCAAGAATATACAACAACCACAAGGGAAGCGTGTAGGTGATACCAATGGTTAAAGCACTGAAAACGTCAACGAGACTTTGTAAACGACCGCTCATTTTACCGTAAATAACAGAAACCAAACTCACTCCAAAACAAATAATAGCTACAATACTATCAGAGAAACTACTGGGAAAGAGAGAACCCGTAACGCTTAGCAATACAGCATGTGGAACCACCGTAAGCAATAAAACAACAAGAACATATACACCTATTATTATATATACGACTCGCAAAGCAAACAACTCACGATAAGTAAGCCTGTTGGGATGGGCAAAAGCATGAGCCAATCCACATTCCAACAACGCTCCGTATGCGACACTCCCAAGTAATAACCAAACAAGTAAGGGAGTGGCGAGATTTTGCGTGAAATTGCCAAAGAACCATCTAATACCTTCACTACTTATTAAGGAATGGATGTGAACATCTGGCACGGCTGCAGAGATACCCCATGAGATGAGTATCAATGCCAACTGCGAAATACCAAGTATTAAGGCAATGATGGCAATGGTTCGCGTAATTTTTATCGACTTACTTTTCAATATTCGTCTGGTTGAAGGTTATCTATATCTAATATTCTCAATTCCAAGGCTCGTACCACTAATCTCGTAGCATTGACACCCATTCCAGCATTACCATTAGGGAATAATTTCTGAACCAACTCATTCTGTCGTTTTTCCAAACTCTTCACTCCAAATGGCATTCCACGTAAATTAGTAATTTGTTCCTTAGTATATCCTAATGCCAAATGGCGCAAAAAACGCTCGTCGTATTCGTCTATCTCATAATTAATAAGTGACTCCTGACGATACAATTGCGCATTTACACTATGCTTGAAACGCTCTACAATCTTTTGAAGGATAGGTTGGTTAAACACCATTCGTTTTCCATCTAAAACGCTGAATACATCGCCGCGAGTGAGTAACTCACCGCTTTTGAGGATAATACCATCGCAACCAGCATCAAGCACATCTACCCACAATTTCTCATTAAGAATCTCACCCGTAAAAATAAGCACCTTAACTTGTGGATACGTCTCCTTAGTTTGGCGACAAATCTCCACACCGATGGTGGTTGAGCCTCCAAGTCCAAGATCCAACAATACCATGTCTGGCAATTGTTGCTTGATAAGCCGCCAATATACTTGCTCATTTTCTGCCGTTCCTATGATTTCGGCTTCAGGGATTTCATTACGGAAAATACCCTCCGTACCTTTCAACTCTAACGGTACGTCTTCTACGATGATAACTTTGAATGGTTCCATATTTGTTTTGCTATTGTTATTTCTATCATGACTTCACCCGAAGGTGCCAAAAATGCCCGAATACCACTACCGCGAGCATTAGCAACTTCACCTAAATCTCGTATAATCTGCTTACAAAGAAGATATGAGACGTTAGTGGTAGACGGCGTAAACAATTGACTACATTGTTCTGTAGTGAGATGCAAGCGCGACATGTGTACAACAATTGTACAATATTTCTCGTTCTTGTCTATAAGTTCTCTTGAAGGCCGTTCACCAGCATTTTCCTTTTGAAGAATCTCAAATAGATACATCAACATATCATCATCTACATGAACGAAACCTTCTATCTGCCTCATAGCCTGAGCACTAAGCATGGAATAGAGTTCCTTATAATAGACTACCAACTCAGAGATAGATTGCAAGTTGGTATCCCTACCTTCCACCAAATGGGCAATACGAGAAGGATAATACATGGTTTCGTGCTTCAATGTACTCAAGGTATTATCAAGTACACTATTGCTAATGTGTAAATTATCGTTTTCAAACTGCTCCTTTCGCAATTCATCTGAGGCAATTTCAATGTTTGTGAGTTGAAGCTTTTCAGACTCAATGCTTTTCGTAAGTGCCTGACGTATTTCACTGACAACATTCTCCAATGAAACGGGATGATTATCATCACCCATCATCTTAACATTCCATTCCTCACCAATTTTCTTAAGTTTCTCCTCAGCAGATACTTCACTCAACAAAATATTGTTGATACTATTAATATGCTCTACACAAAACCTATAATACAAACGATGACGATAATACATCAAATAATATAACGGGAAAATCATCACCATCAAAATAATCAAGATAATGATGGCAATGTTTTTATTCGTCTCTGACTGTTGCATCATACGACAATAATTATCCAATGTATTATCAGCAGATCGTTCTCGGAACAGTTGTGTATACACCTTATTATTATAATTGTACAAATCCCAACGATGCAAAGCCAATGCAGCTACGGCACATTCATTGCGAACATGGAGAATAACATTGTAGTTTGTTTGAAATTCGCTTCTAAACCATTGAAGTTCAGCAGGCAACTGAGCATCTGACGAAAAGGCCTCCATTAACACCTTCCCATCAGGATTCATAGATTGATAGTATTTATTTAAGCAAATCATGCAACTATCTGCAAATCTGAGTGCTTGATGATAATTACCACTCACATTAGAAGAATAGATACTATCCGCATATTGCTCAGCATGTATCAAATAGGGAGAGTTTGGATTAAAGGTTATATAGCTATTGTTATCAAGACTATTAACATTCGTGTTGCAAGATACAAGTGAAAGAATGGAGATGAATGCAATCACAGAACGAGCTACACCTTTTGGCAGACGAAAGAAGAAACGACTGCCTACTCCGGTTTTACTTTCTGCATCAATTGTACATACTTTAAATATCTGACTGATTCTACGATATTTCTCTATAATACCCTTGCAATTCATCAATCCAAATCCATGCGAAGGAGTTTCATTAACAACTTCTAAATGTTTGTTAGCGTCTATAATAAGGCCATTATCAACATTCTCCTCAATAATAGGTTTATGATCGAAAACATGAGCAAGTTGCTCCTCGTTCATTCCTATTCCCGTATCGGTAATGGAAATCTCTACATACTGATCTGTCGTTGTTGATTGTATGGTAACCTTGCCTCCTGATGGTGTAAACTTTCTGGCATTATCGGCAATGGTATTAATCATAAAAAGCGTGAGAGTTTTGTCAGCTTTCACCACCGCATCAGTATCTTTTACGATTAATTCCACATTTTTCATCAAGAACCCCATACGACCTTTCTTAACAATATCAAAAAGCGGTTGTAAGGCAAAACTCTCTATTTGCAAACTCAATTCACCTTGTCGCATTTGAATCCAACGAGTAAGAACGTCATTGTAATCATTGATTTCCTTCGTCAAATCAAAAATATACGCGTAACGTTCTTCGCGTTGTTCTTGGCTCTCATTCTTCTCGCAAAGTTTCTTGATTTCATGTATCATGCGGTCGATGAAGGGAGTCACCGAATTAACAAGAGATACTTTCGCACGTTGTTCAAGGTTTAACTTCTTATTATTCAGCAAATGCATTCGTGCGATTTGTATTTCTTCTGTAATCTCCTCATACTGCTCTTCCACATCTTCCATATGTTCATCATTTGCCTGTCTCCACTCTTCTAATGGTTTGAGAAGATTAGACAACGAGAACATCCTGTCGTTCTTACGACGCATGTGGTCGAACACCAACAATAGGATGATAATCAAGATAATAGCCAAAACCACTATCGCAATCATCACATTCAACAAACGGGAGGAACGCTCCAATTGTTCTGCACGCGCTTCCAATTGTCGGTCTTGACGGGTTTGCTCTTGCAAATCCAAATATAAATTACGATTATAGTCACTATTTTGCTTATCATCAATGGCAGAATACACCAAACTCATTTGTTCGCGTATAGAGGCAACCAAATCAGGGGCACTATTGATGGCACTATCATTGGTCAATGCCTTTTGTAAACATTCGCCTGCAGATTGATAATCTTTAATTGCCCAATAACACTCCGCCAATGTACGATAAGCACCCGCAGTTTGATAAATATCACCATATTCCTCGAAAATGTTTAGCGCACGGAGAGCTAAATTACCTGCTAGAAGATTTTCCGGCATTTCATCGACATTCACAAAGCGAATGGCTGGTAAGTTATCACGAATGAGTTGGTTTCGATAAGTGGTATTCTGCAAATGTTCACTCATCCCCTGCAATGCCTGGGCAACAAAAAAAGGCATTCTGCTATCAAGGGCCAATTGATAGCAGCGCAACAAATAATCAAACTCACTTTGATTTATTTCTTCTTGAGTGTTAGCAGTTATGATACCACCTGCTCCCACATTATATAAATAATTAAGCCATTGAGCCGTGTCTTCTTCAAGGTCATTATTCTGCCTAACGGAAGTAATAGCATCAATGGATTGGTCTTTCAAGCCTAAATAATAGAAATAGGTAGACGAAACAATAGCAAACTCACTTTCAGCGTAAATCAATCGTTTGAGTTGATGAGAAGTAAGCCTACCACGTTCCTCGTTGATGCGGTTAAGTCTTTGCAAAGCATTTTCACGATAATCATAGAAATTCTTGTTTCTCGACTGACGTTGGCACAATCGCATGTATTGAATATCCGCTATCAACAATTCCAACTGGTTATCCGTGTTTATGCTGTCGAGTAACTTGTATGCACCGTCATAATCCATCTTAGCCATGCTGACGAACGCCAAGTTATTGTATGCCTCCGCCTTGCCATCATCATATTTTCCAGAGAGTTGCATGGCTCGTTCAGCATAAATACGTGTAGAATCTAAGTTTCTGTAGTGGTATGAATAAGAAATATAATTTAACTTGTCAACTTCATCCTTCCGAGAATTCGTACAAGCTGACAAAAAGAAAAGACTCAATAGGAACACAGGTCCTATTGAGCCTTTAATATAAATATGTTTATGCACGAGCCTTAGCAACGTATCCAAGAGCCTCCTTGCACTTATCTGTTACATATTGCCAATCACCTGCAGCTACCTTGTCTTTTGGGAAAAGCTTAGAACCCATACCAACGCAGTAAACGCCTGCCTTAAACCATGACTTCAAGTTTTCCTCTTCAGGAGCTACACCACCAGTAACCATAATCTTAGACCATGGCATAGGAGCTTTCAAGCCCTTCACCATATTTGGACCGTAAACATCACCAGGGAATAACTTGGTGAGATCGCAACCCAATTCTTGTGCCTTACCAATCTCGCTAACAGTACCACAACCAGGGCAGTATGGAACGAGACGACGATTGCATACGGGGGCAATGTCAGGATTGAACAATGGGCCAACTACGAAGCAAGCTCCCAATTGGATATACATGGCAGCGGTAGGAGCATCAACGACAGAGCCGATACCTAATGCCAACTCAGGACATTCCTTGTCTGCCCATTTCACCAATTCACCAAAAACTTCTTGAGCGAAATCGCCACGATTAGTGAATTCGAATGCACGGACACCACCCTCATAACAAGCCTTGACAACATTCTTACATGTTTCCAAATCTTTATTATAAAACACAGGAACCATTCCTGTATCGCCGATTTTCTTCAATACGGCTATTTTATCAAATTTTGCCATCGATAAATCTTTTTATTATATTTTATATTCACGTTTCAAATATAAACGACAATCGAAGACTGCAACAAGTTCCCAGCCTTCAAAGCCCAATTTGTTCAGTTTCTTTTCCGTACCTACTACAGAAGAAATCACCTTATATTCAAATTGTTTCATAATACTAACATGCTTAACGCTGTACACGACCATTGGCATTTCCACCAGCAAGGCTCTCTACTTCATCCACAGAAACCAAGTTGAAGTCGCCATTGATGGTGTGTTTCAATGCTGAAGCAGCAACAGCAAATTCAAGAGCTTCACCTTGTGTAGCCTTTGTCAACAAGCCATGAATCAATCCACCAGAGAAAGAGTCACCACCACCAACGCGGTCAATGATTGGATTAATCTCATAACGCTTTGACTGATAGAATTCCTTACCATCATAAATCAAAGCCTTCCAACCATTGAAAGTAGCAGAATATGACTCACGAAGCGTAGAAACCACATACTTAAAGCCAAATTCCTCACGCATCTGCTTGAAGATTCCTTCATATCCTGAAGCGTCAGTCTGTCCACCCTCTACGTCAGCATCTGGTTTGAAACCAAGACAAAGTTCTGCATCTTCCTCATTACCGATACAAACATCCACATATTTCATCAAAGGACGCATAATGGATATTGCTTTCTCTGACGTCCACAGCTTCTTACGGAAGTTCAAGTCTACTGATACCGTAACACCATGGCGTTTAGCTGCTTCACAAGCAAGTTTTGTGAGTTCGGCAGCCTTATCAGAAATAGCTGGAGTAATACCACTCCAATGGAACCAAGCTGCACCTTCCATAATGGCATCAAAATCGAAATCTTCGGGAGAAGCTTCCGCAATTGAAGAATGAGCACGGTCATAGATAACCTTAGATGGGCGCATGGAAGCACCAGTTTCTGCATAATAAAGACCAACACGGTCGCCACCACGAGCTACGAACTGTGTATTCACACCGTAACGACGCAAGGCATTAACAGCGATTTGTCCAATTTCATGCTTTGGCAATTTACTAACAAAATATGCCTCGTGACCATAATTAGCCACAGAGATAGCCACATTAGCTTCACCACCACCGGGGATGATGCGGAATGATTCACTTTGAATAAAACGATCGTTGCCTTGCGGCGAAAGGCGGAGCATAATCTCTCCTAAAGTAACAATTTTAGCCATTTTTCAAGTTGTTTGTTTATTAAACAATTATTAATATAAATTACAAACGCAAAAATACTCATTATTTCCATAAAAGAAAAATAAAATCGCAAAAATTATCGATTTAAAGACAAATATTCATGCTGTGCATTCGCACAATTCGATTTTTATTACTAATTTTGCACAAAATAAAAACAAAAATATGAATGAAAGAATAAGAATAAAAGATATCGCCATCAGAGCTGGGGTATCGGTGGGAACCGTTGATCGTGTGTTACACGACCGTCCCAATGTTTCCAAACCTGCCAGAGAACGTGTAGAAAAAGCCCTTCAAGAATTGGATTATAAACCAAACATGTATGCAAGCGCCCTTGCATACAATCGTTCATACACTTTTTTCTTGCTTATTCCCGCTCACGATTCAGAAGCATATTGGGAAGAAATAGAAGAAGGTGCTAAGAAAGCCATGGAAGCAAGACGCGACTTTCACATTGACATTCGCTTCTGCTATTATGAACGTTTAAACGTCGAGAATTTCACGACTCAATGCGAATATATCCTTAGCATGAATCCAGATGGTGTCGTTATCGTACCATCTACGTTGGAATTAACCCGATTGTTTACAGACAAGCTACATGAATTGGAGATTCCCTTTATCTTATTGGACTCATACATGCCCGACTTGAAACCATTATCTTTCTTTGGACAAGATTCTTTCGCGAGTGGTTACTTCGCTGCAAAGATGTTGATGATGATTGCTTCACAAGAAAAGGAAATCATGTTGATGAAACAAACTAAAGACGGTAAGGTGACAAGCAAACAACAAGCTAACCGCGAGGTGGGATTCCGCCATTATATGATGGATCATTTTCCTGAGGTAACCATACACGAACTTGATTTACCTCTTGACACAACGAAAAAACGATATGAACAAATCTTGGAGAAGTTTTTCACGGCTCATCCACAAATTCACCATTGCATAACTTTGAATTCCAAGGCACATCTCGTAGGTGAATTCCTCTTAAAGACCAACCGAAGAAATACACAGATAATGGGATATGACATGGTAGCGAAGAATGCAGAATGCGTTCGTCAAGGTAGTATTTCGTTCTTAATTGCACAACATGCTTACCAACAAGGATACTCCTGTATTGACACACTCTTTAATGCTATCGTTTTAAAGAAGAAAGTAACGCCCATTAACTACATGCCCATTGAGTTACTTATGAAAGAAAACGTGGAATTTTATCGTAGAACACAACTATAACAATACTAAAATAAAAACATTATGAAACAAACAGCCTTCTTAAAAATCAATCCTGCAGACTCAGTTGTTGTCTGCCTTCGTCCCATGCAAAAGGGAGAAACAATCAACATTGACGGAAAAACCATTGAAGTTAAACAAGATACTCCAGCAGGACATAAATTGCTGATTAAAGATGCACCAAAAGGTACAGACATTATTAAATATGGTTATCCTATAGGTCATACTATTGAAGACTTAACAGAAGGACAATGGGTAAACGAGAACAATATCAAGACTAATCTCTCTGGTTCTCTTGAATACACATATTCTCCTGTAGATGAAAAACTTAGCATCGAAAACGAAAACCTTACGTTTAAGGGATACATGCGTAAGAATGGTGAAGTGGGAATCCGTAATGAGATTTGGATTGTACCAACCGTAGGATGCGTAAATGGTATTGCCGAGAAATTGGTAGAGATGTTGAAAGCAGAAACGCGTTGTGAAGGCATTGATGCTATTCATGCTTGGCACCACAACTATGGTTGTTCTCAATTATCTGGCGATCATGAAAATACTCGTAAGGTTCTTCGCGATATCGTACTCCATCCCAATGCTGGCGCAGTACTTATCTTATCGTTAGGATGTGAAAACAATCAACCTGATGAGTTCATAAAGTTGTTGGGTGATTACGATAAGGATAGAATCAAGCTTTTGGTTACACAAAAGGTCGAAGGAGATGAATTAGAAGAAGGAATGAAGATTCTTCGCAACCTATACAATGTTGCCAAACAAGATGTACGTACCGAAGTCCCCATCAGTCATTTGCGTGTAGGACTGAAATGCGGTGGTTCTGACGGATTCTCTGGTATTACGGCCAATCCTTTAGTTGGTGAATTCAGCGATTGGTTGGTAGCTCAAGGTGGAACATCTATCCTTACTGAAGTACCAGAAATGTTTGGTGCAGAAACTATTTTGATGAATCGATGTGAGAATTCACAACTATTTGAGCAAACGGTGACTATGATAAATGACTTCAAGGAATACTTCCTTTCTCATGGAGAGCCTGTTGGTGAAAATCCATCACCTGGAAACAAGGCAGGAGGAATCTCTACACTTGAAGATAAGGCTCTTGGTTGTACTCAGAAATGTGGTCGCGCACCCGTAAGTGGCGTTCTTGCATACGGAGATAGATTGCAGGTAAACGGTCTGAACTTACTTTCTGCACCAGGAAACGACTTGGTTGCCGCAACGGCCCTCGCATCTTCAGGATGTCAAATCGTATTGTTTACCACTGGACGTGGAACGCCATTCGGAACATTTGTTCCAACTATGAAGGTTTCCACCAATTCATTGCTCTTCCAAAACAAACCTAATTGGATTGACTTTAATGCAGGCGAACTGTTAGAAGGAGTTGAGATGAAAGCACTTCTTCGCAAGTTCATAGAATTGATTATTAAGGTTGCCAGTGGTGATTTAGTAAGAAACGAGATTAATGGTTATCGAGAAATCTCCATCTTTAAGAATGGCGTAACCTTATAACAGTACATCTGAGATATTGGAACAGATTAGCAACAAAAGAGGACTTTTAGCCCTATCGCCATTAGCAGTATTTTTGGTACTTTATTTAGTCACATCTATTATAGTTGGCGACTTTTATAAAGTACCAATAATCGTTGCATTCATGATTGCCAGTATCTATGCCATCACCATATCTAAAGGTTTTCCGCTCACAAATCGCATTACGATTTATAGTCGTGGTGCAAGTACGGAAAACATGATGTTGATGTTGTGGATATTTGTTTTGGCAGGAGCATTTGCCAATTCTGCAAAACAAATGGGATGTATAGATGCAACGGTTAACTTAACACTCAGTATATTACCGAGTAACATGCTTTTGGCTGGACTTTTTCTTGCAGCCTGTTTTATTTCCCTTTCAATAGGAACCAGTGTGGGAACTATTGTTGCATTGGTTCCTATAGCTGCCGCATTAGGTGAAACAACTGGTGGCAGCATTCCACTGATGACGGCCACCGTTGTTGGAGGAGCGTTCTTTGGCGATAATCTATCATTTATTTCTGATACAACCGTTGCCGCTACTTCGACCCAAGGATGTAGGATGAGTGACAAGTTTCGTGTCAACCTGTTTATCGTTCTTCCCGCTGCTATTGTCATTCTCTTTGTATGTTTATATTTAGGAAGAGGAGTACATTCACCAAGCAATATACCTGATATTGAGTACGTTAAAGTAATCCCATATTTCATAGTTTTGGTAATGGCCATATTCGGGATGAACGTAATGGGCGTACTCACCATAGGACTGATATTAACAGGTATTATTGGCATTTTCAATGGTTCATACGATATATTCGGATGGTTCACTGCCATGAACGACGGTGTGTTAGGTATGAGTGAGCTCATCATTATCACCATGATGGCTGGAGGACTATTGGAAATCATTCGAGAAATTGGTGGTATAGACTACATCATCCAGAAAATGACTTCACATATACATGGAAAACGTGGAGCAGAGTTTTCAATTGGCATATTAGTAGCATTAGTTGATTTATGCACCGCGAACAATACGGTTGCCATCATTACAGTTGGAGGAATCGCTAAACAAATAGGAGATAAATATGGTGTAGACAGCAGGAAATGCGCCTCCATACTCGACACATTCTCATGTTGTGTGCAAGGAATCATTCCATATGGTGCTCAATTACTTATGGCAGCAGGACTTTCAAAACTAAATCCCATTGAAATCCTACCTTATTTATATTATCCGTATGCTATCGGTATAGCTGCAATCTTATCAATCATATTCCGTTTACCAAAACGATACAGTTAATATGGATATTATTCAGAGAAACTTCTTTCGTTTATTACGTTCAGGTGTTCTCAATGAATACGAATCACTTGAACCCATGTCTACTTTCAAATGGAATCGACTTTTCCAAATCGTGAAAGTACAAGGTGTTGAAGACATTGCCTTGAAAGGAATCAAGAATCATACTTACGATGAGAATGCCAATATTCCCAAAACGTTGGTAGATTCCCTCATGGAAGAGGAAATCGAAGATACACCTACTACCCTTCCGCAAATGTGCAATTCCGTATTAAGGAAAAGGCTCAAGAAAATACAAACTGAGGAAAGACATCATATAGACGCCTCAATGATAACTTTAGACCTTCTAAACATTATCGTTAAAAACACAGAGAGTATACTTAATAGCGGCATCTCTTTGAAATACATTACTGAAATAGGTAGTTTCTTGCGAACAAAAGGCGACAAGGTGGACTTTGTCAAGTTAGACAACTGGTTGTCTTCACTTCACATACAGAGAATGGCTCAATTGGAAGGAAGCATTCTTATTTCCGTTTTCGGTTTTGATGAAGAAGAAATTCCGTTCGTAAAGAAGGTAGAAAAGTCCGCTTATCCTTTAACCATCCAGACATTGGCACGTACGGAGAAAGAAACTGCCAAAGAATGGCACTTCCGTCAAAGCGATATTGGGTTTGTCCATAACAATTCCAAGGTTTTACGCAGGAATATCCGAAGAAGCATTCGATACGTTGACTATGCTCCCATAGAAACTATCAGCAATCTTCTTCACAACTTTGCTAAAAGTTTATCGGAAATCGAAGAATAAATTAAACTTCTTTCTTGGTAGTGAAATAAAAAATCTTTATCTTTGCATTCAATAAAGGAGAAAGAAGGAAAAATGAACAGAATTATCGCTATAATCATCACATTATTTTCGATTGCCAATATACATGCTCAAAGCTATTATATACAATGCGAAGACACTTGTCAACACATTCACGGGATAGACATTAGCCACTATCAAGGCAATGTATTCTGGGAAGCAATAGGCAATAATTCAAAAATGTATTATGTGTATTTGAAGGCAACGGAAGGTGGCGATTTAATCGATGCAAAATATGAGCAGAATATTCAATTGGCACATCAGTATGGTTTAAAAGTGGGGTCCTACCATTTCTATCGAGCCCGTACGCCCCAAGAAGTACAATTGCGAAACTTCATGGCACAATGCAGACCAGGAGAACAAGATTTGGTGCCAATGATAGATGTGGAAACCAAAAGCGGTCTTTCGAACGAGGCGTTTAGGGATTCTTTAAGCAAATTCCTTATTTTGGTGGAAAAGAAATACAAGCAAAAGCCTTTGATATATACGGGAGCTAACTTTTACGACCATTATCTATCAGGCGGTATGCTTGACGACTATAAAATCATGATTGCCCAATACATGGCTAAAGAGCCTGTGTTGGTTGATGGACGAGACGTTACGATGTGGCAATATACAGGAAAAGGCCACATTAATGGCGTAAACGGATATATCGACAAAAGTCGGTTTATGGGAAACCACAAATTAAGAGAGATAAGATTTAGACATCATTAAAAAATTTAAAACAACAAATATATGGCTATCATTAAATGTCCAGAGTGCGGCCACCAAATAAGTGACAAAGCACCAACATGCCCCTCGTGTGGAGTGGAAATCAAGGGGAAAATCATTAAATGTTCACAATGTGGAGAGGTGTACTTATATGACCAGGAAATGTGCCCGAATTGTCATCACACCAATTTCGGTCCAATTCCCACAAATAAGGTTTCCGATCCATACGAAAACCAGCAAAACCCAAGAAGGTTAACTGAAGATCTTTTTGAAAATGAGTTTAACGAACAAGAAGAAAATGATGACGACTCCTTGGAACCTGCCGTTAACGAGGAAGAAAACAACGGGAATGGCGGAAACAAGAAGAAAAAGCCATCTAAGAAAAAGAACTATTCTGCATTTATCGTAGCGTTCGTATTGGCTCTTATCATCTTGGCCGTATGCGGTTATTTCTATAACAAGACCAAGACCGAACAAGAGGTTGAGTCATTCGAGTATGCTATGACCAGTAAGGAGCCAATGGTTTTGCAGAGCTATCTAGACCAACATCCTGATGCTCCTAAAGGGCACAGAGATTCTATCTTGGCTCGAATCAAACAACTTGAAGAAATAGATAAGGATTGGACAGATGCCATCGCAAGTGGTTCGAAGACCGTATTGCTTGACTATTTGGAGAAAAATCCAAAGTCACTTCACAAGAACGACGTATTAAAGATGGTAGACTCCATCGACTGGGAAGTTGCCGTTAAGGAAAATACGGTCGAGGCATACGAGAACTACATGAAAGAACATACTCAAGGTCTTCATTTGAATGCGGCAGAAGAAGCCATCAAAAACATGAAGTCAACAACTATCCTTCCTGAAGAAAAGCAAATGGTTAATAACTTGATTCGTCGTTTCTTCCAAAGTATCAACGATAAGGACGAAAAGAAGATTCAAAGTACGGTGAGCGACAATCTGTCAGACTTCCTTGGTCAACCAAATGCTACTCGTGGCGATGTTACGGCATTCCTCCGCAGAGTATGGAAAGCAGAACTCTCCAAGATTATCTGGCATGTGTTAGGTGATTATAAGATTAGCAAGACGACCATAGGAGAAAACAAGTATCAATACGCCGTTGAGGTAACTGCTACCAAGCGCGTAGAGAGAAAAGACAAGAAGAGCGTTCCAGAAGCCCGATATAGAATGAACGCAAAAGTTAATTCTGATACGACTATCGTTGCTTTGGACTTAACCAAAATCGTTGAAGAAAAGAAACAAGACGATAAGGCAAAGAAGAATTAAGAATCATTCGGTAACATATCAATCAAAAAGCGCAGACATGTATTGTTCGTGTCTGCGCTTACATTTTTCCTCAAACTTGAGAACAAGAAATGGGAGGGATCAAGTGTAATTACATAGGGGTTTGTGATTATCCAATCTTCATATTATTGCCTTTTTCTTGTTTTTCGCCAAGACCTCCCGTCATTATCCATAAATTCCTAAGTATTAATGACTTATAAAACTGAAAAGTTTAAAAGACCTCCCCTAACACCTCCCGTAAGACCTCCCATAGACCTCCCCTAACACCTCCCGTTTTATCGACCTGTTTTTCGATTGATTATCTTTCCGCTCGCTCTCATTTCAGATGTTTTAGTTGTATTTGTTCATCTGTTAGTAAATAGAAGATTGAAATAAGAAACATATCATTTCGAATGCATAAACGATAGCTTTAGACGATGTAAACGATAGCTTTGTATGCTATAAACCATTCGTCTGTAATACACAAATCAATGGCTTGTAACATATAAAGCTATTGTTTCCAACTTAATTATGACTTTTTTCATTTTCTTACCGAGCCTAAAAAGGAGCACTTCAATATGCTCCTTTCATTTCACGTAACAAACTTTTTTGACGCTCGGTGAGATTAGTTGGCAATGTCACATTATAGGTTATGATTAAGTCTCCGAACGTACCGTTTCCCTTATCATATCCCTTACCACGGATTCTCACCTTGGTACCAGGTTGAGTTTCCGACTTAATCTTCAGCTTAATCTTAGACCCATTACTCAATTGCACAATTACCTCTCCTCCGAGCATGGCTGTATATAAATCGATGTTAACCGTCGCATTCATGTCACCCACTCCCCTATTGACTGTTGAGTGTTTCGAACGATTTCCACCCATTCCTCCAAACAGACTCTCAAAGAAGCTGGAAAAAGCACCTCCGCCACCCATCGACGAGAAGTCAAAGCCTTCGAATGGCGAACCACTGCCAGAGCCTCCCCAATTAAAACCGCCAAAGCCTCCGCTTTCTGCTTTATCCGCATCCTTCCACTGCTCACCATATTGGTCATATTTCTTCCTCTTCTCAGGATCACCTATGACCTCGTATGCTTCATTGAGAGCTTGGAATTTAGCCTTGGCTTTCGGATCATTTGGATGCAAATCGGGATGGAATTGCTTTGCGCGCTTCCGGTAAGCCTCTCTCACATCTTTTTGAGGGATGTTCTTGTCAACCCCCAAGATTTTGTAATAATCGATAAATGCCATAATTACATTCCTCCTTTTTTTATAAAAATATCAGCAAAATTCATGCCCACATGACCTTTATCTCGTTTTTTTTATATAATTTTGCCATAAATAATTAAATCGTTATGAAAAGACTGCTAACATTATGCATTTTAGCACAGCTAATTTTTATACCCGTCATGGCAAAAAAGACTGTTAGTTTACGAATTATTGAAACAAGTGACGTTCATGGGGTGTTTTTCCCATACGACTTCATCAATCGAAAGCCAAAGGTTGGTTCATTAGCTCGCGTCAGTTCTTATGTCAACAAACTTAGGCAGACATACGGAGAGAACTTGATTCTCTTAGACAACGGTGACATCTTACAAGGACAACCCTTGTGTTATTTCTATAACTTCATCAACACGAGCGACACCAATATTGCCGCCGAAGTGGTGAATTACATGAAATATGACGCACAAGTATTTGGAAATCACGACGTGGAAACGGGACATGATGTATATGACAAATGGATTAAGGAGTTGAATTGTCCAACATTAGGAGCCAATGTCATCAATACGGAAACAGGAAAACCATACGTCACTCCATATATCATACTTCATCGACAAGGCGTAAAGATTGCTATTCTCGGCATGTTGACACCTGCCATTCCCAATTGGTTGACAGAAGACCTATGGAAAGGAATGCGTTTCGATAATATGGTTAAGAGTGCCAAATATTGGATGGAGCACCTTCAAAAAATAGAAAAGCCCGACATCATCATCGGACTTTTCCATAGTGGAAAGGAAGGTGGTATTACGACTGACGAATACGAAGAAGACGCTTCCATCAGGGTTGCCAAGGAAGTTCCTGGATTTGATTTAATATTCTATGGACACGACCATACTCGCAATAACGATATTGTGACCAACAGCATCGGTAAAGAAGTAGTATGCCTTGACCCTTCTAATAACGCCGTCTTCGTTTCTGACGCCAGTATCGAGTTAACGTTGAAAGGCAAGAAAGTGGTTGACAAACACATCACGGGTAATCTTGTCAATGTCATCGACGAACCCATAGACGAGGATTACATGTCTCATTTCCAACCACATATCGACAAGATTAACGGCTTTGTAAACAAGAAGATAGGCGAAGCAAAACAATCCATTAGTTCACGAGATGCCTTTTTTGGCAGTTCTGCATTCTCCGACCTCATCCTTAATCTTCAATTAGAGATTACAGGAGCCGATATTGCCTTCAATGCCCCACTCTCTTTGAATGCGGTTATCCAAAAAGGTGATATTCTCATGAGCGACATGTTCAACCTATATAGATATGAAAATCAACTTTACGTCATGCGTCTTACTGGAGAGGAAATCCGCAAGCATCTTGAAATGAGTTATGACTTATGGGTGAACACAATGAAATCGCCAGAAGACCACTTGTTACTTCTCACGGAAAGGACACGAGATGACCAGCAACGTTTAGGATTTAAGAATTTCTTGTTCAACTTTGATAGTGCGGCAGGAATTGACTATGAAGTGGATGTTACTAAACCAGACGGCGAAAAAGTGCATATTCTACAGATGACGAATGGAGAACCATTTGATGAAAGTAAATGGTATAAGGTGGCTATCAACAGTTATCGCGCAAATGGCGGTGGTGAACTGCTGACATTGGGCGCTGGTATTCCCCAAGACCAGTTGAAAAGCAGGGTAATATGGATGAGCGAAAAAGACCAACGATATTACTTGATGAAAGAAATAGAAAAAGCGGGAGTTATAGACCCTCAACCCAATAACAATTGGAAATTCGTTCCCGCAGAATGGGTTAAACAAGCAGCAGAACGCGACAGGGCTCTTCTTTTCAAAAACCAAGAAAAATAGGAAACATGAATTGTTATTGGTTTATCTTTTGCAAGACCGAACTTGTTTTGGAAAAGCAAGACGATGGAACGTACACCATCCCTTCCGGTGAAAAACCTCCCATTGATACAAAGCCTTGGACAACCATCCACAATATTACGCCTTTTCAAGACGGAACTGCTGTCAAAACCTTTCGCATCGATACGCCATTGACTGATTCCGACCAATATGAGATGTGCGGGTTGCGTAAATCTTATTATAAAATTCCGTACGAATTATACTTGAAAGCAGGCAAATGCCAAGAAATATTGTATTGGGATTTCAACACGAAATTCTGCGGTGTATGTGGAGCCCCGATGAAATTGCACACAGACATTTCAAAAAGATGTACGAATTGCGGGAAAGAAGTGTGGCCCCAACTCGCAACTGCTATTATCGTGCTTGTTTGTCGAAACGACGAAGTATTATTAGTACATGCCCGTAATTTCCAAGGAGACTTCTATGGATTGGTGGCTGGATTCGTAGAAACAGGAGAGACATTGGAGGAAGCCGTTGTTCGTGAAGTACGTGAAGAAACGGGATTGGAAATCAAGAATATACAATATTTTGGTTCTCAACCGTGGCCTTATCCATGTGGATTGATGGTAGGATTTAATGCAGAGTACGTTTCTGGAGAGATTCACTTACAAAGGAGTGAACTGTCATCAGGAAGATGGTTCAAGAAAGACAATCTCCCACATATCCCCGAAAAACTCAGCATCGCAAGGAAATTACTGGATCATTGGTTGGAAGAGAATTAGACATTATAAGCATCATCTCAAAAAAAGACAATAAAAAACGTCCGTTGCTTAGCAATAACATCAGCTAAACAACGGACGCTTTTGGATAAGACAACTTTTATCCTATCACCACTTATCTACATAATTTCTTATCCAGAGCCACCATCCCCAAGTTTCTTGATGACTTACTTTTGCTATTTTTACCAAGCATCTATATGCTAAATTATCATGGTTTAACCTCCTAACGATGTAATAAATGCCATAAGTATTGAATATTCCAACAAGAACCACCGTGATAAACTGTCTTGTAGGTCCCCACTCCAATACGTAATATACATACACCCATATCAAGATATTAATGAAATCAAGCGTAATAACCGCAACCGAAGTACCGATATGAGAGAAACCTATTTCAATAAAGAGATGATGAAGATGAGACTTGTCTGCCTTAAAAGGAGAAATACCTTTTGCGATTCTTCCCATCATCACCCTCAACGTGTCAAAAACAGGAACGGACAATACCGATACACAGAAAGCAACAACTCCCATATTGGTGAAACTTTCAGCAACCATAGAATCATTGTCTATGATGTGCAAACAGAAAATCACCATCAGCATTCCCATCATGGTGGAACCTCCATCGCCAATAAACATCTTCGACTTCTTTCCAAATACATTATGCACAAAGAATGGTATCAAGGCACCAGCAGCCAAACAACACATCACCGACATGGTACCATCAAATGCCAAAGTGAAGAATATGCCAAATACCAAACATGCCATAACACAGAAACCAGAAGACAATCCATCAACGCCATCAATCATATTAATAGAATTAATAATACCACAACCAGCAACAGCCGTTAGCGGTAATGAAAAATACACTGGCAACTTCTCGATTCCAAACAATCCATGAAAATCATTGAGATTAGTCCCATCCATCTTCACGATAAACGCGATAACCAATACTTCCAAGAATAGCCTAACAATAGGGCTCATCCCCACCATATCATCACCACTACCGATAAACAGCATGACTGTCATAGCTACTATACAAGTAAATAATGCGTTGCTATGAAAAAACAAGCTTGTAAATCCTGCACCAACTACGATACCCCAAAAAACAGCAATACCTCCTAATACGGGAACAGGTTTCTTTTGCAATTTACGTGCATCAGGATTGTCCACCAAATCTCTTTCCTTGGCAATCTTTACCACAAAGGGGTGCACTATGGCTGTAAAAAACAAAGCACTAAAGAATGGTAATAATACTCCATTAAAAAACATCTCCCATGTAAGAAAATGATGGGTTGAAAATACTATCATATGCCTTTTTTCAAATCTTTAATTCCTTTAACCACAAAATAATTAAAACAATAGAAAGTTTCGCAAGGAAACAACCACAAGTTATCCCAATATACAAAAAGTTGTCCGTAAAAAGTCTTTAACTTCTTTAAAACTTTATTACCACTCACTTGTTGTTTCTTACGTTGCAAACAACCAAAATTTCCAGTTATGAAAATGTGGCGTAAGATACGATCTCCTTTATTGAGGAATTGTTCATCAAATAATGGCATCTTTGATTTGTCCATTCCAAAACATAATACTGCCATTGAACCAAATATCTTCCAAAACTTAGTTAGTCCTAATTCTTCAAGATCACGTTGCAATAAAGCGACATCTATTTTATCGTGATACTTATTTAAGTAACACATCCAATCACAAATTTGACGTATTCCTAACCCACTTGTCATATAATGATTTAACGCATGTGCAAAAATGAAAATAGCATCAAAGCGATATGGCGGCATATATAAATGAGTATCACCAGCTTTCTTTCTTACCCACTCTTCATTATTGAAACATTTTACCATCCATGAATGAAAAGTATTGTCAAACAATTTACTGATTGTCAATTGAATATCACCATGTAATTCCACGATAACATCATTCAGGATATATGCAGCATGTCTACGATAATCTTTTGTTTTCTCTCCGACCTTACCTCCAAGTCTCTCAACAGTTTCTTTGGCTTTAAAATATCTATTAGCATCAAAACCTATAAACAAATCCACATCACCAGAAGTACGACGATAGGGATTTCTATAACATAAACCTACGCCTTGACCTTTCAAAACCATCGGTTTTATACCATCTTTCTCTAACTCACTAACGAGATTGGGAATAGCATCGTATAACCTGATGTTTTCGTTTTCAATCTCACTTGTTTTCTTGATAAACTGAAAATACTTACTCTTTGGTGGACGTAATGGCTGTGGCATTAATGAAATAGCATCCGAAACGATTCCAACAATCGTTTGTTGGTCACATAATGAAAGTATTTCATCCCAATCTACATGAGAAGACCTAAATAAAGTAGTATCTAACGGGGTTCCCCAAATCCCCACTTTAACCAATTCAATAAGTTGTTGTTGAGATAGTTTCAACACTTTTCTATTATATGATCTTTATTGTAATGATAGATGAAAAAGTATGAGGCAATCCAAAGAATTAGTCACTTATCCTTTGAAATTTATGTTTAAAGCCTGCATAAACTTCTCAACAGAATCTGTTGCAGAGAATTTATCTATTTGTTTGCTACAATATGAAGAAAATATATCCGAGTTTTCTTCAATTTTCTGAAATCCCATAGCTATATCACTGATTTCAAGAGGATTAACACAAACTCCAGCATCGCCAACTACTTCTGGTAAACTTGTAGCATTGGAAACTAAAGCAGGTTTATTATAAACAAATCCTTCAAGAGGTGGTATTCCAAAACCTTCACATAAAGATATGAGAACAACAGCCTTACAATTTTTGAAAAGCCATTCCACATTTGAACGTGATTGATACCCTAAATAATATACGTTTGAAGCATCTGAAATAACATTTAAAATCGAATCTCCACTATTTGCAAGCTTCCCACATATTAATAAATTATATCGTTTATCCCTATCATTAAATCTTTCAAACCCTTTAACCATCCTTACAATATTCTTGCCAGGATGAATGTTACCAACAAATAAGAAATACGGTATATTTGTATCAATATGCTTACCATCTACATCTATTATTTCTACGTTATCGACAACATTATCTTTATCTTTAATAATAAAATTATATGTTATTGAAATCTTTGAAGGATTGACGTTATAATATTTGATAATTTCATTTTTGCTAAAATTGGAAACAGTTAGAATTTTGTCACATATACTTATACATAACTTTGTTATAACTTTCAAATAGTTTCGTTGCAAAAATCCATACCGAGCTTTTTCGGAGTAAAAATACACATCATGCAAAGTAAAGATTTTCCTTGATTTAAGAAATAGAGGCATTGAAGTACAATAGCTGTAAAACACATCATGAGACTTCAGATAAAAATAAAACAAAGATTGCTCAAATAAAAACCTCTTTAATCCTGTTCCGATATTTGGTACATTAACATATTCAACATTCAAATTCTTTGGTATAGCGAGATATCTTTCAGAAATGTTCTTTTGCTTATATACAATAAACTTACAATCTTGAATATGATAATTCCCCATTTGCTTAAACATTAATTGTATATATCTAAAAGCGCCAGTACCTTGTTCCTTAGATAGAGGAATGAAATTAATGCCAATAACCATTACAACAGTATATTTAATAAATCAATCAATAGGGAATTCTAAATAGAAACCCACAACTTTATAAGAATGGGCAAGAAGAATATAATTTATCTAAATCTATGTCTAGAGAATGTGGTTTACACTTCTCCACCAAACTATTTGTTGAAAACTTTGAATCCAACAAATATGGTTCTACCTCTGTACGTTTTACGGATTGCAAATAATCAAGAAATGCAAATCTCTTGGATTCTCCTTTATCGAATTCAACCCACAAATTAGGAATTCCATATGCATCCGACACAATCAACCCATGAAGAGAACTGGTTACGATATTCTCACAACTGCAAATGTCATCTATAAATTTAGTCCAAGGATGAATATTCTGCACATCTATAATCAACACAGATTCATCTCTCTTATAATATTTTAGAATTTTATTCTTTTTATCTCTAAAATGAGGAATTATTCCCAATTTATAGCGTTTCTTTACCCTTGGCTGATAGAATCGTGGAAACAACAATGCAGGATCTCCATATATTTCTGGACATTTTATCCCTCTTTTTAATAAATAATCTCGTGTTAACGGTCCTCTCACAGCCAACACTTTTTTTGGAAATGCAGACAATTCATTATTAGGATAAACAATACCACTTCCCCAAATAGTGGAATGTTTTGTTGTCATCCAAGTAATGATGCTTCCAATACAGAGTATATCTTCCTTTTTATATATATTCCAAGAATATCTTTTTATTATATACTTCCTATTTGGATTAATCAGTTTACATAATTGCTTACTCACATCATCACCCCAATTGTGAATAATTGGATTAACTGATGCCGTTAATAAGACATAATCCGAATGAAATGTCTCATAAAAAAGATTATATAATGGATAGACAAACCATATTAAAGTTTTGCTAACGATACGCCTACATGTCTTGAAAAAATAATTCATTTTCTTGGCAATTTTTTGTGGATTTCTTGAAAGATAAACTTTCGTTCATGAGCATTAAGTCCAATTACCCAAATAAATATCGTTGAGCAAACAAACATAACAAGGCTTGATATAATGTAATTAGTAATTATACTATAAGATAGAAATCCTATCAGTATTAAAGCTAAAGATATAATTGTAATCGGAATAATCACATCTTTTAAATATATCTTAACTTGAAATGAAATCAATTGTTTTACAAAAAATGCTCGATATAAATAAGCCAATATATTAATCAAGAATTTGGCAATAAAAATATATACAGGAGAATAACCGGCTCTCAATATAAAATAAGCAACGGGCAAATTCAATAATATAATAAAACTCGTTATTATTTGATAGCGTTTTATATTACCCGAAGCTTGAACTGTTTTCCATAATGGTTCCGCTATTGTGTCTATTAGTAAGGTGAGAATTGTTAACCGACAGAAATCAGCTGAATAAACAGGTACTTCTTTGAGCCATAATTGCAAGAAATCATTAGCATATACAATAATAGGAAGACTAATTACCACCATTAAATAAAAAGAAAACCGTGATACTTGACATATCATTCTCTTTAAATCCGACAATTCATTTCTTGCATACATCTTCACAAGAATGGGATTGAAAGCTATTTGAAAGTTAGTGATAAAACTATATATACCTCGACTTAGCTGATTACTTACTCCTATTGCTGCATTTACGGCTACATTGGTAAAAGAATTTACCAAGAGATTAACTCCTTGTTGTGCCCCAACATTGGCTGCGTTTCCAAGCAAACTATATAGTGAGAAATGAAACAAACTTGAAAACATCTCTCTATCAAACTTCAATTTAAAAATACTTATCGTATAATGATGATTACAATATAGTTTATAAGCGTATGTAATTGACAACGTTACAATAAACAACAAAATACAATAAAAAATAAGATGGTCAACATTTACTAACACCAAAACATATACAATAAGAAGATTTAATAATGCCTCTACTATACTGATATAAGCATAAAAATCCATTTTCTCGTATGCGATTATACAAGCATTATAAGGAGATCTAATAATATTAACGAAAGTAATAGCGACCGATAAATGTAAAGACCAAAATGCAGCGTCAAATCTTTCGGATGGCAATGACATTTTATTATATAGAAACCATAAACCTATAATCTCGGCTAAAACAGCCATAATTACGGCAATAAAGAAATGAACAATAAGACTCATAGAAAAACTTGAAGTGGCAAGTTTTTCATTTTCTTGTCCTAAATAATAGTTTAAAAAACGCTGGGTTGTAGTTATCATTGCATTATTTAAAAAAGCAAATAAAATAACAACACCAGCTATAGTATTATAGATACCATAATCATCAACGCCAAGAACTTGAAGAAGAACACGAGTTGTATAAAAAGCCACACCCATCATGACGAACATGCGGCAATACAACAAAATTGTATTTCTTGCTAAGCGTTGATTTGTATTTGTATCTTGCATAAATAAAGGTTCAACTTTTCATCTATAGGAATTTAACCCCACTCATTAAATTGTATTAAATACGTGAGAACTATAATTCAAATAGAATATCAATGACATGCATATTCCTATTACGATATAAGCTGCCCAACGAAAATGATGGTTAAATAAATACAGAAAACTTGGAATAATAGATATTTCAAACGTTGCAAAAATCGTCGAAAGCCTTCCTGAAGCAATTGCCCATTGACTCAAAACAATAAGGAATACCGTAGAATAAAGATAGGCATTTCTAATTTCTGTATAATAATCAATTTTATCTTGTAGTTTATTCTGGTAAAAAGTAAACAACAACAATAATATAGATTGGTAATATATCATTGGATTACTTAGTCCAACACCATATGCTTTATAAGAATCGACATAATTAGTATAATTCATTTCAACGGCCATATCCGTTATATACATTCTAATATATGGAGTTAAAAATGCAGCAATAAGAAACGAAACCACCAAACAAGCAACAACATGTATTTTCTTTATATCAAGTTTATTAATCCAATAAAAAGGAATCAATATAAGCATTGTCTTATGAAAGAAACTACCAATAATGATAACAAGTAAAAACTTTAACAATTGTCTTTTATGGGCATAATAAATACAAGTCATTGCTATTGCAATAGCTAATCCTGCTCGAATCTGAATCAAATTTCTACCGATATAAAATCTTGATATATATACACATATTCCAATCAATGGATATACTGAGAATTTGCGAAAGTCAATTATTAAGAAAAAAAACGTAAGAAAACTAATAACAAGAAAATATATTACTTCATTAGAAGTAAAAGTCTTAATGATGGAACTCAATAGAATAAAACCTTTTTCAGAATAAGCATCTAATTCTATTGAAAAATTGAAATCATGCCATGTTGGTATATCAAACCTATAAGCATCGATATATTTTAATGTATCACCCCATAGTTGTTCATCACGCAATCCAGCACCAACAGCCAATATCACACATAAAAAAATTAGTGAATATTTAATAATAAACTTATTTTTATATTCACTAACCAACGATGAATATATGAAAAATAATATAAATAAATATACTATATACATATATTAAAGTATTCTGATAATAAGTCCTTTATATTTATGTTGATATATCTAATAAAACTATTCAACTCTGCAACATCTTATTTCTCATATTACTCTTATATACTAACTCTATCAAGCGAGCTGGCATAAGTCTAAATAGTAGACGAGACAAGGGATATACATAATAGAAAGTGAATAATCCCTTTTTCCTATAAATACCCTTTATATAGATTTTAAATTCATTCCAGGCCTTTGCACGTCCTCTTCTTTTGAATACACTACTGTTTTGCCTAAAATGTAATATGATATCGTCAAGGTTAGCTATATGGTATCCCGCATTGAGAGCATCAAACCATAGTGCAACATCTTGACTCGTGCGATATTCCTCATTATATCTTAGGCCTTCGTCAAAAATCTTCTTTCGCATCATCACACTTGGATGTGCTAAAGGAGAGGCTTTCATAATGTATTTACGTGCTTGCTCATGTGTCGAAGGGTAACGGCGAACATTCAAGCAATCATTATCTTCGTTGAACTCTTGCATCGCCCCCCCCAAAATATCTACATCAGGATGCTCAGCAAGAAACTTCTCTTGCAAGGCAAAACGAGTAGGCATGGAAATATCGTCACTATCTGCCCTTGCAATCAATTCAGAAGTGATATATTGGATACCTTTATTCAACGACTTTGTAAGTCCGATGTTTTTTTCGTTTTTCACGATGCAGAAAACATCTTGAAGCCTTTCTTTCCATTTGTCAATGACTTTATGAAGTTCCTCTCCAAGAGGCCCGTCTTCAATCAACACAATTTGATTTGGCTTCAAAGATTGGTCGTCCCATACACTCTGTAAAGACCGATTTAGATATTCAGCCTTTTCGGAGTGATATACAGACATTAATACAGAAATAGTGGCCATATAATAAAAGAAAGAATGAAATTGACAAGGACAAAAGAAAATATCACAACATTATCTCCCTATCATATGAAAATAAGATAGGTAAACCTAATGACATTACATTCATTTTGTCCGCCAATGAGCAACGCTCGCAGATTGTAAAAAATGTTATTTATATAAATATTGTGCAAAATTACATAAAAATTCTGAGATAATTTGTTCGGTGGAGCAAAAAACGCAAATAAAATGAATTTATTGATTTATGTTGGCCTATCACATGAATGCTGAAACGTGTGATTTATACTTACTAATAAAATAGACTGAGTGAAAGTATAGATTGAAAATAATACGAAAATTCAGTACAAATTTATGTTTGGATTTTCCTGCAAAATAGAAAAATTTATCTAACTTAATGCGTTTAGATGAGCAAAAATAAGGTTTAAAAACGGTAAACATATCATTTAGCAATGGAAAAGCTATGCTTTAGCAATGATAATTCATTGCTTTATGAGTGAAAAACTTGCATTAATTTAGTTGAAAAACGATGCTTTTTTGACGAAATTAGACACTTTTTACGACTCTAAACTAATAGCACAATCCTCAAGCATTTGATTTTCAGCACTTTGTAAAAATAGCAAAAAAAAGCGAGTATTTTCGTCCGATGAACAAGAAGTATAAAAAAAGGCCACTTATTTGATGTTGTTTTGACCAAATAGTTTTACATTATTTAAACTCACGAGATTCATTTTGAGCATTTCACTCAAAAGTTAAACCACGAAACAGCAAATAACATGGGCTTTTTATTTTGAAATTCCCCATTAAATCCGTACCTTTGCACTCGAAAATAATAAAATACTAAAGAACGGATGATAACTTTACAAAACATTGCTATCCAATTTGGAAAGCGCGTACTCTACAAAGATGTTAACATTAAATTCACCCCTGGCAACATTTATGGCATTATCGGAGCTAACGGAGCGGGCAAGTCTACGCTCTTGAGGGCTATCAGCGGAGAACTGGAACCGAATAAGGGAACGGTAGAATTGGGACCGGGCGAACGATTGAGCGTACTTGAGCAGGACCACTTTAAGTATGATGAGTTCAACGTTATGGATACGGTTCTCATGGGGCACCAACCGCTTTGGAAAAACATGAAAGACCGCGAGGCTCTCTATGCTAAACCAGAAATGACAGAAGAAGATGGAAACATAGCTGCTGAACTGGAATTGAAGTTTGCCGAGATGAATGGTTGGGAAGCTGAAAGTGAAGCCGCCCAACTATTACAGAACTTAGGTGTACGTGAGGAATTCCATTACAAGCAGATGACGGAACTATCTAACAATGAGAAAGTTCGCGTGATGCTTGCAAAGGCTTTGTTCGGTCATCCCGATAACTTGTTGCTCGACGAGCCTACCAACGACCTCGACCTTGATACCGTACAATGGTTGGAAGAATATCTTAGCAATTTGGAACAAACCGTATTGGTGGTTAGTCACGACCGACATTTCTTGGATGCAGTATCTACCCTTACTGTAGACATCGATTTCGGTAAAGTAACCGTATTTGCTGGTAACTATTCGTTCTGGTATGAAAGTTCGCAATTGGCTCTGAGACAAGCACAAAACCAACGATTGAAAGCCGAAGAGAAACGCAAGCAATTGGAAGAGTTTATCCGTAGATTCTCCGCCAATGTTGCCAAGAGTAAGCAAACCACTTCACGCAAGAAGATGCTCGAGAAGTTGACCGTTGAGGAAATCCGTCCATCAAGCAGAAAATATCCAGGTATCATCTTCCAGATGGATCGTGAACCAGGAAACCAGATATTGGAAGTGGAGAACTTAAAGGCCGTAGACACAGATGGTACCGTATTGTTTGACCACGTTAGTTTCAACATCGAGAAAGGACAAAAAACCGTATTCCTCAGTCATAATCCGAAGGCCATGACTGCCCTCTTTGAGATTATCAACGGCAATCGCGAGGCTGATGCTGGTACCTATAAATGGGGTATTACCATCACTTCGGCCTATCTCCCACTCGACAATACCGAGTTTTTCAAGAGTGATTTGAACTTAGTTGAATGGTTGAGCCAATACGGACCAGGCAACGAAGTGGTGATGAAAGGATTCTTAGGCAGAATGTTGTTCAAGCAAGAAGAAGTGGAAAAGAAGGTCAACGTGCTATCTGGAGGTGAAAAGATGCGTTGTATGATTGCACGTATGCAATTGAAGAATGCCAATTGCTTGATTCTCGACACCCCAACCAATCACCTCGACTTGGAATCCATTCAGGCATTCAATAATAACTTGATACAATTTAAGGGAAATATCCTCTTTGCTTCGCACGACCATGAGTTTATCAACACGGTTGCCGACCGTATTATCGAACTCACGCCGAAAGGAACTATCGATAAGTTGATGACTTACGATGACTACATTTATGATGCGCAAATCAAGGAGCAAAAAGCACAAATGTATCTCTAATCGATACCCGATAATTACACCATTATATAATAATATAAGGTCTATAAAAAGCGTATGAAGAAAAAAGCGGCACGTTTTTTGCAACATGCATCAAAACATAAGAACAAAAACAAAAGAATTATGAAAGAAGAGAAACTCAATACAGAGGAACAAGAAAACGTGCAAATAGAGGATGAAGCCATTGCTGAAGAATCTGAAAACACGAATGAGCAAGCTGCTCAAGAGGAAGAAGTGAAGGTGACAGACCCATTGGCAGAAGCCGAAGAGCAAATCGCCAAGTTGAAAGATCAACTCTTGCGTACGATTGCAGAATTTGAAAACTACAAGAAACGCACGTTGAAAGAGAAGACCGAGCTTATCTTGAACGGTGGAGAGAAAACCATCACGGCTATCTTACCCGTGCTTGATGACTTCGAACGTGCCCTTGCTGATACGAATACCGATGACCCAACAGCCATCAAGGAAGGAATGGACTTGATATTCAAGAAGTTCATCAAGACACTTGAAGGACTTGGAGTACATAAGATTGAGACCGCAGACAAGGACTTTGATGTTGACTACCATGAAGCTATCGCCATGGTTCCAGGCATGGGAGACGACAAGAAAGGAAAGGTGATTGATTGCGTTCAAACAGGTTACATGCTTAACGACAAGGTAATCCGTCACGCTAAGGTAGCTGTCGGACAATAATTCCCGATAGATGTGGCAGTGCCACATTATTTATATATAAAACAAATGGCACAAAAGAGAGATTATTACGAGGTACTTGGCGTAAGCAAGAGTGCAACGGAAGATGAGATTAAGAAAGCCTATCGCAAGATAGCCATTAAATATCACCCAGATAGAAATCCCGGTGACAAGGAAGCTGAGGAAAAGTTCAAGGAAGCAGCCGAAGCTTATAGCGTACTCAGCGACCAACAAAAGCGTCAACAATACGATCAATTCGGATTCGACGGACCCAATATGGGAGGTGGATTTGGTGGATTCAGCGGTAATTTCTCCATGGACGATATATTCTCCATGTTTGGCGACATATTTGGAGGACATGGTTTTGGAGGGTTCGGTGGATTCGGTGGTGGAGGTCAACGTGCCCAATATCGCGGTACAGACTTACGCTTGAAAGTGCGTTTATCCTTGCAAGAAGTTTCCACGGGTGTTACCAAAAAGTTCAAGGTACGCAAAGACGTCACTTGTTCTCATTGCCATGGTAGTGGCGCCGAGAATGGTAGTGGTTCCGAAACTTGTCCAACATGTCACGGACAAGGTGTAGTCGTTAAAACCGTTCGCACCATGTTGGGTATGATGCAGACACAATCTGAATGTCCAACTTGCCACGGTGAAGGAACAGTCATTAAGAATAAATGTCATGAATGTGGCGGAACTGGTGTTGTGAAAGGTGAAGAAGTCGTTGAAATCAACATTCCCGCAGGTGTAGCAGAAGGTATGGTAGTCAACGTACCAGGCAAAGGAAATGCTGGACCTCATAATGGAGTAAACGGAAACATTCAGGTGTATATCGAAGAAGAGAAGAATGACACCTTTATTCGCGATGGACAAGATGTTTTGTACAACTTGTTGCTCGATTTCCCAACGGCTGCATTAGGCGGTGAGATAGAGATACCAACCATTGAAGGAACCAAAGTGAAAATCAAGGTGGAACCAGGAACCCAACCTGGAAAGACATTGAGACTACGGGGAAAAGGTTTACCAGCCGTTCAAGGATATGGAAGTGGACGAGGTGACTTGGTTGTCAATATCAGCGTATATGTTCCGAAGGAATTGTCTCGCTCAGAGAAGGAAATGCTTATGAAACTACGCGAGAGCGACAACTTCAAAGGCGATTCGCAAACCAAGAAATCCATTTTCGATAAGTTCAAGAATTATTTCAATTAAGCCATGAACTATCAAGACACTATACAATATTTATATAATAGCACCCCTGTTTTCGAACATGTGGGTGCTTCTGCGTATAAAGAAGGATTATCCAATTCATGGGCTTTGGATGAACATTTCAATCATCCACACACAAAATTCAAGACCATACACGTTGCAGGTACTAACGGAAAAGGTTCTTGTTCTCATACAATCGCCGCTATCTTACAAGCAGAGGGTTATCGGGTTGGTTTGTTCACTTCGCCACATTTGGTAGATTTCCGTGAACGAATCAAGGTCAACGGAGATTGTATTTCCCAAGAATACGTGATGGATTTCGTAGAGAACGAACGTTCTTTTTTCGAACCGTTACATCCTTCTTTCTTCGAACTTACTACAGCTATGGCTTTCAAGTATTTTGCAGATTCGCACGTAGACATAGCCGTGATAGAAGTAGGATTAGGCGGCAGATTGGATTGTACGAATATCATCACCCCTATCCTATCAGTTATAACTAACATCAGCTTTGATCATACGCAATTTTTAGGTGATACGTTGGAGAAAATAGCTATGGAAAAGGCAGGTATTATCAAACGAGATATTCCCATAGTTATCGGTGAGACAACTCCTGAAACCCGTAATGTTTTCATTCAGAAAGCGAAGGAGATGAACGCACCTATTTTCTTTGCCGAAGAATATAATAATCCTATTGCCAACAAATTGAATTTTGAACTCAAGGGAAGTTATCAACTAAAGAACAAGCAAACCATTCTTTGCGCCGTAAGTCATTTGCCATTGTCAATATCTCCATCATCCATCAAAGAGGGTTTATCTCATGTAGTGGAACTTACAGGATTAATGGGACGTTGGCAAACGATACGCGAACGTCCTACCGTCATTTGCGACACGGGACATAACGTTGGCGGTTGGCAGTATTTATCCCAACAAATCAAGAGTCAACCTTGCAAGAACTTACACATCGTATTTGGAATGGTAGATGACAAGGACATCGACACGGTAATGAACATGCTGCCAACGAATGCTACCTATTACTTCACGCAAGCGCAAACCAAGCGAGCCATTCCAGCCAACATCGTAGAAGAAAAAGGAAAAGAACATCATTTAAAAGGATATGTTTTCCCACAAGTTGCCGATGCATATAAGGCAGCTTTGCATCATGCAAACGAAGACGATTTCATTTTTGTGGGCGGAAGTAGTTACATCGTAGCCGACTTCCTTACTCTATACGACAATATGTCATAATGACTTTCTGACACGTTTTGAGTCTTTCAAAGTGTGTTTTAATTGTTTTTAACGAAATGCAAATAGCACTTTTTTAAAGTTTCATTTGTTATTATCGTTTTTTTTGAGTTATTTTGCAAAATAGTATCGTAACTGAAAACTTTTTTTATTATGAACACAACCGAAACAGAAAACATCTGTGGTCTGAAAAGAGAAGACTTTCAGACTACTATCAATGGTAAAAAAACAGATCTTTACATCTTAAAGAACAGTTTAGGTAACGAAGTGGCAATCACCAATTACGGTGGAGCTCTCGTAGCAATCATGGTTCCAGACAGAAACGGAAACTATGCCAACGTAATTCAAGGACACGACAACATCAAGGATGTCATTGAAAGCCCAGAGCCTTATTTGTCTACATTGATAGGTCGATTTGGCAATCGCATTTGCAAAGGACGTTTCCAACTGAATGGCAAGGAATACGACTTGCCTATCAATAATGGACCAAACTCTTTGCATGGTGGAAAGAAAGGTTTCAATGCTAAGGTGTGGGAAGCACTTCAAATGAACGACAAGTCACTGGTTTTGCATTATGTAAGTCCTTATGGTGAAGAAGGATATACGGGTGAAGTGAAAGTGACCGTAGTTTATACGTTCACTGACGAAAATGAGTTGGTTATCGAATACATGGCAACTACTAACAAGAAGACCATCATCAACCTTACCAGTCATGGATTCTTCTCATTACAAGGTATTGCCAATCCTACTCCAACTATTGACAACCAGATTTGCGAAATCAATGCTGATTATTACATTCCTATCGACAACACATCTATTCCTACGGGAGAAATTCGTTTCGTTGAAGGAACTCCATTCGATTTCCGTCAACCCAAACCCGTTGGACAAGACATTGACGCGGATGATGAACAAATCAAGAATGGCGCAGGATATGACCATTGCTATGTACTGAACAAGCGAGAGGAAGGTGAATTGAGTTTTGCAGCACGTTTGGTAGAACCCGTAAGCGGAAGAACGATGGATGTATACACAACAGAACCAGGTGTACAACTCTATACAGACAACTGGGCAGATGGTTATGCAGGACAACATGGAGCAACATTCCCACGTCGTAGTGGTATTTGCTTCGAGTGCCAGCACTTCCCCGACAGCCCTAACCATCCTTATTTCCCATCAGTGGTGTTGCGCCCTGATCAGAAATACAAGCAAAAGACCATCTATAAATTTGGCGTAGAGAAATAACAAACGGATTTATTAACAACAAAAAACAGATAAAAAATGGATATTGAATTTGTAAGAAGTCGCTTTATCAAGCATTTTGATGGAAAAACAGGAAACATTTATGCATCTCCTGGACGTATTAACCTGATTGGTGAGCATACAGACTATAACGGTGGTTTCGTATTCCCAGGTGCCGTTGACAAAGGTATTATGGCAGAAATTCGCCCCAATGGAACAGAAAGTACGATTCGTGCTTATTCCATTGACTTGAAAGACCGTGTTGACTTTGACTTCCACGACGGACAAGGACCACGCGCAAGTTGGGCTCGTTATATCTATGGTATTACCCTGGAGATGGAAAAATTAGGCGTTCCCGTAAAAGGTTACAACATCGCATTTGCCGGTGATGTTCCCCTCGGTGCTGGTATGTCTTCTTCTGCAGCTATGGAAAGTTGCTTCGCTTGTGGTTTGAACGACCTATTTGGTGACAACAAGGTTTCTAAGTGGGATATGGTTCTCGCTGGCCAAGCTACAGAGCACAATTATTGTGGTGTGAATTGCGGTATCATGGACCAGTTCGCCAGTGTATTTGGTCAAGCTGGTAAGCTCATGCGCCTCGACTGTCGCAGTCGTGAGTTTGAATACTTCCCATTTGATCCGAAGGGATACAAGCTCGTATTACTCAATTCTTGTGTAAAGCACGAATTGGCTGGTAGTCCTTACAATGATCGTCGTAATTCTTGCGAAAATGTTGTAAAGCATATTGCAGCAAAGCATCCAGAAGGAACATTCGAGACACTTCGTGACTGTACTTGGGAACAATTAGAGGAAGTTCGCGCTGAAGTTGGTGAGGAAGACTACTCTCGCGCTCACTTCGTACTTGGTGAGAAAGACCGTGTATTGGCTGTTTGCGACGCTTTGGTTGCAGGTGACTATGAGACTGTTGGAAAGAAAATGTACGAGACACACGAAGGTTTGTCTAAGGAATACGAGGTTTCTTGCGAGGAACTTGATTTCTTGAACGACATTGCCAAGGAATGTGGTGTTACAGGTTCTCGTATCATGGGTGGTGGCTTCGGTGGTTGTACAATCAACCTCGTGAAAGACGAACTCTATGATGATTTCATCAAGACTGCTTGCCAGAAGTATTATGAGAAATATGGTAAGGCTCCAAAAGTTTACGATGTAATCATCAGCGATGGTTCTCGCAAGATTTGCTAATCATCCATATTATCAAGTATATTTGCCATCTAATAAAATAGCAAAAATAAATGAGTACGAATAAAAATACGAATCTCGTTGCGATTATAACCATGTGTTTCATTTTCGCAATGATTAGCTTTGTAACTAATATGGGAGCACCATTTGGAAACATCTGGGGCTTCAAATATGAGTTTGCAGCATCTTGGGGTAACTTGATGAACTTCGTGGCTTATCTGTTTATGGGTATTCCTTCGGGTATGTTGCTGAAGAAAATCGGTTACAAGAAAACCGCTCTCGCAGCCTTGATCGTAGGTATCATTGGTCTTGCCTTGCAATATCTCTCCAGTATCTATGGTGACGATATTAAAGTAAATGAAGTTGGTGGAACTGTTGTTGCACTCAACCTCTACATCTACCTGCTTGGTGCCCTCGTTTGCGGTTTCTGCGTATGTATGCTCAATACGGTGGTTAACCCAATGTTGAACATCCTCGGTGGTGGTGGTAACAAAGGAAACCAATACATCCAGATTGGTGGTACGTTGAATTCACTCACCGCTACACTCACTCCACTTCTCGCTGGTGTGCTCGTAGGAACGGTAACCGAGAAGACTTCCATGACCGATGTATCTCCACTGTTGTTCATCGGTATGGCTGTATTTGCCATTTCATTCTTCATCATTAGTCGCGTAGAAATTCCTGAACCAAACTTCGGCAAGGGCGAGTCATTGATGGATTCCATGAAGGGTGCATTGCGTTTCCGTCATTTAATTCTTGGTGTAATCGCCATTTTCTTCTATGTTGGTGTGGAAATCGGTATTCCTATGGAGTTGAATTTCTATGTAACCAAGATGGGATTTGAGGGTTCAGCCGCACTTGGTGGAACTTTGGCAGCCAGCTATTGGTTTATGATGTTGATTGGTAGATTCTCTTCAACATTGATTTCCGGAAAGATTAGCACCAAGACACAAATGACTGTTGTATCTACGGTAGCTATCTGTTTGCTCCTGATTGCCATTTTCCTACCTGAAAGTGTTACTGCAACAATCGGTGGACACGCTGTTCCTTTGAAGGTATTCTTCATTGCTGCTTGTGGACTTTGTACTTCTATCATGTGGGGTGGTATCTTCAACCTCTCAGTAGAAGGACTTGGAAAATACACTGAGGCTGCATCTGGTATTTTCATGATGATGGTGGTTGGTGGTGGTCTTATGCCTTGGCTCCAAGACATCATCGCTAAGTCATCTGGCGAAATCACCAGTTATTGGCTCCAAGTGGCAATGGTAGCTTACATCTTGTTCTATGCACTTATCGGTTGCAAGAATGTAAACAAAGACATTAAAGTTGACTAAATCAACAATAAAGAAGAATTCACTTCTTCGCATGAATGCAAACGAGCAATTTCACAATTGAGATTGCTCGTTTTTTGTGGTCATAAATTGCGAAATTTCATGACATAACACGAGAGTATAGTTGTTTTTTGAAACCTATAATGGAAATCTATGTACAATTATAATTTTTTTAATAGAGTGTTTGTATATTCTGAAAAAATGAGTATTTTTGCAAAGTATTGAAAAAATAAGATTGATTGGCTAAAATTTAACGTACAATCATTAAGATTTTGTATTTGAAAGGATAAATAATTAAATATACAAACATGAACAAAAAAAAGAAAATGAAAACCAAAGTAATGGCCAGAGCAATTTTACTTGGGCTATTAGTGCTATTGCCACTTAGCGGCGAGTGTCAGAGAGTTCTGACGCTTGACAGTTGCAGAGCAATGGCACTGAGAAACAACAAACAGATGGGAGTAGCGAAAATGAAACAGGAGGTGAGTGCCAACCTGCGAAAATCTGCGCGTACTAAGTATTTGCCACACGTGAGTGCCTTAGGCGGTTACGTATGGATGAGCAGGGAGATTTCTTTGCTCGATAATGACAAGAAAGAAGCGTTGAGCAACCTCGGAACCAATGCTGCCGCTAGTTTATCAAGCAGTTTAGGTACAATAGCCTCGCAATTGCCACCCGCTACACAAGCAAAGATAGCTCAAGACTTGGCGCAATTCACTGGTGCTCTTAACCAGACTGGGCAAGGACTTGTAAATGCCTTGCGCACCGACACCAAGAACATGTTTGCAGGGGCAATAATGGTGACGCAACCCGTGTTTATGGGTGGAGCTATCACGGCTGTAAACAAAATTGCAGATATCAATGAGGAAATGGCAGCTAACTCGTTAGAGATGAAGCGCCAAGGTACTTTATACAATATTGAGCAAGCTTATTGGCAGGTTGTATCTCTTCGTCATAAGCAAAAGTTGGCTGAGAGTTATGTGGCTCTGGTGAAGAAATTGAAAGACGACGTGCAGAAAATGATTGATCAGGGCGTAGCCATAAAAGGTGATGGTTTAAGCGTTGGCGTTAGGGTAAACGAAGCCGAGATGGCCCTGACACAAGTCACGGATGGTTTGGAACTTTCGAAGATGCTGCTATGCCAATTGTGCGGACTCCCGGTAGATGAAAAGATTACATTAGCTGATGAGGAAAGTGAGAATCTTTCGATGACTCAGAATTCTCCGAATTCTCTGAGTTCTCTGAATTATGACAACCGCCCCGAACTAAAGGTGCTTCAAAACACAGTAAACCTTAGCGAGCAAACAACCAACGTATTGAAAGCTGGAAATCTGCCACAAATATTGGTAACAGGCGGATACGCACTGAGCAACCCAAATACATTCAATGGTTTTGAGAAGAAGTTTGGTGGTTTCTTTAACTTAGGCGTGCTGGTACGTGTACCTATCTGGAACTGGGGAGATGTTAAGCATAAAGTACGCGCATCAAAGGGTGCTACCGCTATAGCCAATCTGGAGTTGGATGAGGCTCGCGAATTGATTGAGCTACAAGTAAACCAAAGCAACTTCAAGGTAAAAGAGGCTCAGAAGAAACTCACGATGGCACAATCAAACGTTGCCAATGCCAACGAGAACCTGCGTATGGCTAATCTCGCTTTCAAGGAAGGAACAGCCTCATTCACCACCGTTATGGAGGCTCAGACTGCATGGAATCTGGCTCAGTCTCAAAAGATTGATGCAGAGATTGGCGTAAAACTCTCTGAGGTGGAATTGCAAAAAGCGCTCGGAATCCTAAAATAAAAGCATAATAACATTATAACATTATAACATTATTACGATATTACAATATAACAATATAACAATATAACAATATAACAATATAACAATATAACGATTTAACGATATAACGTCATAACGAAATAAAAATCAACGATTTAAACATCAAAAATCATGTCAGACAAAGCAAAAGAACAACATAATAATATCCTGCTGGCCGTCGTTGGCTTCTCAGCAGTAGTATTAATCGTGGCACTCATCGGGTTCCTTGCCCTTGACCGTGACCCAGAAATAATACAAGGTGAAATGGAAGTAGAGGAATATCGCGTGTCAAGTAAAGTACCTGGACGAATCCTTGAACTCCGAGTGAAAGAGGGCGACTTCGTCAAGGCTGGTGAAACGCTGGCTATCATCGAGGCTCCCGAAGTACAAGCCAAGATGTCACAAGCCAAAAGTGCCGTAGATGCAGCTTCAGCCATAGAACAAATGGCACAAAATGGTGCACGTAAAGAACAGATTCAGGCTGCTTTCCAACTTTGGGAACAAGCAAAAGCAGGATTGGAAATTGCCGAGAAGTCGTACAACCGAATGAAAGTGCTTTATAAGGAAGAGGTAATCTCTGCACAGAAATTCGACGAGGCTGAAGCGATGTACAAATCGGCTCAAGCACAAGTAAAAGCAGCAAAGAGCCAGTACGATATGGCTGTAAACGGAGCCCGTCAAGAAGAGCGTCGTGCTGCATCGGCTACCGTTGGCCAAGCTCGCGGTGCCGTTCAAGAAGTGGAAGGCTATGTTCGTGAAACCGTGCAAGTTGCACAGATGGACGGTGAGGTCACCGATGTTTATCCAAAGGTTGGCGAACTCGTTGGTACTGGTACTCCAATCATGTCAATTGCAGTAATGGACGACCAATGGGCTACTTTCAATATCCGCGAAGACCAGTTGAAAGACATCAAGGTGGGCAATGAGATTTCCGTTCGCATTCCAGCACTTGACAAGGAAACAAAGATGAAAGTGACCTCTATCAAGGATAAGGGTTCTTTCGCAGTATGGAAAGCCACGAAAGCCAGTGGTCAGTATGACCAGAAAACCTTTGAGGTTAAGGCACGTCCGACGGTGAAGATTGATGACATCAGACCAGGAATGTCGGTAATATTGAAGAAATAGTTAATAGTTAATGAAATATATTTCTCAAATCCTCAATATCGCACTTCGCGAGCTCAATATCATCGTACGGAAGAACCATATATACGGTTTCTGCATGGTGGTGTTTCCGTTCATGCTGGTGTTGTTTTTCACCACGATGCTCGATGAAGGAATACCACAAGATTTGCCTATCGGGGTGGTTGACCAAGACAATAGCACCACGTCTCGCGGACTTATCCGCAACCTCGATGCCATGCAGACCTCCCGTGTGATTTATCGCTTTGCGAATATCACGGAGGCCCGCAACGCCATGCAAGAGGGGAAAGTCTATGCCTACATCTATATTCCAGATGGTACGGCTTCAAAACTCTTGGCGGGAAGACAGCCAAAGATTTCGTACTACTACACCATGACTTGTTTGACGGCTGGTTCGATGGCTTCAAAGGATATGAAGACTATCGGTATGCTTGGCTCTGCGGCTGTGGGGAAAGCCATGCTTAGTGCAAAGGGCGCATCGCCCACGCAAATCAAGGCGGCGTTGCAACCCATAACCATCGACGCACACATGATAGCCAATCCCGAGGGTAGTTACAATTACAGTTTGACTACCGTCTTTGTGCCCGGTATCCTGATGCTTTTCATGGCTCTGCTCTCGGCATACGCTCTCGGTATGGAGATGAAGTTCGATACTGGCAAGGAATGGCTCGCTCGTGCCGACGGAAACATCGTCGTAGCAATCATCGGCAAGTATATTATTCACGCGTTGATTTTCTTGCTCGTGATATTCCTCTACCAGTATTATATTTTCAACGTACTTCACTTTCCGCATCTTGGGGGAACGTGGAGTATCGTACGACTTACGGTCTTGCAAGTAGTAAGTTCTCTCGGCTTCGGAATTTTTTCCTTCGGTCTAATGCCATCGTTGCGTATGTCAATGAGTGTCTGTTCGCTGTGGTATGTGCTCAGTCTTTCCATGTGCGGTTCGGCATTCCCCATTGCGGGCATGGATCCTCCATTGCAAGCTATATCATGGCTATTTCCTCTGCGTCACTATTGGATGCTCTACCAAGCAACGGTACTTAATGGCTTCCCCGTTATCGATGTTTGGTTCCACCTCGTGGCTCTCGTGGCTTTCACGCTACTGCCTTGGCTTGTCATTCGTAAAGTTAAAAATGCAATGCTGAATTATGTCTACATTCCTTAATAGATTACGCGAGCACGTAACCGATGTGCTCCACATCTGGCGGCATGAAATGGTTAGAGTCGTTAAAGACGAGGGCGTACTGATTTTCTTTGTTGTTGTGCCATTGGGCTACCCCCTACTCTATTCGTGGATTTACAACAACGAGACATTGCACGAGACACCTGTAGTCGTCGTAGACCAATCGCACTCTGCGCTTTCGCGTCAGTTTATCAACGACTGTGATGCTTCGCCTGATGTTCATATAAAATTTTACGCAGGAGACCTCGATGAGGCACGTTCGCTCGTCAGCCGACAACTCGTCAAGGGAATATATCTCATCCCGTCTGATTTCGCTTCACGTGTCTACCGTGGTGAACAAGCCACTATCAGCGTGTATTGTGATATGTCGCTTATGCTCGCATACAAAGCCGTTTATCAGACCGCCATGGTCGAGGCTGCACGAATGGGTGCGGGGTTGAAGATTAAGAAGAGTGGTAACTACACCAAGCGTGAAGATGCCATTACCGCACAACCTTTAGCAGTCGATGAAGTAACCTTGTTTAATCCTTCGGGTGGTTATGGTTCTTGCGTCTTGCCCGCAGTGCTCATGCTCATCTTGCAACAAGCCATCGCCCTTGGTATCGGTATGGCTGCTGGTACGGCACGTGAGCGACACAAGAACGGTCAACTTATCCCCACCGACGATCCACATTATCGTGGTGCTTATCGCATTGTCTGGGGTAAAGCTCTTTGTTACTGCATGATTGGTGCCGTTGCAGCTGCCTATCTTGCCATGGCAGTTCCACGTATGTTCTCCTTCCCGCAACTTGGTGATGGATGGACATTGTTCTGGTTGCTGTTGCCCTACACCTTAGCATGCATATTCTTCGGTATGACTGCCTCTTGCATGGTGCGCTATCGCGAAAACGTAATGCTAATCATGGTATTCGTTTCCGTACCATTGCTCTTCCTGACAGGTGTGTCATGGCCACAATCTAACATTCCCAGCTATTGGCAGGGTGTGTCGTGGCTCTTCCCCAGTACCTTTGGCGTTCGTGCATATATACGTGCCAATACCATGGGGGCAAGCGTAAGCCAGATTCTACCCGAAATCCGCATCCTCTGGATTCAAGCTGCCGCTTATCTTGGAATGGCTTGCCTCGTCTATCGCCACCAGTTCCGACTGGCAAAAAAGTATGCAAGCAATTAATACTCGAATGATATGATAAGTATATACACATCAGCTATCGTAATATGATTTCCAACCCAGACATAGAGAAAATTGACGGACTCTTTGAATGGCTGAGAAACGTGCCATACGAAGTGCTTCGACATGGACAATTATATAATGCCGAGGAACTCTACCAAGGTTACGAACCGTCTGAAGATGAGGAGAAAGACAGGGCTTCGTTTGCCAACTGCTACGATAGCCGTGTCTATCAGCATTTCATGCAACTTGGCAAAGTTTCCATGGATGTGAAGGAGTCTATAGCCCGTTCCATGCATGACCATGGTATTCACACGGCACTCATCGAATTTCTCAAGACACACGACCCGCGTCGGTGCATTGGCATCATGGGCGGTCATGCATTATTGCGTACCGACCCCATGTTTACCAGTGTGGCAATGTTGAGCAAGCATCTCACCGAGGCAGGTTTCTTTATGGTAAGTGGCGGTGGACCTGGTGCAATGGAGGCTACTCATCTGGGTGCATGGATGGCTGGACGAACGGATGAAGAGGCGCAAGAAGCTATCCATATACTTTCTGCAGCTGCCCCCTCATTCAAGGATAGACGTTGGTTATCGTCAGCCCTTGAAATAATGAATCGCTATCCACAAGCCAAATACGTAAGTCTGGGTGTTCCCACATGGCTTTATGGTCATGAGCCATCTACTCCTCTTGCCACTCACATTGCCAAATACTTTGTGAACAGCGTTCGCGAAGACACCATCCTCACTATCGCCTTTGGTGGTATCATCTATACGCCAGGTAGTGCTGGCACCTTACAGGAAATCTTCCAAAATGCAGTGCAAAACCATTACCTGTCGTTCGGCATTGCCAGTCCGATGGTATTTATGGGCAAGCAATTCTGGACAGAAGACGTTCCTGTCTATCCCATGATGCAGCAGATGGAGGAAAGAGGAAGATACAAGAATCTGCTTCTTACTCTCTCCGACGACCCCTTCGAAATAGAAACGGTATTGAAAGATTTCCAAAAAACAATTCCATACGAATAATTTTAACTAAATAATTAAAGACTATGAGTAGGATTAAAACAATCGGTATTTTGACATCTGGCGGCGATTCTCCTGGCATGAATGCTGCCATTCGCGCATTGACCCGCGCAGGTATTTACAATGGTTTCAACATGAAGGGCATCTACAGAGGTTACGATGGCCTTATCAAGGGTGAGATTAAAGATTTTACCACCGAGGATGTCAGTGGCATCATCACCAAGGGTGGTACCATCTTAAAAACTGCCCGTAGCAAGGAGTTTGTTACTCCCGAGGGTAGGCAGAAAGCATACGAGACCTGCCAACAACATGGGATTGACGCCCTGATTGTCATTGGAGGTAATGGCTCTCTCACTGGTGCTCGCGACTTCGGTATGGAGTTCGATTTCCCCGTGATTGGTTTGCCTGGCACTATTGACAATGATCTCTATGGCACTGATGCCACCATCGGTTACGACACGACGATGAACACCATCATGGATTGCGTGGACCGCATCCGCGATACCGCCAATTCGCATGAGCGCATTTTCTTCATTGAAGTAATGGGACGCGATGCTGGATTCTTGGCACAAAACTGTGCTATCGCCTGTGGTGCTGAGGCTGCCATTGTTCCAGAGGAAGTAACTGATGTTGACCAATTGGCGGCATTCATGGGTCGTGGTATTCGTAAGTCGAAGAAATCATGTATCGTCATCGTTTCCGAGAGTCCCAAGTGTGGCGCCCTCTACTATGCCGACCGTGTAAAACATGAGTTCCCCGAATTCGATGTACGTGTCTCCATCCTTGGGCACTTGCAACGTGGTGGTTCGCCTTCCGCTCGCGACCGCATCCTTGCCAGTTGTATGGGCGTCGGTGCTATCGATGCTATCAAACAAGGACAACGAAACATCATGGTGGGCTATCGCATGAACGAGATTGTTTACGTTCCCTTCTCTGAGTGCATCCGTACCGACAAGCGCTTCGACAAACGACTCATCAGAGTGCTCGACGAACTGAGCATTTAAAAGTGTACCTATAAACCATTGTTTTTTGGCATAACAATCAATTAAAATGAGCTCAAAAAGAAACACTTAACTGTTTTGAAATTTTTAGTTAAGTGTTTCTTCGAGAGCGATTTTTGGGAACATATTCAGGCTTTTTGACCATTTATGTACGTCAAATGCGAAATGAGTATGCTCGTGCGCTTTTTCTCAAATAACACTTCAAGTACATTTCCATCGAATAGAGGAAGATATTGATAATTCTAAATTCCCACCCCCTTTTTTCATAAACGATTTCGGCTCAAGCGAAATGACATAGGGATTTGTGATTTTTCAATCTTCAAATTGGCATTTTTCTGTTTTTCGCCAAGACCTCCCGTCGTTTTTCGTAGTAATTGCAAAACGTAGTTAAAAGTTAGAGAAGTTTTCGAATATTACGGAATTTGCAAATATGTTTTTGTTGATTTCAAAAAAAAGATTATTTTTGCAATCAACAAGAGATATAGAAAGTATTAAATTACGAAAACATACTGAAATTTAAAGTTAGTATCTTTTAATTCAAACCATATGAGTTATATTGCAATATTGATAATTGGATTTTGTGTTGCCATGTTGTTTGAATACAAATCAAACAAAAAGAAACATGAAGATTATGAAGACGATTCATTACCATCTTCATTAGCAAAAATATATAAAGATGAAGCTAAAAGAGAAATACAAAAAACAAAAGATGAGATTCGTCGTTTCTTTCTTCAATGTTATATTGACAGTTGTGAAATCTACGAAAGGTATTACGACATCTGCACCAAGACAGTTGTGTTATCTTTGTCGGATTCAGAAGAAGATATTTCTACTAAACAACAACTTATCAAAGAACATGAAAACATGGAAGATGATTATCGGAACAAGTTAAAAAGAAAATGTAGAAATATTGACGCTGACATTTCCGAAGACCTAAAGAATGCTTATATCAGTTTTACTAATAATGTGATTAATAATCACAAAAGCGAATCTATCCTAACACCCAGGAAAATAACTAAAACAGTAGAACTTGGGAAAGCTTATTGGTATAGTTATAACGTCCCATTCAACAACGTTAGTACATGTGGAGAGAGTTTTACAATATCTAGAACTGGTAAATCCTATGACATATACCCACGATTCATTGTAGAATATGAAGGCAAATGGGGAACAGATTTCAATATATACCCTATAGAAGATGTTTCAGTCCAAGCCAGCAAAGTGTTGCTTCCAATTGAAGAAGAAATACCAAAAGATGCTAAGCTTATTAAGTACACTTATAAATATTTGGACAAAAATGGAAATCCCATTAATCGCTCTGGCAATAAGAGGCAGCCATTATATGAATTAGGGAAAATAGAATTTAAACCTTTTGGGTTAGTCTTATATACAAGCACTCCTGAATGTGCATTCTATTTTTCTAACGAATTTACTAATCTAAGAAACACTGCCATCGGAAAAAACATTGATCAAGTTATTCCTAAAAGTTTAGATAGTATTAACGAACTCATAGGATTAAGTCGTGTAAAGAATGAAATAACTACTTTGGCCAATTCTGTTAAAATTCTTAGAAAGAAGCAAGAGATGGGAATGAAGGTACCCAACATCTCTTACCATTGTGTCTTCTCGGGCAACCCAGGAACTGGTAAAACAACGGTTGCAAGAATCCTTGCTGGTATTTATAAGGATTTAGGTATCTTAAAAAGTGGACATCTTGTAGAGACAGATCGCTCTGGGTTAGTAGCAGAGTATGTAGGACAAACAGCAGTGAAGACTAACAAAATAATAGATGAGGCATTGGACGGAGTACTCTTTATTGATGAAGCTTATTCATTAGTGCAAGGGGGTAAAGAGGACTATGGTTCAGAAGCTATTGCCACATTACTTAAACGTATGGAGGATGATAGAGACAGATTGGTCGTTATCCTTACTGGCTATACTAACGAGATAGAAACGTTTATCAATTCCAACCCTGGACTACGCTCGCGCTTTAACCGTTATATCCATTTTGATGATTACTCTGCAGAAGAACTCTTCAAAATATTCCTATTGAATGCCGAAAAGAATGAGTACAAATTAACAGAAGAAGCAAAGACGTTTCTATCCAAAAAACTAGAAGAGGTTATCAAAAACAAACAAAAAGACTTTGGAAATGCCCGATATATTAGAAATCTATTTGAAAAAACAATCGAAGCACAGGCAAATCGCTTAGCTATAAAGCCAAATGTCACAAAAGAGATGCTAACTGAAATTCAATTAGTAGATTTGAAAAATGTAATATAACAACACTATCAAATAACTATTCTGAAAAACATGAACACTATTATATTAATGTGGAATACTAACATATCATCTTTTAAGATGTCCGACTATGAAGAGGGTTTGAGGTGTTTCTGGAATTTTCAATTAAACTGGAGCATATGGGACTACAAACATATACATAAAGGAGACAGGTTTTTCATGATTCGGGTGGGAAACAACAATGCAGGTGTTATTATGAGTGGATACCTTAATTCAGACCCATACATAGGGAAAGATTGGTCAGGAAAAGAAAGAGTAGTTTATTATGCAGATTTGAAGATAGAAGCAATGATTCATCCAGAAAAAATGAAAATACTCTCATATAAGGAATTATCAGACATTGATCATAATTTCAATTGGACAGTTGGTCATTCTGGAAGAATTTTATGCACAGGACTTTCAAATAAATTAGAAAAGAAATGGGAAGAAATATTAGCGGAAAATCATACCTTAATTGAAGATATGGAAAGTCGTTTATTTCGACTGCGGTATATTTCTACAAATGACCCAACTCCTACAGTGAAAGAAATTGAATTTCCTGATATAATAAAAAAACTATTTAATAAAAATCTCCATGATGCTATCATTGGCAAAATATCATTTGACCGAGAAGCAAACACGTTACTCGTCCGCATTGATTATTACGAAAATCATTTCTGCATAAGTTTTGAGAACGTTATTAAAGTGGTATGGGATACAGACATATACAACGACATGATTTTTGAAACTCATATTCATAAGGAAGGAGAGTATATTATTGCTGACTTTGATGGAACATACTTAAAAGTCATTAGTAAAAAGGTATTTTTCCTATATGAAAAGCCAAATGCAAATCAACAAGTCACTACAAAAGATGGTTTCTAAAAAACACTTAACTGTTTTAAATGTATTAGTTAAGTGTTTCTTCGAGAGCGATTTTTGGGCAAATTCAGGTGTTTTGACCACTTATGAACGTCAAATGTCGAAATGAGTATGCTCGTGCGCTTTTTCTCAAATAACACTTCAAGTACATTTCCATCGAATAGAGGAAGATATTGAAATTCTAAGGATTAAAGGATCTAAGGATTATATCTTCGGTGTAGGCAACGATAATCCATAAATCCTTTAATCCTTAATTCCCACCCCCTTTTTTCATAAACGATTTCGGCTCAAGCGAAATGACATAGGGATTTGTGATTTTTCAATCTTCAAATTGGCATTTTTCTGTTTTTCACCAAGACCTCCCGTCGTTTTTCGTAAATTACTAAGTATTAAGGAGTTGTAAAAAGTAAAAGTTTCAAAGACCTCCCGTAAGACCTCCCGTAAGACCTCCCGTAAGACCTCCCATAGACCTCACCTAAGACCTCATGTATTTTTTAATTCACAATTCACAATTATCAATTCACAATTGAGAAAATTGAAGGTAATCTCTAAACACTAATCATTACCCAAAGTGTGAGGTCTTACGGGAGGTCTATGGGAGGTCTTACGGGAGGTCTTAGGTGAGGTCTTGAAAATGTTAAATCGCTGATAAATAACAAATTAACCTAAAAAACGGGAGGTCTTGGGGAAAATGAAGAAATCATCCACAATTCACAATTAATAATTTATAATTCACAATTAGGCTCTCGCAACCATTTAAAGCTCCCTTCCCTTGGGGAAGGGTTGGGGATGGGCTTTTCTTCCCTTGGGGAAGGGCTGGGGATAGGCCTTAACACAAACGATAGCTTTAGGCAATGTAAACGATAGGTTTGTTTGCTATAAGCCATTCATTTGTAACGCACAAATGAATGGTATGTAGCCATCAAAGCTATGGTTTCCAACCTAATGGACGGCTATTTTGATTCTCTTACCAGCCATGTTGCAGTTCCTCATGGAGGAGATACATAGTTGATTACAATCATCTGCTGTCTTAGGCATCTATATCATACAAACAAAGATTTCTAATTTTTCATTCCTATGAGAAATCAATTGTACCACGATTTCTTCATCATATTAATAATTGTATCGAAAAATTGGGAGTGAAAGGATAGACATTTCATTCAAGCAAACAGAGTTTGCTAAAGATAAAAAAAGATATAAAAACGGCAAATTATTGGGTTTTTACAGGTCATAATGTTAAGAAATACAAATATCATGCGCACACAGAAAAAAACATGGGGTAATATGACACTTGTTTCAAAAAAAAGTTGTATTTTTACACCCAACAAATTATTAACTCTAATTATCTCATTTTATGCGTAAAATCAAAAGCTTAATTTTTGGGGCAGGAATGGCAACCATTCTGCTCTCATCTTGTAATTGTGACAAGTGTCAAACTACCGTTTCAGGACTGAATCCTGCTGCCTTTGACACGACTATCAACGAAAAGCCCGTGAAGTTGTACACGCTGAAAAATGCCAACGGCATGGAGGTTTGCATCACCAACTATGGCGCACGCGTGGTTTCATTGGTTGTTCCCGACCGTAACGGAAAGCCAACGGACGTAGTTCTCGGTTATGATAACATCGCACAATATGCTGATACTCTCAACTCTCCTTCTGACTACGGTTCAAGCGTAGGTCGTTATGCAAACCGTATCAATGACGGAAAGATTACCGTTGATGGCGTACAATACCAACTTCGTCAGAATGATACTGGTAACGGTGCAAAGCATTGCTTGCATGGAGGTGGTAACACGGGATGGATGCATCAAGTGTATGAGGCTGAGCAAATCGGCGACTCTGTGTTGAAGTTGAAGATTGTTGCTCCTGATGGTGAGAATGGTTTCCCAGGAACCGTAACAGCCGTTACTACTTACAAGGTGACTGCTGACAATATGCTCGACATCACTTGGGAGGCTGAGACCGACAAGCCAACGATTATCAACCAGACAAATCACAACTACTATAACTTGAGCGGTGACTTTACGCAACCTTGCTATGACATGGTGCTCTACGTGAATGCTGACAACTTCACCCCATCGGATGCTTCATACATGACCACTGGTGAAATCGCTTCTGTTGAAGGCACACCTATGGATTTCCGTACGGCTCATGCTATTGGCGACTCTATCAACTCTGAGTTCCAACAAATCAAGAACGCTACTGGTTATGACCACAACTGGTGCTTGAACACATACAAGGACGGAAAGGGTGACGACACGCAAGTTTGCGCTTCGCTCTACTCTCCAAAGACTGGTATCTTCATGGAAATGTTTACCAACGAACCTGGCGTGCAGGTTTATTCAGGCAACTTCCAAGGTGTGGGCAATGAAGTGAACATCAAGCACAAGAACAACTTGGTTTATCCCAAGCACGTAAGCGTATGTCTGGAAAGCCAGAAGTATCCTGACAGTCCAAACAAGAAGAACTGGGCACAACCCACCTTGAACCCAGGCGAGAAGTATTTCAGCCGTGCCGCTTACAAGTTCTCAGTGAAAGATTAATCATTACTAATTTAATAATAATATAATCAAAAATGAATTGGTCAACAAGTGAATTTATTTGGATCGATTGGTTAGTACTCGCCGTTGGAGTTTTGGCCATCGTGTGGGCGGTTTATCGCGCCATCAAGAAAGACAAGGAAAAGATGAAAGGCGCCGACAGCCAAGACTATCTGTTTGGTAAAGGTGAACCTTGGTACATCATCGGAGCTGCTATCTTCGCAGCCAACATCGGTTCTGAGCACCTCGTAGGTCTCGCTGGTACTGGAGCAAAAGACGGTGTGGGTATGGCACACTGGGAGATGCAAGGATGGATGATCTTGATTCTCGGATGGTTGTTCGTTCCTTTCTATCAATTACTCAACAACAAGATGGGCAAGATTATCACGATGCCCGACTTCCTGAAGTTCCGTTACACCCAACGCACGGGTTCTTGGCTCTCTATCATCACGTTGATTGCCTACGTGCTCACGAAGGTTTCCGTAACGGCTTTCACTGGCGGTATCTTCTTTGAATACTTGCTCGGTTTGCCTTTCTGGTGGGGTGCCATCGGTTTGATTGCCGTAACTGCCGTATTCACGGTGTTCGGAGGTATGAAGGGCGTGATGACGCTTTCAGCCATCCAAACTCCTATCCTTATCATTGGTTCATTCTTAGTGCTCTTCCTCGGCTTGAACATGTTAGGCGACGGTAGCATCTCTGCAGGATGGGCAGAAATGATGAAGGTTTGTAATGCCGCTCACGATGGATTCGGAACAACACACATGTTCCACACCAATCCTGCTGACCCCATGTATCCACAATTCCCAGGCTACGTGGTATTCCTCGGTGCTTCTATCATCGGTTTCTGGTACTGGTGTACTGACCAGCATATCGTACAACGTGTACTTGGACAGACCAAGGGCGAAGACAACTCTGTAGTGATGAAGCGCGCTCGTCGTGGTACCATCGCCGCTGGTTACTTCAAACTCCTCCCCGTATTCATGTTCTTGATTCCTGGTATGGTGGCTTACGCCCTCTCGATGAAGACTGGTAGCGGAATCGAAATGGACATCACCAACACGCACGACACCGACGGTGCATTCGCCATGATGGTGAAGCACATCCTGCCCGCAGGTGTGAAGGGTATCGTAACAATTGGTTTCATTTGTGCACTCGTAGCATCTCTCGCCGCATTCTTCAACAGTTGTGCAACCCTCTTCACGGAAGACTTCTACAAGCCCATGAAGAAAGGTAAGAGCGAAGCTCATTACGTATTCGTTGGCCGTACTGCTACCGTTGTAGTTGTATTGCTCGGTTTGGCATGGATGCCCGTGATGATGAGCATGGGTAACCTCTATTCATATCTCCAAGACATCCAGTCTCTGATTGCTCCTGCCATGGTAGCCGTATTCACCTTGGGTATCTTCTCGAAGAAGATTACGCCAAAGGCTGGTGAATGGGGTCTTATTGGTGGTTTCGCAATCGGTATGATTCGTTTGTTGACCAACGTGCTGACAGAGTCTGGCAAGGCTACCATGGAAGGTGCGTTCTGGGAGAACACCACATGGTTCTGGCAGACCAACTGGCTCGTATTCGAGTGCTGGTTGTTGGTATTCATCATCGCATTGATGGTAGTAGTAAGCTGCTTCACTCCCGCTCCATCGAAAGAGCAAGTGGAGGCTATCACCTTCACTGGCGACTATCGTAAGCAAATCCGTGAGAGTTGGGGCGTTTGGGACATCGTAGCTACACTCGGTGTCGTATGTCTCTGTGCTTGCTTCTACGCATATTTCTGGTAATAACAATAACGACGGATTCCGAATCTTGCCCGTCGCGAGCATTCGGGATTCGTCAATACTAACACCTATTTATAATAATGACTCAGTATTATAGTGAACATTCCAAAGTTTGGGTTTCCGTAGATTGCATTATCTTTGGCTTCGAGGGTAACAAACTGAAATTACTTATCGGCAAGAGACAAATGGACCCTGGTCGTGGAGAATGGTCACTGTATGGAGGATTTGTCAACTCTAACGAGAACTTGGAAGACGCGGCCAACCGCGTGCTCTATAATCTCACAGGGTTAAGGAAACTCTACATGAAACAAGTTGGGGCGTTTGGCGCTATCGACCGTGACCCAGGAGAAAGGGTTATCTCCATTGCCTATTGCGCTCTCATCAACGTGAAAGACTATGACGATTCCCTTAGGGAACAATACGGACTTGAATGGTTCAATCTCGACGAAATGCCGAAATTGTATTCTGACCACAACGAGATGATTAAGAAGGCGATTTTCTTGCTTCGCCAGAGAATCAAGACAGAACCATTGAGTTTCAACTTATTGCCAAGTCTGTTTACGTTGACCCAACTACAACGAGTGTACGAAGCCATTTTGGGCCAGGAAATCGACAAGCGCAATTTCCGTAAGCGCATCAAGACATTCGACTTTATTGAAAAGACCGACTTGATTGATAAATTCCACTCCAAACGTGGTGCGGCACTCTATCGTTTCAACAAGAAGACGTATAATGAAGACCCTACATTTAAACTATAACTTAAAAGTAATTCATCATTAGTATTATGTTAGAAGAACTAAAAGAAAAAGTATTTCGTGCTAACTTGGATTTGGTAAAGCACAACCTCGTCATTTTCACTTGGGGAAATGTTTCTGGCATCGACCGTGAAAAGGGATTGGTAGTTATCAAGCCATCAGGCGTTAGCTACGACACGATGAAAGCATCCGACATGGTTGTGGTGGACTTACAAACCGGTAAGGTGGTTGAAGGTGATTTGAATCCATCATCTGACACTCCCACTCACCTTGTATTATATCGTGAGTTCCCCGAAATTGGCGGTATCGTTCACACACATTCTACATACGCCACCGCATGGGCGCAAGCTGGTAAGGACATTCCCAATATCGGAACGACACATGCCGACTATTTCCATGATGCCATTCCATGCACCGACGACATGACTGAATCAGAAGTGAAAGGTGAGTATGAATTGGAAACTGGTAACGTAATCGTGAAGCGTATCAAGAGTGGTAACATCAATCCCGTTCACACTCCTGGTGTATTGGTGAAGAATCATGGTCCATTCTCATGGGGAAAGGATGCAGACAACGCCGTTTACAATGCCGTTGTGATGGAACAAGTGGCAAAAATGGCCTTCGTTTCTTATTCCGTGAATCCTCAAACGACGATGAACCCACTCCTCATCGAAAAGCATTTCAGCAGGAAACATGGTCCTAACGCATATTACGGACAAAAGAAAAAAGATTGAAAATTGAAAAACCAAAGAGAATTTATAATATTATTTACTAACCAAGAAGGCTGTTGACTGAGTTTGTTGATTAGGCGAAGCTAAATCTTCAATCTTCAATCTTCAATCTTCAATAAAAAATTTAATTATGGCAAAAGCATTTGAGAATTTAGAAGTATGGTGGGTAACTGGTGCACAGTTACTTTATGGTGGTGATGCAGTTATCGCAGTTGACGCTCACTCTAAGGAAATGGTGGATGGACTGAACCAAAGTGGTAACCTTCCCATTCAGGTAGTTTACAAAGGAACAGCCAACAGTTCGAAAGAAGTAGAGGACGTGATGAAAGCTGCCAATAACGACGACAAGTGTGTAGGTATCATCACTTGGATGCACACTTTCTCACCCGCTAAGATGTGGATTAAGGGTTTGCAAGCATTGCAAAAGCCATTGCTCCACTTCCACACACAATACAACGCCGAGATTCCTTGGGATACGATGGATATGGACTTCATGAACCTGAACCAAAGTGCTCACGGAGACATCGAGTTTGGTCATATCTGCACCCGTATGCGCGTTCCTCGCAAGGTGGTTTGTGGTTATTGGAAAGACGAAGCTGCTCAGAAGCAGATTGCTGTTTGGGCACGTGTAGCCGCTGGTGTTGCTGACGCAAAGAACGTTCGTTGTCTGATGTTCGGTATGAACATGAACAACGTAGCCGTAACCGATGGCGACCGCGTAGAATTCGAACAACGTTTGGGTTATCACGTTGACTACTATCCAGTTAGTTCTTTGATGCAATACTTCAAGCAAGTAACCGAAGAAGAGGCTTGCGCACTTGTAGAGGAATACAAGAAGGAGTACACCATCAAGATTGACGAGAGTGGCGAGGAAGTATATTGGGAGAAGGTAAAGAATGCTGCTAAGGCAGAGATTGCTCTCCGTCGCGTATTGAAAGACGAAGGTGCAACCGCATTTACCACCAACTTCGACGACTTAGGCGATGCAGACATCGACAATCCTAACTTCGTAGGCTTCGACCAGATTCCAGGTCTCGCTTCACAACGCTTGATGGCTGAAGGTATCGGTTTCGGTGCTGAAGGCGACTGGAAGACCGCTTGTCTCTATCGTTCACTCTGGGTTATCTCTCAAGGATTGCCAACAGGTTGTTCATTCCTCGAGGACTACACCCTCAACTTCGCTGGCGACCGCAGTTCTTGCTTGCAGAGCCACATGCTCGAAGTATGTCCACTTATCGCCGTTGACAAACCAAAACTCGAAGTTCACTTCCTCGGTATCGGTATTCGCAAGCAGCAGACCGCTCGCCTCGTGTTCACCTCTAAGGTAGGTCGTGGTATCAAGGCTACTGTTGTTGACTTAGGCAACCGCTTCCGTCTCATTTCTCAGGAAGTAGAGTGTATCGAACCAAAACCAATGCCAAACTTGCCCGTTGCTTCTGCTCTTTGGGTTCCACAACCCACATTCGAAATCGGTGCAGGCGCTTGGATTTTGGCAGGTGGTACACACCATAGCGCATTCTCTTACGACATCACAGAGGAGTATTGGGAAGACTTCGCAGAAATGGCAGGTATCGAATATGTCAAGATTAACAAGGACACCAATACCAGCGACTTCAAGCAGCAATTGCGCAACAACGAAGTTTATTACATGTTGAATAAAGCCCTGAAGTAAGATATGGATTTGAACGCAGCTAAACAAACCATTGAAAGCGGTAAGGCGATTCTCGGTATCGAGTTTGGCTCTACACGTATTAAGGCCGTTCTTATCAACGGTGAAAACAAGCCTATCGCCCAAGGTGCTTACGAGTGGGAAAACCAACTCGTGGATGGTCTGTGGACTTATAGCATCAATGAAATCTGGCACGGTTTGCAAGAGTGTTATGCTGATTTGCGCACAAGCGTGAAGAATCAATACGATTGCGAAATCCACGCACTTGCTGCCATCGGTTTCTCTGCTATGATGCACGGCTACATGGCATTCAACGAGCGTGAGGAAATTCTCGTTCCTTTCCGTACTTGGCGCAACACCAACACGGGTAAGGCTGCCGCTGAATTGTCAAGCCTCTTCAACTACAACATTCCTTTGCGTTGGAGTATCTCACACCTCTATCAATGCATCCTCGATGGTGAAGAGCACGTAAAAGATATCAACTTCCTGACCACTCTTGCTGGTTATATCCACTGGCAATTGACAGGTGAGAGAGTGTTGGGTATTGGCGATGCTTCAGGTATGTTACCTATCGACCCCGCAACAAAGGACTACGATGCTACAATGGTGAAGAAGTTCGACGAACTGATTGCTCCAAAGGGTTATGCATGGAAATTGCTCGACATCTTACCAAAGGTGCTCGTTGCTGGTGCTAATGCTGGTACTTTGTCAGAAGCTGGCGCATTGAAGCTCGATCCTTCTGGTACGTTGAAAGCAGGTTGCCCAATCTGTCCTCCTGAAGGAGATGCTGGTACGGGAATGGTAGCTACCAATGCCGTTAAGCAACGCACAGGTAATGTTTCTGCTGGTACATCTTCGTTCTCGATGATTGTACTTGAGAAGCCATTATCAAAGCCTTACGAGATGATTGACTTGGTAACCACTCCTGATGGTTCACTCGTTGCTATGGTTCATTGTAACAACTGTACCAGCGAACTCAACGCATGGGTGAAGTTGTTCCGTGAATACGAAAAACTCATCGGAAAGGTACAAGACAAGCACATGGTTTATCGCGTACTCTACAACCATGCATTACAGGGTGATCCCGATTGCGGTGGTTTGGTAGCTTACAACTATATCTCAGGTGAACCCGTGATGGGCGTGAATGAGGGTCGTCCTCTCTTCATGCGCTCTCCAGAAGACGAGTTCAACTTGGCTAACTTTATGCGTGCACAACTCTACTCTTCAATTTGCGTGTTGAAGATTGGTAACGACGTATTGTTCGACCAAGAGCATGTAGAAGTTGACAATATCACTGGACACGGTGGTCTGTTCAAGACGCAGGGAGTTGGTCAGCGTTTCTTGGCAGCAGCTCTCAACTCACCTATCACAGTGATGGAGACCGCTGGCGAAGGTGGCGCATGGGGTATTGCATTGTTGGCAGCATTCCAAATCAACAACAAGGAACAACTGTCACTTGCTGACTATCTTGACAAAGTAGTATTTGCAGGTACAGCAGGCGTAGAGATTGCACCAACACCAGAGGAAGTTGAAGGATTCAACAAGTATGTTGAAAACTACAAGGCTGGTTTGGCTGTTGAGCAATGTGCCGTTGCATCTAAGAAATAAGGTATAAGTATCTTATCATCTTCATAGAGGGGAGTTTTCATGACAGGAAGCTCCCCTTTATTATTGAGCCATGTCAAAAGATGAGATTATTACCCGTGCAATCATTCATTTTTATAATCAAAAAATTGCTCAAATAGATAATTGTTGGTAACTTTGCAACCGTTTAAAAACTAACAATATACATCATGAAGTATTATCCGTATTACATTCTTTTATTTGTATTTTTGCTCACGTCATGCATAAAAGATGAAGAAGCTAACAAAGAGTGCGACATTTTAAGTGCGTGGGTAGAAGGTGACCAATACAAGGAGTGGTTCTACCAACCAGAAACTGACATGCGAGTTAACGAGGTGCTTTACGCTACCAACACCATTACGTTTACGGTGAAGTCCATGAATTCGCTTCCTAAGATACCTCTTCATTTCAACATCACTCCTGGAGCAACCATCCAACCAGCCAATGGTTCGGAACAAGATTTCAAGGATGGTCCCGTTACTTACACGGTAACATCTCAAGACGGATCATGGAAACGTGAATACAAAGTAATATTCCGCGAAGCAGAATTTCCTACCGATTATAATTTTGAGAATTTCGAGTTAACCACCTATGATATATGGTTAATAAAGTGCAGCTACTATACTTGGTATGAATTTGACAGCAAAGGTAACAAGATAAATCTATGGGCAACAGGAAACCAAGGTTTTGGAATGGGTAATTCTAATTTGAAACCAGAAGAATATCCTACCGTTCCCGATGCCAATGGATATGAGGGTAAATGCGTGAAGATGCAAACTCTGAATGCTGGTAAAATGGCAGAAACAGTCCATAAATACATTGCAGCTGGTAATTTGTTTATAGGCGCATTCGACGTGAACTCTGCATTGACTAATTCTCTTGCATCTACGAAGATGGGCAAAAATTATACATTTACTACAGAACCTATTAAGGTAACTGGTTATTATAAGTATCAACCAGGAGCAGAATACAGGGATGCTGAAAATAATGTCGTTCCAAACAAGACCGATGAGGCAGATGCATACGCTGTACTTTATCGCAACATAGATGAAGAAGGAAATCCTGTTGTATTAGATGGTGGTAACGTATTAAATAGCAAATATGTCGTAAGCAAAGCACGTGTTGAATCATTGCCACCAACCAACGAATGGAAACCTTTCGAGATGGTTTTTAAAGATGTTGCTCCCATTAATCCAGACATTTTAAGTTATAGAGGATATAACCTTGCACTTGTATTCTCTTCAAGTAAGGAAGGCGCCAATTTCTGTGGAGCTATCGGAAGTACATTATATATCGACAAAGTAGTAATCTCCCTTGAAAAGGAAAAATAGAATTTACACGATGAAAAAGATTATAGTATTGTTCACATTGCTGCTTGCCATGCAGCATCAAAGCCAAGCTGTTGCTGAAGGTTTAATGAGCAACGCAGAATTTAAGATAAGAATTGGATATAGCATTGGCGGAACGGCTCCTATCGGCATTCCTGCTACCATCCGTAGCATTGATTCATACAAACTCACTCCATCATTCTTGATAGGTGTTGAAAGCATGAAAACCGTTTATTCAAACTGGGGAGTGATGATTGGCTTCCACATGGAAAACAAGGGAATGGATGCGGAGGCAACAACCAAGGCTTACCGCATGGAAGTGAAAAAGGGAGAAAGCGTGATGAACGGTCTCTATACGGGACATGTGAAGCAAAAAGTAACAGAATGGATGTTTACTGTACCCATTCAGGCTACCTACAAATTGAGTAATCGTGTTCTATTAAAGGCTGGTCCTTATCTTTCCTTGTTGGTTAACAAGGATTTCAGTGGATACGTATATGATGGTTATTTGCGTCAAGGTGATCCTACGGGTCCTAAAGTGTCAATGGGAACCGAGGAGAACGAAAGAGCCACATACGATTTTAGCGATGACATGAGAAACTTACAAATGGGTATTGGTGCAGGCGTAGATTGGCAAGTACACAAGAACATCGGTGTTTCTGCCGACCTTAACTGGGGTCTCAACGGTATCTTCAAGAATGATTTCAAGACTGTAGAACAAACCCTCTACCCTATTTACGGAACCATCAGCGCATTCTATAAATTCTAACAGACAGGCTTATGAAAAAGCTTTCAATTCTTTTAGTCGCAGGACTTGCCGCGTTTTCAACATTCAACAATGGCGTATATGCGAGTGCAACAAGCCTCGCCAACATCATCGACGACAATTATATCGTTACTAATGCCGCACAAATTCAAGATACAATAGTTCTTGGCAAACTCTATTTCGTAAACCTCAAAGAGGGAGAGCAACCTATCATGACCGCCTTGAGTTTGTTTGGCAACCGTTGTGGAAGCGAAAGTTTCAACCATAAGCCATACGCCACTGAAGGAATCCGCTCTGTTTTTGAACTTGACGAATGGATAGAGTTTCATCCACAAGCCAATGCTGCATCTGGTATCAAGGTGATGGTTTTCGCGCATAAGGAAGACCAAAGTTTTTACACGAAAAACTCTTTGAACAACGAGACGCCTGGCTATATTCAAGAATGTGAACTGAACAAAGATCCTAACGAAGAAGAAAACAACCATTGGGGTTCGTTTTACCTTCATCCTGAAGAGGTCAATCCAGGCTACTATGACTTTGTTTTCATCTACAAAAACAAGGTATTTGCCACCATGCTCACCCATTTTTATAAACCAAATGAAATCTACGAAAAATCCGATTCTGAATTGGAAGAATTGATGTCACAAAGTCTTTAATGTAGGCTTTGAAGATAGGAAAGTTTGGTTTATAGAGTGTATTCAACGTATATACACCGTGTATTTCACCCATATACACGGTGTATTTGGCTTAAATACAACGTGTATACAGTAAAAATACAAAACCTATACATTTGGTTTTATACGGTGACGTATGTAAATTCATCAAAGAGAGTGATTCCCATAGCTTCCAATAATCGACGACTATGAGCGACATCATCCACGGTATTGAAATCAGGAATATGGGGAAGTCGAACAACGATGCGGTTAGCAACACCTTGATTGACGAGCCATTGCAGATTCTCCAAGGCGCATTCCACTCGTCCTCCCGTATAACGTCTATATATTTCTGGTGAAGTATCTTTGATGTCCACGATATAATGATTCACAAACGGAAAGACTTCTTCCAGTTGCTTTCGTGGCACTTGTAACGATGTTTCCACCGTAATACGCCATTCCTTCGGAGCTAAAGAGTGAAACTCACGAATAAATTCACTTCGCAACAATGGTTCTCCACCACCAAAACAAACTCCACCACCCGTGGCTTGGAAATACAAATCGTCAATCATCAATTCATCAATCAGTTCATCGGGTGTCATCAAAAGACACGTAGAATCTGGTTGGAGACATTGCGGATTCAAGCAATAACGGCAATGCAACGTACAGCCATGAAAGGCAACGAGCGTAGTGACTCCCTTTCCATCTCTTCCCAATCGATGGCGACTAATTCCAATGATGGGAACTTCCATTGTGGTTTCTAATGAATTCATGCGACAAAGTTATCATTTAATCATTAAAAAAGCAAAATATCTTTCTGTTTTCATCGTTATTATTTGTAGATAAACGATTTATAAGGTATATTTGCAACATATTCAAAGGAGACAAGCTATGAAACAGGGAAAGAAGATTTGCAAGACACTCAAAGCAATTAGGCAGCAAATAGCAGATGCAAACGGCATTAGCTATGCTCCTACACCATGTACACACAAAGGGGATTGTGCCGGCACTTGTCCTGCTTGTGAAGCCGAAATGAGATACATTGAGCATGAACTCAATGCTCGTAGGTTGCTTGGAAAAGCCGTCGTTGTAGCTGGATTATCAATGAGTTTCATGCCTCTTACATCCTTTAGTCAAGTTGTAACCCCTGTTAAATCGCCTCAAAAAATAACGGCAAAGAGTGATACTTCTCGTGTATTAGATGGAGTAGTTGAACAAATGCCAAGTTTTCGTGGTGGTCAACAAGCCTTAATGACTTATTTATCTCAAAACGTAATATATCCAAAGGAATGCAAAGATTCAGCAATACAAGGTCGTGTAGTATGTAGTTTTATGATAGAGAAAGACGGTTCTTTGAGTGAATTCAAGGTGGTTAAAAGCGTTCATCCAAAACTCGATGCTGAAGCTCTACGAGTAATAAAGCAAATGCCTAAATGGTGTCCAGGAAAGATGCTTGGTGAAGCAACACGCGTAAAATACACCATTCCCATCACGTTTCGCTTGGATGATGACAAAGCAAATAATAAGAAGTAACATTTGGTATAATAGGAAGAAAAACAAAAGTTTCTAATATTTTTCCGCGCGAGAATCAGATTATAGCCAAAACAAAAAAACCTTCCACATTTGGAAGGCTTTCTGCGGTGCGTACGGGACTCGAACCCGTGACCTCCTGCGTGACAGGCAGGCATTCTAACCAGGCTGAACTAACGCACCTCGGTGCTATACTTGAATAAAATCTGCGGTGCGTACGGGACTCGAACCCGTGACCTCCTGCGTGACAGGCAGGCATTCTAACCAGGCTGAACTAACGCACCATAGATAGCTTATTCGTTAGCGGTTGCAAAGGTAATAAACAATTTGGACTTTTCCAAATATTTACTCAACTTTTTTTATAAATATCTTATTTCGAAGATAAAAGTGTTTGGGATGGTGTACATACATGAAAAAACCGTAGAGAAATCATTTAATAATGGGATTCTCTACGGTTTGGAAATGCTGAAAAACTATTTCAGTAACTAATTAACTACTTTATTTTTTCTCGGTTTTAGCTGCAGCCTTCTTTGCAGGAGCTTTCTTGGCTGGTGCCTTCTTTGCAGGAGCCTTAGCCTTGTCTATCTTCTCATGCAACTTATCGTTGGCAGCCTCTATCTTCTCAATCTTGGTTTGCAGACGAAGAATCTCCTTCTCCTTCATCTCGATTTCCTCACCCTGATTGCGAATAGTTGTCAACAATGAATTCAACTCGTCGTTGTCAATCTCATCAGGATAAAGCGTATGAACTCTGTTCAGGAAGTCGCCGAGAATGTTCATGTAGTTCGTGAAGGCATCAAATGGACTGCTGTAAATACCTCTGTCAAGACCAACGTTAGAAGGTTTGGTAGTCATGAAACGGAAGTTGTTACTTGCCTGTAAGTAATCCCAATCTTGGTTGATACGTGGATCGTTAGCGATACGAACACGGTCGGCCACGCTATACAACTTGTTGAAAGCCTCACGCTGCATGGGATTACCCAACCAACAGCTTACGTCTCTCTCCTCGTCAACCCATGACAATGTATCGGGCACGTCAAGAGCACCAACACTCTTTGTCTTCATACAGATTTCAGTTGGTGTTGCGAAGGTAATGCCCTTCTGCTTAGCGCAAGCTGGTAAAGCATTGATGAATTGCAAGATGTTGCTTGACAATGGTTGAGCAATACCTAATGCAGAAAGTTCCATGAAGATGTTGATTACTTGTTCCTCATCGGGCAGCGAAGCAATCTTATCGATGTAATTATCTGCAAACAATGGATAACCTTCCCATTCACTATTGTTGAAACGCAATGAGATATCGTCACTCAAGTTCACGTCGCGAAGCAACAATTTCAAGTTGGGAGCCAATGCACAATTATATACATAATGTGGAGACTTCCATCCGAGCACGTGCTTAGCACCTTCGGTAAGCATACCCTTGAATCCCATCTGTGAAGCCTGCAAACCAATCTCATCCGAATAAATGAGAGAAGAGTTACGGATAACGGTTGGAGTCTGTCCGAAATACTCTTGCATCTTTGCCATCTGCTTCTTTACGTCGGCAGCAAAGCACTCTTCGTTAACAAGTGCAGACAGACCATGAGAATAAGGTTCAGCAAGGAATTCCACACAACCCGTGTTGTTCAACTCCTGTAATTTCTCCAATACTTGTGGAGCATGCATCTCCAACTGTTCGATTCCCACACCAGAGAGTGAGAATGCCACCTTAAAGTATTTGCCATGCTCTTGAATCATCTGCTGCAACACATTCAGGGCAGGCATATATGAGCGCTCGGCAATATCAGAAATGCTACGCTCGTTCTCAAAATCATCGTAATAGTAATGGTCGGTACCGATATCAAAGAAACGGTAACGTTTGAGATGGATGATTTGATGTATCTCAAAATATAAACAAATTGTTTTCATTGTCTTTTAAAATTAAATTGGTTCTCGTTTATTATTTCCATCCGAGCGTGCGCTCATAAAGTTCTTTAATCCATGCGCCTACTTTCTCCCAAGTAATCTGGTCAACCTCACGCTTTCCTTCTTCTTGCAAGTACTTGAACAGACTTTCGTTCGTACAAATAGAATACATGGCATCAGCCAAAGCATGAATATCCCAATAGTCAACCTTGATACAATTCTCGAGAATCTCGGCACAACCACTTTGCTTAGAGATAATAGAAGGCGTACCGCATTGCATAGCCTCAAGCGGAGAAATACCGAAAGGCTCACTAACAGACGGCATCACGTAAACATCTGAATCTTTCAGACATTCGTACACTTGCTTTCCGCGCATAAATCCAGGGAAGTGGAAGCGGTCGGCAATACCACGCTCAGCAGCGAGATAAATCATCTGCTCCATCATGTCGCCAGAACCAGCAAAACAGAAACGCACGTTGCGAGTACGATGAAGTACCATATTGGCAGCCTCAACGAAATACTCAGGACCTTTCTGCATCGTGATACGACCAAGGAATGTAACCACTTTCTCCTTATCCGTATGGTCGGGACGAGGAATAGCTTGCAATTCTTCCTTCAATGGATAAACGGCATTGTGTACGGTGTAGCACTTACGAGGATCTTGATGGTATTGGTTGATAACCGTTTGACGTGTCAATTCAGACACACACATGATACAATCAGCATTGTCCATACCATCTTTCTCAATGGAATAAACGGTGGGGTTCACCTTACCGCGCGAACGGTCGAAATCCGTAGCGTGAACGTGGATACACAAAGGCTTACCACTAACGTTCTTGGCATGGATTCCAGCAGGATAAGTCAACCAGTCGTGTGCATGAATGATGTCGAATTCCTCAGAACGAGCCACAACACCAGCAATGATGGAATAATTATTGATTTCCTCATGCAAGTTGCTGGGATAGCCACCTGCAAATTCCATACATCCCAAGTCGTTTACATTCATGTAATTGAAATCAGAGTAGATATGGTCACGATACTTGAAGTAATCTTCAGGACTCATGACATTGCCTACCCTACTGTTGACATAATCATATTGTACGTCGCGCCATGCGATAGGCACAGCATTCATGGCAACAATCTTACATGCCGAACGGTCTTCGTCGCCCCATGGTTTAGGCAAGCAAAGAATCGTATCAATATTACCTTGTGCATGAAGACCTTGTGAAATACCGTAGTTTGCCGTAGCAAGACCACCATATACGTGAGGAGGATACTCCCATCCAAACATCAATACTTTCATATTAGGTTCCTCCTTTCTTAATATTTATAACGTTCCAATAATTCCAATGTACGTAATATCTCTGCCACGTTCATGGCGAAAGACATAGCACCACGTCCGTGGAATGGTGGGTTACCGTCAAAGAGCTCTGAGATAGAACCCAGGCAGTGGTAAGCCATTTCGTCTTCATATCCCACCATTTGGCGTTCGATGAAGCTAAGACGTGTACGTTTATAGAGTTTGAGACAAGCTTCCATATAGAATCCACCCAACCAAGGCCAAGCAGTTCCCTGATGATAAGCATAGTCGCGTTGTGTTTGAGGTCCCACGTAAATGGGGTTATATCCACCACTCTTTGGAGAAAGCGAACGAAGTCCCTTTGGCGTAAGCAACTCACGTGTGCAAACATCGAGTACACTCTTCTTCTGTTGTTGGTTCAACGGAGAATAATCGAGAGCTACCGCAAATATCATGTTAGGACGTACGCTCCAATCCATCATGTTTCCATCTACGTAATCCAAGAGATAGCCATACTCATTGAGGAATGTATCGATAAACGAAACCTTACATTTCTCTGCCATTTCCTCTAAGTGAGCGGCATCTTCTGTTTTACCATCGTCGGCAGCCAAACTTGCTACGAATTTCAAGGCATTATACCAAAGGGCATTAAACTCAACGATGAAACCAGTACGAGGAACAACTGGACGACCATTAGCGGTAGAGTTCATCCATGTTACAGCCTCATCACGACCTTCAGTATGAAGCAATCCATTCTCTTCCAACGTCAGGTTGGGATGTTGGTTGTTTTCGATATACTCCACGATGTCGCGGAGAAGTTTTGCATACAACTTCTTGCAACGTTCCTTGCCGCATTTCTTGCAATATTGTTGAATGGCCCAAACAGCCCAAAGCAATACGTCGGGCTTTTCTATCTCATATATCTTAGCTGTCAGCGGTTTGCCTTCCATAAACTCACGCAAACCACGTTCGGCAGTCTTCATCACCAATTCGAAGTAATCATCCTCTTGTATGGAAAGGGTAAGACCAGGCAATGCGATAAACGTATCGCGAGCGCGAGCCTTGAACCAAGGATAACCAGCCAAGAGATAACGGTCATCGTTCTTTTCACGATTATGGAACTGGTGAGCAGCATTCACCAAGCAATGGAAGAAATTGTCACGTGGTGGACGTAAGCTCACTTCCTCTTCAAACAATTTCTTCAAACGACTCGTCTTGATTTCTGAAGTAGAAGCAGAGAATACGATGCTCTCCCCTTTCTTGATATCCATCTCGAAATATCCAGGAACATACAAGTCTTCATTTGAAGCATAACCTCTCTCTTGCTCCTTCGGATATTCTACACCACGATACCAGTCGGGTTGGAAGATAAACTCGTTTTTCTTAGAAAATTGCATGTACAAGTCAGGATAACCTGCATACATACAAGTCTTGATACCATTGTCAACTTCATGATATTCACGAGAGGCAGTAGAATTCTCATGCGTAAACTGGCGCACGCTTCTGAATGCCAAGAACGGGCGGAAGCGCAACGTGGTTTGCGAATGAGCATCCTCCAATGTGTAGCGAATAAGGATTCTATCCTCATAAGCCTGGAAGACGAATTCCTTCTTTAAGATTACTCCTCCTACTCGATAAACGGTTGTAGGAATTTTGTCACAATCAAACTCTCGAATGTACTTGTGACCCTTGGGGCTGTAATTGTTGCCCTGATACTTATGCAATCCCAAATTGAATTCAGCGCCATGCTGAACGACTGTACAATCAAGCGAAGACAGCAACACGTGATTCTCATCGTCCAGTTCGGGAACAGGAACGACGAGCAACCCATGATACTTGCGGATGTTACAGTCAACAATTGTGGAACACGAATAAGCTCCCGAACGGTTGGTGCGAAGCAACTCTTTCGGCAGAGAATCCTGCAAATTAGTCATCAGAGCTTTTTCGAATCGTAGATAACTCATAGGTGATCTCAAATATTAGGTTTATAAACGTTTATTAGTAATTTAAGGCGGTCGAAATATCAAGCGACTACGTCTATTTGACCTCAAAGATAATCATTTTTATAGTTAATGCCAAAATTATTGATATTATTTTTTATAAAAATGATTGAATTTGTCCGATACTAAACGAAATCGGGCAAATTATGTGTCATTTATGCTGGTATCAAGAAGTTTATCACCTCTTGTTCTACGGTGATAGTATACTTACCAACAGGACTATTCATCAGTCGCCCATCTATCCCCACCAAAGCTTTTTGCGCTTCCTCAATCTCAACTTGACGGGTGCGATAAGGATGTACGCTTCTATGATTGAGAAACTTTCCCCTTACGAAAAGATAAATGCCTTCAAACAATTGCGTCATCTCTGGATGATAGACAACAGACACATCCAACAACCCATTATAGGGATTGGCATTCGGTGTTTGTCCATATCCACGAGCATTACCGATACAAACGGTCATTACCTTTCGCTTGATTTCATCTGTATTGATTTTGATGTGCATTTTATATTCCAATCGTTGGAAAATCAAGAGGATAAAAGAGAATAGGAATGAAAGCGTACGAGAACCAAGAAGATGTCTGGTTTCCCTACGTAAGTTCATGATAGTTGCCACAAGTCCGATGTTGATGCAATTCAAGAAATACCGTTTACACGATTCTCCATTCTTGTTCTTATAATGAATACATCCCAAGTCAATCTTTCTCACGCGCCGTTGCTTGAGCCATTGAATAGTTTGTTCAATGTCATTTTCCTTGAATTCCCAATACAAAGCAAAATCATTCATTACGCCATTGGGAATCACGCCCAACGCAATTTCATCACGTACGGGTTTGTCTACCTGCATCAAACAATTGACAGCATCGTTCAAAGCAGAATCTCCCCCAACGATAACGATGGTTTTATAACCATTATTAATCAGCATCGTGATGAGTCTGTCAACACTTCCTGCACTTTCACTTTGTACAAAATCAAACTCTATATTGTTGGCATTCAAGCACTTCTCTATCTTCTCCCATCGTTTTGAGGGAGTAGTAAAATAACTTGACTTTGGGCAATACAAGATGCCCCATCGCTCTTTTTCCATGTTTTATATCATATTTATAATGAGGCTATAGCCTTTATTTTTCTCAATTTCTCTTCCATCGGCAACATCGCATCAATCCAATGAATGATAAATCCACGTCGCTCCATCCCACGAAACCATGTCATTTGTCGTTTGGCAAACTGATGAATGGCAATTTCGAGTTTAGAGAACATTTCTTCATACGATGTCTTTCCTATCACATATTCCGTAACAAACTTATATTCCAATCCGTAATAGATTAAATCCTCTGCTGGAATTCCCCTATCCAAAAGACCTTTGATTTCATCTATCATCCCATTCTCCAAACGCTGGCGAAGACGTTGGGTAATTTTCCTCCTTCTTTCTTCGCGGTCTATGTTCACTCCTATGATAAGAGACGAAATGGGAGGTAAATCCCTTCTTGGTGTAGGATGCTCTAAATTGTAACTCTCTATTTCGATGGCTCGAATAGCTCTTTGGGCAGAATCCACATCGGTCGTATTGTGCATGATTGAACCACTCTTCGCTTTCAGTTCCTCAAGCATTTTGGTCAACTCTTCCAAGGTCTTTCCTTCCAGTCTTTCTCTCAACGCTGGATTCTGTGGAACAGGTGATAGTTTATAGCCTTTTAATACCGCTTCAATATATAAGCCTGTTCCACCGCATAAAAGTGGTGTTTGGCCTCTGTAAACGATATCTTTATAAGCCGTAAAGAATGCTTCTTGATATTGGAAAAGATTATATTTGGTTCCAGGTTCGCAGATGTCTATCATATGATATGGAATCTTCTTGCCATCAACTACATAATCATCAAGATCCTTACCCGTACCAATATCCATTCCACGATACACTTGACGGGAATCGGCAGAGATAATCTCCCCTCCTATTTCCGCAGCCAAAGCCGTTGCCAATCGTGTCTTTCCGCTTGCCGTTGGTCCGAGTATGGTTATCATTCTATTGTTCATGTTAGTTATTCGCCTACAAAAATACACAAAAAAAGCCGCCCGACAAAATCGGACGGCTATTATTTTACGTTTCTAAATTGTATTACTTCAATTCAGCGAGATACTTAATGGTGCGAACCATCTGAGATGTGTAAGAGTTCTCATTGTCGTACCAAGCAACAACCTGTACGAGAGAGTTGCCATCACCCATCTTAGAAACCATTGTCTGGTTAGCGTCGAAGAGTGAACCGAACTTCATACCGATGATGTCAGAAGAAACGAGTTTCTCTTCTGTATAACCGAATGACTCGTTGGTAGCAGCCTTCATAGCAGCGTTGATACCTTCAACAGTAACTTCACCCTTAACAACAGCGTGCAGGATAGTTGTAGAACCTGTTGGAGTTGGAACGCGCTGAGCAGCACCGATCAACTTACCATTCAACTCAGGAATTACGAGACCGATAGCCTTAGCAGCACCAGTAGAGTTAGGAACGATGTTCTGAGCACCAGCACGTGCACGTTGTACATCACCCTTGCGCTGAGGACCATCGAGAATCATCTGGTCACCTGTGTAAGCGTGTACAGTTGTCATGATACCACTCTGGATTGGAGCGAAATCATTCAAAGCCTTGGTCATAGGAGCAAGACAGTTTGTTGTACAAGAAGCTGCAGAGATAACTGTATCAGCAGGTGTCAGAGTCTTGTGGTTTACATTGTATACGATAGTTGGAAGGTCGTTTCCAGCAGGAGCAGAGATAACAACTTTCTTTGCACCAGCCTTGATGTGTGCAGAAGCCTTCTCCTTAGATGTATAGAAACCTGTGCACTCCAAAACAACGTCAACGTCGAGCTCACCCCAAGGAAGTTCAGCTGCGTTAGGAATAGCATAGATAGTAATCTCCTTACCATCAACGATGATAGAGTTGTCTGTGCAATCTACTATAGCTACTACTTCATAACCTTCAGCCTCGAACATCTGACGGAATGCGAGACGACCAATACGGCCAAAACCGTTAATTGCTACTTTTGTCATTTTTCTTTTTAATTATAAGTGTGTTAAAAATATATTATCCTAATGAGTGCGGGTAAAAAAACATCACAGAAGAATGAAAAAACATCAAATTATCTGAATAATATCAATTAATTTACCACAAACTGCATTTTTTTCTTATTCTGTGTGCAAAGTTACAAAATATTTTCTATATTTGCATCAGAATTCAAAGATAAATAGTTTAAAAAGATTAAAGAATACATCTTAAAAAACAAAATATTCATAACATAAATAAGGATTGCAAAATATAGATTACAATTTATATACTTAACTTTATTAAAATTATGGGATTTATTAAAGAATTCAAAGAATTTGCCATGCGTGGCAATGTAATGGACATGGCAGTCGGTGTTATCATCGGTGGTGCTTTTGGAAAGATTGTTAGTTCTCTCGTAGACGACGTTCTTATGCCAGTTATCGGTATGTTGACGGGTGGTATTAATGTTGCAGATTGGAAGTATCAGGTGATGATTCCAAACCCTGTAGAAGGTGGTGAGCCCTTAGCTGGAGCTACTTTGGCGTATGGCCAGTTCCTTCAGAACGTGATTGACTTCATCATCATCGCATTCTGTATCTTCCTCATGATTAAGCTCATGAACAAGTTGATGCCAAAGAAAGAAGAACCCGCTGCTCCTGCAGGACCTACACAAGAGGAATTGCTCACAGAGATTCGCGACTTGCTGAAGAAGAAATAATTCTTCAAATTAGCAAAATAAAAACTCCCCGATTAAATATCGAGGAGTTTTTTATTTAATGTCGTTTATACTCTTTAGAACAATTGGAATCTATATCCTAATGTCAATGCCAAGCTCTCATTGTGTGAATGATCCAAAATAATTTTAGCACCAGTCACACGTGGTAAACGATTGATGTCCCATGTATAGCGAGCATCTATATAATACTTGTTCTTATATAAATACTCAACACCAGCTGTCAAACCGACATTACCTTTCTTTAAACTATTTCTAATATTCACAGACCTATCAGTACGTGTGTGGTCTTTTGTTCTTGCCCTAAAAAGGCGCGACAAAGTTAAACCGCCATATACTCTAAAGTTTTTATTGAGAATATATTTTCCCATATAAGAAGTACTGATATACCACAACTTATAATCGTATGGTCCATGAGCATAATCCTTGATTTTGACTTCGTCGTTGTCGAAACGCATTTTCCTTGCACCTTTCTTAACCACAGACATATCAACATCAACAATAAACTTCTTGGTAACATAAACTTCTACATCAGCACCAACCGTTGGGCCAATCAATATACTATTACTTGATGGTGCAGAGCTAAAATGGTTGAAAGAAGCACCTGCTCTTACACCCATTACAATATCAGAGACATCATATTCATCTTGTGCCATTGCAGTGGACATTCCACATAACAATAAGCACATCATTAAAAGGTATTTTCTCATCATTTCAGAAATTTTGTGCAAAGATAATCAATTTAATTGAAACTGAATATGGAATTAGTCATTTTTTTACTTTTCAGCATCATGTTTAGGATATAAATCAAAACGAATAGGCTTCGTAATGAGTGGTTTTCCATGATAAATTAACAGATTGCTTGGTAATATTATCAGTTGATCATCTTCATTCAAATTCCTCTTTTTTTCTGGTATTATCAAAAAATCAGATAGAAAACCAATTTGACTATTCTGATTACAAATCTGATGGAAATCCTTTCCCTTACAAAAAGATTCATAATCATACAATCTTAAATCATTTGAACTTAATTCAAATCGAATAGTATCTTGAATCAGATATATTACGTCTTTATCTTTCTTTCTCAATGCTTTTTCTATACTTTTTGCTCGTTTGATGGGAATACGTGTATATTCATTTTTGGTTGCCACACCATTTACATATAAACAAAATCGATTAGTCTTATGAGTGAATTGCAACGAAACTTCAACTACTGCTTTCCCTTCATCATCATTACATACCACTTCATTGATACGATGATAAGGAAGCAGGTACTGAGAACGATTATGAGTTCTATAGGAAGTCTTAAACGACAAAGTATCGCCTTGGAATGGAAAATCAGCTTCTGTGATACAAATCTCATCACTATCTTTCACTTGTATAGGTGTTTTCAAATACAAATATAGAAGATGGTGTTCTGGCAAAATCATTGTGGATTTCATACGTTTTCGCTTTCCAAATTCATCGTAAGTCTTCACTTTGAAAGGGATAGGATTACCCTGATGTGTAATCATCATCTTTCGAATATCCAACAATGGTTTTCCCGAAAAACAATTTAATTGTTCGAGTGAAGCATGTTTTGGCATATAACCAATACCATGACCACTAATATCCAAGACATAATTATGAGTATTATCCGACAAATGAGGTTGCTCTTCTGTGTTAAAGTTTATAAACCAAATTGGAAAAGAACATGAGCAACATAAATAACAGAACAAAGCCAATAGAATAAAATGTCGTTTTTTCATCATTTCATGATTACACATTATAATATATTATATGGATGGAGAAATGAGTGATTTGCACCTTATAATGGTCTTTTTCACATCATTCCTTCTAATTCCTCCGATAATTGCATCCAACGGTCATTCTCTTCATCCAATGCTTTCATTGTTTGCGAATACTCTTCTATGAGCTTCATATCCGTAGCGTATTTGGGATTCATGAGCATCTTGTCCAACTCTTTGATTCTTGCTTCCATCTGGGCAATTTTCTCTTCACTGGCTTTCACTGCCTTCTCTACTTTCTTTACTTTCTTCTGTTGTTCCTTTCGTTCTGCATAGTTTTTCTTGTTTTCCGAAATAACCTCAGTAACTACTTCATTGGAATCAGATGGTTTGGGAGAAGATATTTCCAATTGTTGCAATGAATCGATATTCTTATGACGCAAGAAATCATAAATGCCTCCCAAATGTTCACGTACCTTACCACCACCAAACTCATATACTTTGGAAACAAGTCCATCAAGAAACTCACGATCATGAGAAACGATAATGGCAGTTCCATCAAATGCTCGAATAGCCTCTTTCAATACATCCTTTGATTGCATGTCAAGATGATTGGTAGGCTCGTCGAGTATCAGCAAATTGACGGGTTCGAGCAATAAGCGTATCATAGCTAATCTACTCCGTTCACCGCCAGATAATACCTTGACCTTCTTATCTGATTCCTCTCCACCAAACATAAATGCCCCCAAGATGTCATTGATACGCAATCGAATATCACCTTTCGCCACATAATCAATAGTTTGGAATACGGTCAACGATTCATCCAACAATTGGGCTTGATTTTGCGCAAAATATCCAATCTGCACATTATGTCCGATTTTCAACGTTCCATCAAAAGGAATCTCGTTCATGATACATTTCACAAGCGTTGACTTTCCCTCGCCATTCTTACCAACAAACGCCACTTTCTCACCTCGTTTAATCGTAAACGTTACGTCTGTAAACACCAAATGCTCTCCATAGCTTTTGGAAACACCATCACAAATCACGGGATAATCGCCACTTCGCAAACAAGGAGGAAACTTCAAGTGCATGGCGGAATTATCCACCTCATCCACCTCAATAGGAACGATTTTCTCTAATTGCTTGATTTTCTGTTGTACCTGCACGGCTTTCGTGGCTTGATAGCGGAATCGCTCAATGAATGCCCTCATGTCAGCAATCTCTTTCTGTTGGTTTTCGAAAGCTCGTAGTTGTTGTTCACGACGTTCTTTTCTAAGAATCACATATTCGTCATACTTTACCTTATAGTCAATAATCTGCCCACACGATATTTCCAACGTACGATTGGTTACATTATTGATAAATGCCCTATCGTGGGAAACCAACACTACGGCACCACTATTCTGTGCCAAGAATTGCTCTAACCATTGTATGGATTCAATGTCAAGATGGTTGGTTGGCTCATCAAGTAACAACACATCAGGGTGTTGCAATAATATCTTTGCTAACTCGATACGCATTCGCCAACCACCAGAGAATTCATTGGTAGGTCGTTCGAAGTCTGTCCTTACGAATCCCAATCCCATCAAGGTACGTTCTATCTCTGCCTCATATCCTTCTCCGCCCAGCATTAGATAACGTTCATGTTCTTGCGTAAACCGTTCAACAAGCGACATGTATTCCTCGCTTTCATAGTCGGTACGCTCGTTCAACTCACGTTCCATCCTGTCAATACGCTCTTTCATTTGCGTATTGTTAGCAAAGGCTTTACGAGTCTCTTCACGAACGGTAGTGTCGTCGGTCAACTTCATTACCTGTGGAAGATAACCAATAGTTGTGTCGCTTGGAATTGCCACCACACCCGAAGTTGGCTGTTGCTTCCCACAGATAATTTTCAATAAGGTACTCTTCCCTGCTCCATTCTTTCCGACGAGCGCAATACGATCCTTATCGTTGATGACGAAATTCGCCTCACTAAACAAAGGCTTTACGCCAAACTCTACCTTGAGGTTTTCAATAGATATCATTGCTATAATTAATACGTCTATCGACTAACTTTTATCCTCCTCTTCTTGTCTTGTAGGATGTAAACACCCGAAGGCAATCCTTGCAAGGCATCGGAGTATTGTATCTGATGACGCAATTTCTTGCCATCAGCGGAGAACACGTCTACTTGGTCGTCATCAGTAAATGAGGTTGAATGAATACCATCAATTACTGACGTGACGCGAATCTTACCATCTTCATGCAACGTCGATGTGTCAAATTCATATTCTTTATCCGATTCACATTTAACGATGAAGTCGCCTGAAGAACGTGTAAACCCTGAAGTGAATATCGTTATTTCATCACCCACATTCAGCGTTCGTTTACTGGGCACTAGCAATAATAAAGTATCATTAGTATGGTAGATTGATCCCTGTACAACATACTTCATGTTATTGGTTTGCGTAAACACACAACGCAAAGTTGAACCTTGACGCAAAGTAAGACTTCCATTGATGCGCATGGAACTGGTTACCACTTCATTTAAACCTGCGGAAATCGTACCACCCTTAGCAACAACCACGGAATTGGCAGCACCATTTCCAGATAGTGTAGCTCCGTTATTGACAGTAATCGTACCCGTTGTCATAGACGTAGTACTGGTATTATATAATTCGAGCGTTCCTCCATTGACGGTGATAGGAGACGTATGTCCCACAGTACGAAGTGTAAGTTTACCATTTCCAACCTTTCTGATACTTGAAGCCTTGAGTAATCCATAATATGTGGAATTCTCACCTAAATAACCGATTTCGTAGGTGCTTCCAGAACCACCTAATACAGCATCGGTTGCTGATGCAGATGATGAGAGAGAACCTATCTTCAATGTTGCAGAACCTTCCGAACCGCTACCGCTTTTGTAATGGGCAACGTATGCACCAGGAGCCAACACCAAGCGAGTCTTACTCATGTCAGTAACGTTTTCCATCAATCTAAACTGACTGCCTTGTGCCGTCAATGTTCCTTCGAAATTGGTAAATGTCGCACCAACATCACAACGTACATAACGTGTCTCTATCGTCAAATTACCAGAACCCTTGATGGTTCCGTTGATTTTACCACGAGAAGAACCCAATATCTTATTGTTCGTTCCTTCAACTACAGTGAAAGCATGATTCAAGTTAGGAACGGTAGATGTACTATTTACGTCGATTTGATGAACTTCGCCACCTGCCAAAACCATCGGTGAACCAGAACGTCCAAACGTACTATTCCATGCGCCTTGTGCGATTGTTCCTCGTTTAACAATAACACCCGCAAAACTATTTACACCACCAAACGTGAAGTTAAGTTGTCCAAGACCATCCTTAATCAGATAACCCGAACCGTTTACTTGTCCCTTCAAAGAAAGCGAACTATTCGACTGGGCAATGCGAATGGTTGCCGTATCGGTCAGGGTAATGATACGATTAGTTCCCATGTTATCTTTGCTCAAAACCAATGTTCCACCATTCAATTGCAAGTTGCCATTGGCAGCAGAAGAAGCTCCAAGAGCACTCTTTTGTCCTCCATCGTAGAAATTGGGAACAGTAAGTGTTCCACCATTTACGATGGTCTTACCTGTATAATCACTATTCTTTAAGTTAAACGTAACGTTTGCATCCTTGTTAACAACAACATCACCCGTTCCAGAGATACCTCCTTCACCAGAGAAGACATACGTACCACCATTGAAAGTAACACCGTTTGTCAATATCTGATCATTAATCGTGATTCCCGTACGAGTTGCATCTTTGGTGAAGACTACCTCATCACCAGGTACGAATGTAGTAATGCCATTATGGTCAAAGTTCTCTGACTTATAATCCCAAATTCCATTTTCGTTTCCATTCCATACCACGTTAGTCGTAGCATCACGAGTTTCCTTGACTATCAATCTCAGTTGTTTGTCTTCCACTTTAAATTCGAAGTTGATACCATCCAAACCACGACTCTTTAATTGAGAAGGATCTGCGGTTAACGTACCCGTACATTCAGCAATGACATAAACACCAGGAACCAATTCTTCATGATTGACCGTAATGGTGTTTTGTCCTTCAATCGTCAAATCGCCATTTACGAATAAATGTCCACATTGATTATCTGCTGCTTCCACTTCTATAAAGACTTCACCTGGAATGGTAAGATTCTTATTGAAAGTGATAACTCCTTCTTTGCCTGATGGCAAAAGTCTACATCCTTCGTAATTCAAGGCGCCTTCAAATGAAATGTCATTAAGCAATACGGCATTTCCACTAAGTGTACCTTTAGCACGAAGTTCTACGGTACTTGCAATCGAACCATTAACGGCCAATGTTCCTTCACTAATGATGGTATTTCCCGTAAATTCGAAATTGTTGTTGAATGTTGCCGTTCCAAGCATCGACTTAATAAACGTCATGTTTCCTGCCAATGAACCATCTCCTTGAAATACATAATCATGACCACGTGGATTCATCATATAGAAACAGGATGGTTTGTATGAACCATTGAGAATGATAGGAGAAGAATTGTCACCCGATAAGTCGAACATCACGGTTTTGCCTTCTGTATACGAAAGGGATTGCGTCATGTCAAATGATGTAAAACCATTTTGCCATGTTCCGCCCTTCCAACGAAGGTCAGCAACAAATACTGGAGGCAATGGTGGCAATGGCATTCCACCACCTAAATAGAAACCAGTATTGGGATGTTGGTAATATCCACGAGTCGTGCAATCACCACGATAATGCGGGTCTTGTTGCAAACAATATATACTATAGTCGGTTGGCATATTGGTAGTATAACCGACAAGTCCTGTTGAACCACCATCATTCTGATTGACAAGGATTACCTCTTCACGCCAGTCACCGATAATGTCTCCCATAAATGCAGGGCGAGTACCTGTTGCGGCATGGGTACCCCAATTACTTTCTTGCGAGAACTCTACCAAACGATTCTTATTCAACACACGAGTAACCATCAAATTGGTTCCCCATCCACTTCCACCAGGTGAAGACAATTCCTCACGTTGCAGGTTCTCATCCCACCATACACCTTCGAACATCGTAGATATACCACAACCCGAACGAGTGTAATTAGTCTTGTCTCCCTTGCAATCATAGACAAAATCATCGGTAAAGCTATACAACTCATAACCCTTGCGCGACGCATCTACGTCCATACATGCGCCACGACCGACATCATATACCGATGGCAAATACCACTCCTTGATACGTTCAGCAGTACGAGCATCATAAAGAAGTTGACCTAACAAGGCACTTTGTTGAATGGCATATACTTCCAAACCAGGACGATCGGGATCAATGTCACTAAGGATGAAACGGTCACCATGTCCGATACCAGGACTACGGAACCATTTCTTCAATGGATTGACACTATAACCACCTTGAATCATTTCGTCACACCCATCACCATCTACGTCGGCAACGCGCAATTGATGGAACTCAGCTGGCCAAGGACTCTTATTGTTACGACTCCATGTAGCAGAATGATGCCAGTTTGTAGGTACACCATTCGACCAATCATAATCCCAAGTGAATACATAATTATGATGGGTTTTGTTGTTGTCTCTATCCAGACATTCCATCACCAACGATGGATGGATTCCATCTAAATAACAGATAGCGAAATGACCATCCATACAAGAATAACCATCGCTCATATAATTGGGACGACTGGTACGAGTATAACTATCCGAACCGTCTGTCACTTGATTATACTTCAATTCATTGCAAGCAATCTCTGCTCCCGTATAACCATCTATGACAGATATATAGAATGGACGATTGCGCTGAGATTGTGTACGATAATCCACGATTCCATCACCATCTACGTCAGGCACATCACTACCCATGGCATATTTACCCCATGTCTCGTTTTGCTTATCCCAAAAGCGAGTACCATCACTGGCGCGAATCATCACCTCTGCCTTACCGTCACAATTGATATCGTATGCAACCACCATGTCATTCTGTCCACTTGAGATATTGACGTTTGGTCCCATATCAACCGTCCACAACAATGTACCGTCTAAACGATAAGCCTGTATCTTATGGGAAGTAGTAGCCGTATTATCAGACGCGTTCTCCGCATCATCACTAACTGCACCTGCAAAAAGTCGGTCAACAACTACTGCATCAAACTCTCCATTTCCGTCAAGGTCCATCGGCCAAACAAACTTAGTTCGATAATCGTCACGATGCAAAACCTTATTGTCGAAATCGAACTTAAACCACACGTTAGGCCAAGGCTGAACGGTATATTTGAAAGGTTTGCTCATTTCGCCCTCTACACCATTGACAATCGCCGTCACCGCAAACTCGGTATTTGTTGCCACCGATGATGGTTGGTAATTGGTCTTGGTAAGAGGTGTTGCATTCACCTTGGTAAACTCAGAGGCACTGGATGTGCGTCGATAGAGATTATAAGTAGTACCTTCTGGTTCTTCTGCCAGTTTACGCCAAGAGACAAGATAACCTTGTCCGCCATTAGACGTAACACTACGACCGCCCGTTCGATTCGTCACTACCACTCCACGACCTAATTTCTGTTGGATACGTTGTGCCTGCATACATATTGGCAACGACACCAAGAATGTCAATAAGAAACAAAACCTTTTCATTGTATAATTTGTTTTAATAGATTATGCATATTTGTTATTTTCAATCATTACACCTTATTCATATATATAAGACAATGCAAAGTTACAAAAAAAATAAGACATGAACTAAATATGTTACCGAAATTATGATGGAATTCATGAAATGTGAAGAATCTTATTGGAAAAAGGAAAATAATCTCGCTCATTGATGTCGCTATTCATCGATTATTTTGTACTTTTGCATTCAAATAACGAAAATAACCATGGATTTATTTAAGACTATCATAGCTAAAGAGCTTCAAATAAACGAACAAGCCATTGCCAATACTTTAGAACTTCTTGACGAGGGATGTACGATTCCCTTTATCGCACGATACCGCAAGGAACGTACAGGAGGATTGGATGAAGTGGAAATCGGCAAGATTAGTGAATGGAACGAACGATTGAAGGAATTGTCTAAACGCAAGGAAACGATTCTAAAGACTATCGGTGAACAAGGAAAACTTACTGATGAATTGCAAAAGCAGATAGAGCAATGTTGGAATGCAACTGAATTGGAAGACCTCTACTTGCCTTATAAACCGAAAAGAAGGACACGTGCACAAGTGGCAAGAGAACAAGGTTTGGAACCATTGGCACAACTCATTCTTTTGCAACGAGAGCGCAATATCGAACAAGTTGCCAAACGTTTCATCAATCAAGATGCCATTACCTCTGTTGATTTGGCTTTGCAAGGTGCAAAAGACATCATTGCCGAAACAATTAGTGAAGACAGCCAAGCACGTCAACGCTTACGCAATACCTTCCAACGCGAAGCTATCATCTCTTCCAAAGTAGTGAAATCAAAGTCGGATGAGGAAGGTGCAGCCAAATACAGGGATTATTTCGATTTCGAAGAACCACTCCGTCGTTGTACTGGCAATCGTTTATTAGCCATGCGACGAGGAGAACGAGAAGGATTCCTTCGTGTTAGTCTTTCTGTAGACGAAGAACAGGCTATCGGGAGATTGAAAAGACAATTCGTTAGAGGGTATGGAACATGTAGCGACTTGGTGGAAGAAGCCGTTGAAGACGCTTACAAACGATTGTTAGAACCTTCTATTGAAAACGAGATGGCAGCTATCTCCAAACAAAAAGCTGACGAGGAAGCCATTGACGTGTTTTCCGAGAATCTCCGTCAATTGCTCCTTGCTGCACCTCTTGGACAAAAGCGCGTGATGGGTGTTGACCCTGGAATCCGAACGGGATGTAAGGTTGTTTGTCTTGATGCTCAAGGCAACTTATTGCATCATGAAGTGGTTTTTCCCTTTCCTCCAAAAGGCACACGTATGCAAGCCATGCTACAATTCAAGGACATTGCCAAGAAATACGGAATGGAAGCGATTGCCGTAGGAAACGGTACTGCCAGTCGTGAGACTGCCGACATCATCAAGGAAGTATTGCAAGATGTTTTCGTTGTCAGCGAAGACGGTGCTTCGATTTATTCCGCTTCACCGATTGCACGCGAGGAGTTTCCTGATGAGGACGTTACCGTTCGTGGTGCGGTTAGCATAGGAAGACGACTGATGGACCCACTGGCAGAGTTGGTGAAAATAGACCCTAAGAGTATCGGTGTAGGACAATACCAACACGACGTAGATCAAGGAAAGTTGAAGAAAAGTCTCGACTTAACCGTTGAGAGTTGTGTGAATCTCGTTGGAGTCAACGTCAACACAGCTTCCAAGCACTTGCTTACTTACGTTAGTGGATTAGGTCCTGCGTTGGCTCAAAATATCGTTGACTATCGCAAAAAGAATGGTGCTTTTACCTCAAGGGCACAATTGAAGAAAGTACCGCGACTGGGTCCTTCTGCCTATGAGCAATGTGCAGGATTCTTACGCATTCCCAATGCCAAGAATCCACTTGATAACAGTGCCGTACATCCAGAGAGTTACAAGATAGTGGAACAAATGGCAAAAGACAATCAATGTTCCGTTGCACAATTAATCACGGATAAGGAAAGACAAAAGCATATTGATATTCGCCAATATGTTACCAAGGAAATTGGCTTGCCCACGTTGACAGACATCATGAAGGAATTGGAAAAACCTGGAAGAGACCCACGAGGAGAAGCCGAAACCTTTGAGTTTGACGACCGAGTGCATGAGATAGCCGACCTTCAAGTAGGAATGGTATTGCCAGGAATCGTTACGAACATCACTAAATTTGGTGCTTTCGTAGATATCGGTGTTCATCAAGACGGATTGGTTCATGTTTCGAGATTGGCAAACAAATTCGTTTCCGACCCCAACGAAGTGGTGAAGCTACACCAACATGTCCAAGTAAAAGTAACAGAAGTCGATACAGAACGAAAGCGCATTTCCCTCAGCATGAGAGACATCTAAAAAAGAGTGAGCATTCAATTATCAAATGCTCACTCTTTCAATCCTATAATTAAGAAAACTACTTTACTTCACTTTGTCAACGATAGCCTTGAAAGCCTCTGGGTTGTTCATGGCGAGGTCGGCAAGCACCTTACGGTTGATTTCAATACCAGCCTTACTCAAAGCACCCATCAACTTAGAATAGCTCATACCCTCTAAGCGAGCGGCAGCATTGATACGTTGAATCCACAAAGCACGGAAATTACGCTTCTTGGTACGACGATCGCGATAAGCGTATGTTAAACCCTTCTCATAAGTGTTCTTTGCAACTGTCCAAACATTCTTGCGGGCTCCAAAATATCCTTTGGTTAATTTCAGAATTCTCGTTCTTCTTGCTTTTGAAGCAACATGATTTACTGATCTTGGCATAGTCTTTCTTCTTTAACTGTTTAACTAATTAATAATTAACGGAGGCAGAGTAAGTCACGTACCTGCTTCATGTTGCTTGGGTCAACGATAGCCTGATGAACCAAATTTCTCTTTTGTTTCTTTGTTTTCTTTGTCAGAATGTGACTGTGGTAAGCATGATGTCTCTTAATCTTACCAGTACCAGTGAAACGAAATCTCTTCTTTGCACCGGAATTTGTTTTTACTTTTGGCATTGTTTTTAATATTTATTGTTATTTATTATATGGTGGCAACGCATATACCCGGCGTTACGCACCTCATTATCTTTAATCTTCAGTTTCCTCGCTGTTTCTCAACTTATTGAGAATGTCCTCGCCACCCTTGGCATTGGCAAAGAGTCCGTTATTGACTACTTTCACCTCTTTCTCTGCCTTGGCGTTCTCCAAGCTTTCAGCCATTCGCTTCTCGCGGTCTTTCTTTTGTTGGCTCTTCTTGGCAACTCCTGCTTTCTTGGGAGCCATATACAAGAACATCTTCTTACCTTCCAACTTCGGCAGTTGTTCTACCTTACCGTACTCTTCCAAGTCGTTGGCAAATCGAAGCAACAAAACTTCACCTTGCTCCTTGAAAAGGATGGAACGTCCACGGAAGAATACGTAAGCTCTCACCTTATTGCCTTCTTCAAGGAACTCGATAGCATGTTTCAACTTGAATTGATAGTCATGCTCGTCAGTTTGAGGTCCGAAACGTATCTCCTTGATTTCCACCTTTACCTGCTTGGCTTTCATCTCTTTCTGATGCTTCTTCTGCTGGTAAATGAACTTCGAATAATCGATGAGACGACAAACTGGCGGTTGGGCATTTGGAGAAATCTCAACGAGGTCTACACCTTGTTGCTGTGCCATATCAAGTGCTTGACGTATTGGCAACACCATTGAACCATTCTCTCCAACAACACGTACTTCCCGAACATGAATTTGCTCATTCACGCGGTACTGATTTTTCATTTTGTCATTCTTCATCCAATTATTTTAAGTGTTTTTTTGCTAAACGGCTGCAAAGTTAAAGATTTTCAACGAAAGGACAAAATAAATATATGGTTAATTTTAGAAAAACACATTTTTTTTACATATTACGCATGATATTGGGGATTAATATGTATATTTGCATCAGTGAAGTAAGAAGCAAGATGCAAGAAAGTAAGAAGCAAGAGATTAGCTTTGCCAATCATTTTTCATTTTTTAATCTTCAATGCTCAAATGTCAATGCTCAATGGTCAATAAATAATTAAAAACAAAATACGCCCATGAAAAAAATCCTTTCAATCCTGTTCCTCGTCTTAATGTCCTTATCTATGTGGGGACAAGGAAAATCTGCTATGGATCAACTCAAGGATGATCCAAGAAAAGCTTACGGTAACGACTACCCATATCCTACTCATGTGAAGACCGTATTGACGAAAGCACCTAAAGGCTACAAACCTTTCTACATCAGTCATTACGCTCGTCACGGTTCGCGTTATTACTGGACTGAACAACTCTATAAGGACTTAGATACATTGTTGACGCTCGCTCACGAAAAACATCTGCTTACGACACAAGGAGAGATGTTTTATAATAAGTTCATGGCTGCCAAGGATGAACTCATGACTGGTGTCAGCGAACTGACTCAATTGGGTTGGGAACAACATCAGAGCATAGCGAGAAACATGTATAACAACTTCCCTGAAGTGTTCAAGAAAGGCGGTAATGTGCTCGCCATCTCTTCCCTCTCAGGACGTTGCGTGATTAGCATGTCGGCTTTCTGCCAAGAACTCGTTCAATGCAATCCCAAGATAGAAATACGTGAACAATCATCGCGCTTCACGCTTGACGGGGTGGTTCCTACTGACAACCAAAACCCCATCAAACATAAATTTCCAAGAGTAAAACCGCGCTTCGAGAAAAACCGCGACCAATTCCAAGGCGACCGCTCGTTATCGGAGAAAGTGATGTCTCGCGTCTTTACGTCTACCGAAGGTCTTCCCAGAAAGGTTCGTCGTGTCGGGGGCGACTTAATCAACCTCTACACATCATTGCCAAGCATCAATCACGAAGGGATGATGGGAGACATCGTTACTGATGAAGAACTGGTGAGTCGTTGGGAAGAATCTAACCTTGGTTCTTATTCTTGGGTGTTTCAACCACAATATGACATGATACCCATTCTTGAAGATATTATCAAGAAGGCTGATGCCGTCATTAGTGGTAAGACCAAACGCATATCCGACCTTCGCTTTGGACACGACACCTGTCTTGGTCCGCTCACCGTATTGATGGGTATCAATGGTGCCGACCTTGACCCCGAGAATCCTTATGACGTGAAGAATTGCTATCAGAATTGGGAGACTTGCAAGGCTGCGAATATCCAACTGATTTTCTATCGTAGTAAAGACAAATCGAAAGACATCCTCGTAAAATGCCTTCTCAATGGTGAAGAGGCAACACTTCCCGTTCCTACCGACAATGCACCTTATTATAAATGGTCAGATTTCCGCAATTATTATTTAGAGAAAGTAAGAAACAAGAAGCAAGAAGCAAGAGATTAGTTATGCTAATCAATGCTCAATAGTCAATGCTCAATGGAAAAAGCATATCTCTTGCCTCTTGCCTCTTGCTTCTAACTTTCTTACATCCATAAAATTCACAAAATATGAAAAGACAAATTGCCCTCCTGTTATCCGTATGTTTGTATTGTCTTCACATCAATGCCCAGACATACAAACAAGTGAATGACATCAGCTACACGAAAAAGACTGATGCATATTCGAAAGAACGATTGAAACTCGACGTGTATTATCCCGAAGGAAAGAAAGACTGTCCTGTTGTGGTTTGGTTTCATGGCGGTGGCCTTGAAGGTGGAAGCAAGGAGATTCCATGGAAACTAAGGGAAAAAGGTATTGTCGTTGTCGGTGCAAACTATCGATTGTTGCCTAAAGTAACCGTAAAGGAGACACTTGACGATGCAGCCGAAGCGGTGGCATGGGTATTCAACAACATTGCCCAATACGGTGGAGACAAGAAGAAAATCATTGTATCGGGCCATTCCGCAGGTGGTTATCTGTCAATGATGCTCTGTCTGAACAAGGCATGGTTAAATGCCTACCAAATCAATGCCGATGATGTCATGATGTACGTGCCATTCAGTGGACAAGCCATCACGCACTACAACGTGAGGAAGATACAGGGAATACAACCATTGCAACCCACCATCGACGAATTTGCGCCCCTATATTGGGTTCGCAAAGATTGTCCTCCGTTTGTTCTCATTTGCGGCGACCGTGAACAGGAACTTTACGGTAGATACGACGAGAACCAATATTTGGCACGAATGATGAAATTGGTAGGTCACACCGAAACTTATCTCTATGAATTGGATGGTCACGATCATGGTGCAATGGTAGAACCAGGATTTCATATTCTTATGACACACCTCAATAAAATGCTGAAAGAAAAGAAAAATCCATAGGTGAATCACATTCTTTCCTCAAATTTTGTTGTTTTTGCAAAGACCTACCGTTTTATTAATTAAATAACTTAGTATCAATGAGTTGAATATTTGAAGACCTCATGTAACACCTCATGTAACACCTCATGTAAGACCTCATATAAGACCTCCCGTTTTGGTGGCTTGATTATTCGGTAGATTCTTCTTTTACTCACTCATTTCTGGTCAAACTTACACAATTACCGACGGGAGGTCTTACATGAGGTCTTAGGTGAGGTGTTACATGAGGTGTTACATGAGGTGTTACATGAGGTCTTCAAAAAGTAAACTCTTTGAAAATCATAGAATTAGATAAAAATACGGGAGGTCTTCGCGAAAACAAGAAAATTCATGGATTTCACATTGAAAATCTTATTTTTCCATTTAGAAAAACGATAATGACGGTAATAACAAATGACTATTTTGAGGTTTGGCAAAAAAGCCAATTTCATTTCGTACATACGCCATGTACGAATGATACATGGGCAATGTACGAATAGTACAAAGCCAATGTACGAATGGTACATGGCTCATGTACGAAATCGAAATGGCCTTTTTACGCCATCTAACTACGCTTCCTACAATCGCAAATATACTTCCTACGCTCCATAACTACACTTCCTACAAACGTAACTATGCTTCTCGTCTCTCTCCCACTATATTTTCATTGAAAAGTAAGAAAAGGTCACAAATTCTTGCAGGTAACAATTTAAATCGTTATCTTTGTAAAATAATTACAGAGCATATAGGCTCAAGTATCATTTCCAAAGAACTTAAAATGCGATTACTATTTACAACGACCTTCATATTGCTTTCTTCAATCATTTTGGCGCAGAGTCCAGATATTGAATCACGCTATCAAGAGATTGACAAAGCTATTGCTGAATCACCTAAATATATTGCCCAACGAGAAGCACAAATCAATATTGCCCGTCATACTTACGAGCAAGTCACTGGCAAGCAAAAATACGAGGCAGGATTTAAGTTGTATGAACTCTATCGGCCTTTCGTTAGCGATTCAGCCATTTACTTTCTGCGTCAATGTATTTCATTGGCAGAAGCACAAAACAATTACCCCGCCTCTGTTCATTGTCGTTCATTATTAGCCATTCGTTGTACGAATATCGGTATGTACGACGAGGCTCTCAACATTCTTGACTCCATACGTTTGACAAACAACTTGGAGAAGAATATCCTTGGCACTTACTATGAAGCATATAATAATGTATATAGTGAATTAAGTTATTATACGCGACTCGCTGACATGCGGAAAAACTATCTCGATAAAGCTTATCACTATGAGCAACTGATGTATGAAAATCTTCCAGCTACGCATGAGGCATGTTTGTTAAAACGCGAGCAACGAGCGCAAGGTGAAAGGAAATTTGACGAGTCGATGGCTATCAACGACGAATGGCTCAAAACCGTAGAACCAGGGAGTCATCCATACGCCTTGACAGCCCTTTATCGTTATATTGAATACAAATTGAAGGGCGACTCCACACAAATGATGTATTGGTTAACGGAGTCGGTTTTGGCAGATATCAAGAACGCCGCCATGGATCAAGGTTCGATGTGGGAGCTTGCCAACGAACTTATGTTGAAAGGCGATTTAGACCGTGCCTCACATTATATCAGTTATACATCTGATTGTGCCAATCGTTACGGTTCTCGCCAACGCAATTGGCAGATTACCCCATTGCTTTCGCACATTGCGAAAAACTATAAAGCGCAAAGCGAACGCACCAACCGCCAATTGTGGATTACGTTGGCTGCCATCAGCGTACTTGCCTTATTATTGTTGGCTGCCCTACTCTTCGTGCATCGTCGCAATCAACAATTGGCAACGGCACGTAACGCCTTGAAAACGTCTAATGACGAACTGGCTGCTGCCAATCTCCAATTGGCTACGCAAACCGATGAATTATCCGAACTCAACGCGCAATTATCTACACTCAATAGCCAACTTTCAGAGAGTAATCGCGTGAAAGAAGAATACATCGGACGATTCATGAGCCTTTGTGCGCAATATATCGACAAGCTCGATAATTACCGCAAGATGGTGAACAAGAAGATGAAAAACAAAGAGTTGGATGAATTGTTCCAAATCTCTAAGTCAACAGAACTGAAAGAAAAGGAATTGGAAGAATTATACGAGAACTTTGACACCGTTTTCCTACACCTCTTCCCCAACTTCATCGACGACTTCAACTCTTTACTTCAACCAGAATTCCGCATTCATCCAAAGGAAGACAATCGGTTGACCACCGACATTCGTATCTTCGCACTCATTCGTTTGGGTTTTGAAGATTCCTCTAAGATTGCCGAGTTTTTGCACTATTCCGTGAACACGATTTATAACTATCGAGCACGCATCAAAAATGGTGCTTTAGGTAATCGAGAAGAGTTCGAAACAAGGGTGAAAACCCTATAAAAAGGTGATAAATGTAAAAATTACACCTCTATATTTCATCCACTCTTTTTCCCTTATGCATAAAACATAAGTCACTCATTAACAGATAGATAAAAGAAACCACACTTTACATTCATCCACTTTTTCAATTCATCAACCGACACATGATTGTTTTTTTCTTAACTTTGTACCAGAAATCCTAATGAAATCAAATATAAACATTTTAACTAACAAAGTATGGAAAAAAGCAGGTTTCTATTGTTGTCATTGGCACTGATAGTGTCGATGATTACGAAAGCCCAAGGAATCTTGGGAACTGTGACTGACGAACTTGGAGAGCCCATTATCGGAGCTTCCGTCGTCGAGAAAGCTAACCCTCAGAATGGTGCCATCACAGACCTTGATGGTAAGTTCACATTGAATGTTACAGAGGGCACACCTATTATCATTACTTATATTGGTTACTCAAACCAAGAAGTAAATGCTCGCAACAACATGACCGTAATGATGAAAGAAGACTCAGAGACGTTGCAAGACGTGGTGGTTATCGGTTACGGTGTACAAAAGAAAAGTGTTGTGACCGCTTCTATCGCAAAAGTCAGTTCTGATGACCTTGACGGCAAGACCCGTCTTCGTGCAGAAGATGCATTGAAGGGTATGGCTGCAGGTGTGAACGTTACATCTTCTTCTGGTCAACCAGGTTCTAAATCAATGATTCGCATTCGTGGTGTCGGAACCATCAACAACTCCGAGCCTCTTTATATTGTTGACGGAATGCCCACAGACCAAAATGGTATGGAGAGCGTAAACCCCAGCGACATTGAGAGTATCGAAGTATTGAAAGACGCAGCTTCTGGTGCCATCTACGGAGCACGTGCTGCCAACGGTGTTATCCTTGTCACCACGAAAAAAGGAAAATTGGGAAAGGTCAGTGTTAACTACAACTTCAGTTATGGTTGGCAAAGCGCATGGAAAAAGCGCGACGTAACGGGAGCTACCGACTATGCTATCTTACAAAACGAGCGTCGTGTGCAAAACGGTTTATCACCTCTTTATAATGATCCTTATAACCTCGTTGATGCTAACGACAATAAGATTATTGGTTTCGGTACTAACTGGCAGGATTTACTCTTCAACGACAATGCGCCCATCGTACAACACGACGTGAGTATCAGCGGTGCATCAGAGAAAGTAAATTACTATCTTTCAATGGGTTATTTCACCCAAGATGGTATCGTTGGCGGTAATTACGGACAATCCAACTACGACCGTCTGACTATTCGTTCCAACAACCAATTCAATATATTTGACGCTTCCAAGGAACGCAATTTCTTGAACAAGCTTGATATTGGTGCAAACCTTTCTTATATGCGCGTACATAATACAAGTTTAGACGCCAACTCTACATGGGGTTCTCCACTTGGTTCAGCCCTCTATCTCGCTCCAACACTCCCCGTAACCCTTACGCAATTAGGTTATGATAGGATTGGTGAGGAAGATGTACCTCGTTATGGTCAAGCCATGATTGACCGCTATAAAGCATACGACCTCTATTATGATGCCAACGGCTATCCTTATACTATCCCCAATTATGTGGGTAGTTACAACGAGCAGAACAACCCCATCGCCATGATGCACAACAATCCCAATAAGAATTGGAGCCATAAGTTTATGCCGAAATTCTCTCTTGACTTGCAATTGTATGATGCGTTGAAATACCATTTCAGCTATAGTGCCGAACTCTCTTTCTGGGGTTATAACGGAGCAACATTGCAGAAATATTATTTGTCAGGAAACAATAATAGCGACCATACGCAGGCTGCCGCTTACAAGGGAAACAACACCACATGGCAAATCGAAAATACCTTGACATACGACAAGACTTTCGGCAAGCATACCATCGGTGTCGTTTTGGGACAAAGTGCAATGAAATTCAAAGGTGATGAACTGGGTGGTTCTCATTGGAATCTCGTAAATCCAAATAAACCAAGCATCAACTACACGACGGGAGGTAACCTTGAATTGACCAATGACGCTGACGGAAAAGTAACGGGTGCAAAGAGTCTTGTTGGCGTATGGGGTGGTCCATATACCGAACATCGTCTTGCGTCTCTCTTTGCTCGTGTTAGCTACAACTATGATGAGCGCTACATGTTCCAAGGTACTATTCGCCGTGATGGTTCCAGTCGTTTCGGTTCCAATAACAAATATGGTACATTCCCCTCATTCTCTGTAGGATGGAACGTCATGAACGAAGCATTCATGGAAAACACACGTGATTGGCTCACCAACTTAAAGTTCCGCGCAAGTTGGGGTAAGAACGGTAACGACAATATCGGTGACTTTGCCTATACTACACTTACTGCCCTCGGTGCAAGCAGCAACTATTATTATGGAAAGACGGCCTCTATGACTTATGGTTCGAAAGCTAACCGTTTGGCAAATGAAGATTTGAAATGGGAGGAAAGTGAACAGACGAACTTAGGTCTCGATTTTGGATTCTGGAACAACCAACTTACCTTTACCGTTGACTATTTCATGAAGAAGACCAATGGTATGATTATCGACATGCCTATTCCAAGTTATGTTGGAGAACAACGTCCTTTAGCTAACGTTGGCGACATGAAAAATAGCGGTTGGGAGTTTGAATTGGGTTACAAGTGGAATATTTCTGATGCACGATTTGCGGTAAAAGCAAATGCTGCATACTTGAAGAATAAGTTGACGAATATCGGTAATGAAACTGGTTTCATCAATTATGGCATCAATCAATTCAGCGATGGTGGAACACGTGCTGAAAACGGACAACCATTCCCATTCTTCTATGGTTATAAGACTGACGGAATCATACAGAACAAGGCAGAAGCCGACGCATATAATTCCAAGTACGGAATCAGTTCTAAACCTGGTGATTTCCGTTTCGTAGATACCAATGGTGACAATAAGATTAATTCTGACGACCGTACCAATATTGGTAACGGAATACCCGATTGGTCGTTTGGCTTTAACTTCGACGCAGAATGGAAAGGCTTTGACTTAAGCTTATTCTTCCAAGGCGTCAGCGGAGTAGATATTTTCGACGCTACCTATCGTCAGGATATTGCTTCAGGTAACTATCCTACTTGGGTTCTCCAACGTTGGACTGGTGAAGGCACAAGCAATACCGTTCCAAGTCTTGGCGATTCCAAGAACTGGGTATGTAGTGATATGTATATTCAAGACGGTAGTTATCTTCGTCTGAAGAACATTACCTTAGGATATACCCTCCCCCGTTCGTTGACCAACAAAATTGGTATCAATCGTTTCCGCGCATACGTACGTGCAGAGAATCTCTTCACATGGACTAAATACTGGGGATTTGATCCTGAAATCGGTGCAGGCTTCGACAATGACACCCAAAAACACAGAACAGAGAACTCTGGTGTTGACTATGGTGTATATCCACAAGCCCGTACATTTACCATCGGATTCAATATTTCGTTATAATTCATCACATAAATAGAATACACTATGAATACCAAAATAAATAAAATATTCTCCGCTGTACTCGTAAGTTGTGGCTTAGCCACGTCATTCACTTCATGCAGCGATAATTTCCTTGAGGTTATTAAGCCTGATGGAGAACCACTGGAGGAATACTACACGACGGAAGAGACGTTGAACGAAGCGCTCACATCCGCATACGCTCCTTTGCACTGGCCAGATTGGGACAACAAAGCCTATAACGACTTGACCATTGATGCAGAAATCATGGGTGACGACTTCTGGGTAGGCGGTTCAGATAATACCGACAACCAACATTGGCACCGTTTGTTCAACTTCGCGGCTGACGGCAACAATACGCTGGCCACTCTATGGGGCGACTTCTATAGTGGTATCAAGCGTTGCAACGATGCTATTAAGTATGCTGGATGGGAAGGAAAGGCAAGCAGTGAATTCCGTAAGTCTATGGAGATGCAAGCCCGTTTGCTTCGCGTGTACTATTATAATATATTATGGCATTACTATGGCAATGTACCCTTCTATCTGGAAAATCTGTCTTTGCCTTACACGGCTCCACAAATGAAGGCTGATGAAATCTATAACAAGCTTTTGCCCGAATTAGAGGAAATCATTGCTTCCAACGTTTTGCCAATGCGCTGGAAAAACGCAGAAAGTGGTCGCGTGAGTCAAGCATTTGCCTATATGCTCTATGCAGAAATGGTGATGTACCAAAACGATAGTGCTCGCTATCCTCAAGCGCTTAACCACATGAAACAGATTATCGCCGATTCCAGTTATTCATTGAATCCAAGCTTCAAAGACTTGTGGCAAGAAAGTGGTGAATGGTGTGCGGAGAGTATCTTTGAGATTAATTACAACGATGACCAAGCACAACGCGACTGGGGCGATGCAGCCTTAAACGCTGGTGGTTCGGTATTCCCCACTCTTTGCTCTCCCAATGGTTGGAGTGGCGGCGAAGGCTGGGAAAGTGGAAACGACGGATGGGGATTCCTTCCTATGCGCGTAGAAACATATAATATGTATGCGGCAGACGACTTGCGCCGTGATGTTACTTGTTGGGATGTTCGCGCTTATAGCTATACCGAACGTTATCAAGACACACACATCTGGCACGGAAAGTATCGTCCACAATCAGAGAACAACAAGGATTGTCCTACTTCAAAGAACTTGAACTATAACAACAACAAGCGCATATATCGCTATGCGGAAACATTGCTAAATGCTGCCGAATTATTGTTGCAAACAGGTGGAAGTTCAGCAGAGGCAACAAACTACGTGAACGAAGTTCGCAAGCGTGCAGGACTTTCCAATCTCTCCAATGTATCTATTGATGATATCATGAACGAACGTCATTTGGAATTTTGTGGTGAGGGTAAACGTTACTTCGACTTGGTTCGTGCAGAAGGCATCAGCGGTGCTACGCAGAAAGCTTCTACCGTTCTCGTACCAGATAGCTACGGTTATCGCACCAACTCTTGGACACCAAGCAAGAAACACATTCCTTTGGCTCAGTCTGAACTTGACGCTGATCCTACATTGGTTCAGAACAACTATTAATATCTAAAACGAATATAATGCATAAAAATATGAACAAGATATTTAAATTATTTTGCGCAGGACTTGTAATTTGCAGTATGTCAGCAATATATACATCCTGCTCGCCAGACGAGTTCTCGGGTGCAGATCCCAATGGAATTCCTACAATGAATGGCGTTGATTTCCAAATTACCGTTGACCAGGAAACGAATCAGATGGTAGCAAACTTCATTCCTGCTCCTGGCACTTATCCTATCTGGATTCTCGACGGAACGACATATTCTACCTTGAATGAAGTGGGATATAAGAATGATGAAGCAGGTACGCACACCGTAGAACTAAAACTTGGCAATCGTAATGGTATCAGTCAAGGTAGCATCAAGAAAGAATATACTTTCAACGAGACAAAGATTGATTACTCTGCCGACTTCCGCCGTATCACGGGCAAAGAATGGCGTATCGACAACAAAGAGGCAGCTCACATGGGTTGTGGAGAACCAGGAACCGACGGTTCTAATTGGTGGGCAGCCAAAGCCGATGAAAAGAAGGCTTTCGGAGTTTATGACGATCGCATCACCTTTACCGCAGAAACCCGCAAAGGTGGTACCTATACTTATAGTGCAGGCGAAGATGGAATGACTTATGTCAACTACAAAACCAAATGGGCAGATGGCGCCACTGAAGATTTAGACGTCGCTCTTGGCAACCAAACTGCTACGTGGAACTTCGAGGAACGTAATTGGACCGACAAAGATGGTAAAGTAACCAATCAACGTTATATCAGATTGTCTGAAAAAACACTCTTCCCTTACATTAGTTCTGATAAACAATATGAAGAACCGTTGTTCCGCGTGGAGCAACTGACAGCAACCAAGATGGTGCTTGTCTATGAAGACCCGATCAAACCCACCATTGCTTGGCGCTTCATCTTTACCAGCAAGGAAGGTGAAAAGGAATTTGCAGGCTTCGATGCGAACAGCGACTACAACATGTGGAAGGGCATTACGCCAAGCATGGAGTTCTGGTATGCTCCAGGATGGACACAGATAGCTGATCCTGGCTTCGTGGATGCAGGCAACGACTACACGATTGATCTGCCACAGGCAACGACCGACCAATGGCAAGCTCAAGTGAAATTCCATACGGACCTCACAACCTCTGCTTCCAGCAATTATGACTTCTCTGCTATCTTCAATAGCGATAAGGATTTGAATGGTGCAACAGTAAAATTGGTACTTGACGGTGACGACGGTGTATTCTACTTCACAGATAGAATTAACTTGAAGGCAGGCGAGGACTACATATTCTGGAAGAGCGACATGCCAGGTATTGACATGAGTAAGGTGATGCTCGTACTCGACTTCGGAGGATGCCAGGAGAATACGGTTGTCAATGTTTCCAACATCGTATTGAAAGACCATGCCAATGATGATGGTACCGTATTGCCCGAAGAGAAACCTGATACACCAGACGTTCCCGTCAAGGATTGGGATGTGAACGCAAGTGCTAACCTCTGGTTACCCGTTGAGACAGGACAATCCTTTATCAGCGTAACACCATGGTTCGCCGATAACGGTTGGGGCCAAATTGCCGACCCGTCATGGAAGCACGAGAATGGTGAATGGAGCCTTAGTATCCCCGATGGTATGGGTGGTAGCCAATGGCAAGGACAATTCCCCATCAACACTACGTTGAAGGCAAGCAAAAACAAGAAGTATAATTTCTATTGTGTAATTGAGGCTGATGCTGATTGTCCTGGAGTGACCATCAAACTCACAGAAACCGATGATCCTGACGGAACGAAGCACGACGGAAACTTCTTCTTCGCTGACCGCCATGAAGTGAAGGCTGACGTACCATTTATCTACAAGGCAAAGGGAGTGTCGCTCTCGCAAAACGACGCCCACGCACTTTCATTGTTCTTCGACTTCGGTGGAACACCAGCTGGCACTAATATCAAGATTAGCAATATTTACTTCGAGGAAGCTGTTTCAATGGACTACAATGATGCAAATAATCTTTGGAAAACCGTTGACGAGGGTTCTGCATTCGTGAGTGTAACGCCTTGGTTTGCCAATGATAGTTGGTCGCAAATTAGCGACCCCGCATGGAAACATGATGGCAACAAGTGGAGTCTTATCATCCCAGAAGGCATGGGTGGTTCTCAATGGCAAGGTCAATTCCCCATCAACACCACACTTGCCGCTGCAAAGAATGATGCATACAATTTCTCTTGCAAAATCCTTGCCGACAACGATTGTCCAGGTATTACCATCAAACTCGTAGAAACCGATGGTCCTGACGGAACGAAGCATGACGGAAACTTCTACTTCGCTGACCGCCACAACGTGACAGCCGACGAACCGTTTGTGTATACCATAAAGGGAGCGACACTATCACAAGGCGATGCTCATGCACTCTCACTCTTCTTTGACTTCGGTGGTACACCCGTTGGAACAAACATCACCATTAGCGACATCATCTTTGAAAAAGCAGAATAAAACCTTATGAAACGATATATGCTTAATACATATTTGCTCTCTCTCGCCATAGCCCTTTGGGGTTGTGGTGGGAGCAGCGATGACGAACCCGTTGCAACCATCAGCATTAACGTCTCTCAGGAAAGCATTTCGGCACCCGACAATGGTGGTACGTACACGATAGACGTCAATACAACAGGTAAGGAATGGGGAGCCTATGCAGAAGGTGATTTCATCACGCTCAACACGAAAAACACCATAGCGCAATCGGGTTCCATCACGGTCATCATTCCAGCCAATCCTACGACGAACGAACGTAAGGGCTCTATCACCGTTATGTCGGGTACTGCTCGCAAAAGCATTACGGTCACTCAGGCAGCTGCCGCCAAATCCGCATACTATGCTCCTGAAGGATATTCGCTCGTTTGGCAAGACGAATTCGACAAAGGTTCGCAACTCAATGCTGATGATTGGACGCATGAGGTGAAGAACGCTGGTTGGGTAAACAACGAACTCCAGAACTACGTCAATCATCAGACACCCGATGGTTCACTTGTTACTGAGGTGAAAAACGGAAAATTGCGTATTACCTGTTTGAAGGAGAATGGCAAGATTTATTCTGGTCGTGTGTACGCAAAAGTGAAAGAAGGTTGGACATACGGTTATATCGAAGCTTTCATCAAATTGCCAAAAGGTAAAGGCACTTGGCCTGCATTCTGGATGATGCCCGTCAATTTCCGTTCATGGCCAGCCGATGGTGAGATAGACATCATGGAAGAAGTGGGATACCATCCCAACTATGTTTCTTCAAGTCTTCACGCCAATGCTCACGTGCATACGAACAATACGCAGGTGACTCATGAGATGAAGTGCGACGGTGCCGAAGACGAGTTTCATACCTACGCCATTCTATGGACTGCCAATAACATCACGACATACGTAGATGGCAAGGTGCAACTCTCTTACGACAACAAGGGTAAAGGTCGCGACGATTGGCCTTACGACGATCCGTTCTACATTATCTTCAACCTCGCATGGGGAGGCAGTTGGGGAGGCGCACAAGACGTTGACGAGAGTGCCCTTCCTGCTACGATGGAAGTGGATTATATCAGAGTATTTCAAAGGAAATAACCATGAAACATTTGATTTTTGCATTTGTAATGGGATGCTCATCCATCCCATTACAAGCCCAACATATACCCGTATATCTTGACGAGAGCAAGGGTATAGAGCAACGAATCGACGATGCTTTGGCACGTATGACGCTCGATGAGAAGATAGCCGTCATTCATGCGCAATCAAAGTTCAGCAGTCCTGGCGTAAAACGATTGGGATTCCCTGATTTATGGACAGACGACGGTCCTCATGGTGTACGACCAGACGTGTTATGGGATGAATGGGAACAAGCAGGACAAACCAATGATTCTTGCGTGGCATTCCCTGCCCTCACCTGTCTTACCGCCACATGGAATCCCGACTTGGCTCGTTTATATGGTGAGAGTCTTGGTGAAGAGGCACTTTACCGCAACAAGAACGTTATGTTGGGACCTGGCGTTAACATCTATCGCACGCCGCTTGGTGGTCGCAATTTCGAATATATGGGGGAAGACCCCTATCTCACCTCTCGAATGGTCGTTCCATACGTGCAAGGATTGCAATCGAAAGGGGTTGCCGCTTGCGTAAAGCACTATGCGCTCAACAACGATGAAGAGTATCGCCATCAAGTGAACGTCATCGTCAACGACCGTGCCCTACACGAGATTTATCTACCAGCTTTCAAGGCTGCCGTTCAAGAAGGTGGCGCATGGGCGATTATGGGAGCGTATAACCTCTATCAAAACCAGCATAATTGTCATAATGCGACGATGCTTAACCAGATATTGAAGAAGGATTGGGGATTCGATGGGGTTGTCATTTCCGATTGGGGAGGTTGTCATAATACGATCGAGGCCATTGAAAACGGACTTGACTTGGAATTCGGAACGTGGACAAACGGCTTGACGATGGGTAAGACGAACGCCTACGATAGTTATTTCTTGGCGGATGCTTACAAACAACTCATTCGCGAGGGAAAATACACCACAAAGGAACTCGACGAGAAGGTGAGAAGAGTATTGCGCTTGTTCTTCCGCACCACGATGAATCGTCATCGTCCACATGGTTTCCTCTGCTCAGAGAGTCATTACGAAGCAGCACTCAAGATTGCACAAGAGGGAATCGTATTGTTGAAGAACGACAAGGTGAAAGGCAATAAGGGTGAAAAAGCCACCCCACTCCTTCCTCTCAATGTTCAGAAGACGAAACGCATTCTTGTCGTTGGCGAGAATGCCATCAAGATGATGACCGTTGGCGGTGGTTCGTCGTCGTTAAAGGCTCAACATGAAACGCTTCCACTCGACGGCATCTGTCAATGGGTATCGGCAAAAGCGCCGAATTGCCAAGTAGATTATGCTCGTGGATATGTGGGCGACACCATTCAGAGTTATAATGGAGTAACCGTAGGAAGAAGTCTTTACGAGACACGCACGCAAGCAGAGTTGACGGCAGAAGCGGTAGAGAAGGCTCGCCAAGCCGATGTTGTCATCTTCATTGGCGGTCTTAACAAAAGCGACCATCAAGATTGTGAGGGGCACGACCGCAAGAGTTACGACCTGCCATACGCCCAGAACGACGTGATAGAAGCCATCTTGAAGGTTAATCCCCGTCTTGTGTATGTCAACATCTCCGGTAACGGTGCCACGTTGCCTTGGGTGAAGAAAGTGCCTGCTATCGTACAGGCATGGTTTATCGGTTCCAAGGCTGGCGAAGCCATTGCTTCCGTTCTCGTTGGCGACGTAAACCCATCTGGCAAATTACCATTCACGTGGTATGCTTCGCTCGACCAATGTGGCGCTCATGCCACCAACAGTTACCCTGGTACTTGGCGCGAAGGTCATCAGATTATCGACGAGGAATACAAGGAAGGAATCTTCGTTGGCTACCGTTGGACGGATCGTCTCGCGCGCAATCGCAAGAATCAAGGACCGTTGTTCCCCTTCGGCTATGGATTGAGTTATACGTCATTTAAGTTGGGCAATATCACGGCTGATAAAAACACGATGACAGCCGACGAGAAGCTGACGTTCACCATCCCTGTAACCAATACGGGAAGTCGTGCGGGTGCAGAAACCATCCAATTATACATCCATGACAAACAGGCTTCAGTAGAGCGTCCGTTGAAGGAGTTGAAGGCTTTCCGCAAGGTATATCTCCAACCAGGCGAGACGCAACAAGTATCACTGACCATCGACAAGTCTGCGTTGAGTTTCTACAACGACCAGACAGGCGCATGGATGGCCGAGGCAGGAGATTTTGAGGCATTGATAGGTACATCCTCTAACCATATTGTTGGTAGTTATGTGTTTAAGTTTAAGTAATCCGCTTTTGTAATAAGCGGACAAACTTAACAAATTGAAGATGGGAGACTGCGTGATGCAATCTCCCATCATTATTGTCGTTAGCGAGAAAAAAATCCTTAGTTCTTCGGTTTCAGGTTCGTTGCTGCCAACATCTCCGAAACTTCGTCATTGATGCGTTGTGCGAATTCCTTTACCGACATGGTAGCCTGTTCGCCACCTCCTTGCTTACGCATGGAAACGAGGTGTTCTGCGGCTTCCTTCTCACCCACGATAGTCATGTAAGGAACACGCTTCAATTCGTTGTCACGAATCTTACGGCCAATCTTCTCGTTACGGTCGTCTACGCTTGCACGTACGCCTTGAGCCTCCAAGTATTCAGCTACCTGTTGAGCATAGTCGTTATACTTCTCAGAGATAGGAAGGATAGCCACTTGTTCGGGAGTCAACCACAATGGGAAGTGACCGGCTGTATGCTCGATAAGCACGGCGGTGAATCGTTCCATAGAACCGAATGGTGCACGGTGAACCATCACAGGAGTCTGCTTGGTATTGTCCTCAGCCGTGTATTCCAATTGGAAGCGTTGTGGCAAGTTGTAGTCTACCTGAATGGTACCCAATTGCCAACGGCGACCGATAGCATCTTTCACCATGAAGTCGAGCTTGGGTCCATAGAAAGCAGCCTCTCCATATTCTATCTTTGCATCCAATCCCTTTTCCTTGCAAGCCTCGATGATAGCCTTCTCGCTCTCTGCCCATACCTCGTCTGAACCGATGTACTTCACTTTGTCTTTCGGGTCACGGAGAGAAATCTGAGCCTCTACGTTCTCAAACTTGAAGATAGAGAATACGGCTTGGATAATATCCATCACGCGAAGGAACTCACCTTTCACTTGATCTGCACGGCAGAAGATGTGTGCATCGTCTTGCGTGAACGAACGAACGCGTGTCAGTCCATGCAACTCACCACTCTTCTCATAGCGATAAACCGTACCAAACTCAGCGATGCGCAAAGGTAGGTCTTTATAAGAACGAGGTTTGTTGGCGAAAATCTCACAATGGTGAGGACAGTTCATGGGTTTCAACATGTATTCTTCGCCCTCCTCTGGAGTCGTGATAGGACGGAATGCGTCTTTGCTATAATGTGCATAGTGACCGCTCGTTACATAGAGATTCTTACCGCCGATGTGTGGAGTGATTACTTCTTGATAACCGAAGTTCTTCTGAATCTTACGCAACATCTCTTGCAAGCGAAGGCGCAAATCTGTTCCCTTTGGCAACCAAATGGGCAATCCCTTACCTACTCTGTCGCTGAACATGAAGAGTTCCATCTCCTTGCCAATCTTACGATGGTCGCGCTTCTTGGCCTCCTCCAGCATCACGAGATACTCATCCAACATCTTTTTCTTGGGGAAAGAGATACCATACAGGCGTTGCATCTGCTCGCGCTCAGCGTCACCACGCCAGAAAGCACCAGCCACGCTCGTCAACTTAACAGCCTTGATAAGACCTGTTGAAACAAGGTGAGGACCACGGCAGAGGTCGGTAAAAGCACCTTGCGTATATGTTGATATTGAACCATCCTCGAGATCTTGGTCAATATGCTCGCACTTGTAAGTCTGTCCATCCTCGGCAAATTCCTTCAACGCGTCAGCCTTTGATACTTCGCGACGTACTACAGGCTCGTCTTTCTTTGCCAATTCCATCATCTTG
>OMWI01000028.1 GCA_900314715.1 uncultured Prevotellaceae bacterium | reverse complement strand
TAGCCAAATGTTTTGTGTTAAATAATGTATACTAACATGTTGGTAATCAAAGAATTGCAGTTACGTTTAAAAGATGTGTATAAAGGGTAGGGCGTTGCCCTGGGCTTTAAGCTTGTTGCCCCCGTTGGGGGCGCAGATATGCTCCAGATAAGCCGTAAATAATCCTCAAATAATTCCTAAATGTTAGTACATCAATGGATGATTTGTAGTAAAGGGCTTTTTTATTTTGAAAAGGTCATAGCAGACAATAATTATTTTGAAATATTTCGTATCTTTGCAACAATTATATGTGGATATTGAAAAGAGTGACGAAATGGAACGATTAAATATTTACTCTGGGGCGCAGTTGTCTGAATACATCCAACGCATAGGATTCTTGCCGTTGTTGAGTAGCGGAATCCGAGGCTTTTCCGCAGAAGAAGTGGTGGACGATGATTGCATGTATGTAGTCTTTCCCGATGGTGGATGGGATTGGCCGCTATGGAAATGGAAAGGTCCTATCGTATCGGAAGGAACATGCGTGTATGGTAAGTTTTTCAACAAAAAGGCGGGCTTTATCAGTAGGCAATGGTGGCCAGACTTTTACAACTACCGAAGAAGCAAATATCCCGTGCCAGCCGAAGGTTCGATTGACGACATCATCCTAACCACCTTACGTGAACATGGTAGCTTGATAACGAGAGAATTGCGGGCTGCATGTGGGTTCACGGGACCTAATATGCGAAGTAAGTTTGATGGCTTTGTCACGCGTCTGCAAATGGGTTGTTACATCGTTACCGAGGATTTTGTCTATCCACGAGACAAGCACAATAGGGAATACGGTTGGGGATGGTCGTTGCTTACCACTCCCGAACAACTCTATGGCAAGTCGGCTTGTCAATGTTCACGTTCGCCCGAAGAGTCATACCATCGCTTGTTGGCTCATTTCAAGACGATTTTACCACAAGCAACGGAATCACAATTACTCAAGTTGATTTGAGTAAGTAGTAACGGAATACGGGCAAGGCTTTTTGCGCAATTATTGGAGAGTATAGTTCTTTAGTACATTGAGACAAATGAACAACAAGTAAAGCCAATTTGCTACAAGTGCAGCACAAAGTCCTCCGATGGTATGCGAGATAATGGCCTTGGAAGTGAGTGCACGATAACCGAGCGAGTCGAGCATGGCGGTGTGCGTGCTCAGATAACCACTCCAACACATACCGATGGCGGTGAAAACGGCAATGGCGTGTCCGTCTATCCATCCCTGTGCGATGAAGTTTGGCAGAAGACTCAATGCGGCACCTACGGCTCCCAATGCGGTGATGGGGAAAGCCACTTGGTGCGGGTCGGTGAATCCGAATACATAATAAAAGAAACCGTCAATCTTGTTGGCAAGGGTGGGGAGCAATTCAATTCCTTCATACGCCTTTCCCGTGAAGGTGCCATCAGCAGAAGGACCGAAGGTGAGAATCATCACGAGGGTGGAGATAATCAATACGCCTGGGATGATGGCTATTCCAACATCCACTCCCGACTTTCCACCGTCTAACAAGGAGTTGAGCACACGAATAAAGACCGAATTGCCCTCTTTCGTTTGGTTTAAAGGATTCTCTGCCCCTTCTTCATCCCCTTGGCAAGCATATTCCTCGGCATATTTGGGGTAATGCTTCAATACGAAATGCTGCATCAGTCGGGTAGAGACGATACACCCGCAGAAAGCGCCAAACAATCCGATGATGGGTTCTGCGTAATATCCTTGTCCCACCATGAAAATCATGACGATGAATCCCATACCGAAAGCCGTTCCGAAGTTGGTCAACGAGATTAATTGATACTTCTTGAAATGCGAGGCAAATCGCTTGTCTTTAGACAGGGCGATAATGGCTGGATTATCGGAGAAGAACGTCATCACGGCACCAAGCGAAGCCATTCCAGGCAAATGAAACAAGGGGCGCATGAGCGGACGGAGCAACTTTTCCAACAAGTCAACCACACCAAACTCCACGAACAATTTACCGATGGCTCCCGTTATCACGCAGATTCCCATGAGATAAAAGACGGTGTTCAGCAATAGGTCGTGTGCCGTATTCATGATCGTGTTGAGCATCTGCGGTGCTCCCATTCGCATTCCGATGGCAGAAAATAAGGCTAATACGATGATGAGGCAAATGATGCCCGAACGATATTTCTTGTTCATTATTTTGGTCGTTTTATTGAGTTCAATTTTTATTGATGATATTCATTCTCCAAGTCAATCCAAGGTCGATGAGAGATTGCTTGTCTTGCAAGGTGCCAGCTGCGTTGGAATTGGTTCCCCATGCGTAGCTGTAGTTGGCGTGGATGCGTAGATTCTTGTTTTCCAAAGGATAATACTCTATCCCTGCGCCTATGCGAGTGAGCTCCGTTCCACGATGCACCATCAAGTCGGCATCGTTGTCGCTCTTGTTCACGTCATAACTTGCTTTCACGTAAATGTTTGCCTTATTGGTAGGTTGATAGGCGATTTCGCCCACGATAGAACAGTCTTTAAACAAGAAAGTTTGATGGCTGACGGCCCGATTCAGATAGTCTAATTGGAGCGTAGCGTTCTTTGCCAATCTGAATTCGTTTCCCAGAGAGATGTAATTGATGAATTTTCCCTCTTGCCATTCAAGCATGTTGATAGACCATATCGTGTTCCATATCCCGTGTGAACCATTCCACATGAGGTTGTAGGCATACATGTCGGCATGTTCGTAAAAACTCCTGAACGGACTTTCACAAAACTGGAACGTAAACTTGTCGTTCTTGGTGATGGCGTAAGATGCACTCGCTCCCCATTGATAGCACGGGATATTGTTCCAAAACTCCGAACAGAAATAAAGGTTGATAGGCGCACGGTCGTATTCATAACCACCAATGCCCACCACTTGCTTACCTCCCGAGAATGAGAGGTGCTGGGTGGCTTGGTAGTTGAGGTATAGCCAATCCGTAGCATCGAAGAAACTGCTGTTCTTGTGAATCTTGTTCAAACGTTGGCGATAGGCATAGGATACCTGGGGAGTGATGTCTCCCGTGAGGATGACGTTGAGATACTTTCCCTTGAAGCCACAATCGTCCTTGATGGCTTCCTTATCTACATAGTCACGTTGATAGTCTCCCCGTGCTTCAAGGAGTAGGTGAAGCTTATTGCCCTCTTGCGCCCCAATAGTCATTGGTATGGCTAAGAGCAATGATAGCCATAGTTTGGTTTTCATGTTATATACGTTGGCCGTGTTTTTAACCACAACAGAATAGCACAATCAACTGTGCCGTGAAGATTCTGAGGAACATACTCAGTGGATATACGGTGGAATATCCGATAGCTGGCGCTTCCCTTGAACACAAATTGTTGGCGTATGCCAATGCTGGTGGGTCAGTACACGTACCTGCCAACATACCCATGATGGTGAAGTAATTAAACTTATACCTGATTCGGGCAATCGAGCCTATAATTAATATAGGTATAATCGTAATCAAGAAACCCGTGAGCACGTAGAGCAATCCATCGCCATTGATAACCGTATTCCAGAATCCTGCTCCTGCTTTCACGCCTACGCTGGCAAGGAAGAGCACCAATCCCACTTCGCGCAAGAGCATGTTGGCCGACGTGGTGAAATAGGTGACGAGCTTCATTCTGTAGCCGTATCTGCCAATGATAATCGCAACGATAAGCGGACCGCCAGCAATACCTAACTTCAAAGGAACGGGCATACCAGGAATGGCAAACGGAATGCTTCCGAACAAGATACCCAAGATGATGCCGATAAAGATGGTGGCAATATTGGGAGCATCCAAGCGCTTGATGGAGTTGCCCATCAAGTCGGCCACTCGATTAACGTTGCTTTCAGGACCTACCACCATGATCTTATCACCCACATGGAAGTGGTGGCCACGGCTTGCAAACAAGTCGATGCCTTGACGGGTGATACGCGTAACGTTCACGCCATACACGCTGGAGAAGTGCATCTTACCCAACGTCTTACCGTTCATGCGCGGGTTGGTGACGATGATACGCTTGGAAATCATTGGTTGTTCCTTGTCTTCCACCTCAAACGGAGTGTCTAATTGCGGACCGATAAAGGCTTGAATGGCTTCAGCGTCTGCCTCGGCACATACCACGAGGATTTCATCGTCAACTTCCAAAACAGAGTCGCGATTAGGAGTCAGGATGTTGCCCTCGTGTAAGATACGGGTACATACGATGTCGCGATTCAAGAATTCGGAAATCTGCATCAGGGAACGACCTGTAATGTATTTGTTTTTTACCTTCAAGTGCAACTGGTGAGGTTTCTCATGTGGATTCTCTGCCTCAGCCAGTTTCAGTTGTTCTTCTTCCTCATCCAAGCTGATACCGCAGATGTATCTAATGGCTATCGTGGCACCGATGATACCAACCACACCGAGCGGATAGGCACATGCATATCCAGAAGCAATCTGAGGTATTTGGTTTTCTGGGAACACGGAACCTAATGCTTCGTTGGCGGCTCCCAAACCAGGCGTATTGGTTACGGCACCGTAGAGCGTACCAACCATCATCGGAAGGTTAATGGGGTCTGACGTGTCGAAGAAGATGAAATAACAAGCAAACATCACCGCGATATTGAGGAATATCATCACGGTGGCCAGCACGTTCAACGTGACACCTCCCTTGCGGAAGCTCTCGAAAAATCCTGGGCCTACCTGCAAGCCGATGCAATACACAAACAAGACCAAACCAAAGTCTTGCACGAATGTCAGGATGTCAACAGGACCCGTAAACCCGATGTGTCCCGCGATGATACCTGCAAACAAGACGAAAGTCACTCCAAGGGAGATACCACAAATCTTAACCTTCCCGAGAAGCACACCGATGGAAATCACAACGGAGTAGAGTAGTACGATATGCGCCACAGAGTTGGTGTCCGTGAATAATTTAATGAGCCAATCCATATTGTATTTTATTATTTTGTGCAAAAATAGGTATAAATTTGCAAATAAAAAACATTTCAACTAATTATTTTTCACGTATTCCATCATCCACGTATATTTTTTCTGAAATCCAGGTGCAAGTTTCTTCCCATCTGACTCCTAATAGATGACAGATTTCGTCAATAATCAGGTAAAGTTCATGGCTTGGTGAGGTATTCTTGCAGACGTTTGAAGGCAGGTGCCAACAGGGTGGTCTCTACCTCGATACCCGTAGGTGAACGGAAGACACAAAGACGGCGCTTAGGCAGCAGATTGCAGATGTGATGTATATTCACGATCGTGCTTCGGTCTGCACGTACGAAAATCGTTGGACTGAGCATCTTGGCCAAAGCACCCAGTCCGATAAGTACTGTGTTGGAATCGTGGAAAGTCACGATTTGCGAATAGTTGCCATCTCCCTTGAAATAGGCAACGTCCTTCACGTCTACCACAATGATGCCACTTGCCGTACGTAGCGTGATACGCTCTTCATACGACTTATCCGTCATCTTTACGATGTCTTCGGCCAATGCTGTCTGAGGATTCTCTGTTTGAGAGGATTCCGTTTGGTTTGATTCGTGCGGATTTGTTAGGCTGCCCCTCACTTCGAGTGCTTTCCTGCGGATGGCATCTATCTGTTCTTCACGCCAGAGTTTTTCACGTTGTAAGCGAATCATGCGCCATTGATTGCGTCGCTTCTCATACCATCGAGTGACCAGCCACACCAACAAAGCCAAGAGGAACGCTCCAATCAGCCAAACCCACCAATGTTCCCACCATTGGAGTGGCGGGGCAATGTAAGTGTCCTCCTCGTTGTGAGACAACAGTTCTTCGGGATTGAATGATGTCATTTGTTCCACGCCAGGCAACCATACAGTTCCGTCGCTACTTTCAGCCATCATGGCCTTCAATGGTTCCGTCATGGTAAAACCATTCTGATAGTTGAAGAAACGGATGTCGCTCAACTGATAGTCATTGCCGAGGCGACACACAAACAGACCATCGACTACAGCCACAACTACATAGCCACGAGGAGAAATATGCAGAGAGCGCACCTCATGTCCGCCAAGTTCGGGTATTTGTTGATTAAGCGCCTCAACCTGCCCGTTCTTGACCATGAACAACGAATCTGCGGAAGCAAAGAAGATGCTACCTTTACGGTCGGCTACAAGTGCGGTGATAATAAGCTTTTGTGATAGATATTCCAGTTTGTTCACTTCGTGCTTCTGATTGATGCTGAACAGACCACTGCTACTACCTATCCATAGCAATCCGTCTGTTCCTTCGGCAGCACACCACGGGTGGAGAATTTCTGTCGTTAGTGTATCCAACGCCTTTGTCTTGGGATTCCAAACCGAGATGCTCGTCCTGCTGCCCACGATGAGCTGTTCCCAGGCTTCTGCCACAAATTGATAGCGGTCGCGAGGTAATCCCAACCAGTTTATAGATGGCTTTCCCTCCTTGTCTTTTTCTATACAAACCACATCGCTATTACCTGCCATATACACTTTTCCTCCCACCTTGGCGGCGTTAGGTGCATAAAACTGCTCAGGATTGTCGTTGATAACAGAATTTCCCACCATCAACTTTCCATTCAGAGTTCCCATAAACAGTTGATTTGCATCATCTATGGCTACAGCCCTGACGATATCACTCTCGTTGGTCAGCTGATGGTTGGTAAAACAGCGGTTGAAGAATTGAAAAACTCCCTGATAAGTGGCTACCCAGAGGCGGTCCCATCGGTCCACCATCACATCACGAATGAGGTTAATGCCGCTCATTATTTCCCTGATGCCCGTTCCGTCCCAGATATAGACAGTATGCTCATCAGCTATGACCATGCTACCAGACCGCAGTTTCCTGACGGTCAGTCCATAGCTGACAGCCGACCAATTAGCGGCTTGTATCTGTCGTAAACCATTTCCTTCTACCGCATAAATGCCATCTGAAGCAAAGGCGAGCAGGGCAGAGTGAGTACGTATCAGGGTATAGATATCGTTCTTGTCAGTTAGTTTGGAGGCTTTTCCTGCCTTGATTCGCCACAGACCACTCTCTATCGGCACAATGGCTTCACCCTTTGCAGCATCGTAATACAGCTTTCTGTCGGGCATCATCTCGTCCAATAGCCCATGCTCTATCAACGGTTTAAAACCTTGTTTCGTCATCATGCATAGTCGTCGATGCTCCTCCAGACTATCCTCCAATAGCACATATCCATTAGGCAGACTTCCTGCGTTGAGGTTGTTTAGTAGCCAATGTCCTTGCGGGTCAAGCGGCATGGGTTCCACATCGTCGAAGTCTACGCGCCATTGACGGAAGAACCCCAGCGCCCTTACTTCGTCTTCCACTTCAGCAAATCCCACGATGTTCAGTCGTCGTCCTTTCAAGAATGGCGTGAAACCGTGACCGTCGAAGCGCACGAACCCCGAAAGCGTACCTATATAAATATATCCCTGCGAGTCTTGCCATAGTCGTTCGGTCTGCATCTGTGGCAATCCGTCCTGTATAATGTATCGCTTATATGTCAGATGGCTCTCCATCTGAGCTTGAACGCCAAGGCACAGACAGAGCATTAGCCATAAAAAGATTGTTCGTTTGAAAGTTCTCATAGCGCAAAAGTACAACAAAAAGAAAAAAAGGCAAAGTTTTTGCCAATATTTATTTGTAACACCACGGAGTTCGTCACTCACAAATGCCAGTTCGTCAAAATGACGTGTTGAAGCAGGGTTTTAAACTTGTATTTTTTTTACTTTTGTTGAAAACAAATAAAAGTATAACTATTCAATAATAAATGAGACAACTTATGAAAAAGAAAAGGTTTCTGTTGCGAACAGCAATGATGCTGTTTGTAATGCTGTGCACCAGTATGACGGCATGGTCGCAGTATGTGTTCGTCATTGGCAATCCAGCCAACGGCGGCGAGGTTCGAGTTGGAAAATCATTGGATTTGGGTGCTTACATGGACGGGAGCAGTCTGATAGATGATGCACAACCTGGCGATAAGGTTTACTTTGATTTCCGTCCTTACGAAGGCTATGAGTTTACAGGACAAATCACCATCGACAATCTCGTGACGACCGATGATCTTTCCGTGGATGAAAACGGTATCTACTCTTTCACGATGCCTGCGTATGAGGGCATGGCGATGATAATGATTTATATTGGATTTAAGACTAAAACAGTCATTCCTGCAGGTTCAATCGAGATTAATGAGGAAAACTTCCCCGATGCGAACTTCCGAAAATGGCTGATTTCATATAACGGCAACAAAAAAGTTATTAATCCATCTACTGTTACTAAGATTTCAGCACGTGAATGTGGCATTCAGGATTTGACAGGCATCCAGTTGTTCACCGAGTTGACCGAACTTGATGTTCTCAATTTTGAAAGTACGCCTGAGGAAAAGAAGAATAAAATTACCTCTATTGATCTGAGCGCCAATACCAAGTTGACAAAACTCGTTGTTTGCGAAAACCAGATTGCTTCGCTCGACCTCTCGGCTTGTTCAGGCTTGCGACACCTTGATGTCACAGGTAATCTCTTGACCGAACTTGATGTGGCTAATCTCGATAAACTGAGTCTTCTCTATTGTGCTGATAATCAACTGACATCGCTTGACGTATCGCACAATCCCGATTTGGGTGTGCTGGCGTGCTACGAGAACAATTTGACGAATTTGAATGTTGCCAACAATTTGAGCTTGGAGCAACTGTTTTGCGAAAACAACCAACTGTCTTCGATTGACGTGACCAACCATAATAAGTTGATGCTGTTTAATTGCAACGATAATCAGCTTACCTCGCTCGACGTGACAGGTTGCTCGGAATTGTTCCAACTGTATTGCTACAACAACAAAATCAAAGGTGAGGCAATGACAAACTTAGTCAACTCATTGGAAACACCTCCCAATGGCGGCTATATGGTGATTATCGACCTTGAGAGCGAGACGGAAGAGAACGAAATGTCTGAAGAGCTGGCTGCTGCGGCAAAAGCAAAAGGATGGTCGGTGGAAGCCCTCTTCGATGACGACTACGTATCCTATCCTTACAACCCCAACGTCCACCAGTATGTTGACCTCGGCCTGCCCAGTGGCACCCTTTGGGCTACAACCAACATAGGAGCCACACACCCCTATCAGAGCGGTTTATTCTTCGCTTGGGGCGACACCGAAGGTCACGGCAGAGATGTTTCTGATGGATATCTGTTCAACTGGGAGAACTACAAGTGGGGCGAGGTGATAGGCGAAGACACCTATTTCACTAAATACTGTACTGACAGCAGCCGTGGCAAGGATGGCTTCACCGATGGCAAATACGAACTTGACCTTGAGGACGATGCCGCCTACGTCAACTGGGGACCACAATGGCGTATGCCTTCCAAGGAACAGTTCGACGAGTTGCGCAACAATTGTACGTGGACTCGGATGTATCTCGGCGATGTCTATGGCTACGATGTAGAGGGTCCTAACGGTCGTTCTATCTTCCTGCCCGATACAGGTTGGCGCATCGACGATATGCTACTTGATGGCGGTGCTTTCTGGACGCGTACCTCTAACCCTGAATCTACGGGAGTAGGCGGTGCTTATTATCTTGGATGGGATGCCTATGAATGGGAACACTTTGCGTGGTATGAATATGGCGGACGCCTCGACGGCCAGTGCATCCGTCCCGTGGTCAACAGGCTCATCGAACTGGCAGACAACGAAGACAACAGCGAGATCATCGAGAATGCTGCGAACAATGGCAATGCTTATGACGTGAAACTCTGTAATCGCACGCTCTATAAGGATGGCACGTGGAATACGCTTTGCTTGCCATTCGCATTGGATGAAACGCAGATAGAGATGATGCTCGACAGTCCTGAAGCGATAATGACACTCAGCACCACCGACTACGATGCTGAAACGAGTACGCTGACGCTGAACTTCGTTGACGCTACGACCATAGAACCTGGAAAGCCGTACATCATCAAGTGGGAACCCTCAGAAAATTCCGATATTTCCGAATCCTCAGAATTGAAGAACCCCACGTTCTCTGGCGTAATACTGAGCAACACAATGGAAACGGTATTGACCGAATACGCTGAGTTTATTGGTACTACATCACCCGTAACACTTGCAGCAGGCAACCGCGACGTTCTCTATCTCGGTGCCAACAACACGCTTTATTCTCCATCGGTAGACAAGGTTGTAAAGTCATGCTATGCATATTTTGAACTGAAGGGTGGCATTAAGGCTGGTGACAAGGCCAACGGCGTACGCTTCTTCCGTCTCAACTTTGGCGACGGTGAGGCTTCTATCAGTAGGCTCGACGCTGGCTCTGATGAGGGCGAAGACGGCAATTGGTACGCTATAGACGGTCGTCGCATGAATGGCAAGCCAACGGCTAAAGGCCTCTATATCAACAAGGGACATAAACTATTCATCAAGTAACGGGAGGACATCAACATGAAAAGAATATATGAGAAACCTGAATTGCAGGTGGTAGACATCCAACAGGAAGGATTCGTATGCAACACCAATGAGGTGCTTAACACCAATGGAAATGCCAACTTAAACTATGGAGGCATGGACGATAGCGAAGTTCACGCCCACACCTATAGCGTGTGGGATGAGGAATAAAAATAATGGTGCCCCATGGGTTTTGATACTCATGGGGCATTATTGTATGAAAGGCTCTCTTTGGCTCAAGCGAAATAACACAGAGAGGTGTTTTCAATCAAAACACTAAACACTAAACACTAAACACAAACCATAGCTTTAGACAATATAAACGATATGTTTGTTTGCCATAAACGATATGTTTGTTTGCCATAAACCATTCGTCTGTAACGCACAAATCAATAGTTTGTAGCATATAAAGCTATGGTTTCTATTATCTCTATAAAATCTATCGTTCTCTCTCTTTCCTTTTACATATTACACAATTGTTTATAGATGCAATTGCCGCAAATGTCTTTGTTTTCCGTAGGTTGGAAGGGCACTTGTGGCTCAAAGATTTCGGTAATCACGTTTTGTAGGTTTTCTCGAAACTCCGCTTCATATTGTTTTGCATCTTCTATCTTCTCCTTGTTGATGGAAAGAATGGGGTCATAGTTTTCTCCGCCAGATTGTTGGATGAACAACAGGGCAGGACTGACGGGGATATGACGGGGATTGATTTTCTCGGAATTGCCTACGATGATGGAATACAACATCGTTTGGAAGAAATAATCCGTGTGTTTCTTGCTCATATTCTCATTGCTGAACAATTCGTCTATGCTTTGCGTGGCCGATCTTGGCACTTTTCCCGTTTTGTAATCGAGCACCCGAATGCGCTCGTTGCCTTGTTCGTCGTGAATCATATCCAAGCGGTCGATGATTCCACCTACTTGCACGGTTCTTTTTCCTTGGCTGGTTTCGATAGTGATGTTCTCAGAGACATACAATTCCAATCCCATGATGTTGAAATGGGAATGGCGGGCATCTATCTTGAGCAACTGGCGCAGATACCTGATGATGACCTCTCGATTGATGAGTTGTAAGCCATTGTATTCTGGAAGGTAAGTATTGTTGCGTATGCCGAAGAGTTCTTCTCTAAATGCTTGGTCAACAATCATTTCCAATTGTTCGGGATGCTTGAGGAATTCTTGGATGCTGTCTTTCGTGATTTCTTTCTTGTCAATCCAAAGGCGATTGTATATCAATTCAGCAGAACGGTGGAAGATATTACCGAAGATGCGATTGTCAACATCTTCTTCATCCGTCATTTCGGGTTCTTCTATGCCTGCTATTCTCATGTAGAAGAATTGCAACGGACATTTGATGTATTGATTGATGGCGGTGGGAGACAACTTTTCTATCTCGTTCAATCGTGCGAGGATGTTATTGTCTTTCGCTATTTCGGTACTCGTGGCGTTGAGAGGTTGAATGCCTGTACGTAGGGTTTCCTTCCGTATGGCGTGAGGACTTTCTATCATCAGTTGCAACATGAAGCGACTCATCTCGCCCGTGTGTCCGTCTTCGGTGGAGTTGTTGTAGAGAATTGTCACGTCTTTGGCACGCTGAATCAAACTATTGAAATAGTAGGAATAGATGGAAACCTTGTGGTCTATTGTAGTAAGGTCGTAAGCCTTGCGAATGGAGTGGGGGATGAACGACGTATCGTTTATTCCCTTCGGCATATTGCCCTCATTGCACGATAGGATAAGAACGTGCTCAAAGTCCAGGTTTCTGGTCTCCAAAATGCCCATGACTTGTATGCCAGTGGCAGGTTCTCCGTGGAAAGGAATGGAGGTGCTGGACGTCAATTGATTGACGAGTCGTTGGAATGTACTGAGATCTACTTCCAAGTCGCCCGAGAGAATGAGTTCGTGAAGGCGAGTCATCAGGGTGTACGACTTGAATAGCGATTCGTGGAAGAATGGGTCTGCCACGTCTTGAGAGTTTTCTGCTATCTTTTGTAAGATGTCTATCAACCATTGTGATAGTCTTTCCGTGAAAAGCGAATTGTCTTCGGTGGAGATGTCTTTGAACAATAGGGATAATCCTTCATCTATCGAAAGGAATTCGCGTGAGGGATAGAATTGCTTTTGTTCTTTCAAGGATTGTTTCACCTTGACGTAATCAGCAGAGATGTATCTCGTATAGGGATGGTTGAGAACCTTGTTCACATAAAACAAGCGGTATTTGTCTTGATGCTTGTAAAGACCTGCCGTTTGCAGGGTTATCAATATGTTGATGAGCGAAGAAAAGGGTGATTGGGAAAGAGGATAACCTGTCGTGATATTCACGCTATCAACTTGCGAAGGGAGGCAATGTATGGCTGTCTGTAAGAGGTTTTCGTCGCAAAGGATAATGGCGGTGTCTCTACCTGCTTCGATTCGTCCTTTTTCTTGTAACCAATGACTGATATAACGGGCTTGGAGGTTTTCTGTAGGACTACTGATATAGGTGATTTCCTTGGTTTTCCTAAAACAATCGTAGATGTCTTGGTCCTTGTTGTCAAATTCGTTGGGAAACTTGGAGAGGTATTTCTTGATGAAATGTCCTGCTTCATGACCATCTGTTTGTAAGTATGATGTATCGAAATCCCAATAGAAAGCAGCTTTCTTTTGCTTCATCAAACGTTCGAACAATACTTGTTCTACTTGATGTAGCATGTTAAAGCCCACGAAGATGTATTTGTCGTATTTGAAATCCAACTCTTCGCTCTCTGCTACTCGACGATACAAGGCTCCTTCGTAAGCGATACCTTGACGCTCCAGTTCTTGGTTGTAATCTACGTATATGTCATAGAAGTGGCTCCATAGCTTGAGAAAGCGTTGGCGCAACTCGGAATCGTGGTTGTCAGAGAACGTTGAGAAGAATCGTTGAAGTAAAGCTTTTTGTTCTTCGCTCAGATACGAGGTGTCGTCAAACTCGTGGATGTCTCTCAGGTTAGCAAACACTTTTCGGGCATCTGCCATGTTCTTGTCAATGTCGTCGAAGTCGGATAGCAGTATTTGTCCCCAACCATAGAAGTGGTCGAGCGTTTCCAACGAACCCGTATGTTTGGCGTATATCTTGTATAGGATACAATTCAATTGGATGGGGTCACCAACAACCAATTGACTATGCTTGCGGAATAAATCGCTAATTGTGATGTAAGCAGGACTCCATAGGGGTTTGTCAATAAGTCGGGCAAGATACTCGTTGAGGAAGATGGATGCTCGTTTGTTTGGGAATACTACCGCTACTTGCGATAGGTTATTGCCATATTTCGTTATAAGGTCTTTCGCTACGAATTCTAAAAAGGAGTTGTTCATTTTACTTCATTGATTAAATTGCTATAAACATACCATAAATAACCCTTGATGTTGGTGTATCCCATCTCTGTCAACAACGACATATATCTGCGTACTTGGTCTTGATGCTCGCTGATAGGCTTACCAAACTTGAAGTCAACGACGATGACTTCGTTTCCGTCTGTCATAACTCTGTCAGGACGATGTTCGGTGACTTTGTTTTCATCATTATCGTAAGTGAGGATAGTACATTCGTTTAAAATAGTCCATTTATTAGAGAACCATTCAGCTACTCGCTTGTCATTAAGACGTTTAGTGAGCATAGCCTTGAGTTTTTCTTTAGTAATCTCCTTGTTGTATAATACGCCTTCTTGTTCCAATAGTTGTAAGGCTGGTTCAATGTCGTCTGCCGTTTGAATGGTAGAGAAGATGTTGTGCAAGATGTTTCCCATGAGTATATAGCCATTCTGCTTTTCTGTTTCTGGGTCTTGCGTGACGAACGACTTACTTTTATTGCTTTGGTAGAATTTCACCTTTTCCTCGTAGGAGTTGATGAGTATTTCACGAGGATAAGTGGGTTGGTTGAATACGTTCTTACTTTCTTCTTTCTCTTCTTCCTTTGCGTTGGTCGTTAATGTGCCGAACGAAAATAAAATACTTGCTTCTTTATTATCGTTCGCATCGTCATATAAGGAGTGTTGCAATTTTTTCGCAATGGGAGTAAGCGTTTGCTCAATGAGGTATGAACGAATGGCGTTTTCGTTCCTTTTTCCATATACAAAGAGGCTCTTCTTGGCTCTGGTAAACGCAACGTATAACAGATTGAGATTGTCAACCGTATTTTGGAAATGTTCCTGTTGATAGTCTGGCCAAAAGATGGTGTCTTTCATACTACTCTTGACAAAGTCGATAGGAATCAATGGCAACTTGTTATAAGGACTCGCATCTTGGGGAGGCGTACACCATAATACGGATTTCTTTTCCAGTTTCCAATCACAGAAAGGCATGAAAACATGGTCGAATTCCAAACCTTTACTCTTGTGAATGGTAATCAAACGAATGCCGTTAATCTGGTCGCTATGGACGTATTTTTCATGTATGTCATCATCCCATTCGCGCAGGAATGAATCTATATCCGACATACTTTCTATCAGATATTTGTTCAGTTGGTCATAAAAGGCACACATATACGCACTTTGGTCGTTGAGTACGCTCAATTCGAATATCCTGAACAACTTTTCTACCAGGTCGATGATGGGAAGGTTTGCCAAGCTATCCATGGAATCCACAAACTCATGAGGAAGATACTTGTTCATGTCTTCTATGTCAACAAACAAGTCGCTATCAGTCAATGTAGTTTGCTTGATGTGTGTTTGGTAGGCCTTTACCAAAAGCGACTTGCTGAGGACGTCTTCGGGATGGGCGATGATGCGTAATGCATTGATAATCATGTTGACGGACAAAGATGCGTCCAATCTGAAAGCCTCGTCGGACACCATCTTGATTTCTGGGTGATTCTCCATGAAATATTGTGCGATATACTCTATTGAGGAGTTGCTACGCACAAGGATAGCCATTTTGTTAAATGAAACACCAAGTTCAATGAGTTCCATGATTCTCTCACTCAATAGCCTCATCGTTTCCTCCCTGTAACTTTCCTTCGGCAACAATTGAATCTCTACGATTCCTTCTTGCGGACGATCTTGTGGCACTCGTTGTTCTACGTCTTCGTAGGCTTTTTCCAATTGTTTGGATTCCTCTGGAGTGAGTTCTTCCGTTTGACAAGCCATCTTAACCGCTTCATGGAAGAATGCGTTGTTGAAATTGATGATGTTCCTACATGAACGATAGTTCGTTTTCAGAGGCTTCTCGGTGATTTGGTCTTTCCTGAATTGTTGGTCGATGTTGTTCAGTAGTCGCCAATCTCCGTCTCTCCATCGGTAGATACTTTGCTTCACGTCGCCAACAATCAAGTTTTGAGAGTGTTCCCTACTCATGCATTCGTTCATCAACACCTTGAAGTTTTTCCATTGAATCAAGCTGGTGTCTTGAAACTCGTCAATCATGATGTTTTCGATTTGCGTACCTGTCTTCTCGAAGATAAACGAGGTGTCGGAATCGTTGATTAAGTCGTGAAGTAGGGATTGCGTATCGCTTAATAGGAATCGGTTGTTTTCCTTGTTGAGGTTTCTCACCTCGTTGTCGATATAGTTGAGCAACCTTAATTCGTACATGTGCTTTTGGGTAAGCTCAGCCGATTTGTACATGAGATACTGCTTCTTTCGCATTCCCTCGGTATCAAGTAATAATTGATGCAAAGTGTTGTTCACGGCTTCATAGATAGGCTTTCCTGGTTTCCAATCAGCCTTTTTCGCCCATTTCGAACTATCTTCCATCGCACTCACAACCCTCGTCTTGAGCAGTTCCTCTTCTTGATAGACTCCATTGCGAAGTTTGAGGAAATATCCACAAACACCCGATTTGCCATTGGAGAAGTCTTCTACTTGCAATCCATATTCTGATAGAGTGTCGAAAAAAGTCTCTACGTATTGGTTGATGTTGTCGATAGCTTGTTTCTGTATTTGAGCTAATTCCTCATTCAATTCCTTGAACAAGTTTTCGTTTAACGAAGAATCGTTAAGTTCTTGTCTATGAGATTTATATATATCCTTGAAAATATTCAAACCAAATCTCTTGATGTCATGAATAACGTTCCAACTCTTCTCTTCATCAACATTCTTTTGAATGTAACTGATAATCCATAATAGAACCTTACTGGTAGCATGAAGGTTTTCGATGAGTCTATCAACGGCTTGTTCTTCTACCTGCTTATCGTTGAGTCCTATTTTTAAGTTAGCGGTCAGCTCTAATTCCTTGGCTAAGTTCCTGAGAACACTCTGGAAGAATGCGTCAATGGTTTCTACCTTGAAATTGCTATAGTCGTGGATGAGAAAAGAGAGTGCTTGACCTGCTCTTTGAGATGCGAATTCCCTACTAACGTTTAATTCTTTCGTAATCTTCTCTGTGTAATTATCGGAATCAGGTAGCATTTTCCATATTCCGTATAATTGACTCAGAATACGCATCTTCATTTCCTCCGTAGCCTTGTTCGTAAATGTCACGGCAAGTGTATTTCGATACGAAGTAGGGTTGTTAATCAATAGTTTGATGTATTTAATGGCTAATGTGAAGGTCTTTCCAGATCCCGCACTTGCCTTGTAAACCGTTAAGGGTGTTCTCATTGTATGATAGTTTTCCATTTTACCATTTCCTGAAAAGTTCAAAACCAAACTTTACTCCAAATCCGTCAAATTTCCAATTCTTGTGAGCAATGAATGTTCCCATGGATAGCCAACGAGTAGAGAATCCATAGCCATATTCGATGTATGAGGAGAGGTCTTTTACCTTCAATCCACTCAAGTATATGCGTTCCAATTCAATAAAATGCCCAATTCCTGGAATGTGACTCATCAACATCAATGGCGATTCGTATGTGGCATTGGCGCGAACATAATATTCTGACCTATTATACCATTCGCTACTCAACAATTCAAACTCACCGCTCCAATCATCCTTCCATCCACCAGGAATATGGTTTTCCTGAAAGTTGGTGAAATCGAGAAAATACTGCGTATGACCTTTGTTTGTATAAAGTCCTGCACCTATTCGCATTGATATAAAGCGGATTCTGCTCAATGGATGAATATATGAACCGTCAAACTCCCAACGCTCATATCCAATGTTTGTTTTCAAGAATCCTTGCATACTTCTCTCGTAGTCGAGCGTAAGTATAGGACCATTCCAACCCGTAGGACGATATTGCAAGGAGAGAAGAGGCGCGAATGTCTTGTATGTATCTGTTTTGCCAGCCAATTGATACGCTTTTGCTTCCACGGCTTTTCGATGGTGATAAATCAATCCTACCTTAAATCCAAATCTACTCGAAATGTCGTAGTTGTTGACGAGTCTGAGATAGGTGTGTTTAAACAAGTGCATATCCATCTTGTCCCACTTAACCGTATCACTTCTCCCACTTTTGATATCTTCCAATATCTCGTAGTTGGTTATCCTATTACCATTACCCAGTTCTGCACTTATATACCCGAAATGTTTCCTGTTGTAATAGAATTCGAAAGGAACGGTATAATATATTTGTTTCAACTTGAAGGAATAACCCACTTTTGCGCGAATGTATAACTCTCTGTCGTGAGGTAATTGGTAACTACAACGAGCGTCTAACTTGTACGTAAAACCACGTCTGCCGCTATAACTCACATACAAGGGATTTATCAAGGGCTCCATCTTGAAATATCCTTGTTTGTTGGAACCGAAATCTGACCGAAGAGGAGTTAGGAGGTTTTCGCCAATATAATCCCAAAATACAATTTTTGCCAAGTTTTCCTTATGCTTTTTCGGCTGTACTTCCAAGGAATCTTGCGGAATTTTGGGAGTTACACGTTCCGTATATTGATCGATAACGGCTTGTTCTCTCGTGTTTAACGGTAATCTTACCTTAGTCATCAACTCCAAATGATTGTTTTCGGTGATGGAATCAGTTAGCGAATTGGTTGTTCTCAAGTCAACGATGTAATTTCCACTTAATTTGTTGCCGAGAAACGTAAATTTTCCGTCTACTTTGCAACTATATGGGATAAGCGACAAGATACCTTCCTTTCCCATGTCGAGCATCAGACGAAAACGAATCATGTCATGCTCACCTCGTAGTTCGGCTTGAATCACCCTACCAGTCTCTTTATCTATGATGGCAGCCCCTTTCATGAGTTGCGTATTTCCTGTCTTGGGTACAAATACCATCTTGATGTTTCCGTCAGCCTGTTCGTACGTTTTGTATCGATAAAGTTTCTTGTTTTGTCTATTGAAGGGCGATAATAGATAGTCGTCAATTAACGTTGGTTCGTACAATTTTGGCGTGATAAATTTCAATAGGGTTGGGAGAGCTTTTCTTCTATGTGGAATGGTGTTCACTTCCAATAGGTGTTGTACGTCTATGTTGTGAAGTCCCTTGAAGATAATCTTGTCATAAAACTCCCTTGAAAACAACCTTGACTTGTCGTGCGCCACTTCGTAGAGCGTGGGTACGGCCAAGAGGATGATATTTCGCTTGTCTGTGCTAAGAATGTATTTGTGATAGCAATACCTGACAATGGAATCATGGTTGGTCGTGTCAATGGTTGCGGAGTAGGAGAATACCTTTTGTAAGATGGCTGGGTCATACTTCTCTTTGGAAAAGGCAAAGACAGGCATAAGCATTAACAACGAAATCGTTATTAATTTGATGATACAAGTTCTATTTCTTTGATATGAATGCCCCATGTCTTTTGGTTGTAATCCTCTGGATTCTTTTTGCAAAGTTAGCGCTAAAAAATGCAACCACCAAAAATAGAACATCTATATCTATTCATAAAGTGATAATTTCACGTTAAAAAAACTAAACACACATGAATAAAAAAAGGGATCCTCTTTTGAGAATCCCTCAGCGAATTATTAATCTTACTATGATAATACCCTTATCTATCATTCATCTCGTTTGGTTAGAGAGAAAACAGATAATGTATTAAACTCAACCAAGATATTTCATTAATATTTTGGCGTTTCCGCTATCACGTAACTTAGCGATGCTCTTCTCACGAATCTGACGCACGCGTTCACGTGTAAGACCTAATTGATCACCAATTTCTTCCAGTCCCTTTTCGTGACAACCAATGCCAAAACATTCACGAATGATGGTAATTTCTCTTTCTTTCAGTACCTTATTCAATACAGAATTCAGTTCCAATGCCATTGATTCATGGTCAACATGTCTATCGGTTCTGCTATCGTCTCCAGAAGGCATAACATCCAACATACAGTTGTCTTCACCATCTTGGAAAGGAGCATCGATACTGATGTGATGACCATCAGCCATCAAGCTTTGCCCGATTTTTTCCTCATCAAGTTTAGTAACGTCAGACAATTCCGAAACGGAAGGATGACGTTGGTTTTCCTGTTCGAACTTGTTGATTTCGTGATTGATTTTGTTGAGCGAACCCACTTGATTGAGTGGTAATCTCACGATTCTGCTTTGTTCGGCAATGGCTTGAAGAATGCTTTGTCTAATCCACCATACGGCGTATGAAATAAACTTAAATCCTCTTGTCTCATCGAATTTTTGTGCAGCCTTAATCAATCCGATGTTACCTTCGTCAATCAAATCTGTCAGTGTAAGTCCTTGGTGTTGATATTGTTTTGCAACAGATACGACAAAACGCAGATTGGCAGTTACAAGTTTGTCTTTGGCACGTTCTCCTTCAGGTCCTCCTTTTTTAATCTTTTGTGCAAGTTCAATTTCTTCATCAATTGAAATCAGCGGAGCGCGTCCAATCTCAACGAGATACTTATCCAATGCTTCGCTCGAACGGTTTGTAATGCTTTTCTGAATCTTTAACTGTCTCATTGTCTATGTCCTCTATCTTCGCAAGTGTTTGAAAATCAGTATTTTATCCTAAAAATCAACTTTTAAGTCTGCAAAGATACATTTTTTTTTCGTTTGGTAGTTCTATTTTTGTGTTAAATATATTTAATCCACTAAAAATTCCTCCGCTTTTCTCAAATCTTCGGGAGTATCGATACCGATGGTCTCAATGTCGGTAATGCCCACTTTGATGCGGAAACCATTCTGTAACCAGCGCAATTGTTCAAGACTTTCCGCCAATTCGAGCGATGATGGTGTAAGTTGGGTAACTTGTCGCAATACTTCCGTACGATAAGCGTAAATGCCCAAATGTTTCAAGAATGGATAGTGTGAAATCCATTCCGTCTTGTCAATTCCCCTGATAAAAGGGATAACGCTTCTCGAGAAGTACATGGCAAATCCCTTGTTATCCACTACGATTTTGGGAGAGTTGGGATTTTCTACCGCTTCCATGGAAGTAAATGGTTTTCCTAAAGTGGCAATCTCTGTCTGTGGTTCTTCAAAACAAGCACATAAAGTTTCTATTTGCGAGGGTTGGATAAATGGTTCATCGCCTTGTACATTCAATACCACTTCCCAATCGCCACCGATATGTTGCAATGCTTCCTCAATTCTATCCGTTCCACTACGATGATTGGGAGATGTCAAAACAGCCTTTCCACCAAATTCTTCCACCTTATTGAAAATTCTTGTATCGTCAGTTGCCACGTAAACATCATCAATTACCTTGCATACTTGTTCGTAAACTCTCTGAATAACTGGTTTACCCTTGAGAATTGCCAATGGCTTACCTGGAAATCTGGTAGAAGCGTACCTTGCAGGAATGATACCTATGAATTTTGTCATAATCAATATGTTTTTATCTGGATGACCTGAAACCATCCAAAAGTTCATACTTTTTCTTCATCATCCTATGGTAAATGTTGCGAAGCCAAATACGATAGGTCAGAATGAATACGAGACCGATAACAAACATCACCGCATAGGATGCGTTGTCGCCTAATGTAGTTTGAAGCACCGACACCAAAATCATGGGAAGGATAAATGCTACCATTTCTGCGGCAATCTGGAAATAATTGTTCTCAATTCCGCTTTTACTGATAAACTTCGTGTTTAGTGGGGTCGTCTGCTTGTTGTAAACAGCCATTTGGAATAAAACGAAATATTGGAATCCTGCCGTGAAAAATGCATAGGAGATAAGCATAAATATCGACCACTTACCCGCAAAAACGGTGGGTAACATCAATACGAATGGTAATAGTAAGATGGCGCAATAAAAGAAATATTTAGCATGGAGCAACTTCAGGATATTCTCGCGACGTACCATCAAGCAATCAATGTAATTTCCCTCATTGCACATCACCTTCACCAAAAGCATGGCTCCGAAAATCACGAAATTGTACAAGCACCAGAAGTTAGTCATATACTTTGTATCGTATACGTCGGTCAACGAAATCAGTATGCTCAGAATAAATACGATAGAAACGGCATAGATGAAAGCCTTTCGAACGTTCTTGTTGCGCATGGTAGACTTGATTTCCAACTGAATGTATTGACCCACTTCGCCTCGTTTTTCCAAAAAGGCATAGTGTTTGGAAGTATATGCTTTGGTCTTTTCCACCTTTGCCAATTCCTTCCAAATGTGCGAGAATTGCACTTTTCTGTTGATGAATACCAATAGCAATAAGAGGACTAATGGAATCAAATAAGGCAAGATACTTCCCGTCGAAATGGCTGTACCAATAGTGGCATAAAAATTAAACATAAATCTCCATCCTTTCAATATGGCAGGGAGAAACATCAAGAAGTAAACTGCGATAGGTACCAACCACCATGCCATACTATCGCTGATGTATGCTCGAATGATGGAATACCATTGGCTATTGGCAAGAATAAGCAAATAGGCGCATAGGAAGAATCCCAACGTAATCCAAATTCCTTGCGAGAAAACGAGAGACATCAACGCAAATGGTATGAACATGATAAACCATGTGAAATTGCCCCCATTGAACAAAGACGTAAGAATCAAGAAGTCTATGCTCGTGTATTTCGAGATAGGCAATAAAATGTATGGTTTGACTATTTGCGAAGGTGTCTGTTGAACCGTGAATCTCAATAGAAAATCAATAACCAAGATAAACGGCATTATCGCCATGATGAATTCTATCGTGGTCATTGAACGACTATCGTTGGCTGCCATCGACAAGATGACGGCAAAGAAGAGCATATAAATAAATGAGATGGCATAAACTACCCATACGAGGTATTTTGCCACCTTGTTTTGCTCGAAGTTGAAAGCACGCTTGTTTGCTAACTTGCGGTGTTTCCGCAATGCCTTGAAAAGATCCAGTTTCTTCATTCTTCGTCGTTATCTTAAGTCAATCACTTCTGCCTTTGGGAAATCCTTGGCTTTGAAAGTGAATAGACTATTGGGTTGATTGGAAGCCTTGAAGTTAGAGATGTCGATGGTTGTCCATGAAGAACCTTGGCGCATTTTCACCTGACTTGGAATGTAGGTTTTCTTGTTGATGTTGATGTACATTTCCTGCACGCTTCTCTTCTTGTTTTGCGCCGTTAAGTGTACTTGATAGTAGCCACCAACCGTCTTCATACTCATGTCAAAGCCACTCTTGTATAAATTGATGAATTGATAGGGATTCATGGCAGCTTGCTGAGCCTCATTGGGAGTGATGATATTCACTTCCTCAGTAGAGTTCATGTAAGTCCATTGTGTCTTTCCGTCAAACCAAACAATGGCTTGAGGAGTCTTTGCGTGGAACTTATTTCCCTTGATGGAAATCGTACCACTCGTGTTGCCATATTTAGTGCTGCTCACCTTGAAAGACGCACTCGCTCCGCCCTTTCTTCCAACGACGGATGCTGTCTTGTCAAGCACTATCTTTGCCTCGTTAGCCGTTTGTGCCCATGTAAACATGGCAAATAATGACATAAAACATATCAAAACAATCTTTTTCATACTGTTACCCTTTCTTTTATGTTATTCAAATGTCAACTCTTCAGTCTTGCAATCAAAGTGTTCAGAGAGTTCTCATCGGTGATAAGCACATCCCTTGGCTTACTTCCCATAGCGGGTCCAACGATACCTGCTGCTTCTAGTTGATCCATCAGTCTACCAGCACGATTGTAGCCAATAGAGAATCGGCGTTGAATCATACTCGTAGAACCTTGTTGTGAAATCACGATAGCATGTGCGGCTTCCTCGAAGAAAGGATCAAGTGTTCCCACATTAGCCGTACCATTTCCGCCACCGCTCTCCTCAGATGCAGGTTCAGGCAATTCCATTGTTTCAACTGGTCCTGGTTGCTCAGCCACATAATGGTTGATACGTTCCACTTCAGGCGTGTCAACGAATGCGCATTGTACACGAATGGGATCTGTACCATTGATAATCAACATATCGCCTCGACCAATCAACTGGTTGGCGCCAGGTCTATCGAGAATGGTACGAGAGTCAATCATGGACGTTACCTTAAATGCCATTCTTCCAGGGAAGTTTGCCTTGATGGTTCCCGTGATAATATTCGTTGTAGGACGTTGCGTGGCGATAATCATGTGAATACCTACGGCACGGGCAAGCTGTGCGATACGAGCGATAGGCAATTCCACTTCCTTGCCAGCAGTCATGATTAAGTCACCAAACTCATCGATGATAACTACAATATAAGGCATGTAATCATGACCTTTCGTCAAGTCGAGCTTGTGGTTGACATACTTCTCATTATATTCTTTGATGTTTCTCACGCCCGCCTGCTTTAATAAGTCGTAACGAGTATCCATCAGTTTGCATAATGAATTCAATGTGCGAACAACCTTTGTTACGTCGGTGATAATTGGCTCGTCATCATTTTCTGGCAACGTAGCCATGAAATGATTAGCGATAGGAGTGTAAGTGGTAAACTCCACCTTCTTCGGGTCAATCAACACGAATTTCAGTTCGTTGGGATGCTTCTTGTAAAGCAATGACGTGATGATGGCGTTCAATCCCACAGACTTACCTTGACCAGTAGCACCAGCAACCAACAAGTGGGGAATCTTCGCCAAGTCAGCCATATATACGTCGTTGGTAATCGTCTTACCCAACGCAATGGGAAGTTCCATCTTCGTCTCTTGGAATTTCTTTGAATTCAAGATACTCTCCATCGAGACAATGTTTGCCTTCTTGTTCGGCACTTCAATACCGATAGTTCCCTTGCCAGGAATAGGTGCGATGATACGAATGCCCAATGCAGACAAACTCAATGCGATGTCGTCTTCCAAATTGCGAATCTTGGAGATTCTCACACCTTCAGCAGGGGTAATCTCATATAAGGTAATGGTAGGACCAACGGTTGCCTTGATTTCCTTGATGTCAACACCAAAGCTATTAAGTACCTCTACGATACGCCTGTTGTTTGCCTTGATTTCGTCCATGTCAACCTCAGGCTTTCCATCGTTGTTATACTTCTTTAGTAAGTCTAACGTTGGAAACTTATAATTCACAAATGGTTCACGAGGGTTGATAGGCGTGTCCAAAACAGATTCGTTCAGCCGTTTGCTTGTGGCATTTGCGCCATTTTTTCCCACTTCCACGGTCAGTGGAGAGTCGTTAGTGGTATTTGTTTGCTTGTTAGAAGGCTTCCTATCAATGGGTTTGATAGGTCTTGTTTCATTGGCGGTGAATTCCGTCAAGTCAACGACGGGCGATTTCTCGTCTTTCCTATCTGTCTTTGCATTAGCTACAGTCTCAAACTCATCTTCTTTCTCATCCTCATAATCCTCTTCATCGTTGGCGTTAGGATTGTTGTTGGTCACAGACAAAGGAATCCTTGCAGCGATATATGTTACGGGATTAAAGATTTGACGAATGACATGAATAGTCTCGGCACTAAAATAGGTCAAGAATGCCAATGCGGTAATCAGTAACACTCCCGTAAGTCCTGGAGTGCCGATAAGGTTTTCAAGTTGTTGTACGCAATAGACACCATGGTTTCCTCCAGGATTGAAAACCAAATTGCCCATCAATGGAGTAAGGAACTTGGCAAAAGCCACGGAACACCAAATCATTACGAGTCCCATGCATAATAGCCATTTCCAAAGGTTCACCTTATAGACACCCATCATTCGCAGACTCACCATCATGGTGAATGCGGGGATGAAGAATGCGGCTATACCAAAACTCTTCGTAATCAAAAGATACGAGATGATAGCTCCAAATGAGGCACAATAATTATTGAACTTTCGATCGGTGTTCATCCATTCGCCTGGTCTTAAATTCTCCAACAGACTTTGGTCGGATTGTCCTGATGAGAAATAAGAAATCATGGCGATAATAATGTATATGGAAACACCCAAAAGTATTGCGCCTAAGATGAAATCAAGTTTTTCGTTGCTGAATATATTCTTAAAGCCGACCGCTTCGCTAAAGTTTTTTGGCTTGCGCTCAGATTTTTTTCTTGCCATTTGTTCGATATTATGAATTTTACTGCAAAATTAGTGTAAAAAACTTATATTCTTCTATATTTTCGCAACTTTTTTCTAATTTTGCATGTCATTAATGATTTAAATGAAGAAAGTTATCTTTAACAAGTTTGACAAAAGATTGCTCTCTACTTTTCCGATTGAACAATTTCCTGGTAATATTGTCGTTGTTCAAACGGAATCAGAGGCAGACGAAGCGGTAAATACTCTTTTGTCAGAACCTATTTTAGGAGTTGATACAGAGACGAGGCCTTCGTTCAAAAAAGGTGTCGCTTCGAATCATGTCGCTCTTCTTCAAGTCTCCACTCATCAAACATGTTTTCTCTTTCGTCTCAACAAGATTGGGATGCCTCCCTCTGTCATTCGCTTCTTGGAAGATAAGGAGGTGTTGAAAGTTGGTTTGTCTTGGCACGATGACTTGATAGGTTTGAAGAAGAGGATGGCTTTTACTCCAGGATATTTCGTTGATTTACAAGATATGGTTTCCGACCTTGGTGTGGAAGACATGTCGCTACAAAAGCTTTATGCCAATTTCTTTCACAAGAAAATCAATAAACGTCAACAACTAACTAATTGGGAGAAAAACACGCTTGACGATAAACAGCAAATGTATGCTGCCCTTGATGCATGGGCGTGTATTCATCTCTATGAGGAAATGATGCGTTTGAAGAAAAGTGGGGATTACGAATTGGTTAAGGTGATTGAAACGAAAGAAGAACCAAACACAGAAGATGATGAAGATGTATAAGAAGATATATTTAAAACGCGGTAAGGAAGAGTCATTAAAACGTTTTCATCCTTGGGTGTTTTCAGGCGCAATCCATCATGCAGATGATGGAATACAAGAAGGTGAAATTGTTAGAGTACTTACCAACGAAGGTGAATTCATTGCCGTTGGACATTATCAAGTAGGTTCTATTGCCGTTCGTGTGTTGTCCTTTCATGACGTGGCAATAGATGAATCGTTTTGGGAAAGTAGGTTAACTGCTGCTTTTGATGTTAGAAAAGCCATTGGAGTTGCTCAAAATCCTAATAATAATACCTATCGATTGGTTCATGGCGAGGGTGACAATCTTCCTGGATTGATTATTGATTGTTACGGACAAACTGCTGTAATGCAAGCACATAGCGTGGGAATGCACGTTTGCCGTGAGGCAGTTTGCAAGGCTTTGGTTAAGGTGATGGGAGATAACATCCTGCACGTATTCTATAAGAGTGAGACTACATTACCTTTTAAGGCAGGTTTAGGTCAGGAAAATGATTTCCTCTATGGTGGTTCTGATGATAATATCGCGATAGAAAACGGATTGAAGTTTCGTGTTGATTGGTTAAGAGGACAGAAGACAGGTTTCTTTGTTGACCAACGTGACAATCGCGCTTTGCTCGAAAGTTATTCAAAGGGTAGGAGCGTGCTTAATATGTTCTGTTACACGGGAGGTTTTTCCGTCTATGCCATGAGAGGAGGAGCCAAGTTAGTACATTCCGTAGATAGTAGTGCAAAAGCTATCGATCTCACTAATGCGAATGTTGATATGAATTTCCCTGGCGATGAGCGTCATCATGCATTTTGTGACGATGCGTTTAAGTATTTGGATGCTAACGACGATAAATACGACTTGATGATTCTCGATCCTCCTGCATTTGCTAAGCATCGTGCCGCTTTGCACAATGCGTTGAAAGGATACACTCGATTGAATGTCAAGGGCTTTGAGCGAATCAAGAACGGTGGTATCTTGTTTACTTTTAGTTGTAGTCAGGTGGTTACCAAGGAACAATTTCGTAATGCCGTATTTACCGCAGCGGCTCAAGCGGGTAGGAAAGTGCGCATCCTTCATCAATTACACCAACCTGCCGATCATCCCATAAATATTTATCATCCTGAAGGAGAATATCTGAAAGGACTTGTTTTGTACGTTGAATAATACATTATTATATAAGGTTCGCAAGCAGATTGCCCATTACCAAATGCTTTCGCATGATGGAAAGTACTTGGTGGCGCTTTCTGGTGGTGCTGATAGCGTATGTTTGTTGTTAGTACTGAAAGAACTAAATTATCAGATAGAGGCTGTTCATTGCAATTTTCATCTTCGCGGAGACGAATCTAACCGTGATGAAATGTTTTGCGAATCCTTGTGTAATCGATTGGGAATTTCTTTGCATCGCATTCATTTCGATACTATGACTTATGCCGAGTTGCATCATGTGAGTATTGAAATGGCAGCTCGTGAGTTGCGATATAAGTATTTCGAACAATTGGCTCACGACATTCATGCTGATGGGATTTGTGTTGCGCATCATCGAGATGATAGTGTAGAAACGCTTCTCATCAATCTTGTACGTGGTACAGGCATTCATGGATTGACAGGCATTTCTCCTGTCAACGGACAAATCATCCGACCATTGTTGGATGTGAACAGAGAGGAAATCGAGGCCTATTTGCGCAGAGTAAATCAAGATTACGTGACAGATAGTACCAATCTTCAAGATGACGTAGTGCGCAATAAGATTCGATTGAATGTCATCCCGATGTTACGCGAAATCAATCCCTCGGTGAGTGATAATATCGCTCTCACGGCCAAGCGCATAGCAGAAGCAGGGAAATTGTTTGATTGGGCGTTAGAACAAAAGGCAAACGAATGCATATTGGAGAAAGACGATAATTCACTAACGATAGATTTCTCGTTGGCTTCTCAAAACGAGTATATCTTATATCACTTACTTTCTCCTTATCGGTTTAGTCCTTCGCAAATTCAGCAGATTGCCGAAAACGATGGAGAGCAATCGGGTAAAGAATGGTTAAGTGCCTCACATGTTGCCATGATGGATAGAAACCGTTTGTTGGTTTGTCGTTTGGAAGAAAGACGAAAGTCCATGATAGTACCAGAATTGGGCAAGTATGTGTTTACGGAAAAACAAGTGTTGTCATTTCAGCATGTGACAAGAAATGCTGATTTTCATATTAGCAAGCAGAAAAATGTCGCATGTCTTGATGCTGATTTGGTAAAGTTTCCCTTGACCATTCGATATGTTGAGAATGGCGATCGTTTCGTGCCTTTTGGGATGAAAGGCAGTAAGTTGGTAAGCGATTTTCTTACAAATTGTAAGGTTTCTTTATACGACAAACGACAACAATTGGTGGTTACGGATGCTCACCAACATATTATTTGGCTCGTCAACCATCGTCCTCATCATCATTATTGTGTTACAAAAGAAACGAAAGGTGTATTGATTATCAGCGCAATTTAATCATTTTTTATCTTAATATTTGTTGTTTTTGCAAGTTTTTTATATTATTTGCAAAATAATATACTATTGCTTTATTTTGTATGAATTGCTAATAAATATAATATCTATTTTTCTAACTATAACAATAATATTATGCTAAAGAAGTTTACTTTTATCGCATTGATGGCAGCTATGTCGGTTGTCGGTGCCAATGCACAAGCTATCAGTCAAGATGAGGCGATGGATAATGCCATTCGCTTTTTGACTTCTACTCCCGAAAATGGTGGAGCGAGAAAGGTGATGAAAGCACGTCCAAGGTTACATGCAGCTAAGTTGGACGTGAAAGGTGTGTATGCTTTCAATGTAGAAGGCGGAGGATTCGTTGTAGCCAGTGGTGACAGTCGTACGTTGCCAGTATTGGGCTATGGTAACGGTGGAAGTTTCGATTGGGATAATATGCCCCAAAACATGCGCGAATGGTTGAAAGGCTATGGAAAAGCCATTGCTGCATTGGGAAATACTTCTATTTCCACAAATGCAAGAAAGGCAGATTCAAAGCGAAAGGCCATTAATCCGTTGATAAATACTTATTGGAATCAATCACCTGTTTACAATCTTGAATGTCCAGTGTACAATGGGAATAATGATAATTATAAAGGACAGAGAACTCTAACTGGATGTGTGGCTACAGCTATGGCGCAAATAATGTATTATTATAAGTGGCCGCAAAATGCAACCCCAGAGATTCCTGCTTACGACTATGAATTATCTCTTCAAGCATCAAAAAATGAATTTGGCTTTGGCCCTGTTCAATTTACTAAAGACAAACTCCATCTTGATAAATTACCTTCTACCACTTTTGATTGGACAAATATGGTGCCTCATTATACAATGTATAATGAAGACACAGATGCTTTTTCCCCAATAGAGACAACCAAGCAACAGCAAGACGCAGTTGCTCACTTGATGCGCTATTGTGGACAAGCGGCTAAGATGGAATATAGTCCAGTAGTGTCAAATGCTAAAAGTGCAGATGCAGTATATGCCCTGCGTCACTATTTTGGATATGATGAAGGTATTTTCCTTGCTCATCGTTCTAATTACACCATTGATGGTTGAGAAGATCTCATTTATGGAGAAATGGCAGAAGGAAGACCTGTTTTTTATGGGGCAAATTCCGCCGATGAAGGAGGACATGTTTTTATCTGTGATGGATATGATGGTGAGGGATTGTATCATATTAATTGGGGCTGGGAGGGCCGGTATGACAACTACTTCGCTCTCTCCGTGCTTAATCCACACGAAACTAAAGATATAAATGAGGCTTCATCTTCTATGGGCTATAGCATGGAACAGGAAGCTATTATCGGTTTACAACCACCAACAGGAAATACTAAGCCTGCAAGCGAGGATCCTGAACTTTATGCTGTTTCTAATTTCAGCGTAAATGATAATAATATTACGATAGAATTGATATATTATAGTAGTTTGTATGATAAGGCTAATTTCAAATTGGGATTATACTATCCAAAAGAAAATGAAATATATGAGGAAGCTTATGGCCTTCCTGATATCTTAACACTTGAAAGTCCTGCAGATACCTGTATTACCATCCCAATACAACTGATTGAACATCTACCTAAAGATGGGTGTAAGTTATATTTATTGTACCAATGGGCAGATAAAGAAAACTCTGAATGGCAATTTTTCGGCTCACCAAATATGTACATAAATGTGTCCCCAACCGATGATGGATATGTTTATACGCCAAGTGTAAGTAAAATGTTATCTATCCAAAAAAGTTATTTTAATGGATCTGGTGAAGTAATGGATCAACATGACATTGTGTTGGAAATTCAAGATCTTGGCTTTGAATTTAGTGGAACCGTAACCTTGATGCCTGTTTATACGAATAATAAAGATCCTGAACTAATATTTAAATCATTGTCTTCTACATATGAAACTCTACCAGGAACTGAAGTTGATAAGGGAGCAAACATGAAAGCTGGTGTGTATCTAAAACCAGGAGAGACCCAAAAAGTTTCTTTCACTTATACTCCTAAATATCCAGGAGAATTAATGTTTGTATTATATGAATATAATAATAAGGTGCCTTTAGGCTATACTCTACTTTATTTTAAAAGTGGTTCATCTTTGCCAGATATTCCAGATGATCCTTCTGTTCTGGATATTCCTCCATTTATATCTTCGGAATATGAAGTTAGCTATCAACAAGCGAAATCAGCTGATGACAAATTTATTCAAGGAAAAGTTACTATAGGAGCATCAGATAAGTGGATTCCTGATATGGATAAGGGTATTAATTATCTCAAGGTAGGAGTGACTGCCAATGGCAAGGATATAGTTGCTCCCAAGTCATTGTATCCAACTTTAAAAATGTTAGAAGAGTATATAGTTCCTTTGGATTTCTTGTTAAAAGATAAGTTAGTAAACGATTATCCTCAAACAGTTTCTGTCTACGTTGAGGCTATCACGAAAAAAGATCCTTATCGTGTCTTTGTAAAAACGCTCAAACTTGGTGAAACCCAGAAAGGGAATAATGGTATAGGAGAAGATGCCGGTATTCCCGATGCTATTGAGAAAGTCAATGTAGATGATAATGTTAAACGTTATTATGACCTCAGTGGTCGTCCATTGAATGGGGAACCTACTACTTCTGGAGTATATATCTACAAGGATTCAAGTTCGAAGATGAGAAAAGTATTCAAGAAATAAAGTTAACGAAAGAATATAACTAAGAAAAGCCGAGGTAATCAAATGCCTCGGCTTTTAATATGCGTATTTAACGTGTAGTTTGTTCTATTGACTTTTCTCATTGATTAATCTGATGGAAACATGTCATTTTGAATGCATAAACCATTGCTTTACACGATGTAAACCATTGCTTTATATGCTATAAATCATTCATTTGTAGCATATAAATCATTCGTTTGTAGCATATAAATCATTCGTTTGTAGCATTCAAATCAATGGTTTCTATTATCTTCCAGCCATTAGCCAAACATGACTTGCATAAGATGGTAAGATGTCAGAATTTACAGCTTACTTCAGAATAACCAACTAACTGGTCGGTTCGTCCACCGATTTCCCTATAATATACCAATGCTTGGTATTTGTTTTCCGTTTGATAGAAATTGCCTTCCGATGGAACGGGAATGAGCGTTCCGTCTTCTTTCATCAATAAGTATTGGTACGAATAATATCCTTGCTTCAGCGGAATGATGATATTGTAAGCCATTTCCTTTGCATCAAATTCCATTTTATATTGAGGGAGAAATTGATCGTTTGTCCATTGTCCATTAAGATAAACGTCTCCATAATATTGTGGAACTTTCAACTTGAAATGTACGTGAACGTAATCGCAAATACGGTCTATCTCGTAATTATCACTATTTCTAATGAGAAAAGCACCATTTGCGTCTTCATCGTATACGTAATTGCGTCGTGGTTCGTCAGTCCATACGTAAGCATGGTAATTATTTCCATCCCAACTGACAGACTCCAATCCCATCGTCATATGCGTTACGTCAAGCGTTTCAAACTTCCGATATTCGTTTCCTCCGTCGAAAATCAAATTGCGATTGTTTTCCCATTTCAATCCCTTGGTTTCCTCATATTGAGGTTTAACGTTGATTTTCGCGTTATCCCATCTTCCGTTTTGCATTACCACGGTCTTGATTTGTCTATCTCTATGCGTTACGCTTAGTGAACCATATCCCAATCCCATCGTTATTTGTTGATGAGATTTGTAGATGTCTATTTCCGTATTGCCAGAAACACTCATGGAAATGTTCATTAAGGGATTTACCACCATGAAACATGCTGAAAACATGGGTTCATCATCATCGTTTTCATCGTAAACGGTAACTCGATAATTACCGCTCATAATCAATTTGCATTGGTCATTAGGAACTTGGAAATGATAATGAGTGTATAAGACGGTCGTATTCAGCGATTCCTCCACGTCGTCTATAGGCAATCTGTCATTAAATCCATTAACGAAATCGCTAACGAAGATTTCCTCTGATGTTGTCCAATCCGCTTCGCAATGTTCTACCTTATACATATATCTATGGTATTCATGCGTCAGGTCGTCAAAATCGAAGTTGATAGGTTTGTCATCATGGAGATTGATAATGGGCAAAGACAACCAATCGTATCCCGCCTTTACTTGCAACGACGTGATGTTTGGATGGAAAATCTCATGGCGTTGAGCCGAGACAAACAAAGATTGAAGAACGAGAAACAACGTAAGCAATAGTTTTGTGGATATATTATTGTGACGGCTATCACGCTTTTCTTTCTTCTCATCCTTGACATAATCCACGAAAGCATAGTTAAATGCGTGTTTTTCATCCTTTTCGTGTTCCTCTTTCATCTCTATTGTCCAGTCATGATAATCAGGGAAAAAAGCATCCGCGTTTTCGGGCGTGTCGTCAATCTCCGTTAGACATAATCTCTGTGCAAATGGCATTGCTTGTTTGTAAACGCTTGCTCCACCTATTATATATATTATCTCGTCTTCATCACAATGTTGTAATGCCTCTTCCAAAGACTTATAACACTCACAACTGTCAAATGTTTTTTCCGTTCTACTCAACACGATATTTCTACGATTGGGCAAAGCACCTTTTGGCAACGATTCAAACGTACGCCTACCCATGATGATGGTGTGCCCCGTAGTGAGAGCCTTGAAACGTTTCAAATCGTTAGGCAACCAATAAAGCAATTTGTTTTGATAGCCGATAGCCCTGTTTTTGGCAACGGCAGCAATCACGTTCACTTGTTTCATACAGATACCTCCGCTTTGATATGTGGCCAAGGATCATAGCCTTCTAATTGGAAATCCTCGTATTTGAAACTGAAGATGTCTTTCACGTCAGGATTCAGTTTCATGATAGGCAATGGACGAGGTGTACGCGTAAGTTGCAACTTTGCTTGTTCCAGATGGTTCAAGTATAGATGTGTGTCTCCTGTAGTATGGATAAACTCGCCTGCTTTCAATCCTGTCACTTGCGCCATCATCTGCAACAGAAGAGCATAACTGGCAATGTTGAACGGAACACCCAAGAATGTATCTGCGCTACGTTGGTACAATTGCAAAGACAACTTCCCTTCTGCTACGTAAAATTGGAATAAAGTATGGCAAGGCGGTAAAGCCATGTCTTTCACTTCAGCTACATTCCATGCGCTTACTATCATCCTTCGAGAGTCGGGATGATGACGAATGAGGTCAACCACGTTTTGTATTTGGTCAATCGTACCGCCATCATAATCTGGCCACGAACGCCATTGATGACCATATACAGGACCTAATTCGCCGTTCTCATCAGCCCATTCGTTCCATATTCTCACGCCGTTTTCTTGCAAGTATTTGATGTTCGTGTCGCCTTGCAAGAACCAAATTAGTTCGTGTATGATGCTTTTAAGATGCAGTTTCTTCGTTGTTAGCAACGGGAAACCATCTTCCATGTTAAATCTCATTTGATGACCGAAGATGCTGATAGTGCCTGTTCCTGTTCGGTCAGTCTTCTTTGTGCCCTCCGTCAAGATGCGGTTGAGCAAGTTCAAGTATTGTTTCATGTTCGGGTATGTGTGTACTTTTTATTCTCCATTCCATAGGGTAGAGGTTGTTTGCTCTATTCCCGATGTTCTTGGCAAATCCAATCGGTGCTTGTTGATAGGTGAGAAGCACGATGCCTCGAGGTGTTTCACTTGGCAAAACGATAGCTTCTTTCCTCAGATAACTAATGGCTTGTTGATAGTCAATATCAACGTTGGGGTATTCATTTCGTTGAAGGCGAATCGACAATGCCTTCGAATGATTGGGAATGTCTTTCTTCTTGTTCGGTGGAACGAGTTGTTCGTCTGTCATGATTCTCAACATGGCTTCACGAGCATGAACGTTTGGCGCATCATCTTCATGCTTTTTCAATACGGCAACAAACAATCCTTCGCCACGTGTCTTTCCTGGGATGAAACGATACATCGGATGTTGGTCAATCAACGACCCCGTAATGTTCCATTCGTCTTTAGTATGAACGTTGACGAAATCTGCTCCCAATTGTTCTGCTATCCAATTGACGTTTTCCTCGTTTTCATGAGCGTTATACGTACAAGTGGAATAAACCAAATATCCTCCTGGCTTCAGACAAGGCCAAATATCGGTAATGATTTCCCGTTGTAATCTCCAACATTTCTCCACGTTTTGCAAGTTCCATTCACCGATGGCGTTAGCATCTTTGCGAAACATGCCTTCACCAGAGCAAGGAACATCAGCCACAATGATGTCGAATCGCATGTTTGCCCGTTGGTAATCGCGAGCGTAGTTATTGGTTACGACTACGTTAGGATGTCCCCATTTCAACATGTTTTCCATCAATACCTGTGCCCTTGCACGAATCGGTTCGTTCGAATACAATAGACAATTATCGGGAAGGATGGAACGAATGGCGATAGACTTACCGCCAGGAGCCGCGCAAAGGTCGAGAACTCGCAAATCATCGTTTCCGATTTCATGGATTAATTGTTGAATGACGTGTTCATGAAACATCGACGACGCTTCTTGCACATAATAAAGACCAGCATGAAACAATGGGTCGAACGTGAAATTTGGTCGGTGTTTCAAATAATATCCATATTGGCACCAAGGCACGCATTCGTCTTTCAAAGGGATGGAAAAATGCTCGGGACACTTGAAAGGATTTACTCGTATACTTACGGGAACATCTTCCGAAAGGCCTTTGAGCAACTCGGTATATAGTTGTTCGCCCATCAGTTGACGTGTATATTTTTCGAAGTCTACGGGTAAATTCATCTTTTTTCAATATGTTTGTGCAAAGTTACGATTATTTTTTCAATTATTCTTATTATCTTTGCATTGTTTATGTTATTAACCAAAATTGAACAGATATGAATAAACTACTGAAAACCATTTCTATGTGCCTGTTGCTCATGATAGTAAGCGGATTGAAAGCGCAAGTAAACGATTCCAATACCCCTTTGCATTTGATGACTCCGCAATATAAGTTGAAGTATGGTATCTCTACCGTTGACGAAGTGAAGCAAACGATGGATAAGGTGTTGCATTATATCGCCTCGGTAACACCAGCCAAGTTGGTGGATTCAAAGACGGGAAAAGCCGTGACGAATTATGCCGACATCAACGAGAATACGCAACTGGCTCGTGGGGACTTTCGGTTGACCAGTTATGAATGGGGCGTTACTTATTCAGCTGTTTTGGCCGCTTATCAACAAACAGGCGATCAAGCATATAAGGATTATCTGTATGAAAGATTGCAATTCTTGGCAGATATCCAACCATATTTCAAGAAAATTTATCAACGTAATGGTCGTATAGACGACTTGATGCGCAAGGTAATAGACCCTCATGCGTTGGATGATGCCGGAGCCATTTGCGAAGCGATGATAAAAGCCTCGCTCAACGATAAGGCCTTGCATCTGGATAGCCTTATCAACAATTACTCCTCTTATATTATTAATAAGGAGTATCGTTTGGAAGACGGTACTTTCGCTCGTCTTCGTCCGCATAAGAATACGATTTGGCTCGACGATATGTTCATGGGCATTCCTACTGTTGCGTATATGGGAAAGTATACGGGACATTATGCTTATTATGATGAAGCTATCAAGCAAATAGAATTATTCGCCAAACGAATGTTCGTACCCGAAAAGAAACTCTTCCGTCATGGTTGGGTGGAAGCAATGGAAGACCACCCTGCCTATCATTGGGGTAGGGCAAACGGTTGGGCCATTCTCACGTTGTGCGAAGTGCTTGACGTTTTGCCCGAAGGTTATCCTGGTAGGATAGACGTATTGGATTTATTGAAGGCACATATCAGAGGCTTGGCCGCTTGTCAGGATAGAGATGGCTTTTGGCATCAATTGCTCGACCGCAACAATTCTTATTTGGAATCATCGGCAACCGCCATTTATACCTATTGTATTGCCCACGCCATCAATATGGGATGGATAGACGCGTTGGCATACGGTCCTATGGTGCAATTGGCTTGGCACGCCGTTGAATCATCGGTCAACGACAAAGGACAAATTGAAGGTGTATGCGTAGGAACAGGAATGGGATTTGACCCTGCATTCTATGAGTATCGTCCCGTTCATAAAATGGCTGCTCATGGATATGGTCCTGTTATTTGGGCAGGTGCAGAGATGATTCGATTACTAAAGAGTCAACATCCCAAGTCGAACGATAGTGCCGTGCAATTCTATCCTAATGAAGTGTTGACCGACAAACCCATATTCAACTATGATGCATCGGTTAGGCATTAGGAGTATCGGGGTAATCTATGGATTGTTGTTCGCATTTGCCGCAAATGCTTCAACGATTTCAGGACTTAATCAAAAGCAATTCAATAAATACTGGAAGATTGAGTCGGAATCGCCTGACTATCGCCTGACGTTTATGGGTGATACGTGTGAAATACTGTCACCCAAAGGATTAACCTTATGGCGTAAGGAGAAGATGCAAGCAAACATGAAGGTGGAATACGATGTTTGCGTGGTTGATGAAGGAAAGGAAGGCGACCGATTGAGCGACATGAATTGTTTTTGGTTGGCTTCTGACCCACACCAAAAGGATATTTGGAAAAGAGCCGATTGGCGAAGTGGCATCTTCTTGCGTTGCTATACATTGCAAACCTATTATTTAGGTTATGGAGGCAATTCGAATACCACCACTCGCTTTCGGAGATACGATGGAAATGAGGCTGGCGTAAGTGATGAAAGTCAGCGTCCACCCATCTTGCAAGAATACACGGATGCTTCGCATTTGTTGAAAGCCAACCATTGGTATCATCTGAAAATCGAAGGAAAGCAAGGTCATGTGCGCTTTTACGTAGATGGTGAATTGTTGGTTGATTATTGCGACCCGAATCCATTGGAAAGCGGATGGTTTGGATTCCGCACCACTTGGTCGCGCATTCGTATGACTAATTTCAAGTATGCCGATGCTCAGGATGTGTCTGTCAATACGGGTGTTCCTTTGCATTGGGTGGGAGAGGTACCGCAAAATGACCGACCAGTTGCATTCGGTGTTCCTTTTGCAAAGGGTGAAGTCAAGGATGTAAGCAAGTTGGCATTGTTTGCAAACGGTATAGAACAGCCCACCGATGTATGGGTAAATGCACGTTGGGATGATGGTTCGGTGAAGTGGGCTGGTTTCTCGACAGTAGTACCACATGGTTTAGACAAGCTAAACATATCGTTTAGGTCGGCTAAACATATCGTTTACGACTCGCAAACATATCATTTACGAAACGAATCTCCACAACTGGTAAAGTGTAAGCTGAATGTTTACGGTATACAAACGTATGATTTACCAAATCAATACCGTATATCAACGGGAAAGATAGAAGTGTTTATTCCCAAACAAGGCAATTGTTTGATTGATAGCTTGTTGATGTATGGCGAAAAAATGGGTGGTGCTTGTCATCTTGTAGCTTCATTGAATGATGGCAGTTCGTTTGTTTCAGACATTCAGAATGTAGTGATAGAACGGCAAGGGAAAGCCTCAGCCGTTGTCAAGATCATGGGTGTTCATAAAAATGAAACACGCAAATGGTTGCCATTCACCGTTCGTTTGTATTTCTATGCACAATCCGAACAAGTAAAGATGGTACATTCGTTTATTTACGATGGTGAACAAACCAAGGATTTCATTGCTTCGTTAGGCATTCGATTCCACATTCCTATGCACGAACAAATGTATAATCGTCATGTTGCATTCGCATGCGACGGACAAGGTGTTTGGAGTGAACCCGTACAACCTTTGGATGGTAGGATTAATCTTCGATTGGAAAACCAGAATTGGCAAGCCAAACAAATGAATGGAGAAAGGATACCCGAACCAGAAGCATTTGATGAAAGAGGTCAATCTCTGCTTCATCATTGGGCTAAATGGGATTGCTTCCGCCTATCCCAACTTACCGACAATTCTTTCTCTATCCGAAAGAAAGCCACAAAGGAGAGTCCATGGATTGGAACGTTTACGGGAAATCGATCGAATGGCTATGTGTTCGTGGGAGACGTGAGTGGTGGAATGAGCGTGATGATGAAAGACTTTTGGCAATCATATCCTTCCAGTATAGAAGTAACAAATGCTCGAACCGAGAATGCTGCATTGACGATGTGGATGTGGAGTCCTGAAGCAGAACCGATGAATCTTTGCCATTATGATACCATTGCTCATGATTTGTTAGCGAGTTATGAAGATGTTCAAGAAGGCTTGAGTACGCCTTACGGAATAGCACGTACCAATGTTTTATGGCTTTCTTTGCATGATTCATATATGGGAAAGAAAGATGTTGCTGATTGGGCTCAGTATTTTGAAGATGACGCTCAATTGCAATGTACACCCGAATATCTTTACGCCAAACGTGCCTTTGGAATTTGGTCTTTACCAGATACGACTTCCGTAGCATCTCGAAACGTAGAAAGAAGACTCAACCAATATCTTGATTTCTATCGCAATGCGGTAGAGGAAAACAAATGGTATGGTTTTTGGAATTATGGTGACTTCATGCATGCGTATGATGCGGAGCGACATTCTTGGCGCTATGACGTTGGCGGATATGCGTGGGATAATACAGAGTTAGCTACTCCCGAATGGCTATGGTATAGTTTCCTACGCACGGGAAGAAAGGATGTTTGGCGTATGGCTGAAGCTATGACTCGTCATAATAGTGAAGTGGATTCTTATCATATAGGAGAATTGGCTGGATTGGGTAGTAGACACAACGTATCTCATTGGGGTTGTGGTGCTAAGGAGGCTCGTATCAGTCAGGCGGCATTCAATCGCTTCTACTATTATCTCACTACGGATGAACGAACGGGTGACTTGATGGATGAGGTGAAAGATGCCGACCAGAAATTATACACTCTTGACCCCATGCGTTTGGCAGAACCGCGTAGCAAATTCCCATGTTCTGCACTTGCTCGATTGCGTTTCGGTCCTGATTGGTTGGCGTATGCGGGTAATTGGATGACGTATTGGGAGCGTACGGGCGATACACATTATCGGGATAAGATTGTCGCTGGCTTACAAAGTGTGGTGAAAATGAAAGACGGATTGTTTACAGGCAATAATGCGTGGGGATTCAATCCCGCAACGGGAGTGATGAGCTATGAGGGCGATGAACGTGTTCAACATACCAATCATTTGATGACTATCATGGGAGGATTTGAAATGATGAACGAATTGTCTGAGATGGTCAGCGTGGAAGGTTTTGACCGTGTTTGGCTCGACTATGCCTCAAACTACAAACGCAAGGCTTTCGAAATCACGCACAATCACTTTCCCGTGCGTAGATTGTTGGCTTATGCTGCATGGAAACAACGTAATCCTAACATGAAGAGTGAGGCTTGGAAAGATTTATGGAATCGCATAGAGCATGAGGAGGCTCCATCGTTTCACATCTCTAAGATAACCCCACCGCAAGTACCGTCTCCCTTGACGGAGTGGAATGGTATTTCTACCAACGATGCGGCATTATGGAGTTTGGATGCTATCTATATGCAAGAAGTCATAAAGCAATTCTAATCATGAAAACGACGTTCTACGAAAAAGAGGAAGATAATTGGAAATTTTTTCCATTTCTTTGCAACTTCTATTCATTTCCTTTCGTCTAACAAACAGAAAAATTAAAACGAAGAAAAATGAAAAAGAACTTGATTTTGTTGCTTGCTTTTTTGCTCGCATTGAATGTGAATACCGTTGATGCTCAATCAAAGAGACATCACAAATCAACTGCCAATTTGGTAGAACAAGTCGTAAAACAAACGGACAGTATTTCTAATGCAGCCGTATCAACTGCTCGACAAAAGGCAAACGAAGCGATGGAAGCTGCCGTGAAAGCACAAGCATTGGCAGACGAACTCGTAGCAAAGGCCGACTCGATGGAAGATGGCATAGAGGCTTTCTCGGATACAACGCAAGCCATTGCCCAAACTACTACTAATAATGTCGACAATTGGGATTCTGATAATTACGATAATCCATTTGCTTGGTTAGTGGCACTAACGGCTTCAACGGGAGGAATTCTCTTGGCTATATTCATCGTATTAATGGTTCTCTTGTTTATTCTCTTTCCATTCATTATCCTCGCCTTGTTGCTTCGTTTCATCATTAAACGACATAACGACCGAGTGACATTGGCAGAAAAGGCAATGGAAAATGGACAACCGATTCCCGACGAGATTATGAGTATCGACAAGCAGAGTGAAGATTACATGTGGAAACGCGGTATTCGTAACGTGGCAATCGGATTGGGAATCATGGTGATGTTCTGGATATGGAATGCCGACACGCTCACAGGCATTGGCGCATTAATATTCTGTTATGGCATAGGTCAAATGATAATATCAAAAACAAGTAAGAAGTAAGAAGATATATGACTTCTGAAGATATCTCTCTCGTTACTCAGGTGGCTGTCTTTCATAACAAACGAGCTTACGATAAGTTGGTTATGAAATACCAGTCACCTATACGTCGATTCTTCTTGAACCAGACGTTGGGTGACGTGCAACTGAGTGAGGATTTGGCGCAAGATACTTTTATCAAGGCTTACACCAACATCACTCAGTTTCAGGGATTATCCAGTTTCTCTACATGGCTCTTTCGCATTGCCTATAATGTGCTTTACGATTATACCCGTAGTAGGAAACTGACAGAAGACATTGAACAACCCGTGGTGTTAAAACGCAATTCCCAACAAACTGACTTGGGGTTGAAGATGGATTTGATAGAGGCTTTTGCCATCTTGTCGCCAGCAGAACGTACCTGTATCAACTTGCAATTGATGGAAGGACAACCCATCAACAAGATTGCAGAGATTACGGGAATGGCAGAAGGCACCATAAAATCCCACCTTTCGAGGGGAAAACTTAAATTATCGAACTATCTAAAAAAGAATGGATATGACAGAAAGTGATGAACAAATGCTCATTCGTTTCTTCGATGAAAACCGCCAGGAAATAGAGGACAACGGTTTCACCGAACGAGTGTCAAGACAATTACCGTCAAGGGCTGTAAAACTGAATAGAATCTGGTCGGTGATATGTTGGATAGTAGGTATTGCCTTTTTCTTCATGATGGATGGAGTGGGGCAGATTTACCAAGTAGGATTGCTGATTATCAATGAGGTGGTTGGTATGGTTACTTCCATGAATCTCTCCTTCTATTCTTTCATGGCAGTGTTGTTATTGCTTATCTTGATGGCATCAGTAAAGGTATATCATATCGCCATTGATTGAGGAATTTCTGCCTTTGGCGATATACGGCTTTAGATATTCATCCAACGTACTTGCCCGCTTGTCATTAAACATTTTTTTTGGTTGATTTGCATCTTCAAGCGAGTAATTCTTTTGATGTCAACGTTCATTAGTGCTTTGATTAATTCCACCTGTCCCAACAGTAGGTGATTATGGCATATAATGGTTCAAGTGTAATTACACAAAGGGTAGTGATTTTCCACTCTTCTAATTTGCCTTTTTCTTTCTTCAATCTTCAATTTTCAATCTTTTTGCCAAGACCTCCCGTCGTTTTTTCTAATCTCCTAAGTATTAAGGAGTTGTGAAACAGAAATGCTTGAAAGACCTCATGTAAGACCTCCCATAGACCTCCCCTAACACCTCCCGTCTTGCCGAGTTGGTTTTCAGTTGATTCTTCTACTACTCTCTCTCATTTCAAGTGTATAAGTGTATTGTTTCATCGAACATTCTTATGCGAACTTACACAATCATTGACGGGAGGTCTTACGGGAGGTCTATGGGAGGTCTTAGGTGAGGTCTTATATGAGGTCTTGAAAATGTTAAGTCGTTGATGTAGAATAAATTGCTCTAAAAAACGGGAGGTCTTACGAAAAACCGCATAATGACTTATACTGATATAGGTAGACACATTTAGTAACAATTAAAATGTGTATTATTAGTATGAGAAAAAAAGCAACGAAGTACAGCGAAGATGAGAAG
>OMWI01000031.1 GCA_900314715.1 uncultured Prevotellaceae bacterium | reverse complement strand
CTTGTGTCTATCGATTCAGTACGACAACGAAGCAACTGTCTACTGTTTCAGCTAATGAAGAGAAAAAGTGTCTAGTGAAATCAGGAAAAGTCAAAACATATCATTTAGGATGCATAAACCATAGGTTTAGACGATGTAAACGATAGCTTTGTTAGCTGTAAATCATTCGTTTGTAATGCACAAATCAATGCATTAAATATGCAAAAGATTTACGCTATATCTGCAGTTTCCATAGAAGTGTTTGTTTTATTTGTAATCTTATTTTACTACTATGAGTTAAAATCCTTTAAATTTTGTTTAGATTTGGGATTTGTTGCTAAATTTGTAAAAAATATCAGAGTTTATGGACTTTGATGATTATCTCCCCAAAGGAGACGTAATTTCTGATGATGTAAAATCCATGGCAACTTGTTGCCATCCAAAAACTAATTAATTTATATTATGACTAAAAGTATTTTCAATTTACCCAGTATCTATCAACCATTCAAGTTGCATGGTTCTCATAGACATGTTTTAGAATCATTTCGTAGGACGTTGGTCGTGTTGGTGATGACCACCGTCTCTGTTCTTACCTCTTTGGCTCAAACGCCTCTCAATGAAACTGAAGTTTACAACCGTATTATGTCGCGCCAGAATGTGGAAGGCTACACGCAAGGGACGCCATGGGACAACTCCCACGAATACAAAAATCAGGTTGTGTTCAATGGCTATAATCCTGGTCGTTTTACTGGAAGGGGCTGCCAAGCTTTCATGATGGACATGATGGAGTTTGCCTCCAACTATGAATACCCTATACGTAAAGTTGACTGTACTTATGACAATCTTCCGAAATTGCATATTGGAGATGGTGCCCGGCTCAATAACGACATGCATTCCGTGTTGATTATAGGGATAAACGAAGATGGTCATACTGTAACACTCGCCGAGGGCAACTTTAACCATTCAGTGAAATGGGGAAGGACAATAGATTTGGCTGATCCTTCTAATGGAATTAGCTATATTGAAACATTCTGGCCAGAGCAGGAACCTGATCTTACCATCACGATTGGCCAATCTGGCTACGCCACCTTCTACTATACCAACAGCTCATACGTCATTCCAGAAGGCGTGGAAGCCAAGGTCGTGGAGAATATCAGCAATAATATCCTTACTCTCATACCTCTCTCACGCATTATTCCTGCAGGATGTGCCGTAATCCTTGAAGGACCAGCAGGCGAATACACCTTCGCATCGACCACGGAGGAAGGCACCGCAGGGGAGAATATGTTGCGTGGCACAGAAGACACGGAATGGATAACACCTGAAGACCAGACGTGCAAGTATTATAAACTGACTGTCAAGAATGGCAAGGCAGGCTTCTACTATGGTGCAAACGAGGGTGGAATTTTCGAGAATCAGGCTCACAAGGCTTATCTCCCTGTGCCGCAGTCGTTAAGTGCTAAATGCTTCTTCTTCGACGAAGCCACTGGCATCGACAACATGATGGCTACCGATGAGAATGCCGGTCGTGCTATCTATAACCTTGCTGGCCAACTTGTCAACGATTCCTACAAGGGTGTTGTTATCATCAATGGCAAGAAGGTGTTGAGAAAGTAAAAAAAGTGTGTAACAATAGAGAGAGGTGCTGCATGGTATTTATGCGGCACCTCTCTTTGTGATTGAACCTCTGTATGAGGGAATGTATGCTATAAGCGTTTGCTTAGTTACTTGTTAACGTGTAAACTCGTCAAACTTATTTTTCATCGAGATTGTTTCCGTCATGTTTTCTGGAGACACGAAATAACCTCCACGCTCTGGGTGAAGTTTCAATTCCCTCAGTTCGGCGTTATTCATCTTCGGTACCTTGTGGATGGGTTTGTTGAAGTAAACACTCTGTATGGCCTTGTTGATAATGCCATGTCCGACGGCAAAGACGGTCTTGTTGGGGTATTTCTCCATGATTTCGTTAAGGAAGTTATTGGCTCTTTCCAATAGCTGAGGCAATGTTTCCATATCGTCAGGCCATTTCTCGTCGCGGCCGATGTCTGGAATGTATCTTCCCGTGAAGCTACCGCAATCGCGTTCGCGGAGTAGGGGAGTCTGATAAACTTCAATTCCATGCGGTTCGGCAATGATGTTGCATGAATCGTATGAACGTTTTAGGTCGCTGGCAACGAAGGCGTGGATAGGCTCATGCTTGAGTCTTTCCCTCAGACTGATCATCTGTTGGATACCTTTTTCGTTTAATTCGCCTTGACTTTGACCTTGGATTATGTGCTTGACGTTGTCGAAAGTTTCACCGTGTCTTGTCAGTAGTAGAATCGTCATTTTGGTTTATTTTTGTTTAATTGGTTACAAAATTACAAAAAAAGATTGTAATTCAAGTTTATTATTTTTATTTTTGCAACAAATATTCATGGAATACCTATTAGTTTTAGATTATTTATGAGTTAGAGCGACAATTATGAAGTATTTTATCCCTTTTTTAGTAAGAGCGTTGGCTGCTGCCATTGTTGGCGTGTTTATTATCCAATATCGAGAAGATACGGTGCGATGGATAACGATTGGTTCGGGTATCTTGTTTTTCGTATCGGGCGTTATTACCTGTGCCATTTATTATAGCAATAAGCGAGATGCAGAAATGCAGAAAGAATACAATGTAGATGGAAAGATGGTTTCGGCAGGAATGTCTCCCACCTTCCCGATTGTGGGTTTAGGTAGCATTATCCTCGGTATTATCTTGGCTTTGATGCCTGTCTCGTTTATCTCAGGCGTGATGTATGCGTTGGCAGCCATCTTGATATTGGGTGCAATCAACCAGTACTTCAATTTGGGAAGAGCTACGCGTTATTGTCGCATCGGCTTGTTTTATTGGCTTTTGCCAACTATCGTGTTCTTGGTTGCCATATTCTTAATCGTCAAGCCGATGGAAGTAGCTGCCACACCTTTATTAATTACGGGATGGTGCTTGCTGTTGTATGCGGCAACCGAATTTATCAATGGCTTTAAATTGATGATAGCCAACCATCAGCGCAAGAAGATGGAAGAAGCCGTTGAAGTGGAAAATGCCATAGAAGAAGTGACTCCCGTTGAGGAAATCACTTCTGACGACCAGCAAGATAAGGAGCCTTAAATCTGGTCTTTAGGTACAAGACCTTCGATGTATTTACAGAGAATGCCGATACCTTTCAAGTTTTCTCCACCTTGCGGTATGATGAGGTCAGCATATCTCTTTGTGGGTTCGATGAATTGTTCGTGCATGGGTTTCAACACTTTCAAGTAGCGGTCAACAACCATTGACACGGTACGACCACGGTCGATGGTGTCGCGTTGGATGTTGCGAATCAGTCGCTCGTCGGGGTCTGTATCAACGAATATCTTCAAATCCATTAGGTCGCGCAATTTCTTGTTGAGTAATGTCATGATTCCTTCAATGATAATGACAGGTTTTGGCTCAACATGAATGGTTTCTGGAAGGCGGTTGGATAATATATAAGAATAAGTGGGTTGCTCGATGGCGCGACCTTGACGCAATTCATTCAATTGTTTTTGCAACAACTTCCAGTCGAAAGCATCGGGATGGTCGAAGTTGATGTTCTTACGTTCCTCGTCAGTAAGTTCTGTCGTGTCGTTGTAATAAGAGTCAAGCGGAACCACCGCAACATGGTCGGGTGGGAGAGCTTCCACAATCTTCTTCACTACGGTTGTCTTACCAGAGCCTGTTCCGCCGGCAATGCCGATAATGGTAATTTTCTTCATGATATGATAGGTTTTTAGTTTGTCATTTCTTGAAACATGGGTGCATAGTATTCCGCCTTGCGTTCCACTTTCATGGGATAGGCACGTGAACTGCTTGGCATTCGATAGAGGCGCATCTTTTTTCCATTGAAAGAGAATTCCGTAAAGCTTCCAACTTTTGGTTGAGAGATATGGAAATGTCCGCAAAAGATATCGGTTGCCTTTTGTCCTGTAGTCACTACTGCTTTACAAGTGGGAATCTTGTTCAATAGTTCATTCAAGTTGGTTGGCTCCACCACTTCGAGATCTTTGTCAGAAGCCGTGTTGTTCAACCTTCTCACAGCAATAGCCGTATCGTATAGGCCGATGCCCTTGTCGTTGAGAAAGGGAATGATGCGGTCGAGGAGAAACACTTTCCTTGCCTCGTCAACGAAATGCAGTTTGTCGTTGAAGAAGACGATTCCGAATATACGCCACATGTCGTTGATGAAATTCGGGTAGAAGAAATCCATGCACCATCGTTTGCGGGACGGTGGAAAACTTCCGAGCATGAGCAAACGGCAATTATCGGGCAGAAAAGGTTGCCACGGATGTCGCTCGATGTCTATCGTCAATTCGCTCACTTTATTGTTGCTCCTTTACCAAATAGACAACAACGGGCAAGTGGTCGCTATATCCATTTAGCCAAACGCCTCCAGCGGTAGTTCTTAAAGGCGCTCCCTTGTATTTACCTTCTTGTTGGATGAGATAATCCCTGCGGAATATCTGCGGTTTCAGGTATTTCAATTCCTTATAGTCTTTGCTTCCCTTCGGTGAAAGCAAGTTGGGAGTCATCACGATTTGGTCGAATAAGTTCCACGAACCATTATACATCAGCGTTCCCTTACCCTCCTTTGTAAGAATCTTATACCACGGGTTGTACATCTCGTCAGGTTTTACGTTTTCAATATCACCCTTGGCACCTAAACAATCCGTTAAGCTCTTGTTAACGGGGTCGTCATTCAAGTCGCCCATTACGAACACCTTGCAATTGGGGTCATCTCTCAAGAGAGAATCTTTCAACACGCGCACCTGTTTACCTGCCAGTTCTCGATAATAAGAACCAGAGAAACGACTTGGCCAGTGGCAAACAATCGCCGTAACGTGTTCGTTAGCCAATGTTCCGCTTACGATAAGGAATCCACGTGTGGCACGATTGCTATCTGCAGGAAGATCGTAAACGTAAGGAGCCAGTTTAGTGTTGCGAATGGTAAACAAACTTGGATTGTATATTAAGGCACAATCCACACCGCGCTGGTCAGCACCTTCAATGTGTGCGAATTGGTATCCGCGTGCAGCCAAAGGAGGTTGGGCAACCAAGTCTTTCAATGCGTTTTCGTTTTCCACTTCACTCAACCCGATAATGGCGCAACCAACATTCGGTAGCATGTCTGTTCCCATATCTGCCAAGGCACGCGACATGTTGCGGAGCTTATTGACGTATTTCAGTCCGTCCCATTTGTTTGCACCAGTAGGAAGATACTCATAGTCGTTCTTGCCGTTGTCGTGGCAAGTGTCAAACAAGTTTTCTTGGTTGTAGAACCCTACTCCGTATACGGAAAACTTCTTTTGGGCTGTTGCAGAAATGACAAATACGACAGCCAACGTTAATAGTATAGATAGTCTTTTAGTCATAACATTATATTTTTTTGCAAATATCGCAATTAAATCTGAATAATCATATAAGTTTCATGAAAAATTAATCTAAAAAGCTTTTATTTTTAAAAATATTTTTGTTACTTTGCAGCAATATAACAAAACAATCATATTTATATCAACTATGCAGAAAAAACTGAAACTTGTGGTGATGACGCTCTGCTGTTCATCGTTGGCGTACGCGCAAACGCCAGATACGCCAGAAGAGCAAAAGGCCAGTTCGTTGACCGAATCGGCGTTCACTTTCACCGAGGCACAGTTGGGCGAGGATGATGACATGTCGCAAAATGTCACCATCTTGAACTCGAGCACCAACATCTATGCGTCGCAGGTTGGTTATCAGTTCTCACCAGTACGCTTTCGCTACCGTGCCTTCAACCAAAAGTACAATGATGTCTATATCAATGGTGCGCCCATGAATGATATGGAGCGTGGACAGTTTAGCTACTCAATGGTCGGCGGATTGAATCAACAAACGCGTAACGTTGATTTTGCGCTTCCCTTCGAAAGCAACAATTTCTCCATGCCTGGAATGGCTGGTAGCAACAACTATAACTTCCGTGCAGGAAGTATGGCGGCTGGTAATCGCATTACGTTGAGTGGTGCCAACCGCAACTATACCGTGCGTGGAATGTATACCTATGCTTCTGGTTTCAATGAGAAGGGATGGGCTGTTGCTGCCAATGTCACTTACAGATGGGCAAAGGAAGGTTATGTGGAAGGTACGTTCTACAATGCGCTCAGTTATTTTTTGGGCGTTCAAAAGAAATGGGACAACGGACATTCGCTTTCCCTCTCCACATGGGGCAATCCTACCGAACGTGCTTCGCAAGGCGCATCTACCGACGAGGCGTATTGGTTGGCCGACGACAGGTATTACAATCCTTATTGGGGTTATCAAAACGGACATAAGCGTAATTCGCGCATAATAAACGACTTTGCCCCGTCTGCCATCCTAACATGGGATTGGGATATCAACAAGGACATGAAACTCACCACGTCGTTGTTTGGAAAATACTCCATGTATAAGAGTACGAAACTCAGTTATAACAATGCGGAGAATCCACAACCTAATTATTGGAAAAACCTGCCCAGTTCTTATTATGACGTGAGTGACACAACAAATTTTGCAGCTCGTACTGAATATGCACTCAATGATTGGAACACATCTTATAATTTCTGGAAGGCTTCCAAGGCTAACCGGCAAATCAATTGGGATCGTTTGTATTGGGCAAACCAAAATGCGGCAGCAACTGGAGCTGATGCACTCTATTACGTACAAGCCAAGCACAACAATATCTTAACGTTCAACATTTCTTCCGTATTGACTACTCGCGTAGACAATAACAAGACTTGGAACATTGGTTTTAACGTGGCAACAAATAGGGGTCGTCACTATCAGACCATGGAAGACCTGCTCGGCGCTTCTACGTTCCACAACATCAATTCATACGCCTTGGGTACATACGACATCATCAATCCTTACGTGCAATACGACTTGAACACGATGGGTACCGATGGTTTGGGCAAGCTCGTTTACGAAGGTGATAAGTTCGGTTACGATTACGCTCTCCATGTTAATAAGGGCTATGTGTGGTCAAACTATAGTGTGACAACTGGACGTTGGCATTTGATGGTAGCTGGAAAGATGGGCGGTACCGACATGAAACGTAAGGGTTACATGCGAAATGGTATGTTTGCCGATAACTCATACGGTAATAGTGGTCGTGCTAAGTTTGGCGAGGCTGGCGGAAAAGGTAGTATTTCGTTGGATGCTGGTCGCGGACACGTATTTAAGATTGGCATGGGATACGAATGGCGTGCACCATTGCCAACGACGGCTTTCGTTTCACCTGAGATGAATAATGACTTCGTTCAGAACTTAAAAGACGAACACGTATTCAGCGCAGACTTTGGTTATCAATACCAAAATGCTTGGGTGCATGCAAACTTGAACGCTTACTATAGTCGATTAGACCATGTAACGGAATGGCAAAACTTCTACTTTGACGACATCAATGCCTTCTCGTATGTTTCCATGACGGGTATCGAGAAAGAATACTATGGCGTTGAGTTAGGTCTCGATTTCAAGTTGGGTTCTACTTTCAACATAACAATGTTGGGTGCAATTAGTGAGGCAAAGAATATCAATAACTGTGGCGTGCGCTACTTGAATTCTACCAAACGTACATACACTGACGACATCGTCATGAATAAGGGAATGCGTGAGTCTGGAACGCCACTTACCGTTGGTAGCGTGATATTGAGTTATCATTCTGGCGGTTGGTTTATTGACCTCAGCGGAAATTATTACGATCGTATCTATTTGAGCTACGTACCAGCGTATCGCTATCAAGGAACACTGAATAGGATGGGAGAAGATTATATCTTGAAGGGAGGTGGAAGTTATCACATGGACGAAGACTTCATCGTGCCAGATCAAGAAAAGGGACATGGAGGATTCATGTTGGACGGTTCTATCGGACATAACATTCGCTTGCGTCATGGTAGAAGTATGTCTATCAACCTCATGGTAACCAATATCCTCAACAACCGCAACATTGTGACAGGTGGATATGAGCAAAGTCGCTCTGATTACACCGTGAAAGTCGATGATACGGGCGACCAAGTGCTCAACAACATTCGTACCTATAAGTTCTCTAAAAATCCAATGAAATTCTACGCTTACGGAATCAATGGAATGCTTAACATCGCTTATAAATTCTAAAACCCAACAGAGATATGAAACAGCTTAAATATTTCCTTATCGCACTTGTTTGCACGCTCTTCGCATCCTGTATGGGAGAAGATTATGCTTCGCCTAACCTTGAAGGCTCGCCATACGGAAACAATGAATTGAAGGAGACGAATGTGTTGACCATTCAACAACTCAAGGACAAGTATAGCAATGTCATCAATAATAGTTCGATGGAAGAGGTTACCGAAGACATCCAAATCAAAGGTATCATCACTGGAAACGACATTGGTGGTAATATATATAATGAGGTGTCGTTGCAAGATGCTACTGGCGCATTGCTGGTTTGTATTGCGCAAGGTGGACTTTATGGACCTCTGCCATTAGGACAGGAAGTACTCATTAGCTTAAAGGGCTTGATGATTGGCGGATATGGCCAGCAACCTGAGATTGGTGGTGTCTATACCAAATACGATACCAAGACTCTTTCTCTTACACAAAGCATTGGCCGTATGTCTCGTTATTTGTGGAATTCTCATTATAAATTGATTGGAAAGGCTGATCCCGCAAGGGCTGAGGCATTGATGGAAACCTTTGATATTTCACAGATGTCTAATGCCAATTATCTGGCAGCTCATTGTGGAAAACTGATGAAGATTAAGGGTGTTACCTTGAAAGATGCAGATGGCAAAAAAGTATATGCTCCAGATGATGGTAGTGTGGCTCTTACTGCTAATTGCGCCAATCGTGCTTTCTCGGGTATTGACCAAAATAGTCTCGTGCTTCGCACAAGCACATACGCTGATTTTGCCAATACCATCATGCCGCAAGGTGAACACGACATCGTAGGAATCTTCACACGCTATCGTAACACATGGCAAATCTTGCTTCGTACGATAGATGACGTGAAAGAGGCTGAACCAGAACCTACCGCTCTCTTCGAAGAGTCTTTCCTTGACCCAGAAAGAAAGCAAGGAGACTTCCAAATCATCCATGCAATCGATTTGCCCGAAGGTTTGAATTATGTATGGAATTGGGATAGCCGTTATGGAATGAAGGCTTCGGCATACGTTAATCAAACCAATTATGCAACGGATAGTTGGCTCATTTCGCCCGCTATTGACCTGAGTGGTAAGAGTGATGCTACCTTGTCATTCGCTCAGGCATGGAGATATGGTAATGGCGTTGACGACTTCCATATCTATGCAACGGCAGAGGTATTTAATGGAACCATAGATGTTGGCAAGTGGACTGAGTTGAATATTGATCAATGGCCAGATGGAACCAACTGGAACTTCCTGACAAGTAAGGCTTCCCTCAAGGCATTTGCTGGAAAGAGTGGTGTGCGCATCGCATTCCGATACACCAGTACGGACAAAGCGGCAGCTACATGGGAAATTCAAAATGTTTCGATTGATTAAACGATAAAAACAAAAAAGATATAAATATGAAAAAGCTATTTTATTCATTATTTGTTCTGGCCATGACGGCCATGACATTCACCGGTTGTGAGGATGTGCCTGCACCCTATGACGATCCCAACAATTCCAGCGACAACAGCGACAAGATTGAAGGAGCCATTCCCTACACTTCCCTGAACCTGTACACAGGCTGGACGCTGCATAAGATTTCCGCCGATGAGCCTTGGAGTAAGGGTAACAGCTACACCCAGGCTACAGGTTATCAGAAGTGGGAAGGCGCTGACCAGAAGTCAAACCGTGCCGTTGAGGGATACCTGATCTCTCCGAAGTTCAACACACTGGGTAGCGAGCACGTGAAGATTTCCTTCGACCATACCATCCGCTACACAAACAATGTTAGCGGCTGGGCAGACTTCCACAAGATCTTCGTCTCGACCAACTACGACGGCAATAACTTCGATAATGCCATTTGGCAGGAAGTGAACTTCAAACCTGTCGCCTCGCCTTATTCCGACTGGACACTCTACACCTCTGGTGAAATCCAACTGCCCGAGGAGGTCGCCGACAAGGAAAACGTCTATGTGGCATTCTGGTTCAAGGCCCCTGAAAACGCCTCAACAACTTGGGAACTCCAGAACTTCAAGATTGAGGCTGGTATCGCCGAGGAATCACCCGAGAACCCCGCTGCTAAGGAAATCACCTGTGCTGAGGCTATTGAACTGACCAACGCCTTGGATGATAATGCTACATCTGCAGAGGCTTACGTTGTTACTGGTTATATCACACAGGTTGTAGGTGACGTGAGCAGCGGTCAGCAGAGTTTCTGGATGGCCGACAACAAGGATGGCGGTAAGATGTTTGAAGCCTACTACGCCAACCTGCCCGAGGGTGTAAGCGAATTCAAAAATGGCTCCAAGGTGAAGATCACCGGTAACCTCACGAAGTACGTAAAAGACGGGAAGGTTACTGCTGAAATGAAGAACCCGACCGTAGAAATCCTGGAGGCTGGAGAAAGCGGCGGAGAATCTGGAGAGATTAAGACGGTAACCATCGCAGAGTTTAATGCCGCTTCAGAAAGCACTTCAGTTTGGTATAAGATATCAGGAACTGTAAAGAATCTTAAGGATGGTGATCTTTATGGAAACTTTGACCTTGAAGATAACACAGGTTCTGTATATGTATATGGTTTGTTGTCTGAAAAGGGTGGAGAGAAGAAGCAATTCCAAACACTTGCGTCAGAAAAGGGTATCAAGAATGGAGTTAAGATAACAATTATTGGCAATCGTGGCTCATATAATGACAAAATAGAGGTAACAAATGCATATTTTGTGAGTGTTGATGGCGAAGGCGGCGGTAGTGGAGAATCAGGAGAGATTAAGACGGTGACCATCGCAGAATTTAATGCCGCAACAGAAAGTACTACTGATTGGTATAAGTTGTCAGGAACAGTAAAGAATCTTAAAGACGGTGATCAATATGGAAACTTTGACCTTGAAGACAATACTGGATCTGTATATGTTTATGGTTTGCTTTCTGAAAAGGGTGGTGAAAAGAAACAATTCCAAACTCTTGCAGCCGCAAAGGGCATTAAGAATGGAGTTAAGATTACAATAATTGGTAATCGTGGCTCATATAATGGCAAGATAGAGGTGATGAATGCATATTTCGTAAGTGTTGACGGAGAAGGTGGAGGAGGCGGTGATACCCCACAAGGTACAGGCACTTACGATAGTCCTTTAACTGTGACACAAGCCATTGCGTTGGCTGAGGCTGATGCTGCTTGGGTGAAAGGTTTCATAGTTGGATATGTTCCGTATGGAGAATCAAAGTTGGAGAATGCAAAATTTTCGTCAGGTGAAAATGAAGAAAAAGTTCCTACCAATTATTTAATAGCTGCTTCTTCTGGAGAAAAAAGTGTTTCAAATTGTATACCAGTTCAGTTAAATAAAGGAGATTTCCGTGATACTTTTAATTTAAAAGAAAATGCTGATATGTTGGGTAAGCAAGTCATCATCGCTGGCCAATTGACCACATATTTTAGTGTTCCAGGTATCAAATCTCCTACTTACATGGAAGCAAATGGCAAAAGTGTAGGTAATAAAGTCAAGTATCGCAAGAGAAGATAACTATTTTTGAAATGTAATGATAGTAGGGTGGGTGCTTGAAATAAAAAGCATCCACCCTGTTTTTCATGTTCTGTTTACAAAATTTCAACAAAATATTTGGTGGGGTGCGAATTTCTTTGTAATTTTGCAGCCCGTATTGTGCAAATCAGTAAATAACATATAATAATAACATTAAAAATGAAAAAAGGTATTCATCCAGACAACTATCGCCCCGTCGTATTTAAGGATATGTCCAACGGCGATATGTTCCTTACAAAGTCCACATGCAAGACTAATGAGACAGTGGAATTTGAAGGCGAAACTTACCCATTGGTAAAAGTAGAAATCTCTAACACCTCTCACCCATTCTATACAGGTAAGAGTACTCTCGTTGACACGGCTGGTCGTGTTGATCGTTTCATGAGCCGTTATGGTAAGTTGAAGAAGTAATATACATCCTATTAACGATATAATAAAAGTGCGTTCAACCGTAGTTGCATATGCGGTGGGTCGCACTTTTTTTGATGATTATGAAGATTAATAACCTATATTTATTACTGTTTATTCTGTGTGCATTCGTTTCTTGTAGCAAGGACGATGATGATAACGGAGTAAAAGTTGTCGTCAACAAAAATGCCAATATCGTAACTACCCAAAAGGAAGTAGCTCGCTTGGAGTTCCCCCGACTCACGCAAGGTGGAAACAACATCGTAGTCATTCATAAAACCAAAGACAAGTATGACCCCGATGGCGTTAATTATTCGTTGGAGTGGGATTGCAACAAAAAAGCGCATCGTTGGGTTTGCTATCAGATACATAAGTATGCAGGCAGTAACGTGAAACGTTCTGACGCTTGGGCGGAAGATCCCGATATTCCTTCATACGCACGATTCAGCGATACACGCTCGATGTATAGTGGCTCGGGATTCACGCGCGGTCATATTTGTCCTTCTGCCGACCGTCTTTACTCCTATCAAGCCAATGCGCAGACATTCTATTATTCCAACATGCAACCTCAATTCTACAATTTCAATGGTGGGGATAACTATAATGGCGTTTGGGTACGCATGGAGAACCAATTGCGTACATGGGTGGCAGTAAGTGGCTTTGATACCATTTATGTATGCAAAGGTGGAACTATTCGTGACGATCAAATATTGTCTCGTGTCAAACCTAATGTGGAAGGTGGATTGATTGTTCCAAAATTTTTCTTCATGGCTTTGCTTGCCAAGAATTCGCGAGGCTACAAGGCTTTAGGCTTTTGGGCTGAGCATAATAACATGCCTGGATTTGAATTTTGGGTAACTAAGTTCAACAAGGATTTAAAGAATATCTCGTTGAGCGATTTTGTGGTCAACATCCGCGAATTGGAAAATCTCACAGGGATAGACTTCTTCTGCAACTTGCCTGATGACATAGAGGAACAAGTGGAGACGCTAAGTACCGAGAATGTCAGAAGGGCATGGGGTATGAAGTGAGATAAGGAAACAATAGTTTCTTTATAAATGACACGCTGGGAGTGAATTCTTTGCTCAACTATGAAGATATTCGGAAAATAATTTGTAAGTTTGCACAAACAAACTATTTACATGATGAAATCTATTCTTACATGGTTGTTGTTAACGGCGAGTGTTGTTGTTTGGGCGAGTGAGAAACCTGCCCGACAAATGCAATATTGGCCAGAAGGAAGGAGTATTGTTTGTGTAAACGGAAACAATCTTTATTCAAGGGCGTTGTATGGTTCGCATACGTTGTTTCGACTGGAAACGAGCGACCGTCCGATATTTGCCACTTACGACAAGGGTAATAGCAAGAACATTCGTTTGTATCTGACGACGGGTGGAAGTAAAATCCGCCTCGATTCCACCACCTATTGCAAAGCAGCGTATGAAGGTGGCGAACGTAGGTATATCGTGAAGCACGACGCATGGGGTAAAGATGCCGAACTTCGCATAACGGCTTTGGCTTCTCAACATGAAGAAACGGCTTTGTGGAGTTTCTATTGTACGGGTTTCAAGGATGATGTGCTGATGGAAGCACGTGTTTGTCAGGTTGCCAAGACGAAGATGAGCCGTGAGGGTGATTTAGGTCTCGAACCGCGAAGTAGTTACGAGCCATCTGCGGATGAAAAAGACTTGCAAACCATTTCTTGGGACGCTAACGGATATAGTTATTTATGGTTGTTGGATAATAAGAAACTGGTTGTGCCATATCCCGACGACGGAACCAAACGGATGGTTCGCGAGTTGAAAGATTTGCATGAACTTACCTCTGCCGTTGAATTTACAACCCCCAATCCCTTTATCAACACGTTAGGAGCCAATCTCGTAGCTGCCGCCGATGGCTTGTGGGATGGCGAATCGTGGTTGCACGGTTGTATCGGTTGGCGAATGCCATTGGCAGGATGGCGAGCTGCATACGTGGCTGATGCGTTGGGATGGAACGACCGTGCCATTTCCCACTTCAATGCCTACGCCAAGAGTCAGGTAACAAATGTGCCGCCTATCTATCCTCATCCTTCGCAAGACGAAGCCAATAATCTTGCCCGTGCGGAAGAGAAATGGGGCACGCAGATGTATTCCAACGGATATATCTGTCGTTATCCCAATCGCAATGACAAGATGCACCATTATGACATGAATCTCAACTATGTGGATGAATTGCTTTGGCACTTCTGCTATGATGCCGATACCGCATACATGCGCAAGATGTTCCCGTTGCTGAAATTGCACTTGGAATGGGAGAAACGTAATTTCGACCCCGATGGCGATCATCTCTATGATGCCTATTGTTGTATTTGGGCAAGTGATGCATTATATTATAATAGTGGTGCGGTAACTCATTCATCTGCCTATAATTATCGTGGCAACCTCCTTACCGCTCGCATTGCCGAGATAATTGGTGAAGACCCTACTCCTTATCGTGAAGAGGCAGAAGCGATATTAAAAGCGATGAACCAACGATTATGGATTGAAGACGAAGGTCATTGGGCCGAGTTTCAGGACTTCATGGGTGAGAAACGCTTGCACAAGAGTGCCGCTATCTGGAGCATCTATACTCCCATCGATTGCGGTGCTTGCACCGACGAACAAGCATATCGTGCCACGAAATGGGTAGATAAGTATATTCCACATATCCCTATTAAGGTAAATGAAGAATGTAGAATGAAGAATGAAGAATCGTTTAATTCTGAACATTCTTCATCAAAAATATCTTCATCAAAAGATTCCTCATCAAGAGATTCTTCATTCTTCATTCTTCATTCTTCATTTAACACGATTAGCACCACCAATTGGTTGCCTTACGATTGGAGTACTAATAATGTGGCACATGAGGAAGTGATGAATATGGTGCTGGCATATTTTAAGGCTGGCAGATACGATTCAGGATATAATCTGTTGATGGCTGACTTGTTGGATGGACAATATTTAGGACAATGTCCTGGCAATTTCGGGCAAATCAGTTATTATGACAAGGCTCGTAGTGAGGCTTATCGCGACTTTGGCGATAATGTTGGAATTTCCGCACGCGCCATCATCAACGGTTTGTTTGGTGTTCAACCCGATGCGCTTAATGGTAAGTGTGTGATTCAACCAGCCTTCCCTCTTGAATGGGATAGTGTTACTTTCAAGACTCCATACCTCTCTTACCAATACATAAAAGATGGCAACAAGATAGTTTTCCACATCACGCAAAACTTCACCCGTCCCTTGAAAATCATTGTCAAAACTTTCTTGGGTCAAGGAAATGTGAAAGTGGTGGAAGGGAGTGATGAGAAGACGCAAAGGATTGAAATTGATGTAAGAAGTACATCATCCATCAATCCTTCAACATCGCCGATAGGCGAAACACTTCCAAATTCCTCCATCCTCCTTCCTACATCAAACTTCGGTTTGGATGATATTCCTTTTGCCAAGAAACGGACAACCATGGATTTGTCGAAGTATTTCAATGCCAACGTTGACGATATTTTCAAGAACGAATATCTGTCGCCACGTTCACCCTATACGACGTTGGAGATTCCCAAACAAGGTATCGGACAATGGTGTTTGCCGAAACGAACGGCAACCATTGAGGATGATGGATTGAGGGCGAAAGTGAAAAACGGCTTGTTTGATACGGGGTTGAATGGATTGATGTTTGCCACTCCCGCTGTAGGAAAGAATATCGTTTACACGTCTCTTTGGGACAACTATCCCAATAGCATCACCATTCCGCTCAAGGGAAAAGCCAAATACGCCAATCTCCTTTTGGCTGGAAGCACCAACAACATGCAAAGTCGTATTGATAATGGTATCATCGTGGCAACATATCAAGATGGAACTACCGACACCTTGCATTTGGAGAATCCTATCAATTGGTGTCCAATCGAACAAGAATACTACGTAGATGAATTCGCTTTCCGCGTAGGATCACAAAGACCTTACAGAGTACACCTCGGAAGCGGAGTAGTTTCAAGAGAGCTATTGGATGTAGGAAGTAGGAATTACGAAGGTGGAAGTGGTGCTTCGCAGGGAAGAAGTAATGATGGAAGAAGTACATCTTCCTTGAAAACTTCTTCCTCGCCGAAAGGCGAAACACTTCCTAATTCCTCCTTCCACCTTCCTCCTTCTTCTAATCCCGATAGTGCAGAACCAATGTATATTGAAAACGGAGCGGCACAGATATTGCGAATGCCATTGAACGAAAAGAAGAAACTAAAGGAAATCAAATTACGCACCTTATCTAACGATGTAGTGATAGGATTGATGGCTATAACATTGGAAAGATAAATCAAAAATCAGAAATAGATATGAAACCGATTAAATTACATTTCTTGTGGTTGTTGTTATTGGGAGCTTTGGCTCTTCCAGCAGAAGCACAACAACTGGCATTCCCCGAAGCACAAGGATGGGGAAGGTTTGCAACGGGAGGTCGTAAGGGTACCGTTTACCATGTGACCAATCTCAACGACTCTGGTACGGGTTCTCTTCGCGATGCCATCAGTCAACCCAACCGAATCATCGTGTTCGACGTTGCGGGAGTCATCTACATCAATAGTAGGTTGATATTTTCCAAGAACTTATATGTTGCAGGACAGACCGCTCCTGGCGAAGGTATTACGGTATATGGCGATGGTGTCAGCTTCTCTGGTGCCGATAACCTTATCGTACGCTATATGCGTTTCCGCATGGGTGCCGTAGGTTCTAAAGACAAGGATTGCGCAGGTATTGCCAATGGTCAGAACATGATTTTCGACCATTGTTCGTTTGCTTGGGGACAAGACGAAAACTTCTCCATCAACTGGGATAATAAGGGTTCTGCTCCCCAGAATATCACCCTCATGAACAGTATCGTAGGACAAGGTTTGATGACTCACTCTGCTGGTGGATTGATGCAAGCAGACAACATCACCATCTATCGCGTCTTGCTCGTTGACAACTCCACTCGAAACTTCAAGGTGAAGGGTATCAACCAATATGTGAACAACTTGGTCTATAACTGGAAGAATGCTGCTTATAACATGGGAGGTGATTCTGAGGGAACTTCCTATTGTAACATCGAGAACAACCTTTTCATCAATGGTCCTGCCGTAGGTGGTAATGGTTTGACAGGTGGAAATGCCAACTTCCATTTCTATGGTATAGACAACTGGCAAGACAGTAATCGCGATGGCGTGTTTAATCCTTCTGAGTTTACGGGTGATGGTGGCGGTGACCGTCAAACCACTCCTTACGCCTATCCAACGTTGGAGAAATGGTCGGCTAAGTCTTTGATAGAAAACTTGTTGCCCGACGTGGGAGCTTCATTACCTTATCGTGATTTGGCAGATTGCTATATGGTTGACGAGGTATTATCGTTTGGAAAGAAAGGAAAGCTCATCACCAATGAAAACGAACTTCCTATCGGTGTACCCACATCATGGAGTTTCTATAAGGGAGAAAAGCGTGTAGATACGGATAATGACGGAATGCCTGACGAATGGGAAACTGCTAATGGCACCAATCCCAATGCTAATGATGCCATGACGATTGCCGAGAATGGCTATGCGAACATCGAGAACTATATCAATGGCATTACCAAAGACAATCGTCAGTATTTCTTGCGTGCGCCCTTGCATCCTTCGTTGGAATCTTCAACCACCAATAGCCTTACCATTTCTTGGTATGATTTCACGGATAATGAGGATGGATTTATCGTTGAGATGCAGAAAGACGGTACATTCGTGGAAGTGGGAAGAACATCGGCAAACGTTCAGAAGTTTGTCATCAATGATGCATCGCTCAAGCCAGCTACGGCTTATCAAGTACGTATCTGCGCTTTTGATGGTGAGGTGAAGTCGGAATATACTCCTGAGTTGACCGCAAAGACTCGTCCAGAACAAACCGACATCATTGATGCGGAAACCTTTGAAGGTACGGGAGACGGAGAGTGGCTTATCGCTCCAACGGAAGACCAAGTCATCACGCTCAATGAAGCAACGCCAAAGACGGCGGTGGTCGTTCGCTCTGATGCTAACGTTACCATCAACGGAACGGGATATATCAGTGGTTCTGCTTCGTTGAACAAGACAGGTGAAGGAACGCTCACCATTGCCGCCGACCAACAATATGAAGGTCCTACGGTATTGCACAAGGGTGTCTATGAATTCTCGTCTTTGAAAAACGGCGGTTATGCGAGTGGCTTGGGAAAGAGTCAAGAGTTTGCGCAAAACTGGATCATGGATGGTGGTACGTATAAATATACGGGAAGCACCACTACTACCGATAGGTCGGCCACGCTTTATGATGATACCGAATTCAACATCGCCAAGAGTGGAACAATCGTTACCATGAATGGTGGCATAGAAGGTTCGGGCAACTTGACGATTGGTGGTGAAGGACAGCTAACGGTTAATACGCCTAACTTCTTTAAGTTCGACGGTGATTTGGTCATGGCTGGCGGCGTGTTGAAACTCAACAACAAGGAAGTCTCTGATGCTGGTATTGGTAAGGCCAAAAAACTGGTGATGGCTGGTGGTTCGTTCGTTACCATTGGTAAGAATGAGAGTAGCGTTACCTACAATTTCCCCATCGAAGCGGTTGAAGGAACTACATCCACCGTAGATTTCGATCTTTGGAACACCAACAAATGTAGTGTTACAGGAAAGGGAACGTTGATTTGGAATGTACATTACCTCCGCGAATACATCGAAGGAAACTGGGATAACTTTACGGGACAACTCATCGTCAATGGTACGGGAAAAGCTGGTAGCAGTCAGTTCGCCGTTAGAAATGGTGTGGGTGTGAAAAACGCCGCACTCTATTTGAAAGGAACGGCACAGGTGAATGGTGCAAAAAATCAATCCACTTTCTATTTAGGAGGTCTTTCGGGTGATGCAGGTACATTCCTATCTGGTTTCGATGTAAAGGCGGCAAATGGTAGTGGTACCTGGATAGTTGGTGGTGCAAATACCGACGAAACATTCCGTGGTGTCATTGACGACCGTGCACAAGGTGGTCAGAAAGGAAAGACCACGATTGAAAAGCAGGGCTCAGGAGATTGGCGTTTGACGGGAGCCAATATTTATAGCGGAACGACCACTGTGACCAAGGGACGATTGATAGTTAATGGTCAACATTCTGGTACAGGTGCCATCAGTGTTCGTTCTGGTGCCATCCTTGCTGGAACGGGAAGTCTTGCGGGTGCAACCACCATCAATCAGAATGCTACCTTGCAAGTTGGCGACACCCTTATAAACGGTAGGGGATTGACGTTTGGCGGAGCCTTGAAAGTGAATAGTGGCGGTATCGTGAATGTATTGGCAGATCGCACCAAGAGTAATACGCTCACCCTGAAAGGTGCCTTGACGCTTACCAATGGAGCCATCTTGCAAATCAACGAAGGCGAGATAGCAGAAGCACCCTACAACAAGACGGAATATCAAGTATTCAATATCTCTGGCGGAAGTATTACGGGAACATTCGCGGAAATACAACCTGCCACTCCTGGAGAGGGACAAACATGGGATACTTCCGAACTCTATACCAATGGTATCATCAAGGTAGTAGGCGGTGAGGACAACCCAGATGACCAGACGATTATTGACCCACAACCAGTAGGCGAGACGAAGACCGCCTTGTTGGCTTGGGGCAATATGATTGCCAAGTCATACGACAATAGTTCTTACAATAACATGATGGTGGGAGCGGAGAACGATGAGGCTTTCGGCTTTTCCATGGTCATCACGGGCAACCTTGCCAAAGCATATACCAGTGCTGGAACGCCCAAACTCGACATCGAATACAAGGGCGAGATGTTGCAACGTACAGCCATCAAACTTTCTAATGGTGCACAAAACACCATCTTCATGCCTGAAGGAGCAAAAGCCACCAAGATGAGCATTTATAGTATCACGGGAACCAATGCTTCCAATCGCACCAGTTATTGGAAAGAGGTGGCAGGAGTGAACTACACCGAAACCACGACGACCGTATTGGATTTGGATGCTCCCCGTTCCAATCCCAACAAAGTGGATTTTACCTTAGACAACGTACCTGATAAGGTGACGTTTACCAATACGGGAGAACAGCAATGCGTGATTATCTATCTGGAATATCATTTCGGTGGCGATACAAGTGGGGTAGAGAGCATCCATCTGAATGAACCCATTCGCATCGAGTATTATACCCTTTCAGGCGAAAAGGTCTCCACACCCGCCAAAGGCATTTACCTTGTTCGCATCTATAACTATCAAGGAAAGGTAGAGTCGCGAAAGGTTATCTTCTGATGATTATACCATCCGTGGATGATGTTGTTTATGAAAAAGCATATATCGTGAGATTGTCTCAAACCGCCAGTTTTCATTTCGTACATTAGCCATGTATCATTCGTACATTAGTCATGTATCATTCGTACATTAGCCATGTATCATTTGTACAATGGCTTTGTATTAAACATAAAGGCCGAATTCCAAATGAGGAAATCGGCCTTTTTCTTTTTGCTAAAAAACGAACTACAATAATAGCTGTTCTTTTTCTGTCGGGATAATTCTTTCTTTATAGTCATCGTCTCAGGTGTTTCTTACCAACCTCTTTGACATAGCCTATGATTATAGATTAAGAGCATTTTTATGTAAAATATGACTGAAAATAATTGTTTTTGCAAATAAATGAGTATATTTGCAATCGCATTACCCGATGAAAGTTCCTAACGAGGGATGTTGACAATCGGGTGAGCACTACATAATGGAAAAGCGTCACATGATGCTTTGTCGACTGGCTGTCTGAAATTACCACAGAAAAAGAGTGCCAAAGACATTGCTGAGTTTGATGCCACGGGTATGCTGAATATGTATCCCCGTTGTGTGCTTGAAGGCTAACCATGCCTTCACAGCACACTTTCGGGTGAATCAGCAATATGTTACGTGGGTGTCACTCTGTTCGTCAGCACTCAGGGCTGTGGTAGGCCTCAGACAGCGGATGAGCATGATGTGGATACCCACGTCTATTTGTTGTGTGGTTAAACGAAATGGAATAATGGCTCTAAACTCGGGTGTCATAAGGCAGATATAAACAATATGGTGTCAAGGGAATTTATTCGTTCAGTAGTAAGAGCGCATCATGCTATTGCTGTTCACATGAGAGATGAAGAGAGAATTGATGGTTTGTCATATATAATCTACGTTATTCACGATTTGATATTGGACGAAGATGAGGAGAAACTATTGATAATGAATACGATTAACAAGATTGACACAGATGGCCTACTAAGAGTAAAAGCTGTGCGAACTTCTCAAGTAGACATTTCCCTACAGGATTCTCAACCTCAAGAATATACTATCAACACAAGAGATATTGTAAAACATGAAACAGTAAATTTCTAGTAATGAGCACTATGAAAAAAAATAATCCAATATCAAGACGAGAGTTCTTTAGGCAAAGTGCGAAGACAATTCTTCCAATGTTAGGTGTATTTGCATTACCAAACTTTATGATGAGTTGTAGTAAGGAAGATCCATTTGACAGCCCTAATGGATGTAATGGAAGCTGTATGGGAAGTTGTAGTAATTCCTGTGCTGGTTCATGTACAGGGTCCAGTTCTGGTAGCTCATCTGGTTGTTCATCCTGTGGTAGTAGTTGCTCGGGCTCATGTAGGAGTACCTGTTCAGGATCAAGCTCTGGATCTTCTGGATGTTCATCTTGTGCAAGTAGCTGTTCAGGAGGGTGCAAAGATGTCTGCGGAAACCAATGCTCTAATTCATGTCAGTCAACTTGTAAAGGTACTTGTTCAGCTGAATGTCAAAGTGATTGTTGGCGTACATGCAAAACGCATTGTACTGGTAGTTGCAAAGATGGATGTGTTACGACCTGCAAATCCAATTGCGTAAGCATGAATAAAAATTATTAGGCTATATATGGACAGTCTCAAGGAATCAAGTGGCTCATGGCAGTCAGGGAAGTCAAAGAGTATTACATTCATTGTAACAAAGGATTGCCAATTAGCCTGTAAGTATTGCTATTTGGTCGGAAAGAATGAAAAGGAACGAATGTCTTTTAATGTTGCCAAGCAAGCTATTGACTTCATTCTTGACTGCGAAGATGAATTCAAGGAAGAAAGTGTTGTGTGGGACTTCATTGGTGGCGAGCCTTTTCTAGAAATCGAACTCATAGACAGAATTTGCGATTACTTGAAGACAGAAATGTTCAGAAAAGACCACCACTGGTTTAATTCATTTCGTTTCTCGTTCTCAACCAATGGAATCAACTATCATGAACAAAAGGTGCAACGATTCATCAAGAAGAATCTCAACCACCTAAGTATCGGTATTACTATTGATGGAACGGAAAAGAAACATGATTTAAATCGTGTATATAAGCATAGTGAGAAAGGGTCGTATAAGAGTGTTGTAAAAAACATTCCCCTTTGGCTAAGTCAATTCCCCAATGCGTCAACTAAAGTAACCATAAGTTCGCCAGACATTTCTTATATCAAAGAAAGTGTGCTGCACCTATTCTCTTTAGGTATCCATGAGGTGAATATCAATTGCGTGTTTGAGAATGTTTGGAAAGATGGTGATGATAAGTTGTTTGAAGAACAGTTGTTGGAATTGGCAGATGCTATCATCGAGGGTGAGTACTACAAAAGCTATGCTTGCTCCTTTTTCGCTGAACATATTGGCAAACCATTAGACCTTAAACGAGATAATCAAAACTGGTGCGGAGCAGGGAAAATGTTGGCAGTAGACGCAGCAGGTAATTTTTATCCTTGTACTCGCTTTGCTCAGTATTCACTTAGAAGCAAAAAGGCTTGTGTTATTGGTAATGTAAATGATGGTATCAATAAGAATCTGTTGCGTCCCTTCCTTACACTCGACCGTAGTACTCAATCTCCTCAAGAATGTTTGGATTGTGAAGTGGCAAGTGGATGTGCTTGGTGTCAGGGAGAAAATTATGATGCTGCTGATACGAGCACGATATTCCAACGTTCAACAGCTATTTGCAAAATGCACAAGGCACGAGTGCGGGCTAATAACTACTATTGGAATAAACTCTACCGAAAGTTAGAAATGGAAAGAAAACGCGAGGAGTTTGAGAAGAATAAGAAGAAATCTAATCCTGTAATATGCTGAACAATGCTACAATACCTAATTATAATACTAGATGATGCTTCAACATCTTTCTGCCATTATAAGCAATCCTCCAAGGAGCGCAAGTTGATTCCTATTGAGACCTTGCGTAAAGGCATTCGCTTTGGTATGATGGAGAACTTGACGATTCAGTGTGTCTATCCTGACTCCGAATTGCCTACAGAATACAGAGAGGTGATAGAGAGTATTGACCATTCTAAGATAAAACCATTTCCCCACAATACCCCCTCTATTGGAAATTATAGTACGGATGTGCTTGTATTAAATGGTTTCAGCGACATAGATACCATTGATGAGCCTGTTGTGCTGAGGGTGAATAAACAGGATTTATTCAACAACAAAGACAAAGTTGTTGAATTACTTGCCAAAACTCCACGTCTTAATGTTGTGATGATGGATGTTGAGACATTTAAAGAAGAAGACTTCGATAAATATAAAGCTTTCTTGCAAGATGTTTCAAAAGCTATGGAAAAGATGTATGCAGATGGGAAGTCACCACAATTGAACCTGCTGACTGACCGCTTGATGCTGAAGGAGATGAATAACTGCGGGGCCGGAGAAACGAATATTACTCTTGCACCTAACGGAAAGTTCTATATCTGTCCAGCATTCTATTATGAGGATGAAGATGACTACGTTGGTGATTTGGAAAATGGGCTTGACATTAAGAACAAGCAACTATATAAGTTGAAGTATGCTCCTGTCTGCCGTCATTGCGATGCCTACCAGTGTAAGCGTTGTGTGTGGTTAAACAGGAAAACCACACTCGAAGTGAATACTCCTTCGCATGAACAGTGTGTGGTTGCTCACTTAGAACGAAATGCTTCGCGAGAGTTAATGAATAATAATCGCAAACACGGTACATTCCTGCTAGAGCAGGAAGAAATAACGAAAATAGATTATTTGGACCCTTTTGAAAATAGAGAAAAATGGCAACAAGAAAACTTGTAGGGCAGGTGACACCCGAGGAGAGGAATGAAATTCAGTTACTCTTTGAACGTCGCAATGGTTTGAACGAACTGGCAAAGATTCTCTCAGTAGATAACACTGAGTTATACGAGAAACTTGTAAAAGACATAGGAGAAACAGGAACCAAGTTTCAATCATGGTGGAATCGTATGGCAGAGAAATATATGTGGGAATCTAAAGAGAACGGAAACTGGGAAATAAATTTTGAAACTTGTGAGATTCTTCTTGTAGGAGATTGATTACTTATATTGGTAGCTATCGTATAAGAAATCATATTATCAGATATGATTGAATATAATCTTAAGGAATATAAATTTGAATCAATCTACAAGTTCTTAAGCATTGTTTACATGAATGTTGAGGCAGGGGTTGATTTTTGGAATTTCAATGAAGAGGCATTTGTTCAAAGTGCTCTGAAGTTTAATAGAAATTCCCTACTTCACATTTATGTGGCAAGTACTTTATATTGTTATTACAGCAAAGATTTCCGCAAGAATGGTGACTTAATAGAAGAAGATGGTATAGAATGGTGGATTAAACTAATGAAAATATATAAGGTAAGATTGAAATATACAACCTATGATGATGAGGACAATGATTTTGTTTGGAAATGGTTCGAGAAAAATGAAGAAAAGTTTATCCAGTTTTTTGACGTGATATCAGATGAGGTCGTTCATATTCTGTTCAATGACAAACATTTTTTAGCCCTTTTTAATCGATTAGTTCGTAATGTGCTGATCGATGAAGATGGAACATATTCAGATTATGTGAAGTGGCCAGAAAAAGCAAGAAATGAAGATGGTACGATTAAGAGATGTTCCATTCCTCAATGGGTTAAGCATGCTGTATATCATAGGGATAAAGGACGTTGTGTGTTCTGCAATAAGGATTTAACAGGTCAAGTCAATATCCTTAACAAGAAGAACTTTGACCATATTGTTCCTTTAAAAGATTACGGTACAAACGATCCTTGCAATCTTCAGTTAACATGTGAGCATTGTAATAAGAGTAAAGGTATGAAAGATTTGATACCCAAATACAAATATCAAAATTGGTGGTAATTAGTCATAACTTACTTATTCCCAAACTATTGTTTTTCTTTCATGTTGTCCCTATTAAAGAGTTCATTGGAAGAGAAACCTCCTCCTAAACTGATAATGTTTATAATTCCCTACAAGAGAAGCAAGTTCTTCATCTTCGGAATGGTCATAGCATCATAGAGTTGTCAGGTACGTGTTGATGTAAGGCTAGCTTTGAAATTGGACATACCAATTCTTGACATCCTTCCCAATAGATGGCTGGTGGCGGGCTTACGCACATATTTTCTTGCTTTCGCCAAGACCTCACCTGATTATAGCAAAACGTTTTATTGTCAGTGAGTAGTGTTTTTCAAGACCTCATGTAAGACCTCACCTAACACCTCCCTTATTTCACAATTCACAATTATCAATAGAGAACATTGAACATTTAGGGTAATCTCTTGCTTCTTGCTTCTAACTTTCTTACTCTCTAAAAAGAATAACGCTCAACACACTCTTTTTCCTCTCATGTCATAATAAAATCGAGGAAAAAGAGTTATATTTGTGTAGTTAATTGGGAAAATAAATAATTTTCCTTAATTTTGCATTCGATTAGCGTGAAAAAGAATATCATGATAAAGAAAATTTTATTATATGCCATCGTCCTTTTCTTCTGTCCGTTGGGCATGATGGCGCAATCATCCATGACGGATGACCAAGTGATTAAGTTTGTCATTAAGGAGCATGAGGCTGGTTCTTCGCAAACACAAATCGTTACCAAGCTCATGCAAAACGGCGTGGACATTCAGCAGATTAGGCGCGTAAAGGCGAAATATGACCGTCAAATCAAACAAGGTGGTTTGGGTGCCGTGGCTGACGATGCGGTGTCGAAGGCAGAAAAAAGGATGCGCAAGAACAATGGCGAGACGAAGGACGAGAAAGTAAAGGACAAGAGCAACCTTCGTTTGGAAGGCGGTAATGCCATCGCCCATACCTTTGATGATGAAGATGAAGACTTCCTTCTCATGCAAAGTGAGATGCAAGGCTTGATTCCCACCGATTCCATCGAATGGTTGAACCAAATCTTGGAAGAGAGACAGAAGGAAAAGAAAAAGGTCTTTGGTCGTGATATTTTCAATCAAAAGAATTTGACATTTGAACCCAACATGAATATCGCCACGCCACAGACATATCGTGTAGGACCAGGCGACGAGGTAATCGTTGATATTTATGGAGCATCGCAGAAGTCTATCGAGACCACCGTTTCACCAGATGGCGAAATCGTGATTGAAGGATTCGGTCCCGTGCAAGTAAGTGGACTCACCATAGCACAAGCTACCGCTCGTCTGCGTTCGCAATTGGGTTCGCGATACAAGAGTAGCAACATCAAGTTATCCCTTGGACAAACCCGTACGATTATGGTCAACGTGATGGGAGAGGTGAAAGCGCCAGGAACATATACGTTGTCTGCCTTTGCCAGCGTGTTCCATGCCCTGTATATGGCAGGTGGAACGAACGACTTGGGTACGTTGAGAAACATCAAGGTATATCGCAATAGTAAGTTGATTACCATCGTGGATATCTATGATTACATCCTCAACGGTAAGTTGACGGGCAACGTGAGATTGTCTGATAACGACGTGATTGTGGTAGGTGCCTACGATTGCATGGTCAACATCACGGGAAAGGTGAAGCGTCCGATGTACTATGAAATGAAGAAAAACGAGAGCGTAGGAACGTTGTTGAAATACGCGGGCGGTTTTACGGGCGATGCTTACACCAAGAGCGTGCGCGTGGTGAGAAAGACGGGTAAGGAATATAGCGTATTTAACGTAGAGGAATTCGATATGAGTTCTTTCCACGTCACGGATGGCGACTCGGTATCCGTGGATAGTGTGTTGGCACGTTATGAGAACACCGTGGAGGTGAAAGGTGCCATCTTCCGTCCAGGCATGTATCAGTTGGGTGGAGGCATCAATAGCGTTCGTAGTTTGATAGAACATGCCGAGGGAATCACCGAAGACGCGTTCATCAACCGTGCCGTGATGCACCGCATGAAGGAAGACCGTACGTTGGAGGTCATCAGCGTTGACGTGAAGGGTATCATGAGCGGAGCCACACCCGACATCCCATTGAAGGAAAACGACGTGCTGTTCATCCCTACCAAGCAAGAGGCAATGGTAGAGCGCACGATTACCATTCACGGAGAAGTGCAATTCCCTGGCGTGTATAAATATGCCGATAACGAGACATTGGAAGACTTCGTCTTGCAAGCTGGAGGATTGAAGGAAACCGCCTCTACGATGAAAGTGGATGTTGCCCGAAGAGTCAGCAATCCCAAGGCGTTGACTACCGATAGCGTTATTGCCCGCACCTATAGCTTTGCCTTGAAAGACGGTTTTGTGATTGAGGGCGAACCAGGTTTTATATTAGAACCCTTCGATGAGGTGTATGTTCGTAAGAGTCCTGGTTATAATACCCAACAAAACGTGGTGATTCAAGGACAGGTGATGTTCTCTGGCACATACACCCTCTCTACCAAGAACGAACGCTTGAGTGATTTAGTGAAGAAGGCAGGTGGCGTTACCGACTTGGCCTATATCCCAGGTGCCCGTTTGGAAAGAGTGATCACTCCAGAAGAACGTCTTCGTATGCAAACCGTATTGCGCATGGCGAATACGCAAAGTGGAAACGACTCCGTAGATGTGAAGAAACTCGACTTGGGCGAAACTTACTTCGTGGGTATTGAGTTGGATAAGGCATTGAACAACCCTGGCGGAGATGCCGACTTGGTATTGCGTACAGGCGATAGATTAATCGTACCTGAGTATAACGGAACGGTGAAAATCTCTGGAGACGTGATGTTCCCCAATACAGTTGCCTATCAAAAAGGCAAGCGCGTATCCTATTACATCGACCAAGCTGGTGGATGGGGTAACAGGGCCAAGAAACGCAGTACACATATTATCTATATGAACGGTACCGTGGCAAAGGTGGGACACAAGGCGAAAGTATTGCCTGGTTGCGAAATAGTAGTGCCCTCGAAGCCCAAGAATTCTGGAATGTCATTGGCTGAATGGATGACCATCGGAACATCTGTTGCTTCTATTGCAACCATGATAGCCACCATTGCGAACTTAATTAAATAATTGAAGACTATGGCTACAGGTAATCAAGTGAATGGCATTGACTATAGAGCTGTGTTGTCCGCGATGTGGAAACGCAGAAAGTTGTTTTATAAAGTTCTATCTATCACGTTTGTGCTGTCTATCGCATATATCTACTGCATCCCAAGATACTATATGACAGACACGAAGATGGCACCAGAGGCAGAGAGTTCTATCGCAGGCGGAACGTTGGGTAGCATCGCCTCTTCCTTTGGTTTCGACTTATCCGACATGGAAACATCCGATGCCATCACTCCTATGCTTTATCCCGACTTGATGGAAGATAACGGTTTTGTTACGGGTTTGTTTCCCATCAAGGTGAAAACGCAAGACGGAAGCATCAACACCACCTATTACGAATACCTGAAGAAGCACCAGAAAGAACCTTGGTGGTCAAGGGTGATTTATTCCATTATCAGTCTTTTTCCCAAGAAGCAAGAGAGTGGGGCAGGAGGTAAGGGAGAAGCCAATCCCTATATCCTTTCGAAAGCCGACGACGATGTGGCGGGAGCCATCCGCAATAATATCAAGTTGAACACCGACAAGAAAACGGGTGTGATTACCATTACCGTCAAGGCGCAAGACCGATTGGTTTGTAAGACGGTGGCAGATTCGGTAAGAGGACATCTGCAACAATTTATCAGCGACTATCGAACCAACAAAGCCCGAACGGATTTAGAATATTATAAGAACTTGGTTGCCGAAGCCAAGCACGACTATCAGAAAGCTCGCCAAATCTACGGAAGCTATTCAGATGAAAATACTGACCTTGTCTTGGAGAGTTATAAGGCCAAGAGAGAAGACTTGGAAAACGAGATGCAATTGAAGTTCAATGCCTATAGCGCCTTGAATACCCAGATGCAAGCAGCCAAGGCAAAGGTGCAGGAACGTACTCCCGTGTTTACCCTTATCAAAGGAGCCGCTATGCCTATCCGACCAGCAGGTCCGAAGCGTATGTTCTTTATTATTGAAATGCTGATATTGGCATTTATCGGAACGAGTATTCATATCCTGAACAGTATATTGCGCGAAAAGAAATAAATGGCGAATCACCCAACGGAATCATACAATAAATCAAAGTTAATAGCATCAAACACCTTGGTGCTATTTGTTCGTATGTTCCTGTTAACGGTATTGAATCTCTTTGCCGTTCGCTTGGTGCTGAAAGGATTGGGCGAAGAAGACTATGGCATCTTCAATACCATCGGTGGTGTCATTACGCTCAGTTCGTTTCTGAGTGGCGTGATGGCGCTATCCGTCCAGCGTTTTTATTCCTTTGCCTTGGGAATCAAAAACGAACAAAGGATGAAAGACATCTTTTCCGTGAGTGTCAATATCCTGATTGTTTTGGCCATCATCCTGCTCATCGTTTTCGAGACGGTAGGACTATGGTTCATCCGTACCCACATCCACATTCCGCCAGAGAGGATGCACGCCACCTTGTGGCTCTTTCAGTTCTCCTTGTTTTCCTTCATCTGTTCCATCTTCCAAATCCCCTATACGGCTTCCATCTTCGCGCACGAAGACATGGGAGCCTATGCCTTGATTTCCACGATAGAATGTGTGTTGCGTGTCATCGTGGCATTCTTGATAGGCAAAATGATCATGGACGGACTCGTATTTTATGGATTTGGCTTGGTCATCGTTGCCATCATCGTATTGCTATTGTATATTTGGTATGGAAAGACGCATTACGAGGAATGTCATTATCAATTTGTGCGCCACTCGTCGTTGTATCGCAGATTGCTGATATTCTCAGGTTGGACGATGTTCGGTTCTGTGGCCAACGTGGGATTGATACAAGGCAACATCATTCTCTTGGGTGTTTTCTTCGGTCCTCTCATCAATGCCGCCTTTGGAATAGCCCTGCAAATCAACAATGCCTTCCAAGCCTTGTGCAATAGTATGGTGATTCCTTTCCGTCCTGCCATGATAAAGGCCTATGCGGAAAAACAATTCGATTACTTGAATCAGTTGTTCTCCGTCAGCAATAAGTTTATCCTGTATATCCTCATTGCCATTGGCCTTCCCATTTATTCCGAAATGAATACCATCTTGGACTTATGGCTCGACGAAGAGGTAGATGAGAATATCCTGGTATTCTCTCGCTTGGTGGTTATCTATATCGTTTGCTTTGCCATGCACAATCCCATTACGATTATCATGCAAGCGTCAGGATACGTCAAGGAATATCATCTGCCCGTAGAGAGTACCACTTTGTTGTGCTTGCCCTTGACGTGGTTGTTGTTCCGTTGGGGCTACCCCTCACATAGCATCTTTTATTCCATGATAGCCGTATGTCTGGTTTCCCATCTCATACGCGTGCTTTGCCTGAAGCGTTATTACGGTCCCTTCTCCTTGCTTCGCTATGTGTTTGGGATTATCGTTCCAGGTCTTTTGATTACCGTTGCGGGAATCGCCCTCTGCATGTTTGTCCATCATCATGTGGAAAGTGCAGGCTATCGTTTCTTGGCCATCTTTATCCTTGTGCCCATCTTGGTAGCTGCCTTGACCTATTTGATTGGCATCAACAGACAAGAGAAGCAATTCTTGAAGCAATTCATCAAGAAAATTAAAATATCGGTGAAATGACAAGTACGGTTTCAGATAACATATTGTGCTGCCTTTACCTGTTGATGTGGATTCTCACGTTGGTATGGTATCAGGTGAAAAACCGTGCGATAGACGGAGGCACGGCCATCATCGCCACCTATGTCATGTATGCCGTGTTTTCGATATTGTCGCTTAACGATGCCTTTTTCGTCATTGCCTACAATCCGCTCGAACTCTTCCCGTTCGTTTACCTGTACATCATGTTGATGATAGCCTTGTCGCCTACCATCTATCATCACCTCAATCCTCCCGAAAGCATTGGAGACCCCCATACCAGAATCTTGTCGCTCGCGTCATGCGTGATTATCCTCATGTCGTTGTTCTTGATTCCCGAGGTGATAGAGAATTTCGGAAGCGGAATCATCAAGTTGTTCGTGGATTCCGATGCGGGTAATGATGCGTATATGGAACAGTTGGAAGGTGCCGAGGATTCGGGTAGTGCCATCCGAAACATCCCAGCCATTATCTACAATGCCCTTTCCGACTTATCCGTATTCCTTTGTTTCTACATGATGACCAAGGAGAAAAAGAACTACTGGCTCATCGGCGGATTGTTCTTCTCCATTGGCATTGGCATCTTATTGACGATTACCCACGGACAAAGAGGAAACGTGATTATCTCTGTGTTGACCGTCATTGTGGGATATATGCTTTTCAAGCGCTATATTTCCGAACGCATCAATCGCGTGTTTCGCATCTTCGGTATTACCAGCGTGATAGTCATCGCCTTTCCCATTGTTGCCATTACCATGAGTCGTTTCGAGGACTTCAAGGTTGACGTGACGGGTATCATGAACTGGTATATCGGACAAGAAAACCTATACTTCAACAATTACGGATTGGATGCTGGGGGTATCAGAAACGGCGACAGAACCATGTATTTGGTGAAACGAGTGATAGACCCCGACACCCCGAAGAATTTCGTGGAACGAAGGGAGAAATACCATAACCTGAAGATAGACGATTACTATTTCTACACGTTCGTAGGCGATTTCACCATTGATTTCGGTCCTGTTCCCGCCTTCATCATCTTTGTGGTATTCAATTTGATTGTGCTCATGTTGATACGTCCGCGCGACGGTACGATACAAGTCTATCAACTTCTGTTGCTTTACTTCAGCATGTGTATCTGTATGCAAGGAGGAATGACCTTGTTCTCTTACTCCGACTTTGCTGGTTTGCGCATCGTGGTCATCATCTTGTTGTATCTCTATTTGCGCTACCACGAACAATTATTGGAAAAATTCCCCTTATTGTCATCATCCGAAGACGATGAGGCTATCGAACAAATTGAGAATAGCTGATGAGAAATATAGTATATCAAATATTATCCAGCTTGGGAATGTTGCTATCATTCATTTATCCGCAAGCGATTACCAAGATATGGCACTCGTTGAGGAATCAGGTTTATACGGGATATATCCGACGGAGATTCGCCAAGTTTGGCCATTCCGTCGTGATGTGGCACCCTTATCAGTTGCGCGGATTGGAATTTGTTCAGGTAGGAGAGGGAACGGTATTTGAAACCGACTTGCAACTCACGGTTACCCATACCCCTTCAAGTACGATAGCACCCTCTATCACCATTGGCGACCATTGTCTGATTCGTCGAGGGGCACATATCACCGCTGCCAATCAGATAACGATAGGAAACCACCTTCTAACAGGTACAAACGTGCTTATTACCGATAATTCGCATGGCGCTACCGATTATGCAAGTCTTGTCGTTCCACCCATTGAGAGGACTGTCGTTAGCCATGGTCCCGTCAAGATTGGCAACAATGTGTGGTTGGGCAACAATGTGTGCGTACTCCCCAACGTCACCATCGGCGACGGTGCCGTAGTGGGTGCCAATAGTGTCGTCACGCATGATATTCCCCCTTATGCCATCGTGGCGGGGATACCTGCAAAAATCGTCAAACAAGTAACTCCTTAAGAAATATGAAAGCAAGAGTCATAGCATATTATTTACCTCAATTTCATCCCATCCCCGAAAACGATAAGTATTGGGGGAAAGGATTTACCGAATGGACCAACGTTGCCAAGGCGAGGCCTTTGTTTCGTGGACATTACCAACCGCGCATCCCTGCCGACTTGGGTTTTTACGACTTGCGAATGCCCGAGGTGAGAGAGGCACAAGCCGAGTTGGCACGCGAGGCAGGGATAGAGGGATTCTGCTATTGGCATTATTGGTTTGGCAATGGCAAGCGATTGCTCGAACGCCCATTCAACGAAGTGGTGGCATCAGGCAAGCCCGATTTCCCGTTCTGTTTGGCGTGGGCAAACCATGATTGGACTACCAAGACGTGGGAGAAAGGCGTGAAGGACGGGATGATTGCCGAACAATTGTATTTAGGGAAAGAAGATTACCGACTACATTTCAATACCCTTCTTCCTGCTTTCAAGGACCATCGTTATATCCGCATAGACGGTAAGCCATTATTCGTGATTTACGACCCCTATCGGTTTGTGCATTTAGAAGACTTCATTGCCGAATGGAGGAAGTTGGCGAATGAAAACGGGTTGACCGACTTTTACTTCGTAGCCATGTGCAACTCTACGAATACCGTTGTGAGAAAACCCGAAGGAGGTATTGGAAGCGGTAGGGTGCAACCCGATTTGAAGAGTAGCGCAAAAGTATATAACGACATCCTTTCCTTGGGCTTCGACGGCATCAATTCGTTTGGCAAGTCACGTGCCGAGATGATTGTCTCGGGAAAATACCGACGCGCCATCAAGTACAAGTTGCATGAGAGGTTTTCTTTCCTTCCCACCTTGAAATACGACTTCCCCGAAATTGTCAAGCATCTCTTTGCGCCCGAAGATACATGGGAGAACATCTATCCCACCATCTTCTCTGGTTGGGATCGTACGCCACGCACAGGCGACCAAGAAGGAGTCTATGTGAACGTTACGCCCGACAATTTCCAAAAGCACATCAGTCAGGCTCTGAAAATCATCGAGAACAAGCCCGAAGAGCATCGCATCCTCTTCCTCCGTTCGTGGAACGAATGGGCAGAAGGCAACTATGTAGAACCCGACTTGAGATACGGGCATGGTTTCTTGGATGCATTGAAAAACACCATTAAATAAAGCTTGTTATGAGGATAGGACTATTGATTCCTGCAAATCTGTATTTTGCGCCCTACGTGAAGATATACACCACCATCCTTGATGCCTTGCAGGTGAACTATGACTTAATCTATTTTGACAAGAAAGGATTGAATGAGCCAGCCGCCCATAGATTCTCCCTTCCGATGGATGCTACAGCCAGTCAATGGAAACGATTGGTCAATTATATCAGGTATTCATGTTTCCTGCGAAAGACCATCAAGCGAGAGGCATACGATAAACTGATTGTCTTCGGTCCACAAATAGGCATCTTCCTCTATGGCTTTTTAAAGAAACACTACCGCCATCGGTTTATCTTGGACTATAGGGATTTATCCATCGAACAACGATTCAAGAAAAGATACGAGGCTCTGCTGAAAATCAGTTCGTTTAACGTGATTTCCTCTCCAGGGTTCAAGCGTTGTCTTCCCAAGAATTTCGATTATATTTTAAGTCACAATTTCGACATCAATATCCTTACCCAAGCCCTTTTGGAAAAGCCGCTAAAGCCCGTGGAATTGATGCGCCCAAATCAACCGATTTCCGTTCTGACGATTGGCGGAATCAGGGATTACGAGCAAAACGCAGCCGTTATGATGGCACTTGCCAACAATCCCTCATTCCGTGTGGCTTTCGTGGGAAGGGGAGAGGAGAATGCTGATGTCAAGTTAAAGGATTTGGCAGAGAAGAATCACGTTACCAACGTACATTTCCAAGGATATTACGAAAAGAAAGACGAACCGCGGATAGTTCAAGAATCCACCTTCCTCAACATCTTCTATCCTCGCAAACTATCCCACGATACCGCTTTGTCCAACCGTTTCTACAATTCCCTGATTTTCAGGAAGCCGATGATTACCACCGCCGACACCATACAAGGCGATTATGCCGCCAAATACGGAGTGGGGATTGCCATTGACAACACCGACCAATTAGGTCCTATGCTTGAAACGTACGTGAAGGAATTTGATGCAAGTAAATACGAAACCAACAGGAATCAGTTGCTGCAATCCTTCAAGCAAGATTACGACATCTTCAAAAAGGCAGTTGTTGATTTTGCAACGCAAGAATAAGCAATGTTTATTTGCTTATCCTTAGCCTTCCGTCTTTGATGATGAATCCTTTGTATTTGTCTTCTTGGACGGGCATTCCATGTAGGTTGTATGTCATCCCATTTGTTTTCGGTAAGATGACAGGTGTTTTGATGGCCGTTGTTGTTTCCATATAGTGAATGGCGCTATCTAAATAGGGTTTGCGTTCGGCAAACCATTGTTTGTTGGATGCAATGATTTCCGCCACGGTAGGACCATACGTTTCCCATCGCCTATAGTCCATTTGCATGGATTTGTTCAAAGCCGTAGCCGTTGGTGATTTCCCGAAGTCATCGAGAAATTGAAACATGTCGTCAAACAACGTTTCCGATAGTTCTTTCCACCGATTGATATAGGCAAAGATGAATGTCTCGTTTGGGTTTTGGAAGAGAGCCAAGAAATGAACGTCAAAATCATGGATGACGGAGAAAGTATCGGGTGTCATTTCTATCGTGTCGAAATCCCACATGTTTGCCATTGTCAGCTTGGAATGTAACGTATCGTATTTGGTGAAGAAAATATTTGAACCAGAAGCGTCGTATGTTCCCAGTATGTCATGTCCCAACATCCACGACGCAAAAGATTCTATGTCGATGTATTTCTCATAGTTGTTGCCATAAAGAGCATTATCCACATCCGACATGAAATCTATGAGGTATTGCAATTGTTCTTCGGTGACATCTTCCGCATCAGGATACTTGAAGGTGTATTTATAGCCGAGCACATTACTTTGGAAATACACGTCTTCGTTCCACCAATACGGGTCCAACTCAAAGATAAAACCGTTCTTGCTGACGTCAAGGCGACAATCGGTATTGCGGTTGACCGCTTCGCAAAGCATATACACCCCCCGATAATCACCGTTGAACAAGAGATTGACATACTTGAATCTCGGCGTCCATTGCAGTCCTACGAGTTCGTTAACCTTTAATCCCACCATTAAGTTCAATGAAGGAAACTCCTCTTTCAGCAGCAACCAGTTCTTATCATTGTATTTCTCGTCCTCCCCTAACATGTCAGCCTTTTTTTGAAGTTTGATTTTAAAAGGCTTCTTATCGGGAATGACAGCACTACTGTTCCCCCTGAGTTTGATAGTCATTCCGCTGATATCCTCCTCGTAGTTACCGCTATCATAGATGGTATCGTTTCCCTCCATGACATAAACTCTGCCAGGTACTTTGGTAGCATTGCGAATGGTGTTGCCAGGGTATCCATCTTCGATGGTGAGATATTCACATGTCGGTTCTTCCGCATCGATGGTCTCCACTACGACAACAGGCAGACCGATGCGTTTCAGCGTTTCCAAAGAAATGTGTTGTGCTTGTGCTAAACAAGAAAACGCCAATGATATGAAGATGAATAATCGTCGGATGTTCATTATCGTTTGCAAAAGTACAAAAATAAAATCAAGAATGATGATATGTTGTGTTTTTTTGTTGTAAACAGAGTGTTTATCGTGAAAAAACACTATCTTTGCAATTGATAAACATCGTGTTTGCATAATCGTTAGGAGATGATAAAATTCTTGGACTTACAACGTGTGACGCAATTACATGCCGATGAGATCAAGGAGGCTGTTGCTCAGGTGATAGACTCTGGGTGGTATATTCGCGGGAATTTCGTTTCCAAGTTTGAAGAAGAATATGCTCGGTATATCGGAACGAAGTATTGCGTGGGCGTAGGAAACGGTCTTGACGCGCTCACCTTGATTTATCGTGCCTATATGGAGATGGGCGTGATGAGTGAGGGCGAAGAGGTGATTGTGCCAGCCAATACGTTTATCGCCTCCATCCTTGCCATTACGCGAAACGGATTGAAGCCCGTTCTCGTGGAGCCTTGTATGGATACGTTGGAGATAGACGATGAACTGATTGAACAAGCCATTACGCCCAAGACCAAGAGCATCCTCCTCGTTCATCTCTATGGCAGATGCGCCTATACGGAGAGGATAGGGGAGTTGTGCAAGAAATATCACTTGAAGTTGGTGGAAGATAATGCGCAAGGGCAAGGATGCCAAATCTTAAATGAAGAATTAAGAATGAAGAATGAAGAATCGGCTGAATTTATCGGTCCTCAATCAAATGATTCTTCATTAAATAATTCCTCATTAAGAGATTCTTCATTCTTCATTCTTCATTCTTCATTTAAAACTGGTTCTTTGGGTGATGCGGCGGGGCATTCTTTTTATCCAGGGAAAAATTTGGGGGCGTTGGGAGATGCTGGTGCCGTTACTACCAATGATGCTCAGTTGGCGGAAGTTGTTCGGGCGTTGGGGAATTATGGTTCTCATACCAAGTATGTATGTGATTTGACGGGAGTGAATAGTAGGTTGGACGAGATGCAAGCTGCCATATTGAGCGTGAAATTGAAATATTTGGATGAAGACAACCATCATCGTCAAATGATAGCCGATGCCTATTATCAAGGTATTGACAATCCGTTGATAACCCTTCCACGACGATTGGCAGATGCGAACAATGTCTATCATATCTTCCCCGTATTTTGTGACAAGCGGGAACGGTTGCAACAATTTCTCTTGGAGAAGGGAATACAAACCCAAATCCATTATCCCATTCCTCCCCATCGTCAACATTGTTATGCGGAATGGAATGGATTGCATTTGCCGATTACGGAGAAGATTCACCAAACGGAATTGAGCCTCCCGATTAGTCCTGTTCTTTCATTGGAAGAGGCGAGAAGCGTTGTTAGGGCGGTTAATGCGTTTACAACATAGCATATTACACATTTTATCATTATCGCGAAAAGTTAATGATTTTTTGTAAGTAATTACTCTTTGTTTTCAGCTATTTTGTGTATATTTGCAGAAAATATTTTATAACCTACTTAACAAGCAAAAAGATGAAACATTTCAAACTTTTATTATTGGCTGTCTTTTCGATGTGTTGTCTTGGCATTAGTGCGCAGAAAGCGCATCCCGTTAGGGTGAATCCTTATGCCAAGTATTTAAAGGGATTGCCATTTAAGATGACGGGAATGACGGCTCCCGTTATTCCCAATTACCAAGTGACTTTAACCAATTTCGGAGCGAAAGGCGATGGTTCAGAACTTTGCACAGAAGCATTCAAGAAAGCTTTTGATGCGCTGGAAAAGAGAGGCGGCGGTAAGTTGATTGTGCCTCAAGGCGTATGGTATACAGGTCCGATAGAACTGAGAAACAATACGGAATTGCATTTAGAGAAGGGTGCAGTCATCCTTTTCGCGGCCGACGAAACACTTTATCCTATCAAGAAAACTTCGTTTGAGGGATTAGATACACGTAGGTGTCAATCTCCTCTTTCTGCAACAAACGTCAGCAATATTGCCATTACAGGTCAAGGTGCGATTGATGGCAATGGTTTGTATTGGAGACCATTGAAGAAGCAGAAGGTGACTGAGAGCCAATGGAAGAAGTTTACGGGAATGCAGAAGGGCGTTTTCAAACGCAATGATTTGTGGTTCCCGTCTGAGGGTTATGCAAAAGGCGATTCCATTGCCGACATGAATGTGCCTAAAGGACTTGAAACAGATGCGCAATGGAATGAGATTCGTCGTTTCTTACGTCCCGTGATGGTGAGCCTCGTGGGTTGTAAGAATGTCTTGTTGAAAGATGTGATTTTCCAAAACTCTCCTGCTTGGAACATTCACCCATTGATGTGCGAGAATATCATTATAGACAATGTGCTTGCACGCAATCCCGACTATGCGCAAAACGGTGATGCGCTCGATTTGGAATCATGTAAGAATGCGCTGATTGTTAATTCTACGTTTGACGCAGGCGATGATGGCATTTGCATCAAGAGTGGAAAGGATGCAGATGGAAGGAAGAGAGGAAAACCATGTGAGAATGTGGTGGTAGATGGATGTACTGTTTTCCAAGGACATGGTGGTTTCGTAGTTGGTTCGGAGATGAGTGGTGGCGTGAAGAACATTCTCGTTCAGAATTGCCAATTCCTCGGTACTGATGTTGGTTTGAGATTCAAGAGTTGTAGAGGTCGTGGCGGTGTTGTGGAAAACATCTTCATCCGCAACATATCCATGTTCGACATTCAAGGAGACGCTATCACTTTCGACCTATACTATGGCGGAAAGTCTGCGATAGAGGTACTTGAAAGTGGAGAGAAGGTAAACAATATTGAGGCAAAGCCAGTTGATGAGACAACTCCAGAATTCCGTGACATCAACATCGAGAATATCGTTTGCCGACATGCTCGTCGTGCGATGTATTTCAATGGATTGCCCGAGAAACCCATCACGAACATTCACTTGAAGAACATCCAAGTTTCCGCAGAAGTTAATTCCGATTTCTTCAATTGCGAAAACGTGACAAAGGAGAATGTGAATCTTACGATTGAGAAATAACTATAAAACGCCCCTAAGTAAACAATACACTTAGGGGCGTTTTATGGAACGAAGTATAATGCGGTCTATGCAACCGTTCCTATCTCATAAAGATATTCAGGCGCAAAGTCAGCACCATTTTCCCATTCGATAGTATTGAACTTGATTGAGAATCGCTTAAAAAAGCCTATGTCTTTCAATGGTGCGAACACTTCACCATTTAGCGATTGGCTCAAATCTACTATTCGTTTCTCACCATTGTTGAATAGCAACATGATTCTGTAGCCATCCAAATACTCTGCTTTAGTGACTTCTATAAACATAGTGGTTATTATTTTAATGGGTCAATTCTTATTTTTTTTATGTTTCAGCAAATATAAGTATTATTATTGAATTTGCCAAACATTTAAGCACGTTTCGGCTCAGTCGATTTTTCGTAGGGGATAAAAACTTAGTTAGATAATCAAAGCAATTATATGTGTATCTTCCTAACCAGCCATTTCGAAACACCTAAAGGCGTTTCTGCATAGCTGGCTACTATTATCCAATGCCTACGGCATTCCTCCTTTATCAAATAGATAGCCAATTCAATGATATGAAACTACGGCAAAGAAATAAAATTCAATCTTAATTCCCCTACTAAATATCGACTGAGCCCAAGTTTCATGTATGCTCAATTGAAAAGGTCGAATTCCCACACTTGGAACTCGACCTTAATTTATAAGCTCGAAAGCTTATTGAAAATTTATAAAATCTTTAAGGAGTTTATATAGTATTTAAAGACTTTTTTATCTTATACTTGAGGAACGTCTTTCAAGTTCTTCGCAATTTCTTCGTCAGATACTTGATAGTTCATCAAGTCACCATTGATGTACTGATCATAGGCAGTCATATCAATCAATCCGTGACCACTCAGGTTGAAGAGAATTACTTTTTCTTCTCCGGTCTCTATACACTTCTTAGCTTCGCGAATAGTTGCAGCAATAGCATGGCTACTCTCAGGAGCGGGGATGATTCCTTCTGTTCTTGCAAACAAGATACCAGCTTCGAAGGTCTCTAATTGTGGAATATCCACTCCATGCATCATGTTGTCTTTGATTAATTGACTCACAATCATACCAGCACCATGATAGCGCAAACCACCAGCATGGATATTGGCAGGTTTGAAATTATGGCCAATGGTAAACATAGGAAGCAATGGAGTATATCCAGCTTCATCACCGAAGTCGTATTCAAACTTTCCACGTGTCAGTTTTGGACAACTCTCTGGTTCTGCGGCAATGAACTCCGTCTTCTTTCCATCAAGGATATTATGACGCATGAATGGGAAGGCAATACCACCGAAGTTACTTCCGCCACCAAAACAAGCAATCACGGTGTCGGGATATTCACCAGCCATTGCCATTTGCTTCTCTGCTTCCAATCCGATGATGGATTGATGCAATGCCACGTGATTGAGCACAGAACCTAAAGTGTATTTACAATTGGGTGTAGTGGTTGCCAGTTCTACAGCTTCTGAAATGGCTGTGCCCAATGAACCCATGTGGTTAGGATTTTTTGTGATGATATCTTTTCCCGCACGTGTGGACATAGATGGAGAACCTGTAACGGCAGCACCAAAAGTACGCATGATACTGGAACGATATGGCTTTTGCAACATGGATATCTTTACTTGGTAAACGGCAGCTTCAAGTCCGAATACACTTGCGGCATAACTCAATGCTGCTCCCCATTGGCCAGCACCTGTTTCGGTGGTAACGTTGGTCGTTCCTTCTTGCTTTGCATAATAGCATTGTGCCAAGGCAGAGTTTATTTTGTGGGAACCCAATGGATTGGTACTCTCGTTTTTGAAATAAATGTGTGCGGGCGTACCGATTGCTTTTTCCAATGCGTAAGCACGAACAAGTGGTGTGGCACGATAATACTTGTATTTCTCAAGAACCTCTTCAGGAATGTCTATCCAAGCATGCTCGGTGTCGAGTTCTTGTTTGCAGCACTCTGTAGGGAAGATATGTGCCAAGTCTTCCCAACCTAATGGTTGATGTGTACCAGGATGAATGGGTGGTAAAGGCTTGTTAGGCATATCTGCCAGAATGTTATACCACTGCGTAGGGATTTCGTTCTCTTGAAGAATGAATTTTTTCTGTTTACTCATTGTTGATATTATTTTGGTTTACTATATTCAAAAAAGATGGATTAATAAAACTCTAAATGTCACTAAATGGTTTTCATTTTGATGCAAAATTATATATAAATATGATAATATGCAAAATTTTTGATGCTTTTTCGGGCAAAACTGTATGAGAAGTGGACAAATTCTGTATTTTTATGTAACTTTGCAGCATCATGATAATGTTATTAACAATTTTTGGATATATACTCTTGTTGATGTTGGTGAGTCATTCAACAAGTAAGAGCGCTTCTAACGACGCTTTCTATCGTGGCGAACGCAAAAGTCCGTGGTACGTCGTGGCATGGGGAATGATAGGGGCAAGCATCTCAGGAGTAACGTTTGTGAGTGTTCCAGGCATGGTTTTAAACACGCAAATGACCTATTTGCAAACTTGTTTGGGATTTATTCTCGGTTATGCGTTGGTAGCTTTCGTCCTATTACCTATATATTATAAGTTGAATCTCACCACGATTTATTCATACTTGTCAAAAAGATTAGGAAAGAAGTCTTATCATACAGGAGCATCGTTCTTTCTGTTGTCGAAGATGACAGGTGCTGCCGCTCGTTTCTATGTAGTATGTATCATCTTGCAAAGATTTGTCCTTGATGCGTGGGGCATACCTTTCTGGATAACAGTACCTGTCATGGTGTCGCTCATTTGGTTATACACTCGGAAAAGTGGAATCAAGACATTGGTGTGGACGGATAGTTTGCAAACGCTATGTATGTTCTCGGCTTTGGCCTTGATTATATATCAAGTGATGGGACAACTCAATTTGGGTTTCATGGATACGGTGAAAGCTATCGCCAATGATGAACACAGTCGTATATTTGTGATGGACGATTGGTGGTCGAAACAGAATTTCTGGAAACAGTTCTTTAGTGGCGTTTTCATTGTCATTGTCATGACGGGATTGGATCAAGATATGATGCAGAAAAACCTCACTTGCTCTTCTCTACGCGATGCGCAAAAAGATATGTGTGCATATAGCGTGGCTTTCGTGCCTGCCAATTTGTTGTTCTTATCTTTAGGTGTGTTATTGGTGTTGTTGGCTCAACAACGAGGAGTGGCTATTCCTACAGCTGGAGATGAATTTTTGCCTATGTTCGCTTCTACTGGATTATTGGGACAATCGGTATCGGTGTTGTTTACGTTGGGCATTATTGCCGCGGCTTTCTCAAGTGCCGACTCAGCCTTGACCGCCTTGACTACAAGTTTTTGTGTAGATATCTGTGAACGCGAGGGAGATGAACGTCTTCGTAAACGAGTACACATCATCATGGCAATAGTGTTTATTGCTTTCATCTTGTTGTTCCGTTTAGTCAACTCAACGAGTGTGATAGACGCTATATATGTAATGTGTGGTTATACTTATGGTCCTTTGTTGGGATTGTTTGCATACGGTTTGTTAACGAAAAAATCCACACATGATCCATTGGTACCATATATTTGCGTGGCTTCTCCGTTGATATGCTTTGCCATAGATTATATGGCAGGAGAATGGTGGGGGTATCGATTTGGTTATGAATTGCTCATGCTGAATGGATTGCTCACATTCATGGGATTATATGCCTTGAGCTTTCACAAAAAAGAATAAAGACCTTAAGGTCTCTAATGTCCTTAAGGTCTTTAAAGGCTATTTATTCAAGTATCTTTCTGCTTCTAATGCAGCCATACATCCGCTTCCTGCGGCAACGATAGCTTGGCGATAATGTGGGTCTGCGCAATCGCCAGCGGCAAATACACCAGGGATGTTTGTACGAGGTGTACCGTTAATGGTGCGGATATATCCTGTTTCGTCAAGGTCGAGCCATTCCTTGAAAATGTCAGTATTCGGCTTATGGCCGATAGCAAGGAAAAATCCGTCGATGGGAAGGTCGTAGCGTTTCTCATCAGACTCACCTTTTCTATATACTACATGAGCACCTTCCACGCCATTCTCTCCGTAAAGTCCAACGGTATTATGTTCGAAAAGAATTTCAATCTTTTCGTTTTCGTCCACCCTACGTTTCATCACGTCGCTTGCGCGGAGATAAGGCTTGCGAACAATCATATAAACCTTCTTACATAATTGAGCCAGATACAAGGCTTCTTCACATGCCGTGTCACCACCACCAACTACGGCTACGGTCTTCTTGCGATAGAAGAAACCATCACAGGTGGCACATGCTGAAACGCCTTGACCATTGTATTTCTTCTCATCGTCCAATCCCAAATACTTGGCACTGGCTCCCGTGGCAATGATAACACTTTCTGCCTCTATTTCTACGCCTCTGTCCGTAGTGATGACATACGGTTTGGTGGAGAAATCAACCTTCACGATAATGCCGTCTCGGATATCTGCACCGAACCGTTTGGCTTGCTGTTGCAAGTCCATCATCATTTGGTTGCCATCAACACCTTCGGGATAACCAGGGAAGTTTTCCACGATTGTGGTTTGCGTGAGTTGACCACCCATTTGCAAACCACAATATAATACAGGACTCAAATTGGCGCGACCTGCATAAATGGCTGCCGTGTAACCTGCAGGACCACTACCAATAATGAGACAACGAACCTTTTCTCTTTGTTCCATTATTTCAGCAATTCCTCGATTTGTGCAGCGATAGAATCAATGCTGGTAGTAGGTTCGAAGCGTGCTACTACTTGACCTTTCTTGTTAATCAAGAACTTCGTAAAATTCCATTTGATGTCTGGCTTTTGCTTGTAATCTGGGTCAGCCTTTGAAAGCATGTCTTCGAGAATAGGAGCGATAGGATGACTCATATCCCAACCAGCAAAGCCCTTTTGCTCTTTCAAGAACTTAAACAATGGGTCGGCATCGTCACCGTTTACCTTTACTTTCTTGAAACGTGGGAATTCTGTTCCGAAATTCAACTTGCAAAACTCATGGATAGAATCATCAGTGCCTGGTGCTTGCTGGCCGAATTGGTTACAGGGGAAATCTAAAATCTCAAAACCTTGTGAATGGTACTTTTCATAAAGTTTTTCCAATTCATCGTACTGGGGAGTGAAACCACATTTTGTGGCTGTGTTGACAATGAGTAGCACTTCGTTAGCATACTCCTTAAGCGATACTTGTTTACCTTTTCTGTCCTTGACAGAGAATTCGTATACCGTTTTCATTATTTAAAAAAATTGATAAAAATCTATCGCAAAGATAGCGAAATTAATTAAATATTCATCATTCAAGTAATATTATTAATGTTTATTAGGGATTTCCGCTCTTAAAATAGGAAAAAACCTAAATAATAATATGTGAAATCCATTTGCAGGAAACAAAAAATGTCTTAACTTTGCATCAGAGAAAATAAAATTAAAAATATCGTGAATTATGAAGGGAAAATTTTATGCTAAATGGATAGTGGCAATTATGGCAATCTTCGTATTGTCGGGTTGCAGCAAAGATCAGGAAATGGCATATTATCTGGACGGTGTTTGGAATGGATATATTGCAAGCAGGGAGACTTATAACACAACAATGGAATTCGTTCAGAGTGGCATTTTTTCATCATCTGGCTATGGATACGAGGAAGATTGTAAATGGAGTGGTCACGTGTGGAGAGTAAGGTTTAGGTGGAAAGTAGATAATCGCTACATATACTTGGATTACGACGATGGCACTCATTTCGTGATGGATTGCGATTATTTCCCCAAATATGCAAGAGTTGGAGAGATTTTCCAAGGAACGATCTATGAGACACGTACAAAAGAAGACGTTGCGAGGTTCTCCTTGAAAAAGATATATCTCCACGAAGACCGAAGCAACAAGCAAGACTCAGTAGTGGTAATAGATAACAATAATGTTGAACCTAATCAAAATGAACTAAAATGAAAAAGATTACTTATTTGGCACTTATGGCTTTTGTAGCCTTTGCCCCGTTTATGTTCACCAGTTGCTATGAAGATCATTATTATGATGATTGGAGTTGGCGCTATGGATATGGTAGGTATAACTACAATAATCAGAATCATAATCAAAACCAGAACAACAACTCTACTATTGAAGCAGAAGGCGCTTGCTTGGTAGGCACGTGGGTCGGTGAGATGATTTACACTTATCCCGATGAGTTTGGTGCAAAGGCACAAGCACGTTTCAATGCCGAAATGATATTCCAACTGAATAAGAACAATTCGTATACCGAAGGTGTAGGAACGGAGATTGATACTGCTGGTAGTGATACGCAAACATTGTCTTTCACTTGGTACATTGATAAGTCTGGCAACATCTTTGTTCGTTATGATGCTACGGGAAAGACTTTCAAGCTTGATGTGGAGAGTAATGCCAAGGGCTTCTATCTTGACAACAATTCGTTCAACGGATTCATGGTAGCGCAAAAAGACGTAGAGGAAATCGAATTCAACTTCACACGTCGCGGCAATTCAAAACGTTCTGCTGCTAAGGCGAAGTTCAAGACAGATACAACAAACATTCCTTATAAGCTCGTGAAAAGATAGAAACCTCTTTCAAACCTATATAAGAAACAGAGTGGACGGAAAAGCCCCCTCTGTTTCTTGTCTATCTCATTGAAAAACAGATATACATGAATTATCAAATAATTAGTGTGTATATTGGCAGATTTATGAAAAAGCAATTGTCTTCAAAAACGTTATATCGTCTATTGGGAGTACTTATGTTATGCATGATGACTCAAGCCATGACATGTGATGGATATGATGATGACTTAATGAATTACACCATGTCTAAGGACAACGTTCCTCAAGTTCCTTATCTGACAACTATTTCAAGTGATTATTTTAAAGAGATAGTAGTTCAGCATGGATGGAAATGGAAAGAATCGTGGTTGATAGGGGCAGATGGTATTGGTAAAAGAGTTGTGGTTTCTTCTGAATCAGATTTCGTACCGAATGACTTGTTTTTTGGAACTGATTCCATCACGGTTTTTATGTATAAACGGAATAGTAATGAAAGGCAATCAGAAAGTTACACATACGATGCCTCAAATAATTTGATTGTTAATAATATGGTTAAGTATATGCAATTGGTTCATGCTGATTCCCTGCACATTTCATTCATAGAACGTCGTGGAAATAATTATTATGAGAGTGCGTATGAACGAATGCTCCCATATGAGTTAAATGCACGATGGATAGGTTTTACGCCAATGCAGCAATAAGGATAAGTTATGAAAATACGTTTCATATTCATGTTGTTTGCTTGTACTTTTTGGGCCAATCATGTAGCAGGACAGAATGTTCAACCTTTTGTCAAAGGAGGATTGACAATCAGTTTCTTTGATACAAATAACACAGATAATGGATATGTAGGCGTGAATATAGGAGCGGGTATTCAAATGCCAGTCAACAAGTCACATTCTTGGGTTTTTAGTCCTGCTCTTGCTTGTGTTTCAAAAGGACATTCTTTTGATGTTTATCAAGCCAATGGCAATGTGTCTTTCAGTTTCTTGTACCTCGAAACACAATTCGATTTGATTTATCGTTGGCAATTGGGAACAAAAAAGTCCTGGTGCATTCCAGTCGGAACAGGTTTATATGGTGCATATTGTCTAAAAGGTAAAGCATCTGCCACCAATGATATAGCATGGTTTGATGGAATCCACGTAAGAGAGCCCATTTCCGTATTTGACCATTCGATAGGAGCTAATAGATGGGATGCTGGATGGCGTATGCTTACAATGGGGGTGGAATATCATCATTTCATGTTTCGTTGTGATATAGAAAAGAGTTTCTTTTCCCAATTCCCTCATAGAAAAAAATACCATTTCTATCAATTAAAAGGCACTCATACGACCATCATGCTGAATGTTGGATATGTTTTCTGAAAAACATATATTCTTTCATTATATATAACGAGCAAGCTATGTTTTTGATTCAGTCGATATTTAGTAGGGGATAAAACATAGTTATGATAGTAGCCAGCTATGCAGCCATGCCGATAGGTATGGCGAAATGGCTGGGGAAGATATGGATATATAAAAATGCAAGCCTTTAGGTTTGCGACATGCTTCATCATGTCCCTTGCATAACAGCAAGGAATTATATGTGTATTTTCCTACCCAGCCATTTCGAAACACCTAAAGGCGTTTCTGCATAGCTGGCTACTAATATCCAATGCCTACGGCATTTCTCCTTTCTCAAATAGATAGCCAATTCAATGATATAAAACTACGGCAAAGAATAAAGATTCAATCTTAATTCCCCTATGAAAAATCGACTGAGCCATGTTTTTTACCTTTAAACATGGTCTTTTTGAGATAAAGATTTAGTGTTTAGTGGTTAAATACTTAGTGCTTATACGATAAAAACACCAAACTATTTACACTAAACACTAAACTTTTGCTAAATGGAAAACTTTTATTTCTTGGTCAGTTCCATCGTATCGCGAGCGATAACGATTTCCTCATCGGTAGGAACAACCCAAACTTGTACCTTGGAGTCTGGAGCGGAAATCAACTTCTCCTCGCCACGGCTGTTATTAGCTTCCTCGTCCATCTTGATGCCGAGAAATTCAAGTCCAGAACATGCTCCCATACGAGTGCTGATTTGGTTCTCGCCAACACCAGCTGTCCAAACGATAACGTCTACACCACCCATGGCAGCTGCGTATGCGCCAATGTATTTCTTGATGCGGTAGTTGTACATGCGTAGAGCCAGTTGTGCACGTTCGTTACCTTTGCTGGCAGCTTCTTCCACGTCGCGCATGTCACTTGAAATGCCCGTGATACCCAGCACGCCACTCTCCTTGTTGAGGAAGTCTGCCATCTCTTGTGGTTGCTTACCTAATTTCTCCATCACGTATGTAACGGCACTTGGGTCGATATCGCCAGAACGAGAACCCATCATCACACCTGCCAACGGAGTAAGTCCCATAGAGGTGTCGATTACCTTACCGTCTTTGATGGCAGCTACAGAAGCACCATTACCGATATGGCAAGTGATAATCTTCAAGTCCTTGATGTCTTTACCCATCAATTCTGCTACACGGTGTGATACATAACGGTGACTCGTTCCGTGGAAACCATAACGGCGAACGTGATATTTCTCGTACAACTCGTAAGGAATGGCATAGAGATAAGCCTCTGGTGGCATGGTAGCGTGGAAAGCATTGTCGAATACCGTTACCTGTGGAACGGTTGGCATCAAATGGTCAACGGCACGAATACCTTTCAGGTGACCCGCATTGTGAACGGGAGCCAAGTCGCAAAGGCTCTCGATACCAGCCTCAACACCTTCGTTGACGATACAACTCTTTTCAAACAAGTCTCCACCTTGCACGATGCGGTGACCAACAGCGTCGATTTCGTCGAGGCTCTTGATAGCACCATATTCCTCGTTCAACAATGTCTGGAATACAAAGTTCACGCCCTCTTTATGGTCAGGCATGTCGTGCATGAGGATTTTCTTCTCTCCGTTAGGCAACGTCAATTTCAGGAATGCGTTATCAAGTCCGATACGTTCTACTCCTCCTTGTGCCAATACAGACTCATCATCCATGTCGTACAACTTGTACTTGATGGAAGAGGAACCACAATTTAATACTAATATTTTCATGTTTCTTAAATGAAGAATGAAGAATGAAGAATGAAGAATCTTTGTGTTGGGATTCTTTTTTCCTCCAGCTTCATTCGTTTTTATAATTATTATTTTTCTTTGTTGTTTTAATTGATGATACCAACATGGCGATAATCTCGCTGCAATCCTTGGCCATACTCTCAAACTCTTTATCGGTTAGATACCCCGTATCCTTTAAGAGGTTGAGCCAATTCATGGTTTCGTTGGCTTCTTTTAATGCAATGGAAAGCTTTGAGATGAAGTCTGAAGGACTTTGAGCAAATTCTGACTCATGGACATTGGCAGAGACGGACGTTCCAGACCGTAATACTTGCTTATAAATGGAAGCTAATCTCCAATCATCATTAGAAAGATGAAGGAACATATTGACGATTCTCACGGCAAAAGCATAACTCTTGATGTGTAGAACGGAGCCTTCTCTTTTATAATGAATTATTTCCACGCAAATTTATTCTTCATTCTTCATTCTTCATTTTCTACTTCTTGGCGTCCATTGCTTGGCAAGCGGTGATGGCTACCATGTAGTAAATGTCGTCTACCGAACAACCACGGCTGAGGTCGTTGACTGGACGGGCGATACCTTGAAGGATAGGACCGATGGCAATGGCATCTCCAAGACGTTGTACCATCTTGTAACCGATGTTTCCAACTTCGAGGTTGGGGAATACGAGCACGTTGGCCTTTCCTGCGATGTCACTACCTGGAGCCTTCTTGGCACCTACGGATGGAACCAATGCGGCGTCTGCCTGCAACTCACCGTCAATCTTCAATTCGGGAGCGGTTTCCTTGGCGATACGTGTAGCCTCAATCACCTTATCGCAAACCTCATGCTTGGCACTTCCCTTAGTAGAGAAACTCAACATGGCTACGCGTGGCTCTGCAAATCCAGCTACGCTCTTTGCGGTTTGGGCTGTACATACGGCAATCTGTGCCAATTGGTCGGCATCGGGCATAGGTGTAACGGCAACGTCACCAACTACGAGTACGCCATCCTCACCATATTGCTTCTCCTTGGAGATAAGCAGCAAACCACCAGATACGCAAGTAATGCCAGGAGCACACTTGATAATCTGAAGGGCTGGACGAAGGGTGTCACCTGTCGTAGAGAGAGCACCAGAAATCTGGCCGTCTGCACCTTCGGTCTTGATAATCATACAACCTAAATAGAGTGGATTCTTCACCAATTCGCGGGCTTGTTCGATAGTCATGCCCTTCTTCTTGCGAAGTTCGGCGAGCAATTGAGCATATTCCTCACTCTTGGGATTGTTCTCTGGGTCGATGATGGTAGCTTTATCTACACTGTTAAGTCCCCATTCAGCAGCCAATTTCTTGATTTCCTCTGGGTTGCCAATCAAGATGATGTCGGCAATGTCTTCTGCCAATACGCGGTCGGCAGCACGTAATGTACGCTCCTCGGTTGCTTCGGGGAGAACGATGCGCTGCTTGTTTGATTTAGCACGCGCAACAATTTGTTGTAATAAATCCATAGCTTGATATTTTTTGAAAAGTTGTCATGTTTCAAGGTTTGATTTGCAAAAGTAAGAAAATAAATCGACATACATCATGAATGCTTCCATAATTTTTCATAAAAGTATTTTGTCAACCACATTATTTATATTACTTTTGCATGTATTTAATAGGAAATAGCATGAAAACATTAGCATTGATTATGGCCGCAATGATTTGCGTCGGGGCAAATGCCATTACATTGCCCGTGAAAGGACACGTCGTAAAACCCTCTGATCCCATGATACAATATGTGGGGCGCGTGAGTTTGAAAAACCCATCCATCGCCAGGTTCAATTATCCAGGCACGCAAATTATCACATCGTTTGAAGGTACCTCGTTGAAGATGATAGCCAGGCCAGAGAGTGGATACTTCATGGCGCAAATCGACCAAGCCGAACCGTTCAAGGTGTGCTTCAATGCCAAGAAGGATTCCGTGGTAACGTTGGCAACGGCTCTCCCGAATGGGAAGCATACAGTCAAGTTGATGTATATCATCGAGGGATTGTTTCGCCAACCCGAGTTTCACGGCTTCGTATTGGATGAGGGATGCTCGTTAGTGAAGTCGGATGCCCTGCCCGAACGCAAGATAGAATTCATCGGCAATTCCATCACGTGCGGATATGGCGTGGAGAGCATCACGAAAGAAGATCCCTTTGAAGACGAGACGGAAAACCATTACATGACGTATGCCACCCTGACAGCTAAGGCTTTGAATGCGCAACATACTGCCATTGCCAGGAGTGGAATCGGGGTTTACCGCAATTACGACGGACCAAAGGCGGGTAACAAGGAAAACATGCCTTGGCAATATGAATATACGTTGTTCAACCAGCACGACGAGAAATGGGATTTCTCACGTTACCAACCACAATTGGTTTGCATCAATTTAGGTACCAACGACTTGTCTACGCCTAATTTTGACATCAAGTTGTACGAGAAAGCTTATCGAGGATTCCTGAAAACGGTGCGTGGACATTATCCAAACGCTAAAATCGTATTGCTAACAGGACCGATGTTGGGCGAGAAAGAGGCTTCTCTGCAACGCAAAGTGTTAGACACCATCAAGGACGACTGCCACAAAACTGGCGACAAGGAAATCTACCGCTTCGATTTCAGTTTCCAAACAGGTGACTTGTATTATGGCGCATCATGGCATCCCAGTTGTTGGCAACACCAGAAAATGGCAGGCGAATTGACAGCCTTCCTGCGCCCATTGATGGGATGGTTTTAAAGACTGATTCTACTCTTTATTATTCTATCATTTAATGTTAAGGAGCGTAACCACGCATTTTTACGAATCGTAGTGTACCTGGCGAATTCAATATGTAAATTTGGACAATCAGAAAAGTAAAAACAATTTATGAAGAGTATTTATGATATTAATAAATTGTCTTTTGCCATTTATCGACACATTTTATTGGTATTGTTTTTCTTGTCTTGTATCCAAATAAATGCTCAAACGAAAAGAGCCTTTTTGGTAGGAATTTCAGATTATCCTCAAATCAGTGATAACTCATGGGACAATATTCACGGTACAAATGATGTGGATATGATATCAAAAACTTTAAAAGCGCAAGCATTTAAAGTAACGACTCTTACTAATAATGTAGCAACAGCAGTAAGGATAAGAAAAGGATTGAGGGCTTTTGCTAACTCTTGCAAGTCTGGTGATATTGTATATCTACACTTCTCTTGTCATGGACAATCTTTTGAAGATAATGATGGAGATGAAGAAGACGGTTGGGATGAAGCTCTTGTTCCTTATGATGCGATGAAAGTATACCAGAAAGGTAAATACGTTGGAGAGAATCATATAACTGACGATGAGCTGAATGGTTATCTTAAATCTATCAGAAAGCAAGTCGGTAAAAACGGATTTGTATATGTTGTCATTGATGCCTGTCATGCAGGGTCTTCGTATAGAGGAGATGAAGAGGAAGATAGCATTATTATTAGAGGGACAGATATGGGGTTCTCAATGTCAAACAAACAATATGCGCCACGTATTGATAAACGTGGAAAGATAAAGATAGAGAAATCTTCCATCATGGCAAATATTTGTATTCTTGAAGCTTGTAGGTCATATCAAGTGAATAGTGAAATTAGAGAAGGTGGCAAGTATTTTGGCTCTCTTTCATATTATGTAAATAAGGTATTGCAAACTACAAAGTTGAATAAAACCATTTCTTGGACAGAACGTGTTGCTTTACTCATGAATCAAGATATACGTTTAGTGCGTCAGAATCCAGTAATAGAAACCAGCTTATAATTTTTGAATATGATAATCGGTTTACATAGGCATAAAGAAGATAATGAGCGAAAGCTGGAAAAGTTTGCCAAAGAGCAATGGCAAAAGACAAGGGCTTATTTGCTTAGTAGATATTCTCTCTCTGAAGATGAATGCGCGGATGTATTTCAAGACTCGCTTATCATATTGTGGAAAAACATTAAAGAAAACAAGGTGGAAGCAGATGGACTTGGAATGTCAAGCTCAACCTACTTTATGACTATTTGTAGAAACAAAACGATGGAATTGCTCAGAAAAAAGAGTAAGTATATGACCACTTCGTATGAAATTAATCCAAGCAAAGAGCATTGTGATTATCAAGGGGAGCAGGTAGAAAAGATTCTCTCGTTGGAAGATGATTGCGAGAATGCCCAGAAAGAGAAAGAAGCCTTAGTGAGAGACATTGTTAAAAATCTCCCTTCTCCATGCAACGAATTGTTATGGGGGTATTATGGCGATGGTCACTCCATGAAAATGCTTGCTGAGATGTTTAACTATGCGAGCGAGAACGCTGTTAAGGTTACTAAGCATCGCTGTTGTGAGAAATTCCGCGTGAAATATAGCGAAATGTGTAAATCACTATTCTAATATAGAATCATTATGAACGACAACGAGAATAAAGTACAAGAAAAAGACCTTCTGAATAACGAACGAATCAGTCGATTTATGCAAGGACAAATGACCTCTTTTGAAGAGGCTGCATTCTTGGAGGAACTGAATAGTAATGAAGAGTTTCGAAATCAGGCGATTGCACAGGCAAGGCTTGTGAAAGGAATGAAACAAGTAGATGATGAATTAAAAGACGTATTCCGCCATACCGATGAACAAACGATAAGGAGAATTGCAAAAGAAACGGTCGGTTATAAAAATCATTCTGCTCGATGGCTTGCCATAGCAGCGTCTTTAGTATTCGTTGTGTTCGTTGGTTTCAAGACATACGACTATTATGATACTACCAGTCTTGGTCGGGAATATGCTAATACTTTCCCAATATCAACTATTATCAGAGGTGAAACAAATACTGATGTTGAAACAGAACTGGCTATCTTATTTAATAATGTTGTAGAAAGTAAGGATTTGGATAACACCACTTCTCGCCTTGCAACATTATGGGAACTATCAAAACAAGATTCTTATAATGATTATACTGATTATGCACCATATATTGGATGGTATCTTGCCATTGGGTATTTAGAGAATTATGAAAAAACTAAAGCAAAGGATGTTTTGATGGAGATGAAACAAGTATATTCGGAAGAATCAGCAATAGGTAATAAGGTCATTTATTTGATAAATGAGTTGTAATCGCTGCTCTATGGTAAAGTATTTGAAAATAATACTTTTATTTGCTCTCTTGTTAATTAAGCAAATAAGTATAGCCCAAAAACTTTCTTTGGGTGAAATAACCGCCAAAGCTGATAAGTTGATTGGCGAATACAAGGAAAAGCAGGCTTTGAAAATACTTGAAGATGTAAACATAGATGATTATAAAAATGAAAATGATGCAAAATTGGCATCATATTATTTTGTTAAAGCAACAGCTTATAACTTAATTGAAGATTCAAGCAACAGCATATATTCATTCAATAAGGCCTGTGAGCATTATGAAAACATTGGTTATACATGTGGTCCTTACCTCAAATCTTTACTAAGTTTGGGGCATTTGTATTATAATCAAGGTGAGCAAGATATAGCAGAAACATTTTTTAAGAAAGTAGTAATTTATGGTAATCCGAGCTTAATCTTGGATGAGGATATGCGTGAGATAGATGCATTGGTTAACGCTTTCTTTAATCTTGGCATTATTTACTTGCATAAGGATAATATAAAATTAGCCGAATTGTGCTTACATCAAACAAATCGAAAGGGTAATGCATTATATGAGAAATTCTGGATTATATTATATAATCAGATTGTTAATAAACTTTTGGGCAAAGTCAACAAATGTCGTGATGAAAATAAATATGAGGATGCAATTGCCCTATATGATAAATTATTATCAATAATAGGTTATTATAAAGGGGAAAAAGATAGTCAGTATTTATTGGTAAATGCAAGTAAGGCAACTGTATTGTGTTTTGATCTATGTCGATATAAAGATGCAATCCAAGTTTTCGAATATATAATTAGTAAAAAAAGGTACATTGACCACCCAAATGAGGATATCTGTTCGTCATATTGTTCCCTAATTTTTTGTTATGCTGCACTTAAGAAATATGATATGGTTCAAGAAACCCTTATTGCTGGCTATGATTATTTAATGAATGCATCTCTTGGTGATTATCCACCTCACATGCTTTATAGATTTGCTGGTAATGGTGCATACAGAAATAATGACTATACAAAAGCTATATCCTATTATGAAATATATCTTGATAGTAATAATCCCAAGGAAGGTGCTGCAAACTATGAAGAAATCGTAAATATGTTAAGCGTCGCATATATTCTTTCTGATTATCCTCGTAAAGCCCAGAAACTCTTGAAGTCGTTTCTCAAAGATAATGAAGACACGATGATTGTTAGCAATCCTACTATTCTTGCTGAAATTTATCATAACTTAGGTCGTTCTATTATGATGATAAGAAATTATAAAGATGCTCTTATCTATCTAAATAAGAGTAAAGATTTACAAATGAAACTATATGGAGAGGCTACTATCCGTACAATTGATTATATAAACGAATGTGTAAATAATAAATGAAGCAGATAACAACAATATTAATTCTTTTATTAGTATGTCTAACTATGTCTTCTCAGGCAACAAAAGACCATGAATATAGAATTAAAAAAGGTAAGTTGAACTATAAAGAATGTGAAATACTTGTAGAGTCTGGAGATACAAAATCCGCATTGCCATCGCTTTACAATTTGCTTGAAGAATATGAAAGCAATATATCTTCAAAGTATTCTAAAATGGAGGAATATCTTAAAATCGTTTTATGCATTGAAGAATACTTTAATAGCATTGGTGATTTATTCTCATCATATCAGATACTTAAAAGAGCAAGTGAATTTAAAAATTCTATAAATTATTATGAAAACACTCCTACTACACGGGAATTTGTATTAACAAAGGGTCGTCATAAAGCAATTTTGAGATCATTCAATGATGCTCTCTACCATTATTTGACTGTACAAATAATGTGTAATGAAATCAATGATAAAAGTGACTTTTATATCGGTTTGCTTTGTAACATCTCGATAGCGTATCAAAATACTAATGATTTGCTAATGGCCAAAATTTATGTAGAAGAAGCAAAAGATTTATACGAACAATTATATGGCAAATTATTTGACAAAAAAGATGTTAAAGATGATTTGCAAATGTATATTTTGACAACCTACGGACAACTATGTTTTATGATGAAAAAATGGAATGATGCGGAAAAAATCTATACTTCAATAATAGAGCTTTATAAGGAATACCAGATGGATAATATAGCTTTATCAATAGCATATAATAACCTTTCACAAATCTTGTTGTCTCAGAACCGTTTAAATGAAAGTTTATTATACCTAAATCAGATTAGAAGTCATCATCCTGAAGTGGATTTTCTTGTTTATCAAAATTTAGCTTTGAATCTTTTATTATTGGATAATTATATGGATGCTACTGCATGTCTGAAAGAATTCAATATTGTTGCCAGAAAAAACGTTGTTTCTGTTTTCTCAGCTTTCTCTGAAATGGATCGAGATAGTTATTGGAATAAATATGCTGCCAGTATGATAGCGATTAATAATATAGTCGCGTTTAAATCACAGAATTCTGATGCTATAATTCAAGCATATAATAACACGCTTTTCTGTAAGTCACTTTTACTTGGAACAACAAATGCTCTAAAAGAATATATAAGGGATTCTAAAGACCAAAAACAAAAGCAGAACTATAATGAGTACTTGAAATTAAGAGAATCTTTATCATACAAAACAAATGATAGCATTACGAAAGATAAAATTGCATATGAGTTAGTTTGCAAAGAAGAAGAAATACTTAGTTCTATTATGGGATTTGATAAACTTATTGATAAAAACTGTGGAACCTGGAATAATATCGCCATCAACTTGAATGATGATGAAGCCGCTATAGAATTTTGTTATATCGTCACAATGGATTCTATTACAAATGCTAAAGGCTTCTATGGTGCTTTTATTATTCGGAAAGAATATACTTCACCAAAATTGATTCTTTTAGGTAGTATAAATGATATTGAGGAGATTACGCAAGGTATAGATGATGACATTTTTAGTATCAATGACTTTTATACATCGCAAAAGCACAGAGATTTATACAAACTAACATGGGCAAATATTGAACCATACTTAAAAGATTGTTCTACTATCTATTATTCACCAACGGGACAACTATCAAATATCAATTATGATATTGTTCATGATATTAATGGCATAGCATTATGTGATAAATACAAATTGGTTAGAGTTTCTTCCACAAATAAGATCTCAAAAGTAAAAGAAACAAATAAGCCTTCTTTTAATAGTTCTGTTTTATATGGAGGAATAAAATACAACGAGACATTGGCTGAAATGACAAAGAAAAGTGAAAATTATACAGATTGTTCCAGTTCTTCTGTTGTTGATGGACTAGCTTTGCGCTCTATAAGTAATAGAGGTAACTGGGGCGAATTAGATGCTACAAAAGATGAAATTTCAAAGATACAAGAGATTCTAAAAAAGAATGGAATTTCCACCCAAACTATAACGGGAACATTTGCGAATGAGGAATCTTTTAAGGCATTAAGTGGAAAATCGCCAGACATCATACATCTTGCAACTCACGGATATTATATTAGCTCAAGAAAAACAGCATCTGTTAGTTCTTTTTTTAGTCAAATAACTCCATATTCAGAGAAAGAGCGATATATGCAATGGAGCGGATTGTTAATGGCTGGTGCAAATAATGCATGGAATGGTAAATTTGCATTGGAAAATGTTGAGGATGGTATATTAACAGCCGACGAGATTTCAAGATTGGATTTGTCAAAAACACAAATGGTCGTACTGTCTGCCTGTGAGACGGCCAAAGGAATCATTGATCCTGTAGATGGTGTTTATGGCTTACAGTTAGCTTTTAAGAAAGCTGGTGTAGGAACAATTGTGATGAGTTTGTGGAAAGTTCCTGACGAGGCCACATCATTACTGATGAATTCATTCTATGCAGCCCTAATCAGTGGCAACGAAAAGCATGAAGCATTAAAGGAGGCTATGTATGAAGTCCGAAAAAAATATAAAGATCCTTATTATTGGGCAGGTTTTGTTATCTTGGACTAAAAAATCTTAAAACATTTTGCAGCTTAGTTTTATTTTCGCATCTTTGCTCTTGAATCCGTTGTGGTGTATAAGTTATTATTTTACAGCTAGTTACGGTAATAATATTAATCATAATTATTATTTATATTTTATGAAGAAAAAGAATAAAATAGTTAAAGTTATTTTCCAAGTAAATCTGGAAGAAGATGTTATAGCATGGGAAAAACATGTTGATGAAATTCTTAATGGCGTTGAGAGTGGGGAAAAATCTGTATTTAAGGTTTATATGAAGAATCTCATGCCTATTAAAGAAATGGATAATGTTGTTAGAGAACTCTGTGATGCTCTTGATTATCGTTTTAAAACTTTATCAAAGTATTATAGCTCTAACGAATGTATTGCTGCTGGTTATACAGAAATGTTAGCTTCAGCAACATATTATATTGAAATTTGTTCCAAAGAATGAATATTTGTTTATGATAGAAAAGACATTTAATATTTATTGTGATGAGAGTACTCATCTTGAGCATGATGGTCACCCCTACATGCTCTATGGTTACGTCAGTATTGCTTCATCTTACAACGGAAGAGACAGAAGATGCTGATGAACAAGGAAATTTATATAAACACAGAGTGTATGATAGGTGTCGTTCTGAACGACTGCATTGGATAAAGCCTCATATAGAAGAAAAGATAACGGATAGTGATATCGTTGTTTTTAGCGTAAATGAACGTAATCATCGGAAGCGTACAAACGTGGTGAGGACATATATTTGGAATAAGACTCGAAAGTATATCATTGTTCTAGAACCCCAGATGAGAAATGGAGAAGCGTACTATCTTCTGACAGCATATTATTTGAATAAAGAGTATGGTGAGAAGCAAATGAAAAAGAAGTTCGCTTCAAAACTTGATGTGACCTTATAATAAACGCAGGGCTAGATATATGTCTTGATATACCGAGCCCCGAAACTCCTTCTGCTTACAGATGAGCGTTGCAAAGATAAGTTTTTTTTGGTAATATTCCAAATAATAATGGTAAAAATGTTCTTTTCAATGATAAAATGCCTCTTTGTTGTTCTCTTTCTGTAGCTTTTGTCATAAAGGGTATAACAAATAATATTTTAATCACTCTCAATATCATAATTGCAAGGTTTAAGATTACTTGAGCAAAAGGCAGCCTATTGTGAAACACGCTGCCTTTTTATTTGTGGGCAAAAAAGTTAGTATGACTCAAACGAAATTACATAGGGGTATATAGCCTATTCACACTGAGGCGCTGAAGGTGTCAATGCTCAAAAGATACTATAGATATCATCTATGATAATTCTACCATTTTCCAATACTTTTTGGCAAGATAATTAAGTACCACTTGTTAATTTACAACCTACAAATACCCGTTTTTTTCTTTTTTCCCCAAGACCTCCCGTTGCTTCTTCTAAACTCCTAATTATCAAGGAATTGTGAAATGAATAGTTTTGAAAGACCTCCCGTAAGACCTCCCGTAAGACCTCCCATAGACCTCCCATAGACCTCCCGTCTTGCAGACCTGATTTTCGGTTGATTCCCTTTCCGCTCGCTCATTTCAAGTGCATCAGAGAATTGCTTCATAGAACTTTTTTGTGCGAACTTACACAAGCATCGACGGGAGGTGTTAGGGGAGGTCTATGGGAGGTCTTACGGGAGGTCTTAGGTGAGGTCTTAAAATATAACTCGTTGATAATAATGTATTTAACTGAAAATAGGGGAGGTCTTGGCAAAAACAATTATTTTACATGTTTTACAGAAAATATGCAAATACTATTTATATTGTCATTTAGATGGTTAGGCAGTAGTTGTTCCTCGGTTATTAAATGAAAGAATGAGGTAAGAAATGACTTATACTGATATAGGTAGACACATTTAGTAACAATTAAAATGTGTATTATTAGTATGAGAAAAAAAGCAACGAAGTACAGCGAAGATGAG
>OMWI01000098.1 GCA_900314715.1 uncultured Prevotellaceae bacterium | reverse complement strand
CGAACTCATCTTTCTCGGCTTCTTCGCCTTCAGCACGTTCATACCCTGGCTCCACCGTTTTGTGTCACCAGAGTTATGGGGCGAATGTTTCTGGAACCAATTCTCTGCCTTCTGGTACTGCTCAGGCTACTTAGGCTATTTAGTATTGGCTCACTTCATTCGTTTTCATCTGCAATGGTCACGCGGTCGCCGACTCCGTCTTGGCTTGCTCTTCTTGATTGGCGCAGCCTTCACCGCTTGGTCGTTCTGGTGGAAGGGAGTGCCCGGACAATACATAGAAACACCCATGTTAGAGTGGAGTTGGGAGTTCTGTACACCTAACGTATTGTGTGCTACTTTCGGCATCTTTTTACTCTTCATGCACATGTTCTTCCTTGCGCCTATCGCCGCCGCCATCATCCATGGCGATGTAGCGAACCCCCTGTTACCAGTATGGGCGGCTATTCCCGTCATCGCACTACTCACCTTCCTGTGTAGTGCCGTCACCACCAAGCTCCTGTCTTATCTGCCATACAGCCGATATATCGTAGGGGTGTGAAAAAAAAAAGATAGACGACGAATCGACCAAGAACAGCGATTCTGCTCCAGCGTTGTAGGAAATTATTTACCCCCGACCTAAATGTTTTTTCCTTTATGCAAAAGTTACTATTCTATCCTTCACATCCTTCACATCTTTCATAAGTGGCTAAGACGACATTCGCAAATATACCATTTGCGCCTCGCAAACGATACACTTAGACAGCGTAAACAAGTCGTTTAGACTTCAAAAACAATATGTTTGTGAATGCCAAATAATGTCCTTTTATATTTGGAAATATAAAAAACATGGCAATTTTTACATTTGAAAATATAAAAATGTGCTAAAAATTTGCAGTTTCAAATGTAAATCACTATCTTTACACCAAAATTCATAAACTATGGACTCGATAGAATTACAGTCTCTTTTCAACAACTATCATCGTAAGATTGCCAGAATAGACTTGCGGTTCAAGCGTTACCTGTACGACCAAATCAATTGGAGTGCCAGGATTATCAGTATCAAGGGCGCACGTGGCGTGGGAAAGACCACAATGCTCTTGCAGCATATTCTCGAAAATTACGAGGACATCGACAAGACGCTCTACGCTTCGTTGGATGACCTTTGGTTTGCCACTCACTCCCTGATTGACTTAGTGGATTGGGCAGACCAGCATGGTATGCAAAGACTATACCTTGACGAAGTGCATAAATACGAAGGTTGGTCGGAAACACTGAAGAACATCTACGACAGCTATCCCGACATGAGCATTGTCTATACCAGCAGTTCGCTGCTCATCATGGACAATGGCAAGGTTGACCTCTCACGTCGGCAGACGGCTTATACTCTATACGGATTGTCATTTAGGGAGTTTCTGGCATTCGAAAATGTCCTTCATTATCCTGCCATACCTCTTGAAGACCTTTTGCAGAACCATGTTCGCCATGCTATGCAAATTGTGCAGAAGGTTAAGGTGGCTTCCTACTTTGAAACTTATCTAGAGCATGGGTACTATCCTTTCTATCGTGAGGTGGGCGAAGATTTTGCATCGCGGTTGAGGGAGATTGTATCAGTGGTTATCGATAGCGATTTACCTGCCGTCGAGAACATGACGTTTGAGACCATCCAAAAGGTGAAGAAACTGGTGATGATTATTAGTGAACGTGTGCCTTTCGAGCCCAAGATGTCAGAGCTTTGGGCGCAGTTGGCAACCAATAACGAGTTGGGACTACGTATGCTTTATGCTCTTGACAAATCTCAGATTTTAGCGCTTCTTACCTCAAAGGCGAAGAATTACAAGTTCTTATACAAGCCCGATAAGATATTCTTGGGAAATCCCAACTTGATGCACGTGCTATGTCCTATGGTGAATAAGGGTAATGAGCGCGAAACACTGTTCAATTGCCAGTTGCAGGTGAATAATGATATCAAGCATCCTCTTAAAGGTGATTTCCTGGTTAATGACAAGTATCTCTTTGAAGTTGGAGGAAGGAAGAAATCATTTGAGCAGATTGCAGATGTTCCTGACAGCTTCCTAGCCGTGGACGATACGGAGGTCGGGCATGGTAATCGAATTCCTTTATGGCTCTTTGGTTTTACCTATTGATTCCTTGTTTTTTTATATTGCTGTCCGCTAAAAGTTGAGATACACTTTCTTAACTTGCGTTCCGCTTCGTGCTGTTACTTCTCCGCTATCCACTTCACGATATTTAAACTTTCA
>OMWI01000037.1 GCA_900314715.1 uncultured Prevotellaceae bacterium | reverse complement strand
CGCTTGTGTCTATCGATTCAGTACGACAACGAAGCAACTGTCTACTGTTTCAGCTAATGAAGAGAAAAAGTGTCTAGTGAAATCAGGAAAAGTCACAAAGCAATGGTCTATAGCATACAAAGCAATGGTTTGTAACTTACAAATCAATCGTTTGGAGCCCACATATCAATGATTTATAACATACAAACCTATCGTTTGTATAGTAGAGAAGCATGATGGAGATAGAAGCAAGAAAGTAAGAAGCAAGAAGCAAGAGATATGCTTTGCTCGTTGTGTGCATTCACGTTTAATCTTTCATTTTTAATCTTCAATGTTCATGGCTAATCATACCTATTACCTGTTACCTATTACCTATTACTTATTACCTGTCACCTTGCTCTCTCCTTTTCTCTTCACAAAGGGGACAAGGGGACAGGGGGACAAGGGGACAAGTATATTTTGTCCCCTCCCCCCTTAGAGAAGGAGTATATATATTTACCCATCATCATTCTTGTAATACAAAGTTATATAAAGATTTTATGTTTATGCGCCGTGAACTTATGTTCACCGCCCTTGAATAAATGTTCACCGTCCTTGAACTTATGTTTACCGTCCGTAAACATAAGTTTTCACGTTGAAAAGATAAATTTTTTCCCATGAATAATCGACTGAGCCGTAATTATAATACAATGTTGTGAGATAGTTGATGAGTGGGTGTAGCCAAAATAATGCTGTCCCCTTGTCCCCCTGTCCCCCAAGTGTCTCTGTTTTGAGTTAGAAGAGGGTAGGCAGAGGACTTCTCAGACATGCTGAAAGCCAAGGACGGTGATTTCTTTGTGACTGATTGGCTTCGCAATCGTAATACGATGGAGTTCCTTGGCGTGTGGGAGAGTGTTTATAATCCCAATTTTAATTATGGCGAATTCGCCACAATTAGAAATCAAGCAGGTTTGAACAGCTTTAAGATCAGCGTAAAAGAATTTGTTGCTCGAACAGGTGCCATCTCCTTACAGGCAAAGGCTGAAAGATATGGCGGGACATACGCCCACAAGGACATCGCCTTTGAGTTTGCCATGTGGATTAGCCCTGAGTTCAAAGTTTACGTTGTGCGTGAGTTCCAACGCCTTAAATCAGAAGAGCAGAAGCAACTTTCTTGGTCAGCAAAGCGCGAACTTTCGAAGATTAACTACCGCATCCACACCGATGCCATCAAAACAAATCTCATACCCGCAGAAGTAACTCGCGAGCAGGCGGCAATGAAGTACGCAGATGAAGCTGATGTGCTCAACATGGCGATGTTCGGAATGACAGCCAAACATTGGCGTGATGCAAATCCTGACAAAAAAGGCAATATTAGGGACTATGCCACAATTAACGAACTTATTTGCCTCTCGAACATGGAGAATCTCAATGCAGTATTCATTAACGATGGTATGCCACAATCAGAAAGACTTGTCAAACTCAATCAGATTGCTATTCATCAGATGAGCATATTGGAAGGTAACAACGATAGGAAATTGTTGAAATAAACGGTTACTTGATGAATGAAGTATCTAAATCACAATTTAAGACGAAACTCATGTCAATGCTAACAGGTAGTGGAAAAGAAAGGTCTAAGGATTTTAGGATTGGAGGATTTTATTATCGATGCTGAAAATGAAAATCCTTGAATCCCATGATCCTTAGACATAGAAAAAACAGGTTGAAAGGGGATTCCATCAACCTGTTTACTCGTTAGTTCAAGAACAATTATTCCTTGATGTTTGGTTCTTCCAAACCAATTCCCTTCTTCTTATCCACTACCTTGAGGATGAGACCGAGAATCAAGGCTGCCACACCGAGACCTGCCAGCATGACGAGCGGGGCGGTATAGTCGAACTTGGTGGGGTCGGTTACTCCCTCGTTGGTGCTGTCGAGCACTTTACCAATAAGCAATGGGAAGAGCCACAAGCCGATGTTCTGAATCCAGAATATCAAGGCGTAAGCAGAACCGATTACCTTGGCATCAACGAGCTTGGGAACACTTGGCCACAAGGAAGCGGGAACAAGTGAGAACGAAGAACCCAATACCAAGATTGTGATGTATGCGATGATGATACCGCCAACGGCATTGCCCTTGAAAAGTGGAAGGACAAAGGCAAATGTCAAGTGGCAAGCAATGAGCAACAACGAACCGAGCACGAGCATGGAAGCTGCTTTTCCCTTGTGGTCAACATAACTGCCGAGAATAGGAGTAATCAGCACGGCAAGCAAGGGGAATACGGCAAAGATACTTTCTGCCGACTGGCGCATGTAACCCATGTAGCAATAAACGATGAGCGAAGCGATGGAAAGGGCAAGCAAACCATATTTGGTTGCTGCTTTCTTTTGGAAGTTGCTGGCAAATCCTGCTGCTGCCACCACAAGCATGATAACATATTGGATAATGGTTACGGAAGAACCTGCCCAGAAAGAATCTGCCGATGGTTCGGTAAGCGTCAAGTTGCATTGCAACATGTTTACGGCATATTTCTGGAAGGGGAAGATAGCCGAATAATAAAGTACGCAAAGCAAGGCAACAAGCCAGAAACCACTATCGGAAAGAATCTTGCCAATGTCGCTAATCTTGAATGGATCGTCTTTCTCTTCTGCCTCACCCGTTTGTGAATCGAGTTTCTTATCCATGAAGAAATAAACCACGAACATCATCAGGGCAATACACATCAATACCACACCAAATGCTACTGAACGTGTAACGCTGATGTTGCCGCCAAGCTTAGCGAAGAAGGGAGAGAAAATCATACAAGTGGCAACACCCAAACGAGCCAACGCCATCTCAGAACCCATTGCCAACGCCATCTCGCGACCCTTGAACCATTTCACGATACCGCGGCTAACGGTGATTCCCGCCATCTCGCAACCGCAACCAAAAATCATGAATCCACAAGCGGCAAACTTAGCCGAGGCAGGCATTCCCTCATAGAATGGTGCTACACCCAATTCTTGGAACAATGGGATATAGTTCAAGTTGTTGGTAAACCATGTTTCCAAACCACTACCCATGAAAGATTCGCTCACGGCGTACCACTTGATGATAGCTCCGATGAGCATGACAGCACCAGAGAGAACGGCGGTAAAGCGAACGCCCATCTTGTCGAGGATGATACCAGCGAAGATGAGGAAGAATACAAAGACATTGAGGAATACCTCAGAACCTTGCATAGTGCCAAAGGCGGTGGAGTCCCATCCACGAGTTTCCTGCATGAGGTCTTTGATGGGTGAGAGGATGTCCATGAAGATATAGCTGCAGAACATGGCAAGTGCCAATAGTAATAGGGCTGTCCATCTCATTCCTGCAGAATCGCGAAGGGTTTTAATCGTATTTGTCATTATTATTTATTATTTTGTTGTTATTAATCTTATTTTTTTCTAGTCTTTCTAGTTTTTCTAGATAAACTAGACATACTAGTTATACTAGATATATCTAGATATTCTAGTTTAGCCAACGGTTGAGCCAATTAAAGAATGTGCGTTGCCAGAGAATTCCGTTTTGTGGTTTCAATACCCAATGGTTTTCATCGGGGAACAATAGCAATTCGGCGGGGATTCCCTTTAACTTGGCGGCATTGAAGGCACCAAAACCTTGGTTGGCGTTGATACGATAATCCAATTCTCCATGAATACAGAGGATAGGCGTATCCCATTTGTCCACGAATTTATGTGGCGAATTCTCGTAGGTTTTCTTGGCATTAGGCGAAAGGTCCTTATTCCAATAAGCATCCTCGTATTCCCAATTAGAGAACCATACTTCTTCTGTATCGGTGTACATTGATTCCAAGTTGAAAGCACCATCGTGGGCGATGAAACACTTGAATCGCTTGTCGTGATGACCAGCTAAATAATATACAGAGAAACCACCGAAAGATGCACCTACACATCCCAAGCGGTCTTTATCCACGTATGGCAAATTGTTGGCGGCATCGTCAATGGCGGTAAGATAATCATCCATACATTGTCCTGTCCAGTCGCCAGAGATTTCCTCACACCACTCAGAACCGAATCCAGGCAAGCCATGACGATTAGGTGCAACGACGATATATCCCTGTGAAGCCATAATCATAAAGTTCCAACGATAACTCCAGAACTGAGATACAGGACTTTGAGGTCCTCCTTCGCAGAAGAGTAGGGTGGGGTATTTCTTCGTTTCATCGAAATGTGGCGGAAGAATCACCCAATACATCATTTCCTTGTTATCGGTTGTCTTCACCCAACGTTGTTGCACCTTACCTTTTGCCAATTGGTCGAAGATATGCTTGTTTTCCTGCGTGATTTGCTTCACGTCAGTCTTTTCAGGCTTCTTGAAGTTAGGTGTAATCACGTAGAGGTCGGCAGCGTTGAAATAATCATGACGCTCTGCAAGGATTTGCTTTTTATTGTTGAGCATTTGCAAACTTCCGAAGTCAGCCCAATCCTCGGTCAATTGTTTGAGTTCACCTTTCCAATTGATGGCATAGAGATTTTCCGTTCCGTGCCAAACGCCTATGAAATAAATCATCGCATCCTTGGTGTCGCTCCAACAGAAGTCATCTACGTTAGAGTCAAACGATTCCGTGATGTATTTCTTATCTCCCGTTTGCAAGTCGTACACGCAGAGACGATTGCGGTCGCTCTCATAACCATCGCGTTCCATAGACAACCACGCTACGTACTTGCCATCAGGTGAGAACTTAGGATTCTGGTCGTAGCCAGGGTTGTTCTTCAAGTTATCGGTCGCATTAACCGACTGGTTTTTCATGGTCTTTGAAAGGTCTATTTGAGGCTCTTTGTAGTCAGCGGACTTACAAAGATTCTCTGCTTTTCCCGTTTCGGTATCGTAAAGGAATATATCGGTATCAGTAGAAACCGCATATTGTACTCCTTCTTTTTTACGACAAGTGTAAGCAATATAACGTGAATCCTTGCTCCAGTCTAATTGCTCTATTCCACCAAATGGGGCAGTAGGGCACTCGAAAGGTTCTCCTTCAAGTATGTCTTTGGTTTCACCAATAGTTCCGTCGGCTGCAACATTGGCTATAAACGGATGAGCGATAGATTCTACATAATGATCCCAATGGCGATAGTTCATATCCGTAATCAATCTTCCAGTTGCCTTGGGAAGATCTTCAGGATTCTTCTTGATGCTACCATGATAGGGAATGGATTTTAATAGGACAATTTTTGACTTATCAGGTGAGAAGAGATAACCTTCCACCTCGCCGTTTGTCTTGGTGAGTTGCTTGCGGTCGGTGCCGTCGATGTTCATGCTCCACACCTCGCCACCTGTGCAAAATGCAATTCGGTCGTTGGAAAGCCAAGCAGCATCTGTCTCACTCTTAGCTGACGTGGTGAGTTGCTTCTGGTTTTTCCCGTCAGCATCCATGATATATAATATATGGTGGCTCTTGTTTTCCTTGACGCTATAATATGCCACCTGATAGGCGATATGCTTGCCGTCAGGCGAAGCAGCATACCCGCCAATGCGCCCCATCGCCCACAATGCCTCGGGAGTCATGAGGTCACTCTTGAGTTGAATCTTGTTTTTTTGAATCATCGTTTGTGCTAATGTGCTACCGAATGTCAAAATGATTGCGGTAAGCAGAATCATTGTTCTTCTCATAAGCTATTTTTTTATTGTTTGCAAAATTACAAAAAAAAACAATAACGATTGCATGTTACAAAGAAAAACCATTGAAGGATTGCGAATATATTTGGTTTTGATGATATAAAGCTATGGTTTACGCATCGCAAAGCTATCGTTTACACGATGCAAACCTATCGTTTAGCTAACGCAAAGCATAGGTTTATCTTTTCCAAATAAAAATGCCATTTTGCCACATAACGGTGATTACAAATCAGAAAAAGAGAGGAAGGTTCAGTTTGTAAATACCTCCAGTTGAAGCTCCCCTCCCAATGAGGTCAAGGGGGAAAATTAGTAGGAAATCAACGTGAGGTCTTACATGAGGTGTTACATGAGGTGTTAGGTGAGGTCTTACATGAGGTCTTCAAAAATTCAAATGATTGATATAGAGTGAATTAAGGTAAAAAACGGGAGGTCTTGGAAGAATCTACAAATTTCATGGTTTAGACAAACAAAAACTCTATCTCATTCCTGTTATTTGTCAGTTGGATATTGTGAATAAACGGGATTTCATGAATAAAAACAGAAAAACAGTTTTTAGAGGTTATAAGTTCTACCTTGATGTTTTGGAAAATTAGAAAAGAATTTGTATTTTTGCATCGGGTAATTTGCACAGAGGTGCGGATTACACCAATACATCGTGGGTAAAAACAAAGCATTCGCTATTATTTCGCGTTCAGCCAAAAGCCTCGGAAACTTCTTGGAAATAAAAAACGTACAGAGATAATATGTGATAAGACGCTCGTATGGGCATCTCTCGCAATCTTGTATATAGGAATGCATTCACGCTTCGGCGTGGTGCATACTTGTAAAAGATTGCGGAGGTTTCCATCCGAGGCTGCCTCCAAGCTGGACGCAAAAGGTGCATCACGCCTTTTTTGCGTCGTGGCGTGATTGATAGTTGGGTGCAAATATACAACTATCAATCTATGGCTAACAAGAATTTGAATGCGGCTAAAGAAGCCAAGAAAGACGAGTTTTATACGCAACTCGTTGATATAGAAAACGAACTGAAACACTATCGTCAACATTTTCGTGGAAAGACGATTCTCTGTAATTGTGATGACCCATACGAAAGTAATTTCTTCAAGTATTTTGCCAACAACTTTAATGCGTTTGGGTTGAAGAAACTCATTGCTACTTGCTATAATGGTTCGCCAGTTGTCGGAAAGGAATTACCTCTTTTTGCCATTGATAAAGAAGGGGAAGACAAAAAAGTTGCATATAAAGTAGAGATTACGGAAGTAAAAGATATGAATGGTGACGGGCGTGTAGACTTAGCCGATGTGCGATATCTGATACAAAACGACAAGAACGTTCTCTCTATATTGAAAGAGAATGGTGATTTCCGTAGCCGTGAATGTATAGAGCTATTGAAGGAAGCGGATATTGTCGTAACCAATCCGCCATTCTCCTTATTTAGGGAATATGTGGCACAATTAATGAAGTATGAGAAGAAGTTTATAGTTTTAGGACCATATAATGCTCTTCATTATAAAGAGATTTTTCCTTATATCAGAGATAATCATATATGGATTGGCTACTCTTCACCTAAACAATTTATTGTACCAATGGATTTTGAAGGAGGAAACGTATTTGAAATAGGAAATAAAAAGGTGGCTAAATTTGGAAACATTATTTGGTTCACGAATTTGGATATAAAGAAAAGACACGAATTACTTGTTATGTATAGGACATACAATGCGGATGAATATCCTAAGTATGACAACTTCGATGCAATAAACGTAAATAACATATCAGACATTCCCATAGATTACGAGGGTATTATGGGTGTTCCCGACTCTTTTATGACAAGTTTTAATCCCGAGCAATTTGAGATAATAGGGCTTGGAAGTGGAAAACTGGCAAGTGATATAGGAGTTAAAAAGAATTACAGAGGACGTACAGACATCGCCTATACTATTAATGGCATTCATAAATGTCCCTATTCAAGAATACTAATCCGAAAAAAACAATAACAACCATGCAAATCGAATTACAAAAGATTACAGTCCGTGAACTAACGAATGGTTACGAGGACAATGAAGAGCAAGGTGTTCGTGGCTATGGTGGTAAACTTGATATACGTCCACCCTATCAGCGCGAGTTTATCTATGACGAGAAGAAACGGGCAGCGGTGATAACTACAATCAAGAAAGGATTCCCGTTGAATGTGATGTATTGGGCAACACGCGATGAAGATGCAGAAGTGCCGTTTGAGGTAATGGATGGTCAGCAACGTACCATCAGTATTTGCCAATACGTGAATGGTGATTTCGCTTACGATTTCCAATACTTTCATAACCTGACGGAAAGCGAACAGAATGAAATACTGGATTATGAATTGATGGTGTATGTTTGTTCGGGTAATGATAAGGAAAAGTTAGATTGGTTTGAAACTATCAATATCGCAGGAGAACGGTTAACCGCTCAAGAATTGCGTAATGCCGTCTATGCAGGACCGTTTGTAAGTGATGCGAAACGGTATTTCTCCAAGTCGAATTGTGCCGCTTACAACATGGGCAAGTATTTGCTTAACGGTTCGCCAATACGACAAGACTATTTGGAGACGGCTCTCAAATGGATTGCCAACTCACAGAGTAAGCCAGGGCAGAAGATGACGATTGAAGGATATATGGCCAAGCATCAGCACGACCCGAATGCCGTACAATTATGGCAATATTTCTCGGCGGTTATCACATGGATTACAGCTACGTATGACTTGAAGAAACGAAAGCAGATAATGAAAGGAGTGGATTGGGGAAAACTCTATGATCGTTTCAAAGACGAATTGATTGACAAGGCGAAGATAGACCAAGAAATAGGGAAATTGATAATAGACAGTGAGGTGCAAAACAAGAAAGGTATTTGTTCGTACGTGCTTACTCGCGATGAACACGACCTTGGTTTGCGTGCTTTTCCAGATGACATCAAGTTGGAAGTATATGAAGCCCAGCATCATCATTGCGCCAATCCCGATTGTCCGAATAAGGACGTTGAGTTTGATTTCAATGAAATGGAAGGCGACCATATCACTCCGTGGCACGATGGAGGAAAGACGGTGATAGGGAATTGCCAAATGCTCTGCCGTGATTGTAACCGAAGGAAAGGAGCAAAATAAAAGTAACCCCCAAGAGTTTTGATGGCTCTTGGGGGTTATATCTCAAGTATTTGCTTTCATGGAAAAAGGATTATTGTTTACCTAAATTCCGTTTCTTACGCTCCAGTTCTTCGCGTTTTCTTTGCATTTCCATCTGTTGTTCTTGCATAGCTTGTAAGCGAGCGGCAAGACCACCAACTTTCTTCTGCGGGTTGTTCTTGTTCTCTTGATAGCGAGCTTCAAGGATAGACAAGAGTTTGGCGTCGTTTGTCGTCTTGCGGAGTGTCCACATGATAGCGGCGCTAAAGAAGAGACTGACGAAATAGTAGAAGTTCAAACCTGAAGAATAATCGTTGAACATGAAGAAGAACATCACTGGCATCAAGTACATCATCCATTGCATCATCTTCATTTGCTCTGCTTGCTGGCCAACCATTTGGTCTTTCTGCTGGCGCATCGTCATCCAAGAATAGAGAACGTTAGCCACACAGAAAAGAATACATGTGAGTGAGAGGTGGTCGCCAATCAGCCAAATGTTCTTTCCCCATTCAATAATAGGATCGTATGTACTGAGGTCGTCAATCCAAAGGAAACTCTCACGACGCAATTGAATGGCGTTAGGCACAAAGTTGAACATGGCAATCCAGATAGGCATCTGTATCAGCATGGGCAAACATCCCGATAGAGGACTCACGCCATACTTGGCGTATTCAGCCATCATGGCTTGTTGCTTCTGCATCTGGTCTTCGGGTTTGTTATATTGAGCCGTGGCAGCATCGAGTTTCGGTTTCAGCACACGCATCTTGGCAGAACTCATATAGCTCTTTTTCACCAATGGGAACGTGATGAGTTTCAACAAAAGCGTAATCAATATCAATACGATACCCATGTTAATCTTCAAGCCCGTGAGCCAGTCGAATACGTAAAGGGTAAACCAACGGTTGATGATACGGAACAAAGGCCAACCTAAGTAAACAAGGCGTTCCATTTCCAAGTCCTTATCGAAATCGCATTGCTTCTCCACACGCTTCAACAAACGGAAGTCGTTAGGACCATAATAGAAGTCGAATTCGCTGGGCGTAACACCCTTCGGGTCGAAGAATGTCTTCAATTTTGCCTCGTATTGCTTGAGGAATCCAGAACCTTTCTCTTGTGGGATTGAAGTCATCAAAGCATTTGTTTGGAAATCGTTCTTGGCGATGATAACTGCCGAGAAGAATTGATTCTTGAATGCTACCCAATCAATCTTTTCTTGTACGGGTTCGTCGGTATATTCCTTCATCTCGTTCAGATAGTCGGTACCGCCTTCCGTTTCGTGCCAAGTAAGCGTAGCATAGCGATTCTCGAACATGAAACCCTTCTCCTGTTGGCGACATTTATCTTGCCAGTTGATATCCATTGTATTAGTGTTGGGTGCGAAAAGACCATCCATACCCGTTACTAACATCTTCATGTGCAACATGTAATCTGGGCCAAGACGATAGCTAAGCGTGATGTTCTTTCCTTCACCTGCCACAGCCGTGAACGTAACCGTGCTATCCGATACCTCAGATGGTTGGAAGAACAAGTCTTGCGTTGAGATGTTGGATTCCTTAGCAACCAATGTATAGTTCAATTTCTGAGTCTTTTCATCAAACAAAGTAAGGTTGGGATGATCCTCCCTATCCTCGAAATTCTTGATGATGGCTTTCTCAACGGTAGCTCCTTTGGTGTTGAAGGTAAGTTCCAACTTCTCATTCTTCAACATGATTTTGCTCTCCGTACCATTCATGGCTGAATGGAATAGGGCGGCTGTATCGTTCAGTACTTTCTCTTTCGCCTCTTTTTCCTTTGCGGCAGCTTCCACCTGACGTTGCTTCTCAGCATTCATTCTCGCTACCTGCGCAATGGAATCTTGTACGAATGCGGCACGTTGTTCTTCCTCTGAAGGACGAGTGTACCAACTGAATCCTATCAGCACGAGTGCGATTAAAACAAATCCAATTAAATTGTTTTTATCCATTTTTCTTTGAGTAATATTTGTATTTCAACTTGGCAAAATTCTATCATTGGGATAGAAAACAAAAATCATGCCAACTTATTTTTTCATTGTTCTCCTACATGCAATGTCATTTTACCAACACTAAGCCTCTTTCTTAAAGTTAATGGCCGTCTTGATGAAGTCCACAAACAAGGGATGGGGCTTCAATACGGTGGATTGGTATTCGGGATGGAATTGTGTTCCGATGTACCATTTCAATCCAGGAATCTCCACGATTTCCACCAAGTCGCTCTCAGGATTGCGTCCTACGCATTGCATACCTGCACGCTCGTATTCTTGTTGGTATTGGCTATTGAATTCATAACGGTGACGATGACGCTCATGCACGATAGTCTTCTGATAGATGTTTGCGGCGCGCGAACCTTGCTTGAGCACGCACTCGTAAGCACCGAGACGCATCGTACCTCCCATGTTGGTGATGTTCTTCTGCTCTTCCATGATGTCAATCACGTTGTTGTTGGTCTTCTCATCCATCTCACGCGAGTTGGCATCGGCATATCCCAATACGTTGCGAGCAAACTCTATCACCATCATCTGCATTCCAAGGCAGATGCCGAAGGTGGGAATGTCGTGCGTACGAGAATAATGAGCGACAACAATCTTACCCTCAATGCCTCGTTGACCGAATCCTGGACATATCACGATACCGTCTTGACCAGCCAACTTCTCTTCCACGTTTTCCTCCGTTATTTTCTCTGAGTTGATGAAAGTCAATACCGTCTTATAGTCATTATATGTACCTGCTTGTGAAAGACTCTCGCGAATACTCTTATATGCATCTTGCAGGTCGTATTTACCTACCAAACCGATACGTACTTCTTTCGTGGCTTTCTTGCGACGATCCAAGAAACTTCTCCATGGTCCCAATGCAGGTTTCTCTCCGATGGGTTCACCGAGTTTCTTCAATATAGCGACATCTAAACCTTGGTTCTGCATGTTTACTGGAACCTCATAGATGCTGGGTAAGTCTTCGCTCTGAATTACGCAATCAGCATCAACATTACAGAAACTTGCCACTTTTCTCAGAATTCCGTCGTTCAGATGCTTCTCGGTACGTAATACCAAAATATCGGGTTGGATTCCCACACTCTGTAATTCCTTTACGCTATGTTGAGTAGGTTTTGTCTTCAACTCACCAGCCGCTTTCAGATAAGGAACATACGTTAAGTGGACATTGATGGCATTCTTGCCCATCTCCCAACGCAACTGACGAATGGCTTCCATGAAAGGCGCACTCTCAATGTCACCGATGGTTCCGCCAATCTCCGTAATTACGAAGTCGTAATGATATTTCTTGCCGAGCAATTTCACGTTGCGCTTGATTTCATCGGTGATATGAGGAACCACTTGAATGGTTTTGCCTAAGTAATCACCACGACGCTCCTTATCAATAACGGCTTTATAGATTCTACCCGTCGTCAGTGAGTTTGCCTTTGTTGTCTGGATACCAGTGAAACGCTCATAATGACCTAAGTCGAGGTCAGTTTCCATACCGTCAACAGTTACGTAGCACTCGCCATGTTCGTATGGGTTCAACGTACCTGGGTCGATGTTGATATAAGGGTCAAACTTTTGGATGGTGATATTGTAACCTCTTGCTTGCAAGAGTTTACCGATAGACGATGAAATGATGCCTTTTCCCAAAGAGGAAACCACACCGCCCGTCACGAAGATATACTTTGTTTCTGCCACGATTTTTTCTTTTGAATGTATGGTATAATAAAAATAATGTGCAAAGATACAACATATTTTTGACTTTACCATTCTTTCTTTCAAAAAGATGTCAAAAACGCCCAATATCTTATGTTGACCGTATGTCAATCACAAATTGATTGCATCTTTTATCGCCATTTTATCGTGATTCTTGTCATTTTGAAAAATTTCGCAATATGAAAACGCTTTTTCAAATATAATGTTTATCTTTGCAAACAGAATGAAATAAAACAAAAATATGATGAAACATTTAAGACCATTTATCCTATCAATTGCCTTGATGACATGTGTTGGATTGTCGGCAGCCAACTTTGGAACGAAATCTGACACGTCTATCGTGAAGAAATACCAAGACTCTATTGCCTTGTACAAAGCTCGCTACGATAGCATCAAGAATGTTCATGTCCAAAATGGATATGCTTCCGTTAATTCAAAGTTTTACCAGTTGTTCTCTCCATTGCATTTCTACAACGGAGTGACTCACGATCTTTTCGGGATGAATACCGCTAATAACGAATTGCATGCGGTTAACGCTACGTTGGCAAAGATTTACTTAAACAGACCAGATTTAGTGAAGGGAACGTTGACGCAATTGGAACAGGCAAGTTTGCCTGCATCTGCCATAAACGCATCATCTGCCGTGGCAGAAACGATTGCCGAACTTAGCAACGAAGCTCCCATCGAAGCAGACCCTGAACCTGTAGAAGTGGTGGTTGAAAAACCAAAGTTCTGGACATTCAAGGGAGATGGTTTCTTGCAGTTCTTGCAAAACTATGTGTCTGGCAACTGGTATAAAGGTGGTGAGAGCAACTATTCTTTATTGTCAAGTTTAACCTTGGAAGCCAACTATGACAATAAGAGCAAGTGGAAATGGGATAACAAACTTGAAATGAAACTTGGTTTCATGACTTCTCGTTCAGATACCGTGAATAAGTTTAAGGCTAACGAAGACCTCATTCGTCTTACCAGTAAGGTAGGTTTGCAAGCCACAAAACATTGGTATTATACCTTGCAAATGATTGCGCAAACGCAGTTTACACGTGGTTTGAAGGTAAACGACCGCCGTACATATTCAGACTTCACATCACCTTTTGACGTTAAGTTGGGTCTTGGTATGGATTACAAGGTGGAATGGCTGAAGAAGAAACTTACGGGAACCGTCAACTTATCACCGTTCGCCGTAAACTATCGTTATGTTGACCGTACCATTTTCGACAACAATAACGGTACATTCTCATGGTTCCCCTCACGTCATGGAATAGATTTGAATAAGCATCATTATACCGACATCGGTTCTCAGTTTACGATAGATGTTACATGGATATTGGCTGAAAACGTGAAATGGAAGAGTAGGATGTATGGATTCACCAGTTACAAGCGTGTGGAGTATGAATGGGAAAACACGTTTACATTCCAGTTCAACAAGTACATTTCCACCAACATCTTCGTTTATCCGAGATTTGACGACAACCGCGCTCGCGATGATGATTATGGTTATTGGATGTTCAAGGAATATTGTTCCATCGGCTTCAATTATAACTTCTAATCCCTCGTGAATAGTCGCTTACAACTATATCCATTGCCAAGAATCGGTGTTGCGCTGGTTCTTGGCATTGTGTTTGGCGACTTCTTTCACGCCTATTTGCCAACCTTTTTATGGCTTTTATGTACGTTGGTTGGCTTGCTGGCTTATTTTCTTTCTCGTAGAAAACCACTATTGCAAAGTGAGGTGCTTCTCGGATGTGTCTTTTTACTTGGTTCATGGCTGGTTAACGTACGGGAAAACCGACTTGAATTTATTGATACGCAAAAGGAAACAACGTTTCAAGGCGTTGTAATAAGTAAACCTATAATTCGAGGAAAGGTGGCCATGTTAGATATGTTGGTGGTTGACAATCATCATCCTATCAAGATACAAACTTCCATGATGTGGGATTCTACTCGTAAGAAACATCTTTTGCCAGAGATTGGAAGTGGTTTGCTCGTGCAATCTCGCATCAAGCCTTTTGTGCAAAAAGACTCTCTTTCAAATTTCCATGTCGTTCGTTGGGCGCAAGTGCAAGGTTATCGAGGACAAACGTTTATAGATGATGAAAAATGGCAATATTCTGTTGTTTCCCTTTCTACTCTTTCTTTATTTCAAAGAGCACGTTTAAGTGCGATGAAATGGAGGAATTTGTTGGTAAAGTCATTTCCCATGGAGGCAGATGATTCATCCAATATTGCTATCGTGGCAGCTATGACCTTGGGAGATAAAAGTGGATTGAGCCAAACAACCAAAAAACTATTCTCAATAACAGGTTCTTCTCATGTGTTGGCCTTGTCGGGCTTGCATTTAGGAATCCTTTACGCCATCTTGATGTTTGCTTTATCGCGAAGGAAGAAGCACATTTTGTCGCAAATGATGGTGATTCTTGCCATTTGGACTTACGTCTTGTTGACGGGATTACCCACGTCGCTCGTTCGAGCAGCTACCATGTTTACCATATTGGGATTGGTTTCGCTTGCCCATCGTTCTGCTTACACCATCAATTCGCTATCGTTGGCGGCCATCATCATGCTTGTGGCGAATCCGTTGTTGCTTTGGGACATTGGCTTTCAATTATCTTTCTCTGCTGTATTTGCCATTTTGTTCTTCTTTCAATGGTTGAAAAATTGGGGCTTCAATCCCCATACCATTTTACAGAAAGCATTTGCCACCTTCGTCTTATTGCCTATTGCCGCGCAACTCGGAACTTTCCCGTTGGTATTATATCATTTCGGACTATTCTCTAGTTGTTTCCTCTTGTCTAATCTTATCGTCGTTCCAGCTGCAATGCTGATTATCTTCGGCACTTTATTATCCTTTGTGTTGTGGTTTATTCCGTTTTTGCGTTCCTTGATATTCGTTGCAATGGGAGAGATTGTGCGTTGGCTTCAAATATCCTTGTCGTTTATTGCCTCCATTCCTTATTCCTCCGTTTCGGGAATACGAATTTCAGAATTGCAAGTAATCCTCATTTACTTGCTGATAATTAGCATTTTAGGAATTGTCCATCATCTTCTCAAAGCTATTGATAATAGAAGGAAATTGAAAACGATATGTTTAGGACACGTAAACATATCGTTTAGGTGAGCTAAACATATCGTTTGCAAAGGCTAAATTTATCGTTTACCCAAGTCTGTTTCAAATATTTTTCGTATCTTTGCATTTCCTTAATCAATAATTAGTGAATATTTCAACCGAAAATATGGCGGATTATATCATATCAAGCGTACAGAATCCGAAAGTGAAAAAGGTTGTTGCGTTACAACAGAAATCTTCGGAGCGCAGAAAGGATGGATTGTTTGTTGTGGAAGGTCAACGCGAATTGCAACATTGTATCGAAGCAGGCTTTGAGTTGGATTCCGTGTTCTTCTGTCCTTCTTTGTGCGGCGAGAACATCATGGATAGAGATGCGTTCCATTGTCTTTGTTATGAAGTAACGCCACCTGTCTACGAGAAAATGGCTTATCGGGGAAGTACGGAAGGCGTTTTGGCGGTAGTGAAAACACGAAAGTTGCAACTCGAAGACTTGAAATTGCCAGATAATCCCTTGGTAGTAGTGTTGGAAAGCGTAGAGAAACCAGGCAATTTGGGTGCCGTCCTGCGAAGTGCCGATGCTGCTTCCGCCGATGCCGTTATCGTTTGCGACCCGCTCACCGATGTTTTCAATCCCAATCTGATACGTTCCAGTATCGGAGCCATCTTTAGTGTGCCTTGTGTAGCTTGCACTTCTGCCGATTGCATACGTTTTCTCAAGGAACGACAAATACAGATTCTCACGGCACAATTGCAAGATTCCCACTTGTATTACGATACTGACATGCGTAGAGCAACCGCTATTGTTATGGGAACGGAATCTACGGGACTCACCGATCAATGGCGAGAGGCTGCAGATTCGCACATTCGGATTCCCATGCTTGGAAGATTGGACTCGTTGAATGTTTCCGTGAGTGCAGCCATCCTATTATTCGAGGCGGTAAGACAAAGACAAACGAAATGAGAGATTTCCCAAAATCAACACGGAAAATGGTTACAAATCCTTAATTAATGTACGAAATACCAATAAATTAGGTGTTTTGTTTAAGTCTTTGCCCTTTTTTTCGTACCTTTGCACCGCTTTTTTCAAAAGAACGATTAGTATAACAAAATATTTATGAGTAAACAGACTGAAAAAATCAAGGAATTGATTGAGAAACGACAAAAGGCGTCTCTCGGAGGTGGTGAGAAAGCCATCGACAAACAGCATCAACGTGGAAAGTATACGGCTCGTGAGCGTATCGAGATGTTGGTAGATGAAGGCTCATTTGAAGAGTATGACATGTTTAAACTTCACCGTTGCCACAACTTCGGCATGGAAAAGAAACAATATATGGGTGATGGCGTAGTAGTGGGAAGTGCCACGATTGACGGTCGCTTGGTATATGTGTCTGCTCAAGACTTCACCGTGAATGGCGGTTCTTTGTCAGAGACGATGAGTCAGAAGATTTGTAAGGTGATGGATATGGCCATGCAAAATGGCGCACCGATGATTTGCATGAACGACTCTGGTGGCGCTCGTATTCAAGAAGGTATCTGTTCGTTGGCTGGATATGGTGAGATTTTCGAACGTAATATCCTCGCTTCTGGTGTTATTCCCCAGATTTCAGCTATCATGGGTCCTTGTGCTGGTGGTGCTGTTTATAGTCCTGCCTTGACCGACTTCATCTTGATGATGGAAAATACCAGTTATATGTTCTTGACTGGTCCTGCCGTGGTGAAAACCGTGACGGGCGAAAGTGTTGACGCAGAACATTTAGGTGGTGCTTCAGTTCATGCTACCAAGAGTGGTGTTACTCACTTCACCGCTAAAACCGAAGAGGAAGCGATGGCGATGATTAAGACATTGCTGAGCTATATTCCATCAAACAACATGGAGGAGGCTCCACGTATTGAGTGTAGTGACCCTATCGACCGTAAGGAAGACATCCTCAACGAGATTATCCCAGACGATCCCAATAAGGCATACGATATGTATAAGGTGATTACCGCCTTGACAGATAATGGTGAATTCTTCGAGGTACAACCTAAGTTTGCCAAGAACATCATCACGGGTTTTGCACGATTCAACGGTCAGAGTGTGGGCATCGTTGCCAACCAACCAGCTGCTTACGCTGGCGTTCTCGATACGAATGCTTCTCGTAAGGGTGCTCGTTTCGTGCGTTTCTGCGATGCATTCAACATTCCAATCGTTTCTTTGGTAGATGTTCCAGGATTCTTGCCTGGAACAGGACAGGAATATAACGCCGTGATTTTGCATGGTGCTCAGTTGCTCTATGCATACGGAGAGGCTACTGTACCTAAGATTACGATTACATTACGTAAGAGTTATGGTGGTAGTCATATCGTGATGGGTTGTAAACAATTGCGTGCCGACTTGAACTTTGCATGGCCTTCAAGTGAAATAGCAGTAATGGGAGCAAGCGGTGCCGTTGCCGTTCTCTATGCAAGAGACGTGAAGGCAAAGAAAGAGGCTGGTGAAGACGTGAAAGCATTTATTGCCGAGAAGGAAGAAGAGTATAGCGAACTCTTTGCCAATCCTTATCAAGCAGCCCAATATGGTTATATCGATGACGTGATTGAACCACGCAATACGCGCTTCCGTATTTGTCGTGGCTTGGCACAATTGTCTTGCAAGAAACAAGGATTGCCAGCCAAGAAACACGGATGTATGCCGATGTAAGAAAAGGTCAATAAATATGATAGAAATGGACAAGAATATCTATGCTGCGATTGCGTTGGCATTGCATGAATTCCAAGGCAATAACGTTCACGATAAGGAGTCGGGTATCATTACGATAAAACCACGTCATACATTGTGGAACGCGAAGTTTTTAAGCATGACCCCGAAACCATAAGGAGTAAATAAAATTAGATAATCATGAAAGAATATAAATATACAATCGACGGAAAAGAATATCAAGTTGTCATTGGCGAAATCGTTGACAATGTGGCAAACGTAACCGTGAATGGCGAGGAATACAAGGTAGAGATGGAACCAGAAGCAGAACCTGGGAAGAAAAAGGTGGTGTTGGGACAACCTGCCGCTGAATCTTCAGACTCTTCGGAAGCCACTCCCGCAGCTAACGTGAATACTGCCAATGCGATTAAGGCACCATTGCCAGGCGTGATTACGGAAATCAAGGTAGCGGTAGGCGATGATGTGAAAGCCGGTGATGTAGTCGTTGTGCTGGAAGCCATGAAGATGGCCAATAACTTGGAAGCAGAGAAAGACGGAAAAGTGACAGCCATTTGCGTGAAAACAGGTGAAAGTGTGTTGGAGGATTCCCCGCTTGTAGTGATAGAGTGAGTTAATTTCTCATAATAAAACTATCATTTTGTTCTAATTACGGCTCGTTTTGGTCGTTTTTGAAAATTTTTTTGTAACTTTGCATGGAATTGTTTATTGGACTCTGTCTATATGCAATTCCATGTAAACTGTTAAAACGTAATATAATGGCAAAGAAAGTATTGTTCGTCAACCAGGAGATTGTGCCCTATGTCCCTGATTCAGAGATGTCGATTATGGGTCGTGAAATACCTCAGAAGATACAAGAGGGAGGATATGAGATCCGTACCTTTATGCCTAAATGGGGAAACATCAATGAGCGCAGGGGACAGTTGCATGAGGTAATTCGCCTTTCGGGAATGAACTTAATCATAGATGATACCGACCACCCATTGATTATCAAGGTTGCCTCAATACCTTCCACTCGCATACAGGTGTACTTCATCGACAACGATGATTACTTTATGAAGAGGCAAATGTCGGTTGACGAGATGGGAGTCGAATATCCTGATAACGGTGAACGTGCCATTTTCTTTGCGAGAGGAGTCTTGGAAACGGTAAAGAAACTGAGATGGACTCCAGACATTATACATTGCCAAGGATGGATGAGTGCGGTGATTCCACTTTATGTGAAGACTGCTTATCACGACGAACCATCATTTGCCAATACTAAGGTTGTTACTTCCCTTTTCCAGAGTCAGTTGAAACATGAATTGGGAGAGAAATTCAAGCATAGCGTTGAGTTTAGGGAAGCAAAACTTGAATTGCTCAATCAATACAAGGATGAATTTGATTTCATAGAGTTGGGTAAGATGGCCATTGACTATAGTGACGGCGTGATTGAGGCGAGCAAGAAAGTAAACTCAACATTGCTCAAATATGCAGCTACAAAGAATGTTCCTGTATTGAAATATCCTGGCGATGATTTTGCAGATGCTTATAAGGATTTCTATGAGAGCATTTGTCCAAACGAATAAATTATTGTTTATTGTTACGATGAAATGTAGATTTCTTGCGGGACTTGCTTTTCTCGCTGCTTTCGTGTTTACGGCTTGTGATGAAACCACCGATCATATTGGTATCTCACTGGTAAACAATATGGATAACTTAGATATTTCAACGGATACCTTTACTTTGTCTACCCGTTCAATAGTGGTAGACTCTGTGCTTTCACTCAATACGGTTGGGTATTTAGGAAAAATCAGGGACCCCGAAACTGGTAATTACATTACGGGCGACTTTATGACGCAATTCCATACGATGGAGAATTTCAAATTCCCGACACGAGAACAAATGTTAAGTGTGGCAGATGGAGAAGTTGTAGCTGATTCATGTGACATTAGTTTATATTTCGTGAAAAGCTATGGGGATACCCTTACTTCCATGAAGTTGCGTGCCAGCGAGATGATTGAGCCGATGAAGGAAGGAGTACCATATTACTCTACGTATGATCCCAAAGCTAATGGTTTGTTGAGAGAAGATGGATTGATAAAGGAACATACGTATTCGTTGGTTAACTACGATGTTCCAGAGGCTACTCGTAAGAAGAATACTTATACTCCTTATCTTCGCATAAAATTGAATGATGAATACACGGATAAGGATGGTTATGTTTATAACAACTATGGTACATACATCATTCATAGTTATTATATGCATCCTGAATATTTCAAGAATTCATTGACATTCATCAATAACGTGGTTCCAGGATTCTATTTTGAGAATGTGGGAGGATTGGGTTCGATGGCTTATATTACCGTGAGTCAGTTGAATGTATATTTCCGCTATTTATCAAAAGATACGTTATCGACAGGTGTTGCCAGTTTCTCGGGAACAGAGGAAGTTCTTCAACAAACTCGTATAACCAACGACAAGGCTTCTATCAAGAAATTGGCTTCTGATAATACATGTACTTACTTGAAGACCCCTGCAGGAATCTTTACCGAAATTACGATTCCCGTTGATGACATCTATTTGGGGCATGAAAAGGATTCTATCAATACGGCAAAGGTGGTGTTGACAAGAATCAACGACTCTCATTATAATAAGTATGCCCTTCCTGTTCCATCGGAAATCATGATGATTCCTGCCGATAGCTTGAATACATTCTTTGAAAAAGGAAGAGTGACAAACAATAGAACATCTTATTTGGCAACTTTCTCTAAGACATACAATTCTTATACCTTTAGTAATATCAGTGGTATGCTATCGTATATGAATAAGCATCGTGGTTCTGAGAATTGGAATAAAGTGGTGTTAGTTCCGGTAACAAAGACTACTAATTCCTCTACGGGAGAAGTGACAAAGATTGTTCATGACATGTCGCTTACAAGCACTCGTTTGATAGGTGGTAGTGAGAATCCCCACGAACCAGTAAAGATAAGTGTCATTTATAGCAAGTTTAAATAACGCATTTATGGCAGATAATTTTCTCGAACGTCATCAAGAGGAATATGAATTGCGTAAGGAAAAATGGTTGCGCAAGAAGAAGCATTTGCCAAAGATAAAAAGACAATTGGAAAAGCCTGATGACGAGGCTCTGTGAATTAACGCTACGATGTTTTCCCGTCGTAGCGTTTTTGTTTTATGTAGGTGCTTTGTTTTTTTATGATATTTAGCGTGTTGTCATCTTTTGATTATTTATAATTGTTGGATTGTTAATGTGCTTATTAGGGTGATTTTTGCTATAATAATAGTATTTTGAATGTTTTTTTCATTTTTATTAAAAAAAGTACCAGAATAATTTGTGGGTAAGAAAAATATCGTTACCTTTGCAGAGGATTACTTGAATCGTTGATTCAAAAACAAATTATTAATCTTCACTATGAAAAAACACTGAGGAGTCTTCTTTGTGATAAAGGAGGCTCCTCGCTATTTTATAGACACAGTTATTAAAAAACCGCATACGGGGTATATAACGTATGCGGTTTTTGACGTGAATAGGCGGGGGTATGATTATTCTCACTCGTTCAGCAATTGTTCCACCGTCACGTTTTCTCGTTGTTTGCCCTGCTTGTCGAAGAGCAAGACGAAGGGGATACCGCTGAATTGGAACTTCTCTTGTAAATAGCCCCATTCGCTACGAGTGATGTGAATATGCTCACCTTGGATGTTGTTGGGTTCAAGGAATGATTTGCAATGCTCAGGCGTGTCGTCAGTAATATAGAGATACTTCACGGGCTTGTCTTTGTTGGCCTCCACCTCATCACGCATGTGGAGCATTGTTGCTCGGCAAGGTCCGCACGACATTTCCCAAAAATCAACATAAAGCACATTGCCCTTGTATGGTTCGATGATGCGTTGGAAGATGCTGTCGCCCTTTGTCATTGGCTTTTGTTCGTCCACCTTTATCTCTTTCTCCTTCACATAGTCGCGATAGGTCAGTATGGCACGGCGTATCAGTTCGGGATGGGAGATAACTGACATAGCAGCAGCTACTTCATCGGCGGCTTGGTCATAGTTGTCTCCGTGCCAATCCATAGTGCTGAAGATGGCGCGAAGCTGGCACACCTGTGCGCTGAAGTCGGTGGGACTGATGTGCAGTTTGTCGTTCAACTTGTTCATGGCATTTCTTCTGAACTCGCGACTATAAACGACCTTCTCCTGTGCGATAGTTTCTGCTATTTTGGGGTCGTAGTCGAAAGGCAAATAATTAATGACTCTGCCATGCAAGGGGCGCATAACAGTATATTCAACATAGTTGAAAAAGAACTCTTCGCCGGCAATCATCAGCAGCGGATTGTCGAGCAGATATTTTTCACGAGGCGCAACGAAACTGAAGAACTGCTGCCAGTAAGTCTCTCTATCTATGTTTTCCATGTCTGTAAGCATGTAGTAGCGGCAAATATGTTCCAAGTGTTGTGAGATAATATATGTCCGTAGGATATCAGATGCCAAGGGTGAACAGCCTTCAAGTTCTGGCAGACCTGTGTTCATCCTTCGTACCATCTCATCAAGACAAGCCACCTGTAAATCCCTCCACGTCATTAGCGAGTCAGGTCCCTTTTCGTGAATGTTGTCTTTCTCTGGGAAATCGCAGTAGGTTGTTCTTATCTTATCGTACAACTTGGTCACTTCGCCGCTCAGTCCTGTCCCATCCCATGTGAACGCCTCTTCGCGCTTTCGCTTTGTGGGGTCCAAAGTCATCTCCAGCGTATCCCCTGGACAAGCATACACCATCGTCACAGGATGAATCAACAAAAACATGGGGTAAGGCAAGCGGACATTGAGCGTGAAAGTTCCGTCGGGATTAAATTCGATGAGCTGAGTCTTCTCCTTACGGACGATGTAGTCGCGCATGATGACTTTGATGACACCATTCAGTTTGTTAAGCTCAGGAATCTTTTCGCCTTTTGCTTCCTCTGGCACAAGGATATGCCCCTTGATTACCACTTCGCCACCATGTAAGCGATACTCGCTCAGTTCCGCGCTTGGATAGTTCAGCAATTGTGGCACTTCCTTCTTCTTCACTTTCTTGTTGAGTTCCATTCCGATAGTGGCAGGGATTGCAAATACTCCCAAACAGAACATGGAGAAAACTGAGATTACTAACACCCTCAAATTGGTAATGATGGATTTCATGCTCATTGATGATTTATATTTGAGTCTATATTATAAACGCTTGTTTATCTAAAATATGTTGTTTTAAGTCGTTAAATCTTCTAAATCTTATTGTTTGTTGTACAACATCCACAATCAATATGTCATACATCTTAACAAAATAATGTCTGGATTTTCTTGCAATATAGAGTTGGAAGAGCGAAATAATGAGTTAAAACGCATGTTATTATACATCTTTCTGAAAAATGTTATGAGTTATAACAGCTAAAGTATTACTTTGTGACCGTAAATATATGTGTTATGAGTGGCAGAATTATACGTTATGAACACCCAAAAACATGTCTTTTGGCGTCTTTTTTACGGTTTTATAGCCTGTCTATAATTGTGAAGGATGGTTATTGTACTGATAATCAGTCGATTAACAAAATCCCTTCAGATTCCCATATTTTCGACCAAGTCTAAATCATTTTGAAATAGTGCCCGTTTTTGGGGGGCAAAATTGCGAATTTCCATAACATATTTGGAAATGGTTTTAATTAGAAATTCCAGTTGATACCACCCATGAACGTAGCTCTGGGCATGGGATAGCCGAGGTTGATTTCATAGCTTTGCGCCAACAAATTCTCTCCGCGTATCCAAAGATTGAGCCCTTTCCATATGGCATAAGAAACGGTGGCGTTCAACAAACAGAAATTCTCCTTTTGCTCGTTGTCTCCTACAGCCGTGTAGAGGCCATTGATGTATTGCAATCCTGCCACGATAGTCCATTTGTTGTAATGGTAGTTAGCGCCAAGAAATCCTTTGTAGGTTGGTGCTGCAATGACGGGATGTTCCATGTGCAATATGGAGTGGTTCGTGTTTACTGACCAATAGTTGTTGATGTGGTAGGCGGCTTCCAACTCTACGCCATAGTTTTCTATTACGCCCGTGTTCACGTTCTTGCGATTGACGGTCTGAATCATATTGTCACCTTTTATATAATACAAATTGGCTCCGTAGTTGAATGCACCAAGTCTATGCTTCCACGACAGTTCGTAGTTCCATATTCGCTCAGGTTTCAGTTCCTCGTTAGAGGGTGGATAGAGATACATCTCGCGCATTGTCGGATTACGGAAACCTTTGCTTACCATCGCTTTCACTTCGCCTGTAACCATTGGGCGCACAACAATACCTGCTTGTGGAATCCATTCCGTACCAGTTATAGAATGATGGTCGATGCGCAGACCTGCATCAACGGTCAGCCATTTAAGGATATCTTGTCGGAAGTCTACATATCCAGCTATCTCATTGCGATGCGATTTGCCGCTCTGTTTGTTGGGGGTATCGAGAACCTCACCAGTCTGCTTCGACGTGTAGTAAGCCTTACCGTAGATATGTTGATAGTCAACTCCTACGGTTAGGCGATTGCCTTCAAATAGTTGGGCGCTCTGATACCAAGAGATACCTGTCAATGCATCTTTCGAACGGAAGAAACGTTGTGTAGGTTGTGCGGGATTAGCTGTACCATCGTCAATCTTATGACGTCCGAAGTTGCTATAAACGCTCAGCGCTCCACTTGTGCGGTTATAGTGGTTTTCCAATGCAGCCGAGACCACACCACGCGTAATCCATTGGTCTGCATCATACAACGGAATGCTCACGGCACCTGGATAACTGCTGTTGAAATGCGTGATGTCTGCATCGACATAGGCATTCCAATGCTCCGTAAAGTCGTAGCCGAGTTTCAGGTAACCGCCATATTGTTCAAAACCCATACGAGGACGGTGATTGTCTGTACGACCATACTGAGCAGATACGGTGGATGAAAATTTACCGTTGCGCACCTGATAGGAGGCTTCCGTCTGAATAGTTCCATAACTACCTGCACCGAGATTGATACTGGTCTTCACGCCATCTTCATGCATCGAACGGGTGACGATATTCAAAACGCCACCCATCGCATTACTTCCATACAGCACCGATGCTGGTCCGCGAAGTATCTCCACTCGCTCAGCCATCAAAGTCTGATAGCTGTCGCTGATGGGGTGACCATAGACACCGTTGTATTGAGGGTGACCGTCTATTAAAACAAGCAATTGACCTGCACCGCCCGTAATGCCACGTAGATTGATTCCACCAGCGGCTCCCGTCGATACACCATAGCCCATCATCGAACGACTGGTAACCATCAATCCTGGTACCTGTTGCATCACCGTAGGTAATATAGAAGGCTGATATTGTTCAGTCAACTTCTCACGTCCGATAACCGTTACAGTCATTGGTAGGTGTCGAACGTCAACGGCATTGCGTGTACCTGTCACCACCACATCAGGTAAATCTTCCCCAACTCTCTCCCAAGAAAGAGAAGTTTTATTTGATGATGTGATGGTATCTGTAACATCAGGCGTCTTAACAATCCCTCCTGGAATTGGGGTGGGAGAGGCATATAAAAAAGTGCCCATAGCCAAAGCGATGAGCACATAAAACAATCTCTTTATCATTTGTCAATATTGATGAGTTCGTATTTCTTCGAACCGAATCCTATCCGTTCTGCGTAATCGGTGATATACGTACCGTGTTGACGATTGATACGTTGAATGAGTGGCTTGTTATCATCGCCTGGCTTACCTTGATAATTGAATACCATGTCGAGACAAGCTTGGTCAACAGCAACAGGATCAAGGGATGCCATGATGCCCATATCCTTCAATTCGGGCTTGGCGGGATGTCCGTCGCAATCGCAATCAACCGACATATTGTTCATTACGTTGATATAGATAACTCGTCCACTGAAATAGTTATGAACGGCTTGTGCGGCTGCTGCCATCGACTCAAGGAAGTTGTCTTGTGTTTTACCTGCAGCGAGATATTCGGGTGTCCATGCTTTCTTGGGGTCATCGGTCTTGCCTGCTGAGTGTATATAGCACTTGCCTGCAGTAGAAGCCACACCGATGGAGGCATTTTTCATCACACCACCGAAACCGCCCATAGCATGACCCTTGAAATGAGCCAGATTAATCATGAAGTCGTAGTTGGCAAGATGTTCGCCTACAATGTCGTATTTCAAGTGTTTCTTGTCTTGAACGGGAATGCGAATCTGTCCGAACTCGTCCATCAAATCTACGGCGAAGATGCTATCAAAACCATGTTCATGTATCGTTTCCCAATGCTTTTTAGGGTCTTGACGTGAACCGCCATAAGCTGTGTTACATTCAACGATGGTGCCGTTCACTTCATCCACTAACTGACGGATGAGCGTTGGTTTCAGATAGTGTGTGTTGCCACCTTCACCCGTCGAAATCTTCACGGCTACACGTCCTTTGGCTTCCACGCCCAATGCCTTGTATATTTTCACTAATGACTCAGGTGTAATCTCCTTAGTCATGTAAACCTTGCTTTGCCCGAAGGCCACTGCCGTAATCATCAGCATCAGAGCGGCAGCCATCATTCTCATTTTCTTCATTGTATAATCTAGTTTTCTCCGTTAATGATATATGTTTCTTTCTATTTCTTTTCACGATGCAAAAATAAAAAAAAATACGCAAATCTCATGTATACAAATTACAGATTTTATTATCCAAATTACGTTTTCAAATCACCCAATTAGGTTTTTTTGTGCATGGAGCGCATCTTATAAGGATGTAGTTGAAAGCCGATGTGATATGGGAAGACATCAAAACGGCACAGCCTCCATACGATGTGCATGGAGGCTGTGTTGATTAATTCCTTCAATTATGGATGTTTTTTGCCTCGGATTTCTGTTCATCATTGTCCGAGACAAAAATCACTAATAATCAATTTCCACATTGGTAACGACATTGTTGATTTTAAGAATAGAAGGTGAATCATTGCCGAGGATGATATTCACAAGTCTAACCACATCTCTGATGTCCACTGTGCCGTCACCATTCACGTCAGCCGAGCTGGTTACCTCCGTTTGTTTGCCGAGGATGATGTTCACGAGTTGGACAACGTCGGTAATGTCCACCGCGCCGTCAACATTCACGTCACCCACAAGGCTTGCACCATTGCCCAGCTGGAAGAAGGCACGGCAGGAGCCGATGGTCAGATTGTTGTCGGGATGATGGAGTTTGTTGTCTGTGCCAAGGTAGAGCTTGCTATTGTCACCCTCGTTGCCGAAGTTGACAGGATTATAATTGCCTGTGAAACTCACCGCTCCGTCCTTGCTGGTGAAACTGCCTGGCTCATCTCCCACGATGGTCACGCCTTCGAACACAGGGTTCTCGATGACTTCTTTTGTATCTGCCCACTTGATGATGTATGGCTTGCCTGCTTCGATCGTGTTGGCAGGCTTGAAGTTCAGGTAGAGCGTGCCGTTCTCGAAGCCCGTCACATGTTCATAACTGCCATCCTCGGTGTCCAACTCCATAAGCGTAGCATCTGCTAAAACACCTGTCAGTTCTGTGTTGAATGGCAGACAGAGTGCATTCCACTTGTCGTTCTTATATAGCTTGCGGCCCTGGAGGGTAACATGGACCTCTTTGCCATCATTTTCGCCTATCACATCCTGATTGTCGAAGTCGTCGTATAAAGCAATCTCTCCATCGCCAAGGGTGGTGAATTTCTCTACTGAACTCCACTCAGAGGTCTTGCCGTTGGCAAGTACCGCCTGCACTTGCACCACATACTTCGTGCCCTTAGCGAGTCCGCTGAGAAGGGTGGCGAGCTCACCGCTATCCACCGTCTGCTGCGTCCATTCGCCATACATGGGCATTGCGATGACATCCACTCGGTCGTAGTCGCCATCGAGGCTGACGTTGAACTCGTAGTGCTTGCCTGCCTCGAAGACGTAGTTGTCCTTTCGTCCACCGATGTTGCCGTGAGCTGATGCAATGAATATCATTTCGATGGCGGGTGAGGGATTGGTGATGCACCAGTCGTAGGTGCCGGCAGGAATATCGATGGTGACGCTGTTTTTGAAGACAATGTTATGGGTCGTCACGGCACCATCGGCATATTCGGGAATCTTGTATTCAAATTCTGCATAATCGTCGGCCGAAGCATCGCCAGGGTCCGTCAGGGGCCCGATAGTCGGTATGATGCGTCCGAAGGTGTTGGCATCCTTATCGAGCAGCATCTGGTAGCCCGAGTGGTCTTCCCACACATCACCTGCGGTGAGCGTCACCTTGGCTGTGTTCTCGGTGGCCATGTCGACGGCATAGCGCACGTTGTAGCTGTGGCCATAGCCCTCCCAGCTCACTTGGGCAGTGGTCTGCTGAGGTGCTACGCTGACTTTGGTCACCTTAGGCACATCTTCTTCGGTTTGCATGACAGCTACGGCTGATGGATAACTCTCTTCGCCCACGATGCCTACGACCTGGTAGGCATAGTCTGTACCAGGTTGGAGACCGTTGATGACTGCCTTCGTCCCTGTGACGTCTATCTCCTGCCACTCCCCGGATGGCGAATTGGCAACATACAAGCCAAAGTCGTCAACATCGAGACGGAACTGGTCGGTGCAGTTGAAGTGGCGGATGGCGACGTAGCCTTGCTCTCCTGCATACTGGCTCAGATTGGCGGTGTATTCGGTGTTCTCGTTGGTGACGACGGTCTCAGGCAATACGATGTCGATGAAGTCAGCCACTGTGTTTCCGGTGGTGGAGACATAGATGGCAACATGCTCCTGGAAATCGTTGGTATCCTGTCCTTTCATCCACACCTTCAATATGCCATTGAGTGGCAGTCGTGGAGAGACAAGCCAGTTGTCGGGGGTAAGTACGCCTGCATCATTGAGATAGCTTGCCGATGACACGAATACTGTTCCGCTGTGGGCATAGTCTGGTATGTCGCTCGTCACATCCCAGCAGTTGCCGTCGCCATCGACATCGATGGTTGTCCAGCCGTCGGTCAATCCGTTTTCAAAACCAGTGAAATAGTCGGGGTTGAGGATTGTCGGCCTGTAGCGCAGCTTGTAGCGTTCGGCTGCTCCCGTCCAGTTGATGGTGGCAGTGTTGCAGGTGGTGGTGGCGGTGAGGCCCTTCGGTGCATACATGCCGACAACGGTGTATTCAAATGTTTTACTGCCGACGAGTTGAGCATTAGGAATAGGGAACGGAGCGTTGGCAACAGCCGTGACGGTGATGGTGTAGTTGTCTGTCACTTCGTCATGGCGGCAATCGAGGGTGTAGATGCCTTCATCAGGGATGAGGATGCCATCCTCGGTCATGATGGTCGCCACGGGCTTGATTTCCTCGTCGGTTTGGTCGAAAGCGACCTGCATGGTGACGATGACCTTGCCGTAGTAGGTCTTATCGAAAGCATTCAGCGTATAGTAGAGTCCATTGTCGGCGACTTCCTCCTCGGTCTTATAGATTCTCTTGCCCTGTACATCGCCGAAGATCTCGGTGTAGAAGCTGTTGGTGATGGCGGGATGCTCACCGCTGTTGCAACGGGCAAAAGTCTTGTCGCCAAGCATGGAGACCTCTGAAGGAGCGAAGATGCTGTTCTCAATGCGGAGGCTGTCGCCATTGGTTGTCCATCCCACGAAGCCACCGTTATTGTTGGCTAATTGGCCGAGCAGACTGCCATCGAAGAGGCTGCCGCTGATGGTGGTTTCGCCTGATTGCATGACGCCCACAAAGCCACCGTTGGTGCCGTCGCCGTTGACCGAACTGTTGATGGTGACGCGGCTGCGGCAGTGGTTGATGGTGACTATTCCGGCTGCCTGACCGATGATGCCTGCAGCGAACTTCTTCGAGGTTGTGATGGTGCCGGCGACGGTGAGATTGCGGATGGTGGCGCCATCGACGAAGCGGAAGGGAGCAGCATAGTCTGCGGTTGCACTATAGTTGAGGGTGAGTGTGTGGCCGCCGCCGTCGAAGATGCCATTGAAGGCATGCTGCCCATCGATGCCCACCATGCGGTTGACGGTGAGATCATTGGCCAGCTGGAAGTGCTTGCCGCTATAGTCGGTGCCCACAGCCACGCCCTCTGCCAGCAGCTCCCATTGGCTGGTGTAGCTGATGAGGTATGGCGATGCTTCGGTGCCGTCGCCCTCCCACGGGGTGACATCGATGTTGGCAGAGACCAGCACATCGCGATTGGGCATCGTGAGTGTGTAAGGGTTGTCCTCGCCCGCAAAGGTGCCGGCATTGACATGGAAGCCTTTGCTTTCAAAGCCATCTTCAAAGACGTAGCCGAGGGTGAGGTTCACGACATCGCCCTCGCCGGCATAGAGCACGTCGTTGTACTTAATGCCGACAACGTAAGACGTGATGCCGCTGACGGTGTATTCGGTAGCGGCGCTAGCATTTTGCATCGTGACATACTGCCCGGCGATGATGCTACGGGCCTGCTTACCTTGCGAGGTGCCGAGGGGCTGGGTGTAGTAGCTGTTGGTGACGTTGACTGTGCCGCCGCTTGAGTTCCTCACCAAGCTGTAAGCATTGGTTGTGCCTACCGTGACGCTGGTGGGAGCAAAGAGGCAGTCGGTGATGTTGACACTTGTATTCGCTGTGTTCGTCTTCCAACCTACCAGTCCAGCGCAGCCCGTGCTGTTCTCACCGAGGAGGCTGCCGGTGAAGGCGCTACCGATGATGTCGGCATTGATGGCGTAGCCCACCAGTCCGCCGTGCTCAGCAGAGCCTCTGAAGGAGGAGTTGATGGTCAGGTTGCTCGCCACGTTGGAGAGCGTGAGACGGCTGGTGCCGTTGCGTCCCACCACGCCGCCTGCATGTTTCTGGGAGGTGTTGATGGTGCCGGTAGTTATCAGGTTCTTGATGGTGGCTCCGTAGGTGTAGCAGAAGGGACCACAGAATTCGGCATTGGTGGTATAGTTGACGGTGAGGGTGTGTCCGTCGCCGTCGAAAATGCCTTGGAATGCATTGTAGGTATCTCCACCAGGATGTGTGCCCACCACGCGGCTAACGCTGATGTCTCGCGTCATCAGGAAATGCTTTCCGTTGTAGCTCTCGCCTAAAGCGACGTTGGTGGCCAGTCGGTGCCAGTCGTCGAAGGTGGCGATGATGTATGGGGACTGTTCGGTGCCCTCGCCAGTGAGGGAACGAGGAGTCATGATGGGCAGCACCCGGCCGGCGTAGACCTCCCAAGCCTCGCCGAGCTTCATGCGGAGCGTCTCGTTGTCCATGTCGCGGGCTTTTGTGCAACCCTGGGCATCGGTCAGCAAATGCTTATAGTAGCAGTTGGTGAGATGGATGTCGCTGCCGCGGGCGAAGGTCTTGTTGCCTTCGTCGTTGACGTAAACATGTGCCGGACTGAACAGGCAGTTGGTGATGTAGGCATCGGGCTCGTCTTCAACCCAACCGATAAAACCACCCCAGCAATTGGAATGAGTGCCCTCAAGCCTGCCATCGAAGAAGCAGTTGTCGATGTAAGTGTCATCAGGGTCGCTGCTGGAGCCGAGTTCGCCGATAAAGCCGCCGCTGGAGCAGTCGCCATTGTGGCCATGGATTTCGACGCTCGAGTGACAGTTGCTGATGTGGCAGGTGCCGTAAGCAACGCCGACAAGGCCGCCGGCAAACAGTTTATGATTCTTGGTGATGTTTCCCGCCACATGCAGGTTCTTGATGGTGGCGTTCCTGATAAAGCGGAACGGGGCGCAAGCGTTTTCATCGCTGTTGTCCACATAGTTGACCGTCAGCGTGTGGCCGCCTCCGTCGAAGGTGCCGCGGAAGTTCACGTTCTCGCCACGTCCCACCATCTTCGTTGGGGCCCCAGTGAATTCTTCTGACACCGTGATGTCGGCCATCAATTTGAAGAACTTGCCGCTGTAGTTGCTGGAATTCTTGTTCACGTTGGTGCACAGTGTGATCCAGTCGTCCACGGTGCTGATTTGGTACGGGGCGGTTTCAGTGCCGCTTCCAGTCCATTGTGCCCATGCCGTCTGCACGTAGGCAAAGAAAGCGAAGAGCAATGTCCATAAGATTCGATTCCTATTCATAAATGATTCTATTTTGTTGATTATTATGCGTATTACATTCATTGGGAACAAATATAAATCGGGAATTTTAAGCCAGTCCTACAAAGAATTTTACATTTTTTAGAGAAAAGCTATAATTAAATCATAAGGATTTAGTCAACAATTGTTTTGGTTATTGTGAATTCTTCAATTATCTGTCAAGACCTCCCGTCGTTTTCCATAAATCATTAAGTATTAAGGAGTTGTAAAACAGAATAACTTGAAAGACCTCACCTAACACCTCCCGTAAGACCTCCCATAGACCTCCCGTAACACCTCCCACTCTAAGTAATGTTTAATGTTGAGTGTTGAGTGTTGAGAGATTACCTTCAATTTTCTCAATTGTGAATTGATAATTGTGAATTTAAAAACACATGAGGTCTTACGGGAGGTCTATGGGAGGTCTTACGGGAGGTGTTACGGGAGGTCTTGAAAAATATAAGTCGTTGATAATGTTGTGTTTAGCTAAAAATAGGGGAGGTCTTGGCAAAACTACAAAAATTCATGATTACAGAGAATTTTGAAAACACGATTTAGATTATCATTTGATGGTTGGGCTGTAGTTGTTTTTCAGTTAGTAAATGGAAGATTGAGGTAAGTAATACGTCATTTTGAATGCGTAAACCATAGCTTTAGACGATGAAAACCATAGCTTTGTTTGCTGTATACTATTACTGGTGCGATAAAAATGGAATCATTATGTGTTTCTGAATGATACTCAAATTTATCGCACCAGCAGTAGTTAGTCATTATTCTCCCCAGACGCTATAATTCAGAAGCTGGCACCCGTCGAGAACATTATCTTGATACAAGGCTGGAATCTGATAAGTCTTTTTCATATCTGATACATTTTATGTTATTTCATTTGACGATGACCTTGCGGCCGTTGATGATGTTAATACCCTTCAGTGGTGACGAGAGTTTCTGACCGTTGAGATTATAGATACTCCCCTCGCCCATTGGAGAGGGGCCGGGGGTGAGGCTCTCAATGCCTGTCGTCTCCCAAAGCAGGGTAATATTCTTGGCATTACCAACAGCATCTGTCAGCAAGGGCAGATAAGCGCGGTTGGCTGGCATCTTTACGTCTTCACTTTCATCTGCTATCCTGATGAACTTGCCGCCACTCATCATGAAGTTGGTGTAACTGCCGTCTGTAGCGTTGATGTGGGTGGACTCGGTCACAGCCACCAGTTCGTTGTCAGTTATCGTCGGAGCCTCTCCGCATGCACCCGTCAACGTGAACGTCGCACCCGGTTCGCCTTCAAGCAGTACGCCCGTTGCGGCAGGTACGATATTGCTGTCAATTCCGAACACGCTGATGGCAGCGTTCTCCTTATTATAAGTCTTGCAGTAATAAGCCGTGAGTCCATCGGGAAGCAGCACCTGACCCTTTGCGCTGAAGGTTCCAATGCCCGAAGAAGGCACCTTGTAAGTGATATAATTAGCGAACAACTTCAGCATAGGAATACCAAGCACTGGGTCTTGTACCCAGATTTCCTCCGAGCGAGCAGCCTGCAGGGCGGCAGCTGTAGTGCCGTCGGAGATTTCATCATCGGTTGCCTGCGTGCCTTGTGCCACACCAAATGGGGTTAGATAATAACACTTATTTATGGTATTGGCCACATTATGACTCTCAAAATTACGGACAAACGTATAATACTTTAAACCTTGGGTCGTAGTGGTATTCACATCACTGCCTTCATCTAACAACAATAGGCAGTTGTTCAGACTTGATTTGCCGTATCGTTGGAAAGCTACAAATCCTGCATGAGAAATATTACTGGCAGACTGTATCTTTCCCGTATAAACACAATCGGCTATGTTTAGTTGCGTTCCATATTGGAAAGCCACAAAGCCTGCAAAAGTATCAGCCGTGTTATTCGAAGAAACAATATCCACATCACTCCAGCAATTTTCAATTGTGTTGGTGCCATAAGTCCAGCCTACCAATCCGGAGGCTCCAATCTTCTCTGCTGTAACAGAGCCTGCCGTGTGAAGGTTGCAAATGGTTGCGCCCTCAATATCCCTGAACGGTGCAGCTCCAAGGAAATTCAAACTCAAATCTCTCTGTTCTGGCTCGAACGACATACCTTCAGTGTCGTAATTAAAGGTCAGTGTATGTCCCTGGCCATCAAATGTACCTTGATATTTTTGGTGATAAGTTCCTACCATTGTCTGGTCGTCGCCTAAATCAACATCAGCAATCATCTTGGCATTTGCCGCTGTATTAGTTCCGCTGTTGACCAGCTCGGCAAATCGCTTCCAGTCTGTTACAGAACCGATGAGATAATATCCTTCCTCGTCTTGTCTCATCGTAGTGAAGATTTTCAACATTGGCTGCCCGGTTACAGCGTCTTGCGCCCACCCGTCGCCAAGGGCTGTGGCAATTGTACCGTCAGCAAGTTGCTCGTCTGTCACTCGCATGTCTGAGGGTATGGTGGATGGGAATTGCTTGACATAGCAGTTGGTGTAATTTCCCATAAAGCCAGAAGTGCCAGAATATTCAAAATTGGCAACAGACAAGCAATTACTCACAGTTGCTGAACCTCCACTATTAATAAACCCAATAAAGCAACCTTCATAACTGCCCGAAGATTTGATATTTCCTGATACCATACAATTGGCCATAACAAGATGACCATTCTTGTATCCGTCAACACAACCCACTAGTCCAGATGCTTCACACCAAGAACTTTTAGTAGAGGTTAACTCAACCGAACTCCACACATTTTCTATTGTGCTTGTACCATAACGTACACATCCTATCGCAGCAGGCTGACAAGCCGTGGAGCTTTCGATAGTTCCTGTAATATGGATGTTCTTAATGGTGGCGATACTAATATTTGGAAAAGGCGAGCAAATATCTTTTTCACCTTGTTTCACATAGTGAACGGTTAAAGTATACCCTTGACCATCAAAGACTCCTTTGAAATGATAACTTGGACTTTCGTTAGGATGTCCGATTGTCGTCTGGTCATCACCCAAATCTATGTCGGCAATCATCTTAGCTTTAGCATCATTGGTGGTAGCAACTACAGCTGCGAAGTCTTTCCAGTCCTGCACCGATCCGATAAGATAATACCCATCTGAATCTTGTTCTATCGCCCATGCCCCGGAAGTATAGCCGAAGAGGACGAGAAGTGAAATGAATAAATGTTTAACTGTTGTCATCGTATTGTTTTTGTTAAGGTAAATTATTTCTGCAAAGATAAAAAAAAGGAAAATGAGTTCAAAAGAGCAGTCGGGAAAGGTTGTGCCATATCGTACAAGGGATGTGCCATATCGTACATTTAACGTTTGTTAGGGAAATCCAAAGTTTTTAGTGGCTCTGTCCGGCGGTGTGTTAGCGTTTCTTTGATTATCTTTGCATCATGATTCATCAGATAGTATCTTTCCTGCCGATGGCAGTATGCGCTTTCTGGTCGGTTGCCATTGCCATGAACCTTTGGGAACAGGGCAATCGTGCTGCCCACCGCCAGCTGTTGCTCTGGGCTGTCACCGCCACGCTGCTCTATGCAGGACACTTCGTCTTCTTCAACCGGATAACAAGTGAGATTCCCGCAAGCGATACCATCTATGTGGTCTGCAACCTGCTGGTCTATCCGCTCTACCTCTACTACATCACGATGCTCACCAAGGGAACGGTCAGCCGTCGCCAGTGGTGGCTCACAATACTGCCACCCGTAATATTCGGCATCATCGTGGCTGTGGTCTATGCGATGATGAGCCAAGAGGAATGCCGCCTGTTCGTCGACATCTATTTATATAATAACTCCATGAAAGGACTCTCAGGACTTGCCATGGTACAAGCCGTAGTCCATCATCTGGCGAAAGGCCTCTTTGCCATCGGCTTGCTGATTGTGCTTTTCGTGGGTATCCGCCGCATCCGCCGCTATAACAGACTGATCGACTCCATCTATGCCGACAACGACGACAAACGGCTCTACGGCATCACCACCATATTAATACTGATGGTTCTCACGGCTGTTCTGTCGTTTGCGGTAAACGCCGTCGGACGCTTTGTGTTTCTTTCCTCCGAGATACCCTTTGTCCTACTTGCATGCTTCTTCAGCGGTCTGCTCTACATGCTCTGCTATCGCGGTTTCGTGCAGCACTTCTCATTCACGGACATCGCCCGCGAAGAGTGCGAAGAGACAACGGAGACCACCCCGCAAGAAGGCTATTCGTACCTGTTGCAGAAGATTGACGACGAACGTCTCTACCTCCAACCGGGACTGACACTGGCAGAACTGGCTCAGCAGCTGGGCACCAACCGCACCATGCTCTCCAGGATGGTGAACGAAGAGACAGGAATGCCCTTTGCAGAGTTCATCAACCGCAAGCGCATCGCCTACGTGAGAAGGCTGGAAAACGAACATCCCGAATTGCGGAAAGAAGATCTGGCAGAGCAAGCCGGCTACACATCCATGCGCTCCTTCTACCGCAACTACCA
>OMWI01000005.1 GCA_900314715.1 uncultured Prevotellaceae bacterium | reverse complement strand
GCTTCTTAATGGATTACTACGTATTGGTATCGTAAACGAAGAACCGCCGTATGCGGAACCGCACGTATGGTGGTGTGAGAGGTCGGGAAATGAAAGTAGGAGGAAAACTACTTCATTTTCCTCCTACTCGATTGTTGATATTTCATTTGAAAATATTTACTTTACAACATATTTCTTTCCATTTTGGATATAGATGCCTTTGAGAGGCTTCTTTATTGCGCGACCGCTCAAATCATAGATTTTGTCTTTGGTAGAAGATGTTTCTACGATGTTGCTGATGCCTGTATATTGGTCGGGATCAACGAAAGTAAGGTTGTAAACATATCGTTTAGAATCGATTTCGAAGCACATTGCGCCATTTGTCTTATAGCCATTTTCCACTTCTTCATCAGATATAACGTCGATAACGTAGCCTTCGCCTTCCTCGATAAAGAGGATGTGAATCTTTCCTAATTCATCGTAGCCACCTGTGCTGATGTTGAATGAGCAACCATTTTCAATAGGATTGAAGCCAGCACTATACAAACCAGCGTCGTTCATACCCTTCAAGTTGTAGCCGTTCATTAGTTCGTCAGTCGTAATTCCTAATGCGTTTGCGGCCTTGCTTACATCGATGTTTACAAAGAAATCATCCATGTCGAGTGGGAGTAGTAGAGACTCTTCGCCAACGATTTCGAAGCTAACGAGTTCACTTACGAATTGTACCGTAAACTTAACCTGTATCATTTCTTTCGTTTCCTCGTTCACGAGATAGAGATTCGTCTTGTATGCAGAACCTACTGCATTTACGCCAGGAGCTTGATATACGGTAAACTGACCATTTGAAAGACTATAGCAAATACCAACTGGAGCTTCTGCATTTCCTGTCCAATTGTGTCCTTGACCATCTTTTCCGAGCCAAACACCAGGTGCAGGGGTACACAAATATCTTGTATAAGGAGCATATTTCTCACCTGTAGCAGCGGTGATTGTATCTGCGAGTTCGCAATACAAAGATGGAGAAGTTGTACCAATCAATTCATTAACGTCTTCTAACTTCAGCGTATAAGTAGATTGATTATCATTTACGATATACTCTGTTGCGTGTGCAATTACCTGTACCACGGCGTTTCTTGTAGCAACAATTTTGTAACCGCTTTGATCTTCAGCTTCTTTGTCCTTCACTTTATAGAGAATGTCTAACAAGTGGTATTTGCCTTCATTTACGATATACATGTTGAAACGAACCTCATCTCCAACTTTCAAGTTACCAGGATAGTGACCAATGGTCAGCGTAGACAAATCTCCAGCTGTTACAGGCTCTACGAAAACAATAGCACTATTTCCCCAACCGCATGCAACACCGTCAGCAGTCATCCAGAAACCACCGTTGTTAGCTGTACCAGAACTTGTCAAGTTGTTGTTTGCATCGAGTACTTGCAAACTCAATTGATTTTTCTCACAACCCAATTCTGCTGCAATGGCATCTGTATCGAGTGTAAATGATACCGTATCATAATTATATGAATCATCGATACCTTGTTCTTTCTCGATGATAGTTTCGCCTGTCTTGGTCATATCGTCAAGACCAGAATAGTCTGCCTCTTCGATAGTCAGTTGAATGCGAATTCTGTATGCCTTATCATTATATATAATGTATACATTATTATAATATGAGTCACCAGCCTTCAATGCATTTCCATGTTGTCCGAGAACGAAACTCAGTTTATTGTCTTCGAATTTGAATTGCTCAGTATAGTAAACCTCACCGTCCGTGTTATAAGGAGCAGCCAAAACTTCATCAGAGATATTTCCATGCTCGTCTTCCGTTTGTTTAGACAACCACCAACCAGGAGCAGAAGCCGTACTATTGTTAGTCAATGTGTCTTTCTTGTCGCCAATGGCAGGATCTCTTTCTGGAGAGTAGATAATCTTTGAAAGTACCAAGCTCAGCAACTCAGAAGAAGGCATTTCCAATTTCTCTAACAAGTCTTCAATCTCAAACTCGTATGTCGTTCCGTTGGTGCCACTACGTGGGAATTGCTTTACCTCAAGAGTCGTTTCACCCACCACATTCAAATCCTTTTCCACCAAGGTAGTAGGAGCGGCCACTTCAGGAATTGGCTTTACTATATAAGTAATGTCAAAAGTTGCTTCCTTTTCGCCCAATACCAACTTGAACTGAGGATTAAAGGTTGCACCAGCACTCAGAGAGTCAGGGAATTGTCCGATACTGATGGTAAACAAGTCGTTCTCAGAATCCCATCCGATTGTGTTGTAAAACACTACGTTTGGCCATTCACCAACCATTCCGTTGCCTTGAATCCAGAATCCTCCCTTTCCACCTTGTGTGTAGTGGTCAGAGAAGTTTCCGTCAGCTTCCTTGTAGAAGAACATGCTTGCATCAGTACTGCCTTCGCTATTCCAAGACCTTACCGCATTCATCAGGCCCACCGTATCTGTGCCCAATTGAGTTGCAACTTCCGTAAGACTAAAGTTAATCTCATCGGTGTTGTAGTTTGACCTTGCATACTGTTCAAGCGTTGCGCTAAACTGTGCTTGTGCCGTGAGTCCCGTAAAAAGACAAACGACTGCCAACAGTAATTTTCTTAAATGAGTAGTTGTCATAACATGCATAAAAAATAAAGTTAATAATAATTTCCAATAAATGTTTAGGCAAAACTAAGAAAAAAAAGTGTATCTAACAAATAAAAAAAGCCGAATTTAGAACGAATAGACGTTTTTTGTATACTTTGGACTTTTCTTTTACTGAATTAATCTTGAAATATATGAAATGTATGGAAGAAAGACATCAACGGGCAACCGATTGGAAAATGGTGTGAAATATCCCGACAAAACACTATCTGCGAAAATTCTCGTTCCAGAAAAAAGAACGATTAAATCATGTGTTTTTGAAGCTGAAATAGCATACTTTTCTCGTCAAAAACTATCTTTAGACTGCTAAATGATATGTTTATGCTCAAAGAATGATATGTTTACGCTCCAAAAACAATGCTTTTAGAAGTCGAAAATAGCATGTTTTTTAAGCGAAAAACCATCATTTTTCGAAGTTTGAAAATAATCTTATTATATAATATGTTGAATATCAGTCGTTTCCAAATATCGTGAAAGATGCGCATTATTTACTCCGAGTTAATGGTTGGTGAGTAATAACGCCTGCTATTGAGCCGTTTTTGTGATATTTAATTGACAAACCAAAGTTTACACCTAATTAGTTAGCCGTTTAAAATTTACTCTTTCCGTATGGTTTTAGAACTCATAAATTGATTCGTTTTGAGAAATAAGCCGTTCGAATTCATTCATCATGCTCATTTTACCGCTTCTTACTCATATTGGAATGCAAAAATAGGCCATTTCATCGATATTTTTTAACTCAATTTATTCCCGATTTAAGTCTTTTTGCAGCCAAAAAACCATTTCGTGTACAATTATGTTCATTTCCTAATAGGTACATTAAAAAGTGTTTATGTTATTTTTTGCAAAATATTCATTATATAATTATTGTGTTAAATATTTGTGTGATTCAAAAAAACATGTTATTTTTGCAAAATAATCTAAAACCTATTCTTGTTTTTACGATCAAATTAACAATTTATAAATAAACATGAAAAGTTGCATACCTAAGAAGAGAAATGGTGTGGTGGCTTTAGTCGCCTCCTTGCTGCTTTCAGGAAGTGGGATGTTACAATCGTGTAGTACTGACGAGTTAACTGGTCAGCCCTCATGGTTGGGAAACTCCATTTATGAACGTTTGCAAGACGACGGCAATTACACCTACACATTGAGACTCATCGATGATTTGAACCAAACATCGGTTTTGAGTCAAACAGGTAGTAAAACTCTGTTTGTGGCAGATGATAATGCCTACAACGAGTTTTTTAAGAGTAATTCATGGGGAGTGAAGAGGTACGAAGACCTTTCAGCTGCCCAGAAGAAGTTGTTGCTGAATGCTTCTATGGTGAACAATGCTTACCTTGTGGAGTTGCTTTCCAACGTGAGTGGCAATCCACCTTCAGAAGGAGAGTGTATGCGTAGGGCTACGGCAATTTCCGTGTATGATTCCGTTGCGCGAATTTATCCCAACGAAATGCCAAACACGCAGTATTGGGCAAAGTACAAAGATCACCAGAATGGTATCGTGTTGCTTCGCGACAATTCCAGCAAGCCTATGATTCATTTCTTGCCAGCCTACATGAAGCTGAACAAGATTACCAGTCAAGACTTGTCAATCCTGACGAACGGCAAATCCAGTTCTGTTTCTGATGCATGGGTTAACGGCAAGAAGATTATTGAGCGCGACATTGCCTGCAAGAATGGTTACATTCACAAGGTAGACGGCGTGATGACTTCTTCCGACAACATGGCAGAAATCGTTCACAAGCACGCCAACATGTCTACGTTCTGTAGTTTGCTCGACCGCTTCAGCGCACCTTATTACGACGAAGAAGCAACCGCAGATTACAATCGTCTTTATAATAATGAAGACTCTGTATTCGTGATGAGATACTTCGCCAGCACAGCTGCTCGCGACAGGTATGCATCTGACGGTAACTTGAAGAGCGATCCTAATGGTAGCTTGGTTGATGCTCAGTTGACCTTCGACCCAGGATGGAACCAATACATGTACACCAATACGGCTGGTAGAGACTTGCACTACGACGCAGGAGCCATGCTCGTTCCTACCAATGAAGCCCTTCAGACATGGTGGAACAATGATGGTAAGCCATTGCAAGACATGTATGGAAGTTGGGAGAACGTGCCATTGAAGGTGCTCGTGCAATTGATGAACATCAACATGATTAACACGTTCACCGAAACTGTTCCTTCCAAGTTCGATTACATCGTTGACAATACCACCAAGGTAACACTTGGTGTTACACCCGAGCATGTTGATAGTTGCTTCATGGGATGTAATGGAGTTGTATATTTATTAAATAAGGTGTTCTCACCTGCTGCTTATTCATCCGTATCGTTCCCTGCATTGATCAACGAGAATACGATGAACGTCATTTATTGGGGTATTGAGCACCTGTATTTCGAGCCTTATTTGAACTCTATGGACTCTTATTATAGCTTCTTCATTCCGACCAACGATGCCATGTTGCGTTACGTAGACCCATGTTCTTATGGTTCTTCTTTATCTATTCTTTATGAATTCTACTACGATAAAGATGCCAAGACCGTGAAGGCTCATCGTTATAGCTACGACATCAACACACAGGAAATCGTACCTGGTCCAACGTTGAGTGACGCTTCTTCTGAGCAAGTATCCAATCGTTTGACCGACTTGTTGAATAGCATGATTATCGTAGGCAACGTTGAGGATGGTCACACCTATTATAAGAGTAAAGGTGGAAGTCCAGTAAGAGTTTCCAACGCAGGTCAGGAAGGTCGGATGACCGTTTCTGGTGGTTTGCAGATTGAAACCAGTACGCCTATTACCATCGATAGAATTTACGACCAAAGTGCTGGAGGTAACGGAAAGTCATACGTGATGAATACCCAAATGCCTCTCACCAGTCAACGTTCTACTTATGCTATTCTTAGGAATACTCCCGAATACTCTAAGTTCTACAAGTTATTGGAAGGTAGTAAGTTGCTTTCTTCAAGATTAAGTTCACGCTATACCTGTGCCGATTACAACATAAACCTTTTCGACGCTTATAATTATACGGTATACGTACCAACCAACGAAGCCATTGAGAAACTTCAAGCAGATGGCTACTTGCCAGATTGGGGTGACTATGATGACTTAACGGCAGAACAATTCGGTGGAGATGCAACCTTGTTGAAGAAGGCACAAAACATCGTTACCAACCGTATTACTGACTTCTTGCGTTATCACATCCAAGATAACTCCGTGTTTATCAGTGGACAACCATTAGACGCCGTGAAATACGAGACCTCTAAATTGAATCCTGTCAACAGTCGTTTCTTCAGTCTTACCGTAACGGCAGACGATAACAATATGCGCATTACCGACCAGCTCGGCAACACGCGCAATGTTGTGAAAGACCGTGGTAATTACAATATCATTGGTCGTGAGTACTGGAAACAAGGAACAGGAAATAACGATCTTATATATAATGCATCGGATGTCGTGGTTCATCAAATCGATGGCGCATTGTTCTATGACCAAGCGCAATTGACTTCATGGAAGGACGAGATTGCCGCATTGGAATCAACTAACGCTAAAAGGAGGAGATAATTATGAACGGTAGATTAAGATATATCATTTTGTCGCTACTATGTATAGTAGTCATTGGTGCCTCTGCACAGATTACCGCCGTTCACGGAACGGTAACCGATGAGTTCGGAGAACTTACTGGTGCTTCCGTATGTGAGATTGACGGTAATGGACGTATCATTGAAGCCACCGTTACAGACATTAACGGTAACTTCTCGATGAAGATTAGCAATCCCAAGGATAAGCTTCGCTTTAGCTACGTTGGTTTCAAGAACGTGATAGTGCCTATCGACCGTGAGGAATACCAGATTTCCATGAAATCTCAAACCAACTTGAAAGAAGTAACGGTTGTGGCTAAGCGTCGTTTGAATGGTGGTGGTTTGGCTATCCCTGAGAAAGAAATTTCGTTTGCTACACAGACCATTGATGCCAAGGAATTCGAGGGTCTCGGTATGAATACCATCGACGAGGCTCTTCAAGGTCGTATCGCCGGTCTTGACATTATTTCTAACTCAGGTAACTTGGGCTCTGGTACTACCATGCGTTTGCGTGGTGCTTCTTCTATCAGTACGTTGACCAATTCAAACCCATTGATTGTGGTGAACGGAAATACATGGAACGTGGATTTGTCAAGCTTCGACATGAATAGTGCCAATGACGAGCAGTTCGCACAATTGCTGAACGTGAACCCGGAAGATATTGCCAGTATCACGGTGTTGAAAGATGCTGCCGCAACGGCTATCTACGGTTCACAAGGTGCAAACGGTGTGATTGAGATTACTACGAAGAGAGGTTCGCGCGGTAAACCAAGACTTGAATATCGCTTGCGTTTAACGGGTACCTATCAGCCAGAAGGATATAAGATGTTGAATGGTGACGACTACACGATGTTGCTCAAAGAGGCTTACTTTAATCCAGAGCAGAATGACAATGCATCAAATCTTCGCGAGTTGAACTATGATCCCACCTTCTCTGAGTATGAGCAATACAACAACAATACCAACTGGATGGATGCGGTAACACAATGGGGTTTGCGTCAAAACCATAGTTTGGTAATCTCCGGTGGTGGTGAAAAAGCTACATTCCGTATCTCTGGTGGTTACGACCATGAGACAGGTTCTGTCATCAAGCAAAAATTGAATCGTTTCTCTACCCGTGTGGCTCTCGACTACTTCGTAAGTGACAGGATTACGATTAAGACTAACTTCTCGTTGACATATACCAAAAACAATAGAAACTCTGACAACTTGTTGTCTTTGGCTTATCGTAAAATGCCAAACATGAGTATTTATGAGCAAGATCCTCTTACTGGTGAGAACACCAATAAATATTATACTATGCTTCAAACGGCTTCTCGTGAATTTAACGGCGACCAGAAAGGATACGTCAATCCAGTTGCCAGTGCTAATCTCGCAAAGAATACGTTAAGTACGTATGATATTACTCCTGAGTTCATCATGAACTATCGTTTGTTAGGATTGGACGAACAGCATACGAGATTGGATTGGGAAGGTAGAGTTTATATGAATATCTTCAATGACTATACCAATAGTTTTTATCCCAGTGAGTTGAGAACTGTTTCTTGGCATGATGGAGTCAATACTTCTTACGCAGGAAGTACAAAGAGTATGGCGTTTACCACTAAGCAATCTTTGTATTTCTATCCTCACTTCGCCAACGAGAACCATAAGTTGTCTATCATGGGACGTTTTGAGTTGACTTCTGGAAGTAGAACCGTTCAAGGAACCAACGGTGTTGGTCTTGTTTCTGGTGGTCCTTCTACTCCCGATGCAGGTGGTATGCTTAGGGACATGAATTCTAATTTCAACCAATGGCGTTCAATGTATTATACCCTTCAAGTACACTACGCACTCAAGGAACGTTATATGCTTGACGTATCAGTACGTGCCGATGGTACTACGAAGTTTGGACCAGACCGTAGATGGGGTTATTTCCCCGCAGTGTCTGCTCGTTGGAATTTCGCGGAGGAACCATTCATTAAGAAGCATACCGATAAGTGGTTGTCTATGTGGTCTATCCGTGCAAGTTGGGGTATGGTAGGTAATCAGCCAGGTCAAGACTACCTCTATATGAGTAAGTATGGTAGCACAGGTAGTTATATTGATATTATAGGTGCCATGAAACCTAATAACATCAGATTGACAGACTTGCGTTGGGAAACGACATCTACTTATGACGTCGGTACGGATATTGGCTTGTTCAATAACAGGTTGAACTTGACAATGGAGTGGTATCATGCAACACGTCGCGACATGTTGATGGGTGGTGTTCGCATTCCTTCCAATTCAGGTTTCTATAATCTGGCTTACAAGAACGTTGGTTCGATGCGCAATATTGGATGGGAATTCCACTTGAATACGAATCAATTGATCAAGATTGGCTACTTTACGGCAGATATCAATGCCACATTCGGTAACAACTCGAATGAAATCTTGACCATGGACCCAACGGTGTTGGAATCATTGAACTCAGAATTTAACTATGAGAATCGTGAAACCCTTCAACGCGTTCAGTTGCACAACCCATTTGGTGCTATCTATGGTTTCAGGTATAAAGGTGTTTATGAATACCAATATGAAACCTTTAAGGATATGGATGCAACCGAAAGAGCAAAATTCTTGGCTGAAGGACACACCGCTCCAATTGCACAAACGGCAGATGGTTCTATCATCTACGACGATGAGGGTGATCCTATTCGTATGATGTATGCATATTCAAACGATGCATCAGGCAAAAACTACAAATTCAAGGGTGGTGATGCTATCTACGAAGATATTAACAACGACGGAAACATCAACGCACTCGACATCGTTTACTTGGGTAGTTCACTTCCTAAGTTGACTGGTGGATTCGGTGTTGTTTTCTCTTATAGACGTTGGAGACTGAACGCGCAATTCAACTATCGTGTAGGAAACAAGATTTTGAATCTTGCCCGTTTGGATGCAGAGGCAATGACAAACAACAACAACCAAAGTCAAGCAGTGAATTACCGTTGGCGTAAGGAAGGCGACGTAACGACCATTCCAAGAGCAATGTACGGTAACGCTTCCAATTACAACACTTTGGTTAGTGACCGTTTCGTAGAGAATGGTTCATTCCTCCGCTTGAATTATCTCCAGTTATCTTACGCATTTGACTCCAAGCTAACGAAAAAGATTGGATTGAATGGATTGGATTTCTATATCAGTGCCAATAACTTGTTTATCTTAACTAAGTACACTGGTGTTGACCCTGAAGTTGGTTATGGAGGTTATGGCGCAGCTGTTGACAATGGCCAGACCCCTCGTGCTAAGTCTTATACGTTTGGTTTCAATGTAAAGTTTTAATTGAGTATGAATATGAAACTAAAGAATATTTTCATCAAATCAGGCGTTGCTCTCTTGATGGGCGCATCTTTAAGTTCCTGTTCTGATTTCTTAGAGATTGAACCCTTGAATGAAATCGTGTTAGAGAAGTTCTGGAACGAGGAGAGTGATGTCGAGAATATGATAGCCGGTTGTTATTCGGCTTTACAGGCTCAAGTAGTAGTTGATAGGATGATGGCATGGGGTGAGTTTCGTTCTGATAACTTAGTCGGTGGAACCAACATCCAGAATGATACGCACTTGCAGAATATTTTCAAGGAAAACTTGAATGCTAGTAATGCATATACCAGTTGGGGTGAGTTTTATGATATTATTAACCGTTGCAATACGACGATTTATTACGCCCCTTCCGTAGCGGATAAAGACCCCAATTTCACGAAAACAGAGTTGAATGCGTCTATAGCAGAGGCTTCAGCCATTCGTGACCTGTGTTATTTCTATCTCATCAGGGCATTCCGCGATGTTCCATATACTACAGTACCTTATCTTGATGACACCCAGAAGATGAATCAACCTGCCGTTAAGTTTAATTTGGTATTGGATAGCTTGATTATGGATTTGGAAAAAGTCAAGGATTATGCTATGGTTAAGTATCCCGAGAAGAAGACATATTATCAAAAGGGACGTATCACTCGTGATGCTATTTATGCTATGCTTTGTGATATGTACCTCTGGAAGAAAGACTATGCAAAAGCCGTGAACTATGCCGACTTGGTGATTAAGTCTTTGACAGATGATTACCAAAATAAGTTGGATAATAGGAGTGGTTCTATTTCTGCCATTGATCAGATGCAAGATGGCTATCCACTGATTAGCGATAAACCATCATCAGGCAATTTATATGGTGATGCTTTCAATAGCATTTTCATAGATGGCAATAGCCGTGAGAGCATCTTCGAATTGATTTACATGAACGATAATAATTTCTTGGCTAACAAATTTGTTAGTTATAGATTTGGAAATTCAACAACATTCCCTGGCTATGTGAAACCTGCTGATTTCATTGGTTCAGACGTGAGGGATGAATTGTTTGCCGTATATCTGACCAAGAATGACACTCGTTATTATGAGAACGTTCAGGCAATCGGTTCTTCTGACTTTGGTGTAAACAAGTATGTAGCTACTGCTTCCGTAGATGTATCAACAACGACCTATCAACCAAGATATGGTTCAAGACCAAGTGAGCAATATTGCCATTCCAATTGGATTATCTATCGTTTGACCGACGTGATGTTGATGAAAGCCGAAGCTTTGTGTGAGATGATTAACTTGGAAGATGAAAGTGAAATGGGTAAGGCCCAAAATGATTCATTGCTCAAGCAAGCTTATCGAATCGTAAACGTTATCAACAAACGTTCTAACTGCGCAACAAGTAATCAGGACATTAAGTACGATTCTTATAGCAGTAAGAACTTGATGGCTAATTTGGTGATGGACGAAAGACAACGTGAATTGATGTTTGAAGGTAAGCGTTGGTTCGATTTGGTTCGTCGTTCACTTCGTGATGGAAACACCAATTACTTGGTTTCTCAAGTGATGCGTAAAGGCTCCGACAATGCCAGTGTTACTCAAAGTAAGTTGGCGAAGATGGATGCTATCTTCTGGCCTTACAATAAGGATGAGTTAAAGGTTAACGATGCCCTTCAGCAGAATCCTGCTTTTGGCAGTGGAGAAAATAGCTCATATTCGAGGTAAGACGCTTCGACTCACTAATAAAAGAATAACAATATGAAAAAGGTTAAATATTTTTTAATGACAACACTCGTTACCTGTGCCTTAGGTATGGTGGTGAGTTGTTCCGATGAGCCAGATACTTCTAATTACTATACCTTTACGGGTGAAATGATGAATGAGTATCTTGAGAATCATAGCGAGTTTAGCGAGTTTGCTGCCATCGTAAAGCGTGCAGGTATGATGGAATTGCTTTCCGCATACGGTCACTATACTTGCTTTCCTCCTACAAATGAGGCTTTCCAGGCATATTATAAGAAACGTGGCATTAGTTCTATCGACCAATTGACGGATGCTGATTGTGATACGATTGCTCGTACTCACTTGGTTGGAAATATGTATGCTACTTCAGAAATGAACGATGGCGTTCTTACCACGGCCAACATGAATCGCAGATATATTGAAGTGTCTCACGACCTTGATAACGATAGTAATGCTGTGGTATTCCTGAATCGTTCAGCACATATTATCTTCTCTATGCAAGACGACTCTGTGGAAAACGGTATTATGCAACCTATCACAGAAGTGTTGGAGAGCAGTAACAGTATGCTTCCCGACGTGATGAAGTTGAATCCTAATATCTCCATTTTCTATTCTGCCCTTGTTGAGACGGGATTGGTTGATTCATTGTATAAGTTTAGGGATGATTCTTACAATGCAAAGGATTATCCAAGATACAAGTATACTTCTCACGTCAATAAGGAAACGGCAACGGTGCCAGATGAAAAGAAATATGGCTTTACGGCTTTCGTTCCAACCGACTCCGTATTGAAGACTAAGTATGGCATTTCAACGGTTAATCAGTTGTATGAAAAGGCTTGTGAGATTTATGATCCCGTTTATCCTGAGGATGTAAACACGGAAGCTCATAGCTTTGACAAGTTGAAAGAACGTACAAATCCATTGAATAGATTCATTGCTTATCATATTCTTGATAGAGACGTGAAAGGTTGGAACTATTTGACTCCATTGAACGATATCGGTATCCTCACTACCTTGATGAATCCCGTTGATTGGTATGAGACATTGCTTCCCCATACTATGATGAAGTTTGAGCGTCTTACCGTTCGTAAATATGCGGGTTCGAGTGTGGTAGGTCAACGTTACATCAATCGTCGTTATGATGATGATTACCAGATTCCTGGTACACAAATACAACGTACCACGGAGAAAGAATACACTCAAGACGCATTGAATGGTCGCTATTTCTACATTGATGATATCGTAGCATTTAGTGAAACCACTCGTGATATTGTAGACAATACCCGTATTCGTATGGACTTCTCTACGATATTCCCAGAGTTGATGACCAATGACATTCGTCAAAACGGTAATCCCAAGTACCAAGACCCCGACTATGACGAAACGGCTAAGTATGGACGTAATTTCTATTTCCCCAATGGCTTCTTGAAGAACGTGACGAGTGCGGGATATTTCATCTACCGTCGTCCTCACGATTATTATGATTGCTACGAAGGAGACGAGATGAACCTCTTTGGTAATTACGACATTACCTTTAAGTTGCCGCCTGTACCATACGAAGGTGAATGGCAGGTACGTATGGGTTATGCACAAGAGCCAACACGTGGTATTGCCCAAATCTATTTCGACGGTAAGCCACAAGGTATTCCTCTCGACATGACAATCGGCTTGAACGATGCTTCCATCTTGGGTACCGCATGGGTGAGCGATTATACGGGAATGACGACAGAACAGTTGTCAGAAGACCAAAAAACACTGAAGAACAAAGGTTATTACCGTGGTGCGGCTGGCGGTTATCGATACAATGGAGCTGGTGGAACGACTACTACCGTATTTGCTACCCAAACGCAAACGTTCCGTATCGTTCTTTGTACCGTTCACATGGATCCTAAGAAAGACCATTATCTGCGAATTAGAAGTGTTTCCTCTAAGATGGGTAACGATAATGAGTTCATGCTTGATTATTTGGAATTGGTTCCAAAGAGTATTTATGGTGTGACTGACGAAGGTCAGATTGAAGACATGCTCTAAGTCGTGTAAACATGAATTATTCATTTAATGAATCCAACAAGATGAAAATGAAATATAGAAATATAAGGCTAACAGTCATCGTTGCTTGTGCAACGGTGCTGTTATGCGCAGCTTGTAGTGACGAATGGAATGATCATTACAATGGAAATGATACTTCCATAGCCAAAAGCGGAACGCTTTGGGGAGCAATTTCGTCACAAGGCAATTTGAGTAATTTCACTCGTGTAGTGAAAGCATGTGGCTATGACGCTGTTCTCAATGGTAGCCAGACATTCACGGTCTTTGCGCCAACTGACGATCAATTCCAAGCAGGACAGGCAGATAGTTTAATAGAAGTGTTCAATGCACAAAAAGCACGTGGTGTTAAGAGTGACGATAATACGGTGGTAAAGCAGTTCTTGCAAAATCACATCTGTTTGTTCAAGCATCCAGTGTCAAGTTTGACTGATACTACAATTGTCATGATGAACGGAAAATATGCAAAGTTGTCTCCCGACAGAATAGACCAACGTACTTTCTTGTCAAAGAATGAACTTTATGGCAACGGTGTGTTGTATACTATTAATAATAAGGTGGACTATTTCCCGAATGTGTTCGAGTATTTAGGATTGGATCAAGAGCTTGATAGTGTATACCAATTCTTGAATAGCTATAGTATCTATGAATTTGATGAAACTAAGAGTGTACCTGGTGATATTATTAATGGACGTACGGAATACTTGGATTCTGTTACTTCGTTGACGAATGAATTGTTTAGGGCACTTGGAAGAATCAATTCAGAGGATAGTACCTATTGGATGGTTGCACCGACCAATGATGAATGGACGAAACTTTCCACGACTTATACAGATTATTTTAATTATCATAAGAATGTGGCTAAGCGAGATTCGATGCAGTTTGCTAACGCACGATTAGCTATTTTGGCAGGTACGATATTCAGTCGTACGGAGAATCCAGATCCAGCGTTTAGGGATTCTGCAATTTCTACCACAGCTGTTCACCATTCTACTCGTACGATTATGAAGTTAGATCCATACTACGTGTTCTATCATCCATTTGAGAAGGGCAATATCTTTGATGTACAAGAACAGGTAACATGTAGTAATGGAGAGGTTCTCAAAGCTCCTGTATTGAATGTTGACCCACGTAATACATTCATGCAAACCATCAAGGTAGAAGCAGAGAATGTGTTGAACCAAGATACGATACAAGATGCTGAAGAGCCATTAACAGTTCGACATGTTGCCGTAGAGAATCCTTTCCGTGACAAGATTTCTGGTAATGCGTTTGTGGAAGTGGTTCCAAAGCCCGCTTCTATGAATCCAACGGTGAGGTTTTCTATTCCCAACGTGTTGTCAAACGTAAAATATGATGTTTATTGCGTATTTGCCCCAGTAGCAGCATTTGATACGTTAGCAACTCACGAACAACGATTACCTAATAGTTTCCGTGTTGCATTGAGATACCCAGACGCTAATGGCGTAACTTCAGACAGAGACTTGACGGGTACAAAGCGTACTCAATCCGACGAAAAAGGCGAGTGCAACGTTGTTGATACCGTATTGCTGGCAGAGAATTATGTGTTCCCAACCAGTTCGTGGGATTTGAGCGACCCACAAGTAAGTGTCAGGTTGAGAAGTACCGTTACGAGTAGGCAGACCTCTACTTATACGAAAGTCTTCCGTATTGACTGCTTCTTGTTCGTTCCACGTATAGAAGCAACAGAACCCGAAAACGCAAAGCGTAATATTCAATAACCCTTTAGAATTCGTACACAATGAAAAAATATGTAATATATTGCCTATCGCTCTTCCTGTTTGGAACATCCGCTGCGTTTGCACAAGATGATGAGGATGACGTTCAAGTTATTCGAAGAATGGATAGAGCGGCAAGCTCGAAAAAACAATATCCGACGCGTGTAGTAAAGGGTCGTGTCATCAATGGTGCGTCCAAGAATCCTGTTTCTGGTGCTATGGTACGTGTTGGTGAAGTTGATGGTTACAGTGCTTTGACTCACAGTGACGGTACTTTTGAAATCAAGGTTCCTCTTTTTGCTACTTCACTTGAGATAACTGCTCCTGAAATGAACTTATCGAAAATGGGTTTGGTGAAGGATGAACAACAGAAAGATGCTTATTTGTATCCAACTACGTTCAGCGCAGATTATAGGGATGGAACCAACGTAAAGGCTGATAATATAGCTACAGACTTCCGATTCTCTGACGCTACGTCTATTGAGGATGAAATCCAAAAGAGACTGGGCTCAGAGGTACATACTACTATGCGCAATGGTACTTCTGGTGTTGGTGGTGTCATGTTCATGAATGGTTTAAACTCATTGAACATTAATGCCCAACCATTGATTGTCGTTGACGATGTTATCTTCGACCAACAGTATGGACGTACAATCTTGCACCAAGGATTCTATAATGACATTCTTGCCAATATCAGTCCTGCTGACATTGAGACAGTTACCGTACTTCGTAATGGTACAGCCTTGTATGGTGCAAAAGGAGCCAATGGTGTTATCTTGATTAATACTCGTCGCAATCATAGTATGGCAACTCGTATTACCGCCAGTCTTTCTGGTGGTGTAACGTTGGAACCGAAGTTTATTGATGTAATGGACGCAACTCAGTATAAGAACTATGCATCAGACTTGTTGCAGAGCGTTACTACCAATATTCGTGACTTCAAGTTCTTGAACGAGGATCCCAACTATTATTATTATCCACAGTATCACAACAACACTGATTGGAAGAAACAAATATATCATACAGCCATTACCCAGAACTATAGTATTAATGTAGAGGGTGGTGATGATGTAGCAGATTACAACCTTTCTCTTGGTTACATGAACAAGCAGAGCGTGTTGAAGTATAATACTCACAGTCGTTTGAATATCCGATTCAATACTGACATTCACCTCTTAGAGCAATTCAGTGTTCGCTTCGATGCTTCGTTTGCTAACCAAACACGAAACATACGTAATGACGGTGCACCTCATGATTATGTTGAAGGAACACCAACCTCACCTTCATTCCTTGCATACGCCAAGAGTCCGATGTTGAGTCCTTATACGTATGCAAACCGCATCTTGTCAGACAGTTATCTGGATATCACAGACGAGAGCTATTTGGACGAGGCTTTGGCTGATTATGCCAATTACAATTATAAGTTGGCAAATCCTATCGCCTTGAATCAATATAGCGATGCTGAGAACAAGAACCGTTTCGAGAATTCAATGGTGAATTTGAGCGTTACTCCTAAGTATCAGTTCAGTCCACATTTCTTCTTAAGCGAGCACTTCAGTTACAATTTGGTTAACACCAATGAGAAATATTATATTCCAATCAATGGTGTACCCAGTTATTATGTTTCCAGTGTGAATGCTTATCGTGAAAATGAGGTTCGTTCATTGGCAGCAAAGCAAAACTCCGTGATGTCTGATACACGTGCTGATTGGCACAATCGTTATGGCGCTCATGCCATTCACGCTTTTGGTGGTGTTAGAATCAATTGGGAAAGTTACACTTTGAATACTCAATTGGGTTACAATACTGGTAGTGATAAGACTCCATTCATCCATTCACAATTGCTGAATGCCCAGACTTCAGGTGTGAATGACAATTGGAACTCTATCGCATGGTATGGACAAGTAGAGTATAATTTATTGCAACGCTATTATTTGCAAGCAAACTTAACGGCTGAAGCTTCTTCAAGATTTGGTAGTAAGGCTGACAATTCCTTGAAGGCTTTCGGTGCAGCTTGGGGTATTTTCCCAGGTGTACAAGCAGCATGGGTTGTAAGCAATGAACCTTGGTTCGCAAAGGTGAAAGGTATCAATTACCTTCGCTTGAATGTGGGGTATGACATTAGCGGTAATGACGACATTGATTATTATGCTGCTCGAAGCTATTTCCGTGGTGATAAATTCCTTGAATACATTTCTGGTTTGTCTTTTGACAATATTGGAAATACCAACATTCAATGGGAAACCACGAAGCGTTTCAGTGCTGGCTTTGAGACCAACGTGTTGAACAACCGCTTGAATGTGAAGTTCAATTACTTCAACAGCAAGGTTGACCATTTGCTTACCTATCAAGCTTTGGGCTTCCTCTCTGGTTTGGAGCGCAACTGGAGCAATGGTGGTTCTATGAAGAACGAAGGCTTTGACTTGTCTGTTATGGCTAAAGTGATTTCCTTGAAAAACTTCCAATGGGAATTAGGTGCAAGCATGGGTCATTATGTGAACAAGATTACCATGTTGGCTGATGGTCAAAACAGCTTCGACACTTCAATCTATGGTGCTACCGTACGTACGGAAGTTGGAAAATCTGCTAACATGTTCTATGGATATAGAGTCGTGAAAGATGCGTCAAGTCCTGAAGGTGTATTCAAAACCAGTGAAGATGCCAACAAAAAATTATATATCTTAGGTGAGAATGGTATTGACAAGCAATATTTTGGCGCAGGTGACATGCATTTCGAGGATTTGAACAACGATGGTCAGATTACCGAAGCTGACCGTTCGTTCATCGGTGATCCTAACCCAGATATCTATGGTAATATCTTTACGTCATTGATGTATAAGCGCTTTAAGTTGGACGTGAACTTTAACTATAGTCTTGGCAACGATGTATATAATTATATGAGAAGCCAACTCGAAGGTGGAAACCGTTTCATGAACCAGACCACTGCTGTTACCCGTGCATGGCAAACGGAAGGACAAGTAACGGATATTCCTCGTGTAACTTTCCAAGATCCTTTAGGAAATAGTCGTTTCAGTGATCGTTGGATTGAAGATGGAAGTTATCTCCGCTTGAAATCAGTAACGCTGAGTTATTCACTTCCTATTCGTTCAACATTCTTGCAGGGACTCCAATTCTGGGTACAAGGCAATAATTTGCTGACATTCACAAAGTATCTTGGCTCAGATCCTGAGTTCTCAATGACTTCTAATGTGCTTGGTCAAGGCATTGATCTTGGTCAGTTGCCACAAAGCCGTAGCATCGTTGCTGGTATCAAGATTAACCTTTAATGTGAAACGTAATAAATTAGAATATGATACGAAAATTTTTCAAGGCTTTTGCGTTGCTTGCCTTATTGGGCGCATCAACATCGTGTAGCGATTTCCTCGATCAGGAATCCGACCATGTGATCTATGCTGACAAGAGCCACTTAAATAATGCTACGGATACCATTTATTCCGTAATTGGTATCATGAACAAGTTGCAATCGATTGCTGACAGAACCATCTTGTTGGGCGAAGTACGTGGTGACTTGATGGACATCAACGAGAATACTTCTTCTGACTTGCGCGATTTGTCTTTGTTCAATGTGGGTAATGAGAACAAGTATAATTCTCCTCGTGACTATTATGCTATCATAAACAATTGTAATTATTTTATTGCAAAGGCCGACATTGACTTGAAGAACAACCGTAATGAAACTATCTTCTTGAAGGAATTTGCTGCGGTGAAAGCTTTCCGTGCATGGACTTATCTCCAACTTGTACTCAATTATGGTGAGGTTCCTTTCTATACGGATCCCATCCTTACAAAAGCTGAATCTGAAATCGATTATCCCAAGAAGAATATTCAGGAAGTATGCCAATACTTTATTAGCGACCTTGCAGAATTGGCTGATATCGAAACTCCAAGTTATGGTACTATCCGTAGCAATGATTCCAAGTTGTTCTATTTCCCCATCTATATCTTGTTGGGCGATTTGAATCTTTGGGCTGGAAATTACAAGGAGGCTGCTCTGAACTATTATTATTACATCTCAAGACGCAATGGTACCAATGTTGCTTATCCAACAGGTACAGCAAGTATTCGTTGGTCGCAGAATGATTCTCACTGGAGATCAATGAGGGACTCTTGGAGTACTGATTTCTATAACGAAAATAATAATAGGACTTCTGAGTTGATATCAATGATACCAGGTGACTCCATTCCTTCTGAGGGTAATTATAGTGAATTGCGTAATTTGTTTAATTGCAACGAAACAAATGACTATAAAGTTTCCTTGAAACCATCTCAAAGCATCATAGACTTATCTGCTTCACAGCCTTATTGTCATCTAACGACAGGTAATGACGTGGTATACGCACCTACAGGACTTACTGAAAATAGGACTGGTGATTTGAGATTAAGTTCAGCTTGGTCATACACTAAGGATGTTCGTATTCGTACAAGTGGTTCGAACAGGGAGTTGTCTGAATATTCATACATCAACAAGTATTCAACACGTAACGTACACATTTATCGTCGCACGATGGTTTATCTCCGTATGGCAGAAGCATTAAATCGTGCTGGTTATCCTCGTTTCGCATTTGAAATCTTGAAGAATGGCGTTAACAATCGCTCTATTGAAAGCAACGTTATTCCCTATTATACTGCAGATAGTACTTGGATTCGTCAGTTTGATTTCCCCAACAATGATTATGTGTTGGAATCAAGAAGTGGACAGCAAACTGAAAACACGATGGGTATTCACGGACGTGGTTCTGGCTTCTCATTCCTTGATGACAAGTATGTATTGCCCGATGACACTACGATTACCGATTCTATCATGCGTCGTGATTATCAAATCATTAGAGTAGAAGATATGATTGTCGACGAAGAGGCACTTGAATTTGCTTTCGAAGGCTATCGCTTCTATGATTTGATGCGCGTCGCATTGCGTAGAAACAATCCTGCTTATCTTGCCGATCGCATTTACAAACGAAGAGGTGCTGCTCAGGAAGCCGTAATGAAAGGTTTGATAAGGCATGACTTGAATGATACACGTAGCTGGTATCTCAATTGGAACAACAAGATAGGCTTAGGCTATTAAGTTTAACGACTATGATAAAAGGACACGGATTATACGGATTCAACACCGTGTAATCCGTGTCTTTTATCCATTATTATTGAATAAAGAATACAACCATAACATGAAAAGAACAATCGCCGCCATTATTGTTTTGACAACAGCCTTATCCTTATTCGCTCAAAAGAAAGTATTTATTCCAGAAGACTTACGGACAATGGATCTCAACAATCCTGATAGTAAATGGAGCTATGCTCGTTCTGTGGAAACCGAAAACTTGATTTTCTTTTGGGAAAAAGGATTTGGTAACGACTTGGACAATCCACCAATGCTTGAAGGCAAACCGATGCGTTTCAATCTCGATAATCTCAAGAATAGGGTAGAGGAGTTCTATGGTTTCTTTCGCGATTCATTGAAGTTCTCGTTACCTGGTTCCAAAGCCGACCGTTATAAGATGATGGTCATGATTAATTATTCTCTTGACGGTACAGCATATGGTGGCACTTATGACAACTTTATAGGAGCTTTATGGGTTGCTCCCAATCGTATTCAAGATAAAAAACTTAATTGCCTGGCACATGAGTTAGGTCATAGCTTCCAACTCCAAATCCCTGCCGATAGTATAGGAGATGCATGGGGTGGGAGTGGCTTCTATGAAATGACTTCGCAATGGATGTTGTGGCAAGTCAATCCCGATTGGATAAAAGATGAACAATACCATTTCGATGCATTCCGTAATCTTACGCATAAGGCATATTTACACATGGAGAATATTTACCACTCTCCATACGTCATTGAATGGTGGAGTGAATTGCGAGGTAAGACCTCTATTGCCAAACTCTACCGTAAGGGAAAGAAGGGCGAAGACCCTGTTATGACATACAAACAAATGTATCATCTCTCACAATCTCAATTCTGTGATGAGATGTTCCAAGGTTATCAGCATCTTGTGAATTTCGATTTCTCTCATGCTCGCAAGGAAACGCGACCCTATGCTTGTTCGTTCTCCACGTCGTTGGATGCAAAGGGAAAAGATACGTATGTCATACCTAATAAGTTGGCACCTGAGAATTACGGTTTCAATGCCATCAAGCTGTCTGTTCCTCAAGCGGGTAAATCTGTCACCATTCGTTTTCAAGGCTTACTCAATGCAAAAGGTTACACGTATGTACATCCTGAAAAAGCAGGGTGGCGATATGGCTTTGTGGGAGTGACTACCGATGACCAAACTATTTACGGAGACGTTCATCGTGATGCGAAAGGTAAGGTTACTTTCAAGGCTCCTAAGAATCAATCGCTCAAGGCTTTGTATTTCATCGTGATGGGGGCTCCTACCGAACATTGGATGAATCCCATGTCGTGGGGAGAGACTCATGACCCTGATGCACAATGGCCTTATCAGATTCAAGTAAAAGGTGCGACCGTCATCCAATAGCTTCATCTTATGAGAAGATTCATTCTGCTTCTAACCATAGTTTGCATGGGATTTCCCATTTATGCAGCCAATCGCCACGATACGCCTTTTCGCAATATCACGGTTGAGGATGGCTTGTTGGCTAATGGGGTTCGCAATATTGTGCAAGACCGCTTTGGCTTCATTTGGTTTGGTACGGACAATGGACTATGTCGATATGATGGCACTTCCATTCATCCTTTCCGTATCATGGAGAATGGAGCCAATCAGTTTATCTCTGCGCTGATGGCAGATGAGGATGGATTGTATGTCGGTACCGACAATGGCGTTTTCTTTTTCCATTTTCAATTGGAAAAGTTTCAGCGTATTGCTCCCGAAATCCGAAGTACTGTTCGTGGCTTCTCCCTTGACAGGGATGGACAAGTATGGATTTCTATGGATGGGCATTCAGTCTTTCGTTATGTTCCCAAGACCAAACAGATTAAGAAATATACTATTCCTTCCTCATCTGCATCTATGACGATTGCTTATGCTGATGCTCAAAATCGCATTTGGGCAATTGGAGGAAATGGAGATGGAATGGTATCTCAACTCAATAAGGTAAAAGACGTATTTGAGCCTGTGCGATTTGTTTCTACCTTGGCAGATTATGGTTCTTATACTATGCTGCAAATGAAAGATGGCTCATTGTGGTTGGGTACATGGAACAATGGTTTGCTTCGTATTCATGATGACTCTACGCTTGAACAGGTAATCAATCCTTCGTTAGCTGGTGTAGGCAATCATATTCATTGCCTTTACGAACTCTCGCCAACGCAGTTGCTTGTCGGTTGTGATGATGGGTTGCTTTGCTATAATCCACTGAGTCATGCATGGAATAGAATTACTGGCGACGGTAATACGCCAACCTCTATCAGTGACCGCTTTGTATATACAGTGATAGGCGACAATGAGGGTGGTATTTGGTATGGAACGTTTTATGGTGGCGTCTCTTATCTTTCTCCCGTGGCAGGAAGGTTCGAGTCTTATTCCTCAGACAATGGTTTACATGGCAATGTCATTTCTCGCTTTTGCGAAGACAATGACGGTCATGTGTGGATTGCCTCTGATGATGGTGGATTGAGTTGTTTCAATCAAGCAAAGCGTCAGTTTGTTGACTTCCCCCATAGCGATGTTTTGTCAAGATATAATATCCATGCGTTATGTGTTGATGGAGATTATTTATGGATAGGTACTTATTCTGATGGTATCATTCAATTGAATGTCCAAACGGGCAGTATGCGTCACTATAATTTGGATAGTGGAATGCCAAGTCCCAGTGCATACGCCTTGTTCATGGACAAGGACAAACGACTTTGGGTGGGTACGATGGATGCTATCTATCGCTATGATAACCAAAAAGACATTTTTGTTCTTGTCATGAATACCAATGCCTTGGTGATTGATATCGACCAAGATGCCAATGGCGACATTTGGGGTTCCACACATGGCAAGGGAATCCTATGCTATCGTCCATCTACCCATGCACATTGGACGAAGTCGTTGCCTTGCAATCAAGTGGAGTGTCTATATATTGACAGTCATCAAAATGTATGGGCAGCCACTACCGATGGATTATATCTATGTAAGAAATCGTCAACCAAGTTCGAAAAGGTTCCGTTGGATGTACCAAGCAATGATTTTTGTGCTATTATTGAAGATGGTGAGGCATTGTGGCTTTCCACCACGAAAGGACTCGTACGCTATGTGAACAACGAGCCTGTTCAAGTGTACAACTGTCAAGATGGATTGGTGAGCGAACAGTTCCAACCCAATTCCGCAATAAAGACTTCCGATGGTATGTTGTTTTTCGGTTCCGTTAGAGGATTCAATGCGTTTTATCCTTATCAAATTCGTGTCAACCGAACCGAGCCTCCCGTATTTATTACCTCCCTCAAACTATTTAACAAAACGATAGAAGTTGGTTCCGACCAACTACCAGAGGCTTTGTCGCATATTCGACAAGTAAACCTTTCTTATAAAGAAGATATGTTCAGTCTTTCGTTTGCCGCATTGAGTTATTGCTCTCCCGAGAAAAACCAATATGCGTATATGTTAGAGGGATTTGACAAGGATTGGAATTATGTGGGGGCTCGTCATGAGGCGACTTACACCAATATTCCATCGGGCACTTATACTTTCCGAGTAAAAGCAACCAATAACGATGGCATTTGGAGCACGCATGAAGCAACGCTCAAAATAGTGGTTCATCCTCCATTTTGGCTTACATTGCCTGCCAAACTCATCTATCTGCTCTTGTTGTTAACTGCCATTTGGCTTTTCACCCAATTCAGGTTGCAGAAGGCTGAAAAGAGACATCAACTTGAATTGGGAAGACTCAACGAGAAGAAGGAGGCAGAGGTGCGCGATGCACGATTGAAGTTTTTCACCATGATTGCTCATGAGATTCGTACACCTGTTTCATTGATTATCGGTCCCTTGGAGAAAGTGAAGCAATCATTTAACCAACATGAATTGTCTAACGATTTGGATGTGGTAGATAGAAATGCTCGTAGATTGTTGGACTTGGTCAATCAGTTGCTGGATTTCAACAAGGTGCAACAAGAAGGATTACAATTGCATTTCAGTTTGCAAAATATGGGGCGATTGCTACGAGCTGTTACCGATAGATTTGTTCCCACATTACAACAAAAAAATGCGGTGTTGGAAGTCAATGAACCGCCTACTGACTTTACTGCGGTTGTGGATGAAGAGGCTATTACCAAGGTGGTTAGTAATTTGATGACCAATGCCACGAAATATACCAAAGACCGCGTTTGTGTGAGTTGCGTAGTTGATTCTGACCACCAGCATTTTCATATTATAGTCGAAGACAATGGAATGGGTATCAGTGCCACGGAACAAAAGAAGATATTCAAACCTTTCTACCAGTCGCGCGATAACAAACCTGGCACAGGTATTGGGTTAAGTATCGTGAAGAACATTGTAGACTTGCATCATGGAACCGTGCGCGTAGAGTCTGAAGAGGGCAAAGGAGCAAAGTTTATCGTTACTTTGCCAATTCGCCAAGAAGATGTGGAGATTGCCCAAGAACCAGTGAAGGAAATCGTTCCAGTAGATGCTTCTACTCATAATGAAATAGGTGAATTTGCCGACGAATCCATGCAGAATGCTTCATCCCATCGTCCTAAGGTGTTAATTGTTGAGGACAATGAGGATATGCTCAATTTCCTCTCCAATCATTTCAAGAATGAATATACGGTATTGACGGCTCAAAATGGCATACAGGGATTAAAGAAATTAAAAGCACATTCGGTTACGTTGATTGTCAGCGACTGGATGATGCCCGAAATGGATGGTGCGGAATTCTGTAGGCAAGTAAGGGCAGACCAAGCCATCAGTCATCTTCCCATTATCTTACTTACCGCTAAGACCGATAGCGATTCCAAGGCGATAGGTATGGATGTGGGAGCAGATGCGTATATTGAAAAGCCTTTCTCCATGAAGCATCTTGAAGCTACTATTCGTAATCTTATGGAAATGCGTAGGTTGTTGTTAAAGAAATTCTCACAAAACGCATCTGAAACCATTACGCAAATGGCAAAATCTCCCGTTGACAATGACTTCTTGGTGAAACTGAATAAGCTGATTGAGGACAATATGTGCAATTCCCAACTATCAGTTCCATTTATAGCCAATGAAATGGGGATTAGCAGGAGTGGACTCTTTGCCAAGTTGAAGGCTCTCACCGATGCTACTCCTAACGAAATGATACAAATCGTAAGATTGCGCAAAGCCGCAGAACTCATGAAAGATGGAGGATACAGAATCAACGAGATATGTTATATGGTGGGATTTAGCAGTCCATCATATTTCTCAAAGTGTTTCCAACAGCAATTTGGCATGAAGCCAGGAGAGTATGTGAAGAGGGCTCTTTGAGTTTTCTGAGCCCTCAGAGTTCTCCGAATATTCTGAATATTCCGAGTATTCTGATTATTCCGATAAAACAATAACAATAATAATATGAGAAAGATTTTGATTTTCCTGTTATCAATCATTGCCTTGCCGATATTTTCGCAAGGCACGGTGCAAGATTACAAACGTGCTTATTCGTTAGTCGATAAGTTCAAGGCAGACAATGTGTATCATTGGGCGCAAGGCATACAATGGCATGATTCCACCCATGTGTTGCATTATACCATTCAAACGCCAGAGGGTAAGAAGTTTGTTACTTTCAATGCAGACAATGCGCAAAAGAAGGTGTTTGATTCAGAAAAGGACATGCGTGAATCGCTTCCGCAAGTACAAGATAGAAGGAATCAGCGCTTCGAACGTCCTCGTCGAGGTGAGATGAATCGAGGACAATCGCCTTTCCGTCAGAAACAACGCCATTGGATGGAGGTTGACGAGGAGAATGAACCTCGTTTGGCTACATCGCCTAACGGCAAATGGGAGGCATATATAGAAGGGTATAATGTTGTGCTTCATCAGGTGGGAAAGCCATATAATCAAAAACGGGTGATTACGCAAGATGGTACCATTGGCAACTATTATTCCAATCGCATCTATTGGTCGCCTGACAGTAGAAAGATATTCGTTTGTAAGCGTCGTGCCATTGAAAAACGATTTGCATACTATGTGGAGTCGTCGCCACAAGACCAACTACAACCCATTCTTCACAAACAGGAATATGCTAAGCCTGGTGACGAGTTGCCACAATATCTACCATGTATCTTTGATTGTATCGGAGCCGATACGTTGATGAAGGCATCTATCCGTCCATTGGTAGCCGACACCGCTCTTTGTCCTAATCAATATAGTCTTGAATGGTTCAGATGGAGTGCAGACAGTCGTGAGGTAACAATGGAATATAATCAACGAGGACACAAGGTGTATCGCCTGTTGGCAATGGATGCAGAAACGGGCAAGTTGCGCACAATGATAGAAGAACGCTCGGATAAGTTCGTGAATTATAATCGTCTCTACCGTTATTGGTCTCCTAAATTCCTTCTCTGGGTGAGTGAACGTGATAACTGGAACCACATCTATTTATACAATTTGAAAAAAGATGTGAATACGAAAGTTAAACGCAAAAAGGTAGCTGATGGACCTGTTCAGGTAACTAAAGGAAATTGGTGCGTACGTGAGGTGTTACGAGTAGATACGATTGAATCGCGTATTTATTTCACAGCTTGTGGAGTAAACCCTGATGAAGACCCCTACTTGATACATTATTATAGTATCAAGATGGATGGAACGGATATGCGTTCGCTTACTCCTGAAATGGGTAACCATCGCGCACAATTCTCACAAGACTGGAAATACATGGTAGATACGTATTCTATGGTTGACCAAGCGCCAGTTACCACATTGCGACGTGTGGAGGATGGCTCTATCGTGCAACAGTTGGAGTGTGCCAATATTTCTAAGATTGAGGAGAATGGTTGGGTGGCTCCAGAGGTGTTTACCGCCGTTGGGCGGGATGGAAAGACTCCGATGTGGGGCGTAATCCAACGTCCTACTAATTTCGACCCTTCCAAACGTTATCCTATTATTGAGTATATCTATGCGGGTCCTGGTGATGCTTACACACCCAAGTCATTCAATCCTTATAATTGGAATATGACTTCTTTGGCGGAATTAGGATTCATCGTTGTGCAACTCGACGGAATGGGAACATCATGGAGAGGCAAAGAATTTGAGGAAGTTTGCTATAAGAATCTCAAGGATGCAGGATTCCCCGATCGTAAAGCATGGATTCGTGCAGCTGCCGCGAAATATCCGTACATGGATGCAGATAATGTAGGAATCTTTGGTGCTTCGGCAGGTGGACAGGAATCCACCACGGCAGTTCTATTACATGGTGATTTCTATAAGGCAGCATACTCATCGTGTGGTTGTCACGACAACCGTATGGATAAGATATGGTGGAATGAACAATGGATGGGTTACCCCGTTGATTCTTCTTACGTGGAGTCGAGCAATGTCTATCATGCCTCGAAATTGGAGAGACCTCTGATGCTTGTCGTTGGAGAGTTGGATGATAACGTTGATCCTGCCAGCACAATGCAAGTGGTAGATGCACTCATTCGTGCTAACAAGGACTTTGAACTGGTAGTCCTTCCTGGTGTTCACCACACCATGGGTGAGCGATATGGCGAGCACAAACGATACGATTTCTTTGTCAAAAATCTTTTGCATGTGGAACCACCTAAATGGAATGAGGTGACACCTTAATCATATCGGGAGTTCGACGTAAGATTTATGCAATTAGGAATTCTTCTGAGCGAGGTGGTGAATGTGGCATTTCTGCCTCGTAAATGATACACTTAGACTTCGTAAATGATACACTTAGACTTCGTAAATGATACATTTAGGCATCGTAAGTGATACATTTAGAAACCAAAAACAATATGTTTATGAATTCCTTTAATATTCAGATAGTTAGATTTCGATTTGTCGAAGTCATGTTAATCATAGACAAATATGGGGAAGTCAAGCAAAGGCTTCTCCATATTGTTATAAAATGTCTTCTTTCTTTATCAATGAAAGGTCTAGCTTCGTTAGTTCTGTTAAAGATGCTAATCTATTTGCTTGTTTCTCTATAGATTTCTCAAATAGATTTCGTACATAGCGGGCATTACCAAAATCTCTGGGTTTATTGGCTACCACAGCTTCTAACTTCTCCTTCAAATATTGTTCGGCATCATCGCTTAGTGTATATTCATTCTTCTTCAATTGCAAGATGAATATCTCAAATAGTTCCTCTGTCGTATAGTCTTCAAAGTGGATATAGCGATTGAAACGAGAGCGCAATCCTGGATTAGAATTGATAAATGATTCAATTTCATTTGTGTAACCTGCCAAAATCACTACCAATCTGTCTCTGTCATCTTCCATGCGTTTCAACAAAGTTGCAATTGCTTCACGACCATAGTCTTCATTGTTACCTTGAGCTAAGGTATATGCTTCGTCAATAAAGAGTACGCCATCCAAAGCTTTGTCTATGGTCTTATTGGTCTTAACGGCAGTCTGCCCCACATATTCTGCAACAAGTCCAGAACGATCAACCTCTACAAGATGTCCGCTTTTTAAGATGCCTAAGTCTTTGTATATTCTCGCAAGAATCCGAGCCACTGTTGTTTTTCCTGTACCAGGATTGCCTGTAAAAACGCAATGATATGATATGTTGGGACTTTTCATTCCCATTTCATCTCGTTTTTGTTTCATTTGAATAAAGTTGACCAAGGTTGTGACTTCTTCTTTTACTTTCTGTAGTCCTATCAAATCGTCAAGAGGATTATGCATATTATCCAAGTCTTTACTTTTTAATGCTTTATATTTGGAAACATATCTTTGTAGGGAATCTGCTATCTTATGTCCCTCTGTTGGATTTTTGAAAAACAAAATTATCCCTAATGGCTGGATTTTCAATACACCATATATTATCTTGGGACATTCTATTCCATTGTATATTATACTTGGTGCTTGCTGGTTTTCATCAGTATAAATATAACGATGCATTTCAAAACCATCGCTTAGCCGCTCTATTTTTTCAGTGAACTCCTGCTCCGTATACTCTACATTAATATTGTCTATTGGATAAATTATAAAGTTACTTGAAAATAATTCATTACTTTGAATCACAAATTCAGGATAAAAGTAGAAATTATTAGTATCAACATTTATCCCAAGAAGATGATCTATCCAAACATTATTAAAACCAAAATGAGCATAACTAATATAAACAGGTATGTTATCTAAATTCATTTCCAAAATATTAGTTTTTGTTCGTTTTTTAGAGGCAACCATGAACATTTGACCATAATCTACTTCTATGTTTTTCAAATACTCCTTGTAAAGAAATAATATGTTTTGAGGAATTTTGGCTTCAAGATTTAGTCTTGATTTGTCTATCCTGTCGGCATTTTCCTTATCCATTTGTTCGTGTTTTTTTTCAGCCTGCTCAAATATATCCTTATGTTCAATTAGATAATCAATAGAGTGTTCATGATGAGGTTGATAAAATATATTCTTACGTTCTTCCCATAGATTAATACTTTCATCGTAACTTTTCATGAACAATTGTCGTATGGAATCCTCAGTTAGTGGTAAAGTCGTGTTGGCTTCATCATTCATGATGCTATCAAGCCATTGTCTTTCCGTATCACTGACCTTTTCGTCGGCATTGGCAATGATGGTTGCTATGCGAAACATGTTCTTTCTGTAGGTATTCTCATACTCTTTGTTGTAATTGTGAAATATGAGGCAAAAGGCAAAGTCGTCCAAACCGTTGCTGGCTGATGCTTTTACATCGGCATTGGCGTATGTGTTAAGTGCCTTTACGGCGGTGTGTCTAATCTGTTTGCTATATTGGTCTTTACCATTTATGTCTGATTTGCATTCATCCCATGTGAGACATTTGTTGTCATCATACTTCATCATTTGCATAACGATGCAATATAGCAATTGTCCTTCTGGTGTGTCAAATTCTATGTGACAATTTTTCTTTCCACTACCACCGTTGGTATAATAACTGCAACCCATGCGTCCGTAGCTTCTTAGTATGTCTTGTATGAAAAAGAACTTCAGACTGTCAAACAATTGTTGGCTGTTATCTATATTGGCATTCCCGCTCTTAATTCCCAAGATATAATTTTGAAAACCACTCTCCCTGCAAATGTCCTTTATCATGTCACAAGTGTCTTTTAGCAAATGACATATATCCTCAAACACGCTCTCCGTTATGATAAAATGGTAATCGCAAGAATCGTTTAATGTATCCTGTGTTTCCATCTTTTCAGCAATGGAATCTTTCTTGGAAATCATTTCTTCAAGTCTTTTTTTCTCCTTATCAAATTCTTGATTGAGAAGATTTTTCGTGTTCTCAATACTCCGCTTCTCACTTTCTTTATTTGTAAAATAAGCAAATAGGAAGAATATGAAGATGATTAGAATGATAATTTCCATATAATTAATTAAATTGATTGTTCAGAAAGATTGAAAAACTATCTTTGGCTTATTCGTTATGTTTCGGCTATTTAAGTGCAAAGGTACTATATTTTTGAAATCAATGATGCGAAATATCCTTTTTTTCTTTCATGAAATATCAGAACTCAAACAATACTTTTGCATTAATTTGTCTGCCCGTTAGGTAATTAGGAACGGCATATTGTTGGTTTGTAACGTCTGTTACCCAATAATAGCTATTGACGTTGCTGATGCCGAAGAGGTTAAGGCAATCTACTCCCAGCCAAATATTCTTGAATGGTACATTCTTGGTTCGTTTTTCGTTGTCGAGCAAACGGAAACTCATACCGATATCGGCACGCTTGTAAGCTGGCGCACGGAAAGAATGGGATTCAAGTTCTTTGTGTGGTGCGAAGAAAGGAAGACCGTCTGCGTATGCTAACTTAAGCGACATTTTCCATTTATCAGTACCTGGGAAGTAGTCGGTGAAATATAGGTTGATAGCATAACGTTGGTCGGTAGGCATAGGAATGCTTTTCCCGTTAAGCGTCATTTTTGTATCCATCACGGAAAAACTCACCCAAGAGTCGGCACCAGGCACGAATTCTCCATATAGTTTCATGTCGATTCCTGCCGAATGTCCCTTGCATTCGTTGTTTCCGTAATACACCACTTTCACGTTGCTTACACTATAAGGAACAATGTTGGACAATGCCTTGTAATATGCTTCTAATGTAAACTTAAACGGACGATTGTTGGCATTAAAACGGTAGTCCATTCCAGCGATAAACTGAATGGAACGCTGGCTTTTGATTTTCTCGTTGAGCGAAGCGTATGTGATATTATTCACGGTAGATGTGTCGCGCAACTCTTTGAAGAATGGAGCTTGATAATACAATCCCGTTGCCAAACGGAATGTCATATTTTGGTTGAACGAGGGGATGATTCCCAAAGAGACGCGAGGACTGACAATGGATTCCTTGTTGAAATTCCATTGACTGAAACGAACACCGTAATTGAGGGTGAAGAGGGTAGGAGGAACAGCACCTTCACCGTTTTCGTCGCCATCGTTGCCTCCTAAACTAAACCTATACGTGTCTTGGATGTATGCCTCTATACGATTGGCTTTGAGTTCGTTAGTTGCCCTGAGCGAATAGATCATGTATAGGTCTTTGCCTGTATGTGGTACGGTATATCCGCTGGAATCCCGCATTTCGTATTCCACGCTATTCTCCTTGATATGTTCCATCTTAAACGTGAAACTAGATTCAATTGCATGTTTCTGTGTTTTGTGTTTCAAGATGGCCTTGATACTCTTTACGTCGGCTTGCAAATAGTTTCGGGCATGTTCAAAGAATGTACCTACGCCCAAGTTCTCGCTGGTTTCTGTTTGCGTAAGCCAATATTGTCCTTGAATGTCAAACTTCTCTTGTTCTTTGGTGTAGAAAGCTGAACCCAACAATGAGAAACTGGTGTTCTTAGTGAAATGACGAGTGATTCCTAACGTACCGAAGAAGGTACGGAAGAGGTCTTTTTCCTGTCCGTCGAAATATACCTTGAACGCCTTTACGTCTTCCATTGTTCCGAAAGAGGTCTCGCGGTCTTTGGGTTTGAAATTGTAGTGGTTCTCGGAGATGTTTCCAATGAAGTCAATTTGCCATCTTTCGTTGGGCTTATAGTTGAGGTACGTCTGGTAATCGAGGAAGTTAGGTTTGTATTCTCCCGTCGTTTCCAATGAACCTAATAAATATCTCGTGGTCTTATATCGAATGCCGTTAAGCCATGATACTTTTTTGTTTCCTAAGCCGACATATGCGCTACCACCCAAGAGACTTGCCGTAACTGCGCCTTCAGTAATACTCTTCTTGTTTTCTGCTGGTTGCAGATTCTTATATGTGATGTCAAGGGCAGAAGACATCTTGTCGCCGTATTTAGCTTCGAATCCTCCCGTGGAGAACCCAATCTTTTCCACCATGTCGGAATTGATGACTGACAATCCCTCTTGTTGTCCTGAACGAACGAGGAAAGGACGGAATACTTCCACATTGTTGATATAAACGCTATTCTCGTCGAAAGAACCACCTCTGACGTTGTATTGCGACGACAATTCATTATGGGTAGAGACACCTGCTTGCATCTGTATCATTTCTTCAACGGCATTGCCCGTCGTAGAAGGCATATTCTTGATGTCCTCTTTCTTGAGTTCCTGCGTTTGTCCCGTTTGTCGTTTCATCTCCGTAACGCTTACCTCGTTGATGGTATAATCGTCTTGAAAGAGGATGATTTGCAATGTCTGCTTACCTCGTGGATTACGCAAGACGCGCGTCTTGCTCTTATAGCCTATCATGGAGAATGTGACCGCAACACTATCCGCTGATTCCAGTTGTAGGCTAAATTCACCCTTGAGTGAGGTAAGCGTGAATTTTTGTTGCTTCACCACAGATACAGAAGCCAACTCGATGGGATTCAAGTTCTCATCGGTCACCCTACCTTGAAGGGTAAACGATTGGGCGGTTGCCTGTAACGTGAAGGCAAGAAAGAATATGATTAGGTATGATAATTTCAACTTCATATATACTGACAAACGGAAAAAAAGCGTGATTATTGTATCATCACGACTTTCATCTTATATATTAATAAGGTGTAATTAGGAGAAATAACGACGATTCCCTTGGCTAATTCACTTCTCTTTTGTATTTTTGTAAACCAAAACAAACATTTAAGAATTATCTATATGAAAAAAAGTATTATTATTTGGCTATTGCTTTTGTGTGTTATTCCTTCATTGGCAGATGATGTACCTGCATTTCCTGGAGCAGAAGGACATGGACGATATGTCACGGGAGGACGTGGCGGTGAAGTGAGACATGTAACGTCGCTCGAAGACGATGGCAGTACTTCTACCACAGGTACATTACGCTGGGCGGTGAATGGTTCGGCAAAGAAAATCGTGGTGTTTGACGTGGGTGGAGTGATTCCTCTTATCAAAGATTTGGTCATTGGTGACAATACGACGATTGCAGGACAAACGGCTCCATCGCCTGGTATAACCATCCGTTATTATACCGTACGCCCAGGTTCTAATAATATCATTCGCTTTATCCGTATCCGTCGAGGACAGGAAAGGGACTTGAATGATGGCGCTGATGCTATATGGCAACGCAATAAAACGGATATGATTATCGACCACTGCTCTTTCTCATGGAGTATTGATGAAGTGGCGTCGTTTTATGACAACAACAATTTCACGATGCAATGGTGTACCGTCGGCGAGAGTTTGAACAACGCAGGACATGAAAAAGGCGCGCACGGTTATGGAGGTATCTGGGGTGGTAAGTTGGCTTCTTTCCATCACAACTTGATATTGCATGTCAATAATCGTTCGCCTCGATTTAATGGCGCACGCTATAATTGGGAAGGTTTTACGGGTAATGCCAAGTACAATGAGTATCATTGGGAGAATGCCGTGCAAGCAGAGAACGTAGACTTCCGCAATTGCGTGGTGTATAATTGTGGTAATGGTTGTTATGGAGGTCCTGGCGGTGGACAAATCAACATGGTAAACAACTATTTCAAATCTGGTCCTTCTGCAAGTACAACAAGACTTACCACCGTTACAGTTGGTAAGAATGACAATTCGGAGGGTTATCCTATTTATTGGACAATGACAAGTCGCTATTATCTCAGTGGAAACCAAATAAATGCATCTAACGCAGGGTGGTCGAACATTTCATACGATAGCGGAACGTATACCATTAATGGAGAACAATATAGTCCTGATCCTAATCATTACTATGGCAATTCGGTAACATACACGAAGAATTCAAATGGAACGGATTGCGTACCCATCAAGATGAATACGCCTGCTCCTACGGGTGAAGTGACGACACATACAGCTGCAATGGCTTTTGATAAAGTGTTGGATTTTGCTGGTGCTTCACTTGTTCGTGATAACGTTGATGAAAGATATGCAACGGAAGCAAGGAATGGAACGGCTACTTATACGGGTTCAGTAACGAACAAGGCTGGACGCATCGACTTGGTTTCTGACGTGAATGGTTATACGGAGGATAATTTCGGTACGGGTTCACGTGAAAGTGGATTTGACACGGATTATGATGGTATTCCCAATAAATGGGAGACGGCTAATGGATTGAACCCCAATGATTCCCGTGATGGAAAGACTTACACGATTGATAGTAAGGGCTGGTATACCAACTTGGAAGTATATATCAATTCGTTGGTTGATGATATCATGAAAGTAGGGAATGAAGGCGCAACGAATAGTGTAGATGAGTATTACCCCGATTTTATTGGCAATATGGAAGAACTCATTGATCCAGTTTTTGATGACGATAAACCTTATTGTCCTTTTAATTCTATCATTGATGAGGAAACGAATGAGTATGAGAATGCTGTATTTGCTGCTTTAGAATTATCATCGGGGACGACGCTTGCAGGTGGTACGATTATTGGTAAGACGCATTCCGTAACGGCTCGCGTAGGTGCTGAAGATACGTATTTTCCAATTTCCTATGGTCCCATTACGATAAATGATTATTCTTGGTCGGGTGGTATTCAAGGCCGTGATAATCCAAGAGATGAGAGTGATAGAACACCATCTACTTCATTGAATGCACCAACCACAGGTTCATTCTTTACATTCGACGTCACGGAAAAAGGTTATCTTTATGTGACTCATAAAGCATCTTCAAACAAGGCATATACTGTCTTTGAGGATGGTAACCCTATTGGTTATCTTTTTTCAGCTGTTGGTAATGGCAATGAACTATCTTCACAATATGGATATGAATTAAAGGGAAGTGGAACCAACAATATCATAGAAGAGAAGGTGATGACTCCAGAACAGATCTACTTGAATAATGATGGCTCTTCGATTAAGTATGTAAGTATGTCGGTTATCAAATTTCCGGTACGAGCAGGTAGCACATATATAGTTAATGCGAATGGTTCTAAGATGACTGCCACGGGCTTCTATTTCGATACGACGGGTGATGCTACGGTTACCGCGCGTAATGGAAGTGAAACCGTTGTGTTGCTTGATGAAGGGCAATTGCCAGAAACGTCTTCTTTCTTGTTGGGCGACGTGAATGGAGATGGCTTTGTCAATATCAGCGATGCCGTTTGCCTTGTCAACTACATCTTAGGACAAAATCCGAACCCCTTTGTCTACGAGGCAGCCGATGTCAATAGCGACACGGAAATCAACATCAGCGATGTAGTAGCTTTGGTGGGCCTGATATTGAATTAGGGGAATTGATGGCAAATAATCTATATTTATTAACTAAAACAAAATCGTTATGAAAAAGACAAGATTTAAAAGGCAATTATTATTGATGATTGTTTGGTTTTTAACAGGTAATGTGATTGCCAATCCTATCAGTGTGGATGATGCTATGCTAAAAGCAAAGAAGTTTTTGTCTTCAAACACAGCTAAGCGCATCAAGGGAAATATTAATCTCTCACTTGCTTATTCTATGACAGATTCGCTTTCAACAATTGCTGAAGAACCAGTTTTGTATGCTTTTAATATAAATGATGGAAATGGTTTTGTAATTGTGTCAGGAGATGACGTTGCGGTTCCTGTTCTTGGTTATAGCGACAATGGTAGTTTTAATGCAGATAGCATCCCTCTTAACATGAAAGCATGGCTAAATAATTATGCAGATGAAATTGCATGGGCGAAAACCAAAGCTTCGAATAATGAGAATAAAGATTTGTTAATTCCAAAGAAAGCTAAGACCACAATTAGTGCTTTAGTTCCTTCACGTTGGAATCAATTGAGTCCCTATTGTGACCAGTGTGTTTTTAATGGAAAGAGCTATGCTACAGGTTGTGTGGCAACTGCTATGGCTCAGATTATGTATTATTGGGCTGTTAAAGGAGTAGATGGTGAGACTTTTCCTTGTGGTTCTAAGGCTTTGCCCTCATATACGACTTTTTCTGGTGTGACAATCGATGCTCTTGATAAGGTAGATTCTTTTGATTGGTCTAATATGACTAACGATTTAATTACACCTTCAGTTACATCAGCTAATAAAGCTGCGGTAGCAAAATTGATGCGATATTGCGGACAATCAATAAAGACCGATTACGATTACAATGGCTCTGCTGCCAACGATTCACAAGTAGTTCAGGCACTTATTGATTGTTTTGGATATAATTCGGATATGTTGTTTGTCCAAGACAACATGTCTACTTCTGCTTGGAAAGATTTAGTATATAATCAGTTATCAGATGGTAAACCTATCATGCTGTCAGCCAATAGCATTGGTTCAGATTATGGTCTCGTGGGACATGAATTTATTTGCGATGGTTATGATGCCAGTACAGACAAATACCATTTCAATTGGGGATGGGGTGGAAATTGGGATGGTTGGTATGAGATGAGTTCTTTAAATCCTTCTAAATATGATTTTAGTGGTGCTAAATCGGCCATTATTGACATTATGCCATTGGGACAGCCTTTGGGTGTAAAAGAGTATGCCGTATTGTCAAATGATGAAACAACACTTACTTTCTACAATGATAATCTGTATGGCTCACGAGAAGGAACGGTTTACGAAATAAATAATACTATCCAAAGTAATAATTGGTGGGAAACGTCTACGCATCAAGGATGGTATGGTAATGGAAACATAACAGATGTGGTGTTTGATAGATCGTTTGCAAATGCCCGTCCTATTTCCACAAGTCATTGGTTTGAAGATTTAACAGGATTGGTAAATATTTATAATATAGAAAACTTAAATACGTCAAACGTCAATGATATGAGTAGAATGTTTGCAAATTGTTGTGAACTTGAAAGCATAGATTTTGGATTTGACACTTCCAACGTAACGGATATGAGTGGGATGTTCTCTAATTGCTATAATCTTGGCTATGCCCCTCTGTCTTATTTTCATACAGAGAATGTAATCAACATGAGTGGGATGTTCTATGCGTGTTACAATTTGCCATTAGAATATTGTGGAATTGGAGCTTTTAATACATCAAATGTCACAGATATGAGTGACATGTTTGCATATTGTTTTATATCTCCAGAAGGCTTGAGATCTTTGGATTTAGATTTTATTTGTTTTGATACTTCCTGTGTAACGAATATGAGTGGGATGTTTGAAGGAGGAGATGCCATTTCAAGCATCAATTTGAGTAGTTTCAATACCTCTAAGGTTACAGACATGAGTTATATATTTTCTGGTTGTAGTATTTTATCTGATATAGACTTAAGTAATTTTGACACCTCCAATGTAACAGATATGGGTTATATGTTTAGTGACTGTTGTAATTTGTCAAATCTTGACGTCAGCAATTTCAATACATCTAAAGTGTCGAATATGAATGGTATGTTTTCTTATTGTAGTGGCATTGCCGATCTTGATGTAAGAAATTTTGATACATCCAATGTGACTGATATGAGTAATATGTTTAGTGACTGTTGTAATTTGTCAAATCTTGACGTCAGCAATTTCAACACATCTAAAGTGTCAAATATGAGTGGTATGTTCTCTTATTGTAGTGGGATTACCGAATTAGATTTGAGTAATTTTGATACATCTGTTTTAACAGACTTAAGTTATATGTTTTCTGGATGTAGCGGACTTAACCATATAGATGTGAGCAATTTTGAAACTTCTAAGGTTACCGATATGAGTAGCTTGTTCTCTGGTTGTATTGGATTGTCAGAACTTAATGTTAGTTCCTTTGATATGTCGAAGGCGCCATCATCAAGATATATTTTTACCAATTGTAAAAATATAAAAACTCTTTATATTCCTGCAAGTATTTCTTCTTTGTCAAATTCTGACTTTTGTAAAGGGGTAGGTACAGAGTCTAATCCTTGTAAAATCTTTGCTCCAGATGATTTTGATTTTGGGGTTGATGTGTCGGGAGATTATTTCCAATGGAAAAAAGGCTATTTCACTATAGGGAAGGTTTCTTTATTAGGTGACGTAAATCATGATAATGAAGTTAATATTTCCGATGTTGTATTAACAGTAGATTATGTTTTGGGAAAAGAAAACTCTAATTTCTATTATGAAAATGCGGATACTAATTCAGACGAAATGATAGACATATCGGATGTGGTTGGTATCGTGAATATAGTTCTTGGTAACTCTTCTGCTTATACTACATCTAAAAAACACTATTTAAAGGCTATTGACAATATCTACGTTTCACGAAATTATGATGGCATAGGTATTGGTTTGTACGATAGTAATCAATATATAGCTTGTCAGTTTACCGTGAAACTTCCAGAAGGTTGTTCTTTGAAAAAAGTCACTTTGGATGAGGATTGTTCTAATGGACATAGTTTGACGTGGAATTATCTTGGTAACAGGACATATAAAGTACTTGCATTCTCATTTGATGGTATTCCTTTTGTTAATAATGATACATCTTTGTTTAATATGAATATTAATGGGCGAGATAATGAAAGGATTGAAATTACAGATATTTTATTTGTGAATCAGGCTTTTGAAGGAGTAGTATATGATGACGTTCGTGGAGTTCCTACAAGTATTGTCAATGTAAGGAATGAAAATGATGATTTGCCAATTTATAATCTTCAGGGGATGAAAGTGGACAATCCTTCAAATAAGGGTCTATATATAAAAGATGGTAAGAAAGTTTCAATAATGAGATAGGACTTTTCTGCGAATCAAAAAAACAAACGCCCTCAATTAGTGGGCGTTTGTTTTTATCCATACAGATGCGGCTCATGTCTGCGATAGTAATACACGATGCCGAGTTTTCTGCATTCGGGGAAACGCACTTCGGGCGGTTCACTCTCGTAATGCTTTTCGATTTGATTCCATATTTCCAAGATAATCTCGTCTACCTCTGGACGAATCTTGTTTAAGTCGTCTTGAACGCGTTGGGTGCGTGCTTGCAACTTCTTTTGTTGGTCAAGAACGTCCTTAAACACGTCGAGGTGTGTCATTACGGTACCGATGGAGGGATTATTGATGGGTCTACCACCTTTCTTGATGCGTTCTTTTTCGCCTTCAACGATTTTGTCGCCCCATTCCAATAGGCGTTCTATTGACTTGATGTTAGGAACGGAAGTTGTATCTTCAGGAAGTTGGTAACATGAAAGCAATTCTTTCTTGATTTCCCCACGCTCGATAGCCATCAACAATACCTGGATGAAATGACTCACGAATAATGATGCATTTCGTTGCGTTTTCTCTATCTTTGGCGTTACGCGCATCTGTGCTTGAAAACTCATCTTATATTGCTCGTTAGCGGTGAGCAAACGATCATAGGCAGGTTGTGCCCTATTGAGGATTTTGTAATCAATAAATCGATTCCTGATAGCATATAAATCCTCACTCTCAAACAATGTCTTGAGGGCTTTGAGACGGGCTGCGTCTGTTTTTGGTAATCTTCTGTATGGCATTTAATACTTCCTTTTCATCATTTGTGCCGCATAGTTCTTGAGTTCTGCCTTACGAGTTTCTGGGATGTTTACTGCATCCAAGAATTTGCGGCTTTGTTCGTAATAATATTCCATCTTGCTTTGCGCGAGTTTGTCGATGCCAATTTCGTTATACAAGCGAGTTACTGCATCAATTTTATCTTGCGCATTGAATTCCTTGAGAGAGAGCCAATGATTGAGTTCCTTACGTTGCTCATCATTCGCTAAATTGCAGGCATTGATTAACATATATGTCTTCTTGTTCGATATGATGTCTCCACCGATGGCTTTGCCAAATACTTTTGTATCTCCGTAGACATCGAGGAAATCGTCTTGCAATTGGAAAGCGAGTCCCATTTGTTCACCGAATTTATAGAGATTGTTCGCATCTTCCTCTGGAGCGTCAGCCAAGATGGCGCCAATCTTCATGGCACATGCAAGGAGCACGCTCGTTTTCAGTCGAATCATCTCGATATATTCCTCTTCTTTCACGTCCATCCTATTCTCGAAGTCCATGTCATATTGTTGTCCTTCACCGATTTCCAATGCCGTTTCGGTAAACAATTCCAATACGGGTATGATAGCTTGTTGGTTGTTGACATGCGTTTTATACGGAGCCAACATCTGTTGATAAGCAGTTACTAACATCGAGTCGCCTGATAGAATGGCTGTATTTGCATCCCATTTCACGTGTACGGTTGGATTTCCACGGCGAAGAGCTGCATTATCCATCAAGTCATCATGCAATAACGTATAATTATGATAGGTTTCAATGGCACATGCAGCTGGCAGGATATTCTCAACGTCGTCTTTGTAAAGGTTATAGCTGAGCATCATGAGTGTTGGTCGAATGCGCTTTCCTCCTAACGACAATACGTATTGAATAGGAGCATAGAGCGATTCGGGCTTGCGTTCGTAAGGCAAGTGCTCAATGTACTCGTTTACTTTGTTTAGGATTTCGTCTGATGTGTACATATTTTAGATGTTTGATGTTTGAATTTTGATGTGTGAAGTATTTTTGATGTTTGATGTTGGAAGGAGGAATTAGGAAGTGTTTCGCCTAATGGCGAGAAGGAAGGTGTGATGTGGGATGTACTTCCTACATCATAACTTCTTAACTGCGGCTTTGCCGCATAACTTCCACCTTCGTAATTCATACTTCTTCCTTATAGTTTAAAAACAATGGGTACGGCAACCATAGTCTTGCAAGGCTTGTTGTCTTGAATGCCTGGTTTCCAACTGGGCATCATGCGAATCACGCGCATGGCTTCTCTGTCAAGATGCGGATTCACCGACTTTACCACCTTTGCATCAGCAATCGTACCGTCTTGATTGACGATAAATTGTACCACTACTTTGCCTTGTATCTTTTGACTTCTTGCGATGTCGGGGTATCTTAGATTCCTCGTCAACCATTTCATGTATTCTGTCATTCCACCTGGAAATTCGGGATATTGTTCTACGATACGAAACTGAATCGGTTGTTCTGCCTGTTCTGCTACGTTGGGCGGTGTTTGCTCATCAGTTTCTTTCTCGTTCGTTATGTCATCTGTTACTTCCTGTTCTATCAAGGGAGTAGGAAACGACGTGTTATCTATTTCCGATGGAACCTCTTCCGTTACCTTGATATTCTCGGTGAGCACCGTCGTTCGCTCTTGTGGCGATGCGGTTTCAAGTTCTTCTTCCTCATCCATCGAGGGAAGCAATTCAAAGTCTTGTGCCAAGTCGTCTAAATACTCATCCTCCAAAAACGAGTCGAATTCCTTGCTCGTATATTCCAAGCTTACGAAAAGTAAAGACAAAGCCAAGATGATGCCGAGAACAAAGAATGTTCCCCGCTTCTCATTCAAATCCGCCTTGCTCGTTTTCTTCGATTCCATTGAAGTTTTACATACTAAAAGACACAATTTCCCGTTAATGATAACGTTACATCTTGAAAGATAGTGCAAATTTAATGCAGATATTTTGAAAAAAGATGTATCTTTGCCAATAAATTAGATATTTTAAATGAAAAAAGTTGTTTTTACCATATTGTTAACGGTATGTTGCATGTTGACTGATGCGCAAGAGAGTCAGACATCATATAACTTCTTGCGTCTTCCAGTAAGTGCTCATGCTGCTGCATTAGGTGGTAACAACGTGTCGCTTGTAGAGAACGATGAGGCTTTGATTTTCCATAATCCCGCCTTGCTTTCTTCCGTGGATGATAAGACGATATTGTTCAACTTCATGAACTATATGTCGGGAGCCAATACGGCCAGTGCTGCGTTCAACCGTGTTATCAAAGGAAGAGCATCTGTAGCTGGTAGCGCGCAATACGTGAATTATGGAAAGATGAAGGAAATGACTGTCGACAATGTGCAAGTGGGTGAGTTTTCTGCTAAGGACATTGCCATTAGCGGTTATTTCTCTTACCTTCTCACCGACAAGATTGCTGGTGGAGTCTGTGCTAAGTTCATTACGTCGTATATCGGTAGCTATAATTCCTTGGCTATGGGTGTGGATTTAGGTTTGAACTATTATGACCCCGAATCGGATTTAGGCATTGGATTAGTAGCAAAGAACTTAGGTGGACAACTCAAGGCATTTGATGACAACTACGAGAAGATACCTTTAGATGTTCAATTGGGCGTAAGCAAACGATTGGTTCATACTCCGTTTCGCTTCTCCGCAACCTTGTCAAATCTCACCAATTGGGATATTAAGTTTATCAATCACCTCTCCGTAGGTGCAGATGTCATCTTCTCGCCACAAATATACGTTGCTTTGGGTTATAATTTCCGTAGAAACAACGAGATGAAGATATTGACCACGCTTGAAGAAGAAAGTTCGCATGGTGCAGGATTAACATTGGGTGCAGGCATTAATCTTGACCGATTCAAACTCAATATCGCATACGGAAAATACCACGTTTCAAGTTCGTCAATATTGCTAAATGTAGCTTATTCGTTGTAATCAAAAAGAGTGGACGATTGATTTAGATAGTATATACAGCGTATATACACCGTGTATTTGATATGTATACAACGTGTATATGGCCCAAATACACGGTGTATATGATGCATATACAAATGGCTATACACTTTTGAGTGTGGTAAAACAACAAAAAGGGCTATCTCACGACAGCCCTTATTGATTATACAAAAACATTATGAATTTATATTTGCGAACAAGATTATTCTTCATATTCTTCTTTTCGTTTGCAAAGTTACAGCCATTTCGTGATTCTTGCAATACCTAAAAGTAGGGTTTTACATATACCTAATTCTTGTGATATAAATGCGATAATGTCAAAATAATGGCAAAAAATCTTGCATGATGTCATAATTTTCGTTACTTTTGTAAACACAAACAATATTTATCATGAAAAAGATTCTATCCATTAGTTTTTTGTTGTGCTTGAGCGTGTTAACTGCCACTGCACAAAGTATTTATGATTATACCGTGAAGGACGATGCAGGCAAGGATGTTTCTCTGTCTACGTACAAGGGAAAGGTGCTGCTCATCGTGAATACCGCTACGAAATGTGGGTTTACTCCCCAGTATAAGGACTTGCAAGCGCTCTATGAGAAATATCGTACACAAGGATTGGAAATATTGGATTTCCCATGCAACCAATTCGGTAGTCAGGCGCCTGGAACGATACAAGAGATTCATCAGTTTTGTACAGCCAACTTCGCCATTCAATTCCCTCAATTCGATAAGATTGACGTGAATGGCCCAAATGAATCTCCGTTGTATACTTATTTGAAGTCGCAAAAGGGATTTGGTGGGTTTGACTTGAATGACCAAACGGGTAGCAAGTTGGATAAGATGTTTAGCAAGAATGATCCCGATTATGCCAAGAATTCAAACATCAAGTGGAATTTTACCAAGTTTCTTGTTTCGCGCGACGGAAAGGTGTTGAAGCGTTACGAACCTTCGGATAAGATGACAAACGTAGAGGCTGACGTATGCATGGAATTGAATTCCAATGCAGTCATCAATGCCATTATGGAACGCCGTTCTATCCGTAAGTATTTGGATAAGCCCGTTGAGCATGAGAAATTGGAAATCGTTGTACGTTGTGGAATCAATGCACCAAGTGGAATGAATCGTCAACCGTGGATTGTAAGGGTGGTAGAAAACCAACAATTAATCAATGACGTAACGGAAGTGTATAAGAAGGAGAATGCAGAACAAGTGAAGCGCGACCCGACTTTCAAGAATATGTTCCGCAATGCACCTAACCTCATCTGCGTTTGCACACCTAAGAATGGGGGAGACTTAGATGCTGGTTTGTTGGGAGAGAACATGATGTTGGCAGCTCAATCACTCGGTCTTGGTACATGTTGTTTGGGTGGACCAGTAAGGTTCCTGAATTCGAATCCCAATGCCAAGTTCTTCTTGGATAAACTGGATATTCCAGAAGGTTATCAATTGAATTACATCCTTTCCATCGGTTATCCCGATGAGTCTCCAGCAGCTAAGCCTCGCGACGCATCGAAAGTGAAGTATGTTAAGTGAAAATTGTTTAGTGTTGAATGTTTAGTGTTTAGTGATGAGTAGTGATAGAACACTAAACACTAAACATTCAACACTAAACATTAATAAAAATACAGAATTGCCAATCCGAAAACGGATGCTACTAACGTAGCCAAGCCTACATGACGGAAATACCAACCAATGTGAATGCGCTCCATCTTGATGAACGCCATTCCACTCATTGAACCTACGCAAAGGATGTTTCCGCCTACCGCAGTGGCGTATGAAATCATTTTCCAATACAAGTCGTTTAATGGTGCTTCAGATAACGAGAAGAAACTCATAGCAGTAGCAAAATTGTCAAGTACGCTACTGATAGCACCTGATAGAATACCCACCAACCACACATCTTTCGCATGTTGACCGAATTCTGCGATAATCCATTTCGTTACGCCAGTCTCTTGAACTACACCGATGGCAAGCATCATTCCCATCACGAATAGCATCATTTGAATGACACCATATTGCAATACGCCAGGCACGCGACTTCTCGTCATTTGGTCGGAGTTGATAAGCTTGCGGTTGAATATCTCGTTGACAATCCATAATACTGCCAATACGCATAATGCTCCAATAAACGGACTCAATTGCGTGATATTGTGGAATGTAGGAATAAACCAAAGTCCTCCGATTCCTACGAAAAGCATCACTAATCGTTGCCAAACATTCAAACGCGTATCATTGCCGCGATAAGGCATGGTAATCCATTCAGAATCGCATCGCTCGGGCAACGAACGGCCAATCCACCAAACGGGTATGATGCAGGAGATGAGACATGGAATCATCAACGACATAGAGAAATTGGTTGCGCTAACTTTTCCCATATTCCATATTACCAAACCAGAAGGATCTCCGATTACGGTGAGTGCACCTCCCATATTGGCGGCAATGACAATAGCGGAACCAAATACCATCCTTTGCCTACGACTGGAAATCACTTGGTGCATCAACGTAAGCATCATTACGGTTGTGGTAAGGTTGTCGAGATTGGCAGAAAGCAAGAACGTGACACCCGTGAGAGTCCATAGCATCTTCTTGCTCGAACGTGTCTTGAGCAATTGGGTGATAAAGTCAAAGCAACCATTGTTGTTGAGGATTTCCACGATGGTCATGGTAGCCAAGAGGAATGTCACTACCTCAGATGCCCTACCGACGTAAGTAAGGAAAACATTATTAGCGATGTATTCTTTGACTGCAAGACTTGTAGGACTTGCACCTGCTAAGAAGTCGATGTATTCATCTGGGTGTTGGCTCATAACGAAATTGGTACCGTAGCAGATGTATAACACCCATCCCACCGTACCAGCGAAGATGGCCGTAGCAGCCTTGTTGATGTTGGTAATATTCTCTGTAGCTATGAGAAAGTAACACAACAATAAGATGAATACAATTATTAATGTCATGGCAGATTATTATTTCTTTTGCAAAAGTACAAAATAATGCTGATATAACGAAGCGATTTTGGAGAATTAACGCAGTTCGCTCTATAATAATTGAAATTTCGTGGGAAATTGCTAAATGAAAGCCAGTTGCCATTATGTAAAGCGTTTTTATGCCGAATCATGTCGTTTATATAATGTAACTATTTGTTGTATTTACTTTTTCTATAATATTTTGTCATATTTACAAAAATAATTGTACTTTTGTACTCAAAAGAAAAAATATGAGTCCAGTATTCAGACGTCAGGGAGAATATACGTTTTAGATATACTCCAATGAGGAGGAACGGATGCACATTCATGTAATATGTGGGAGACATGAAGCCAAGTATTGGCTTGAACCACAAGTGGAATTGGCAAAGAATTCGGGTATACCCGAATACAAGTTAAACGAAATCAAGAAAATCATAGAAGAATATGCAGACAGATTCAAAGAACAATTTCAGCAACACATCGGCAAGCGTATTGATGATTAACGCTCAAGGAATCATGCTTTCTGTTTGTGGACACGACTATTTCTTGTCGTACAACCGAGTTCCATGGATGCAGGATGCTCCTATTCGAAGTGTGTTAAACGTCCAGATGAGTGGTTCCGAAGCCATTGAGTGGCCAGATCTTGACGTTGATCTTGAAATTGATAGCCTCCGACATCCAGAACGTTATCCGTTGGTTATTAAGCGGAATGAATTAGATTTTATGGGAGCATAAAGTATTCAGAATAATAACAACATGTGAGGATGGTATATTTTTCTCAATGTGAAATAGATTTCTTCTTGAATGCGGAATAATGGCCATGAACATTTGAAGGGGATGTAGCCGAATTTCATGCGATTGCGGAAAGAGAGGCGGTCGGTTTCGATGTTGTTCCAAACTCGTTTGATTTCGGATAGTCCGTATTCTTTTTCCGTGGGGGAAAGTTGTTGGCGATGATTGAAATAAAACATATATTGGTCAATCAATACCAACCATCTGACATTTTCGTAAAGGTTTAAAATCCTGTCTGATGCTCCCAACTCAAACAATTGTCGTTTCATACTCTCGTTGGCTCTGAGATAATTGAAACGAGAAGCATCTATGCGATGGGTTACTGAATTGTCATGATGACGATAATGGTAAATACCCGAACAACATCTCACTTCGCTTGATTTATAATAATGAATGCGAGTGGTGTTATCGTCACTATACGTCTTGCAACTTTCATCGTATGGGAATTGCCGATGAATGTCGGCCCTCACTATGTAAATCCCATGAATCTTCCAAGTAAGACTTTGTTCAAATGCATCTATGCCCGATAGTTTATCGAATGGTTGCATGGGATAATCGGAAACCTTGTTGCCTTTTTCGTCGCAATTCTCTACATGGAACAAGACGCAATCTGTTTGCTCATGATTATTGAAAACCTCTACGGCTTTTTCAAGTGCATCATCCGAGAAAAAATCATCGCTATCCAAAAAACAGATATATTTGCCCTTTGCTTGCTGAAGTCCTACGTTGCGTGCGTGAGCTTGTCCTTTGTTTTCCTTTAAACTAAGATATTCAAAGCGCTTGTCTTTCTGGGCATATTCCTGAATGATGGATAAAGAAGAGTCTGTGGAAGCATCATCAATGCAAATCACTTGAATTTCCTGAAGCGTTTGATTCAGAAGTGAGTCAAGACATTCACGCAAGTATTTTTCTGCATTATAGACCGCTACGAGAATAGTTACTTCTATCATTCCTCACTTTATTTACGGGCTTTCTTCTTCAAACTATTCCACAGATGCGTCTTAGCGTGTAAGATGTTGAGAGAGATAATGGCGCTAATGATGGTTAGTAAGACTCCACCTATCCAGTATTTCCAATCACGATCAATGAAGGTAAGACTATACGCAAGTAAGCCAATGGGGATTTGGATAATCGCGTATTTCATGACTTGCGTTGATAATATGTATCCATATTTGAATCGCATATAAACAACCAATATGATAAAGTCAATGACAGATGCGGTGGTTAGTGCTAATCCCGTTCCTGTCAATCCCCAATAATGATAACAAACCATCACTAAAGCCACCACAACAATGTCATAGATGCTTTCCATGAGTAGATATGAGAGGGAATCTCCTTTGGCAAGAGGCAAATAGGAGATGGGGAGTTTGATGGCTCGCATGTACATGGCGAGTACCGTAATTTGCATCATACCCAATACGGGCATAAATTTACCCGTGTAGAGTAGGGGCAGTAAGATGGGCAGTCCTATCAAAAACGCCACCAACATAGGTGAGATTAACAACAAAGAAACCTCTATCTGTTTGTTAATCGTATCGTTGAGCAAATAACCAGTACCATTCACGCCCGACAAACGTGGGAAATAATCGGTTTCCATCGCAGAGAAAACCATTCCCGCATAGATAACGGTCATTACATATCCCGCATTATAGAGTCCTACGGTGTCTAATGAACCTACGTTATTCAAGAATGAACGAATCACGAAATCCGCACCACTTCCCAGGATTCCCGCAATGACAAACGAAATGCCTAATTGCACCATTCCTATTCCCTCTGACATTTGTGAACGGTTGAACGATATTTTTAAGGGATAGAGTCGGTAAGAAAAACCAATGGTGAGTATCATTTGGATGAGCGCAAGGAGGAATAGAGTGGGGACAATCGCAGATTCACCCCAAATATAGTAAAGAGGAACAACCACGAAAAGCGACAAAACCACATTATAGACGGAAATGATAGCTAATTGCTTCAAACGTCTTGTTCCTTTGAGAATGGCGGTCTCGCCTCCTGTAAGAGCCATGAGAGCTACCACGGGCGACAATAAGATGAAGTGCAACGTATGATCGCCCCATGTAAATGTCCATTTGTCGAGCCAATGACTCATCACGATGCACACAAACATTCCTAATAATGCCGTGAGACAACTCCATGAGCGGATGAGCTTGATGGCATGTTGCAATTTCTCTTTGTCATCTTTCTCATAAGCATCAGAAATCTCTCTCACCGCACTCATCGAGAGTCCGAGGTTGGTGGAATCGCTTACTAATTTGATGGTGGAGTTGAACAAAGAAATCAATCCCATTCCTTCTGGTCCTAACAACCATGCCACAATCTTATTGCGGATGATTCCAACCAATATACTAATACCCTGAACTCCACCAAAGAGCCCAGTGTATTTGAGGATGTGAGAATAATTATTCCGTCTTTCTTCCTTGTGCATCATTATTAATAACGTTTCTTTCCCCAAAATATTACATTCATTCTGATATGAAAGAAAACAAATCCAGTATCTCCATTTTTGTTGTCCGCTAAAACTTTGGCTCCTAAATACAACGAGAAAAACATCCTTTTTGGCAAGACCTCCCCTATTTTCACTTAAAGTTCTAATTATTAAGATGTTATAAATATCAACACCTCATGTAAGACCTCCCGTCTTGTTACCTTGTTTTTTGTTGATTCTTCTCGCGCTCGTTCATTTATTTGCAAACTTATCCCATCTTCAACGGGAGGTCTTAGGTGAGGTCTTGCATGAGGTCTTAGGTGAGGTGTTACATGAGGTCTTGAAAAATATAAATCGATGATACAGAACAAATTAACCTAAATAACGGGAGGTCTTTCGGAAGTCTACATAACTCATGTGTTTTCGGATAATAAACATAGTCTTTATCACCACTAAACATATCGTTTAGCGCACTCAAATGAGTTGTTTTCAAAAGAAAGTTTGGTTGTGAATCTTCAACGGAAGCGGATTTTCTTGGTATTCTTGAAATGGAATTTGGGTCGCTCATCTGGGTAGATGAGTTCCAATTTGACATTTTTCAGTCGGATGTTTTCTGCATCGCTGATGGAAAATCCCCAAGCAGGTTGTATGCCATGTGCTGAAGGTTCAGGATAGTTGGCTTCGCCTCTTTCCCCATTCTTTCGTGCCTCTGGTACGAAAAAAGGATTGGCCCCTCGTTGTAGCTTGACATCATCGAGTGTTAACCCTCCACGAAATTGGATGGAGACATTTTTAAGAGTCACATTACGAACGGGGTTGCCTTCCACTCCTGCGATGATACAGGCATAGCGACTATCGGCATCGGTAACGTGAATGTTGTTCAGACGAATGTCATTGACGGTGGAATGACGGAAACCCTCTGGCGCTCGCATCCTATTGCCTAATCGGATGTAAATGGGCGAGTTGCAAATATCGTGCATCGTAATATCGCTAACGTCAATATCCTCCATCGGTGCTCCATCAACTGTTTCCAAAGCCAAACCACGACAATGGGTAAAGGTGCAGTTGCGGATGGTGATACGTTGAAAGCCTCCGTTTGACTCTGTACCCAATTTGATGCGCCCTGTAGGACCATCGCCATCGGGAGCCTTTTCGATGGTCGTGGTTCGAGTGCCTGCCAACAATGAACCTACGTCATAACCGCTGACGTGACAATTTTCTATCAACACGTTCTTGGTGGGTTTCGGTTGACCAAGTGCGTACGAACATTTAAGGACAATCGCATCATCGTTAAGCGTGTTTACATGGCAACCTCTGATAATGACACGCTCGCAACAATCTATGTCGAAACCATCGCGGTTGGTATCGGCAATAACATTTTCTATCAGTAAATCGTCAACACCCGTAAGCAACATGGCAAAGTGACCGCAGGCATGGAAACTGAGATTACGGATAGTAACGTGATGACAATTACGCAGAGCGAGTGCTTTGTTAGCAGTAGTCATACCCGTATTGCTGCGTCTTGAACCGCCTCTTGTGAGTACGTCTGCACCATCAATGAGTCCATCTCCCTCAATGGTTACATGATGCAGGTTCTCTCCCCACAACATAGAATTGTGCCAATGACTATGTCCGAAGTCTTGATACTTATTGTAGTCGTTATGCTCAGCCTCGTCATATCCCTGTGTCTCGGTAACTGGAGCCGCTTTCAGTATCGCCCCTTTCTCTATTCTAAGGGTAACGTTACTCTGTAAGTGGATGGAATAGCAGAGATACGTTCCATCATTGAGAACAACCGTTCCTCCGCCCTCGTTGGCCGCTTTTAATAAGGCTGCATTGATGGCAGGTGAATCAATATGTTGCCCGTCGCCTTTCGCACCGAAGTCGCGCACATAGTATGTGGCAGCAACTCCCTCGGTGAATAAAGTTGCAAGCAAAACGGATATGAAAGTCAAGCGAAGTCTATACATGTTAGTTTACCTTTCATCAATACTTTTTACATCAAATGATAATAGTTATCTGTAGCAAGTCAGAGAATGCTCCTATTTTCTCTTTACTTCAGAGGGTAGTATGCCGAACTCATTCTTGAAGACCTCACGGAAATGAGCCATTTGGTTAAAGCCTGTCATCATGGCCGCCTCGTTGACATTGTATTCGCCGCTCTCAAGCAATTGATAACAATGTTGCAATTGCAATTTGCGCACATATTCCTTGGCTGTCATACCTGTTAAGGCTTTTACCTTGCGATAGAAGGTGCTATGACTCATGGCCATGCGGTCAGTGAGGAATGGCATATCAATGTTTTGGCTCATGATGTTATCGTTGATAATACCATTCAGTTTCTCAAGGAATTTGCAGTCGAGACTACTCAGTTTAGAGGTGAGGGAAGAATCAAGTGAGGAAAGAGAATTGTTTGAGGGTTGTTCTTGTGTATCTTCCTTCCTGGCAGTAATCAGTTCTGCCAAACGACGACGTGCGGTGAGTAGGTTTTGGATGCGCTTAGCCAGCAATTTTGCGGTGAAAGGTTTGGTGAGATATGAGTCTGCTCCACTTTCGTAACCCTCTTCCTTGTCTTCATCGGTGGTCTTGGCTGTCAAAAGGATGATGGGAATATGACTGGTACGAATGTCGTCTTTCAATAGTCGGGTGAGTAGTATGCCATTCATTTGTGGCATCATGATGTCGCTAACGATAATGTCGGGAATGTGTTGTTGAGCCATCTGCAATCCCACTTCTCCGTTTTCAGCTTGAAGGATGTGGAAATCCTCGGCAAAGGAGTCTGCAATATATTCACGGATGTCAGCATTATCTTCGACTATGAGAAGTGTTGGATTTTCCTCGATAGTCTCATCTGACTCATTGATGATGGGAGATGCAACACTTTCCAAGTCTTTCTCTTTGGGGAGAGATTGTGGACGGTTGTCTTCCTTATGAAGGGCAGTGGGGTAGGTGTTGTTTATGTCTAACGAAAGAGTAAAACAACTGCCTTGTCCTTCTTCACTTTGAACGTTGATTTTTGCTTCGTGGAGATTTGCCAAGGCCTTGACCAATGCCAAGCCAATACCAGTACCAGTACCAGATGCCTGATGGTTGCCCTCAGCTTGATAATAACGTTCAAAGATATGAGGAAGAGCGTCTTTGGCAATTCCATATCCCGTATCTGTAACGGAAATATCTATGGTTTGTTTTTCCTTTCTAACTGTTGTTGTGATACTGCCTCGTTCGGTATATTTGATGGCATTTGAAAGAAAATTGTTGAGGATGGTAGTGATGACCTCAGAGTCAAAATAGATGTCTGGTGTTTGTTCGTCAATATCATAGTGGAATTGCACTTGTGGATTGAGATATAGTTCTTTGTAATTGAGACATATCTCACGAACAAATTGACCAATATTCCCCTTGGCTACCGTAAGTCGTCGGTTTTGTGTTTCGGTCTTACGGAATTCTAATAATTCGTTGATAAGGCTGCGCAAATGTTCTGCGTTTTTCTGAATCAAAGACACGCGGTGGCGATATTGTTGTGGTAAATTCTGGTCTTCAGCTAAATCATAAAGAGGACCAAGTATGAGTGTAAGTGGTGTGCGCAATTCATGGGTGATATTGGTGAAGAATCGCAAGCGTTCCTCATTCAGTTCTTGCTTCTGAAGATTTTCACGTCTTTCAATTTCAAGAGAGGAACGAAGTGCCAGTTTGCGTTTGTATGATCGAAGTGCGTACCATGCCCATAGCATGATAATCAACGCATATAACATGTATGCCCACCATGTACGCCAGAAAGGTGGACTGATAATGATGTCCAATTGTGTGACGGAAGCATCTTCCCAGTTCTGGCTCTTCAATTTGGAACGTAAGACAAAGGTGTAATGTCCTGGACGAAGCCCACGGAAGACGACATCTTGGTCACCATTGATATAATACCATTTGTCGTCCATTCCCTTCATCATATAACTATACTCCTCATGTCCAATTTGTGCAGAGTTGCGCACCGTAAACGCCAATCGCAACGTATTTTGCTTGTATGAGGTATGTACTCGTCCATTTTTATCTGGTACCAATTGTTGGATTTTCGTGTCGCTGCCCACAGGGTTATATGCTTCGCAGGTAACAATCTGAACGTCTGACATCCGAGGCGCATCATTGAAATATTTGGGATTAAAGACACAAAGACCACTGGACGATCCGAAGTAGATGGAGCCATCGTCAGTAGTAATAGCTGCACCACTGGCAAATCCGTTTAAATGCTTATCGTCAAAGTAATCGTAATTGTGGAATCTTCCCTCTTGTTTGTTCATACAGGAAATGCCCGAAAAGGTACTCACCCAAATTCGTTTGGAATGATCTTGTTGCAAAGCCCTGATATGGTTGTCTGCAAGTCCGTTTCGTTGGTCGAATATGGTGATACCTTTCATGTGCATGGGGTCTGCAATATGAACCAATCCCTCAGTTGTAGCCAACCATACGCCTTGTTCATGGTCGGCAATTATTTGGTTGATTTTGTCGGAGGGAAGTCCATTGGATGTACGAAGAGAAATGCTTTTTCGTGTACGCGTGTTGATGGTAAAAGCTCCCATTCCTAACGTACTGACCAATATATCTTCGCTACTGAGCCATAAGAAACCTGTGACGGGTGCATGGTGAGTGATTTTGGTGATATAATATTCTTCCGTTACTTTCCCATTAGCATAGGTATAGACACCGAATTCTGTCCCTATCCAGATGCGCCCCGTGAAATCTTGCGCAAAAGAATGAATGTCGGAAGCTTCATGTCCGATGTTGATTCGTTGAAAACGACCATCGTGAGGATTGAACCTGATAATTCCTTCGTCCTCCATCCCCAACCAAACAAATCCATCTTTGTCAACCATGAGACAGCGAGGGAAGGAGTGTTCACGGCGAGCCATACTCTGAATAGGCCATTGGGTAATAAGATGGTTGTCTTTCCAAAGCGACAGTTCGTCTTCACAGCCTAACCAAAAACCTCCATTACCATCTTTAGCTATGGCATAAATGGGAGGAATATTGGCAAGGTTGTTATTGGTCTCACTGGTAAACACCTTGAAGGGGGACTTAAGTGCACTGATGAAATCAACACCAGTGCTATGGTTACCCAACCAGATGTTGCCAAATTCATCTTGCACAATACTTCGCACGTTGATGGATGATGTCTGCACGTGTATGGGAGAATAATGCAATCTTTCACCAGATTTGATGTCTTGCAAATTGATGACTTTCACACCACCCATGTCTGTGGCTACCCAGAGTGTACCATCGTCCATCTGTTTGATGTCATAAACGTTGTCATCATAGTCATCTGCCTGTCTTGTCACTTTCGTGAATACTCCATCTTCGGGATGAAAGAGCGCCAATCCATGATCTGTACCAACCCAGATACGACCATGATTGTCTTTGAAGATACAACGCACATTGTTACCAGGCAAACTGGTCTCATCTCCAGAACGATGTGCGAAAGTTGTCATGGTACCATTTGCGAGGTTTAAAATACCCATACCTTGTTGGGCATAGCCAATGTATAGATGTCCCATGCCGTCGTCCATACCGCAACGGTTGCCATGATAATCGTTTAGTTTTTGCTCTTTAGCTTTTAGAGTGTTACAATTGAAATGTTGAACACGACCATTACCGTATATCAACCATACACCACCGTCATTAGCCGCGGCTATGTCATCGATACTGTAATTGATTAGTCCATCTGACTCACCCAATCTGATCATCTTTCCATGTTTGTAATCATAGGCACACAAACCATCTTCCAAGCCAATAAGCATTAGCCCAGAAGCAGCATGATGATGAAGGGTTGAGATGTGTTGACCACTACCATTTTCTGTAGTTGGAATGGTATTACTCCATTTTCCTGTTATCCTATTTAGTCCTGACTCCGTAGCCACCCACACATAGCCATCACCGTCGATGGCAAGGTTGATGACAAAATAGTTGGAAAGTCCACCAACAGGACTAACCCTTTGACTAAAGATGTCTTGACCATAAATATATAAAGGAGTCAGACATAGAATGATGATATGGATAAGTCTGTAACGCATGATTACTTATAACGATCGATTAGATGTTGGGGGAGTCGAACGATACATATATTCATCGAACGTCCATCTTCCGAGAGCATGGCAGATTGTATTTCAATTTCAGTCCCATCAGGTTTAAACGTGGGATGCACATGATCTCTTGCGGTGGTTTTATGACCAGCTGTTAGCAAGATGCGTTCTTTTGTGTGACGGTCAATAAGCCATAGTTCACGGGCAAAATCGTCACCCGCCACCCAATGGCCATCTTGTGAACCTGCCACATGCCAGAAATTGTCACCATCCACTTGTCCTTCCATTGTTAATTCACGCGTTCGCATATTCACCACGGCAATACCCGTTGGATATTCTTTCGTTCCTGAAGGGCCCCAATCTGCTTCTTGCCCAGGACCTTCTCGCTTGGGGTTTGCCGTTCCTGCTATTGGCCGATGTCCCAACATGGCAATAACGAGTTCGTTTTCGCTGATAACCGCCTCATGGGTTATCCAGTCATGTTCTGTCTCGCGGTAGATGGGACGTAAGTTTGTACCATCAGCATTCACCATCCATGTACGTTGTGGAGCCTTTCCACCCGTTTCCCAACAAAAGATTACCTCACCAGGGTGCCACGGGTTTCCTTGAATGTGTCCTACTTTGAAATGAACAGCCACTACCGGTTCGGCTTTACCAGTCATCAAGTCCATCTTTCCGATTCCTCCAGGTCCTGCTCCCATGTGACGTGGACCGAAGTTTTCAGCAATAGGTTCAGCAATAGGCATTTTTCTTGCATATTCTTTGTCTAATCGGAAATAAACCATAGTCTCACTACCATCCAATGCCATATCCCCTTCGCTACACATCTCAGCGGGAATTATGCCGCAAATACGTTCGTAGTTTTTCTTGCTTTTCAACTTGCCTATTTCAGAGTCGGCAAAGAGACGTTCCAAGTTTATCTCCACTACTTCCATACCCGTGCGCTCATCTTTCTTGTTTTTAGCTAAGCGCATAATGTATAAGTTCATGGATTTGCGTGCAACACAAAGCATTCCCGTGAAGCCACCTTCAGTTATTTGTACGATATCACCAGTCTCCTCATTGACAGCCATAGCTTCACCTTTCACGCGATCGGAGCGGAATACCACCCATTTGCCATCGGAAGTCCATTGGTTGTGTGTCTGATAGATTTTAGAATCTCCAGTTCCACTCTTACTGGTCAGAAATACCAATTCAACACCCGTCTTCGGGTCTTTTATCACCTTGCGCTCTGAAGGAAAACGTGTACCAATCTGGGCTAACAATGATAATGTGCAAAACGTTGCGACACATAATGAAAAAAGTCTTTTAATCATATTGTGGGTTTTTAGTTACGGATTAAAATGATGCTGCAAATATACATAAAAATAATAAATAGTCAAACTTCTTGATCTTTCTTTTGAGTTTTTTGAATGGAAAATATATGATAATTGACGAATTACCGTGTCATAAGGAAATCCGACGGAAAAGCGTATCATATTTGATGAATTATTATAGGTGTCTTTTCAGAAATACCATGTATTTTTGCGGTATATTATAACTATAAAACGCATTTATTATGAAAAGAACATTTATCTTAACAATTATGGCTTGGATGCTGACAGTAACAGTTAGTGCTCAGAGTCATCGTCGCTGGGATTTCACGAATTGGAGCCAGCAAACTATTGAGAACTTGAAGGCAGAGGCAGCTCAAACACGTCCTGCTAATGGTTGGAGTGACATCGAGAAGAAAGGAGATGACAAGGAAGGTGCTGTCGCTCCAGAAGCCACAAAAGACAATTGCTTTTGGTTGACCGACTCAGAGGGAGCATGGTTGACTGATCCTGAAGGTGGTTCGTTAAAGGCAAATGGAATGGTCATTCCTGAAACAGAAGGTTTGATTTTCAATCCTGCTTATACGCTTAAACGTTCTTTGGCCATTGCTGTTAATTATCCATCTACGAGTTTAGGACAGTATGCTGGTGAACAATATCTTTGGTTGGGAGGTGGAAGCCAGAACTTAGCTTGTTTTGTTATTCCTAATGTTACTGTTGGACAAAAAATCGTGATGACAGTAGAGTCACATAAACCATCTGATACTCGTGGTGTAGAACTTTATGTGGGAAGTGTGTCTGCTGAAAACAAAATAGGGGATTCCTTCAAGCCTACAACACAAGAGACTTATACATGGGAGAATTGGACATTGCCTGAAACGATAGAAGAACCTACTTCTACTGTGGATATTATCGTTTACAATACCAGTGGTTGTCATTTATATAATATAGAGGTGGGAGAAGATACAGGACAGAAGAGATCTGTAGGTTTAATTTATAATGGTGATTTAAGCAATGACTTAACTTACACAACGATGAATGCAACACCCACATTGGATGTAAAGCCAATTGAAGCTAATGGTTCTTTATCTTTGGAATCGCTTACTGATTATGATGCTGTTGTTGTTAGCTCTACTGTTAACGATGAGTCGGCCATTAATGCCTTGAAGACCATTCGTCCTTTTGTACCAATGTTAAATCTCAATGCATCTTTATATCCAAAGTGGGGCTATGGAGAGGCAACAGAAGCAGGAATACCTTTTGCAACAGTACTTGCTCCCAATCATGCTCTTTTTAGCAATATGTTTTTGATAGAGGATACGAATGCAGATACTCCTACCTTCGTGATGGAAGTAACTGGCAATGAGTCGCATCCCGCTCTTGCACAATTGGCGGGTCCTTTTGCCAATGACGCCATACTTGCAAGACCTTATCAAAATGACGAATTGGTGTCTATCCATGCTCATAATATGAGTCATAATGGTTATCTTTATTTACCTTTCTCTCAAGAGGTATTGGAAAAAACGTCTAATTCTATCATCTTGGAAAATGCCGTGGCGATTTTGGCCACTTCAAAGAGTCCTGTCACGGCGGCACCTAAACCGACTATTACACTGGCATATAATAAATTGAATACGGATGTTACGATGAAGAGTGGAGTGCCTGGTGCCCAAATATTCTATACACTTGATGGAAGTACTCCAACGGAAGAAAGTACACTTTACACAGAACCCATCAATGTGACTACCGAACTTACCATCAAAGCCGTAGCATTAGGAGATGGTTATTTGTTGAGTGATGTTGCAGAACAGTTGGTTGACTTGAAGGATCAAGCCACCGCTCCAACAATTGCCGTAAACCAAGATGGTGACAAGGCTATTGTAACCATTACTTCGGATGCAGCCGATGCAGAAATATGGTTTAATCTCATTGGTAGTGACAATAAGGCACGTTCACAAAAGTACACTGAACCAATAGAACTCAAAGGCAGTGCTACCGTTGGAGCGTTCGTTGAAGCATATGAAGGATTCCTTCGTTCAGAACTTGCTACGCAGCAGGTCAATCTGCCTAATGCCGTTACTTATACTGAATTGTTGACCAAGTTTGAAGGAGCCAGTTTCAATGCCATAGGTAATGTGTTAAATGGTGGCTTCCCCTATTATTCTGAACAAATCATCGATTCGAAAGTGTATAAGGACGTGAATGGTGAGGACTCTATAGTCAATACATACCAAAAGCGTGATTCAATGGTAGTTTACAATCTCTCTGACGATTGGCACATCAAGACCTTTGGGCAGGGCCTATATTATACAAAAGCAACCACCGAACACAATGTGGCAAGTGCCAAGGGTTACAATCCTGAAACAGTATTCGACGACCAAAATTCAGTTGGCGAAATTACTTCCAATGCCGTACAATTCCAGGTGGTAAGTAAGAAGGATGGTGACGGTCGTCTTGATCCTCCATCAGCGTCCTTGGAAACTGTTAAGCCATTTGAGGGACCGTTTGAAGTAGGCGTTTATTATTCTGGAAAGAACGTGAATAGTGATCATGTACTTGACGTCTTTGTGAGCACCGATACGCTCAATGTTGAATCATGGACAAAGATAGGTGAATTGTATAGTGTGTCTCAACCATATTATGATGGCAATTCAGACAAGTCATTCCGAGTATGGAAGCGTGGCTCAGCCGTTTATCAGGGTACGGACCCAGTATTTGTGAAGGTTGCTTCTGTGGAAAATGCAAAAGATGTCAATATTTTCACTATTGTCGTAAAAGCACCTGGTGTTGTTGAAGCTATAACGACAACTTCCTCAAGTAAGACCGTTTCCGATGGTTATATTTATGATTTACAAGGACGTAAACTAAATGGTATTCCACAAAAGGGTATTTACATTAAAAATGGAAAGAAATATTTGGTACATTAAAAAATACGTACGGCATTTAGCTTTATTGCTATGTGTTGGTTTTTCTAACGGGGTGTGGAGTCAATCCACCCCCGTCAGTCAAATGGAATTGCTCGATAGGGGAGTCATAGCATTGCCAGCTGCTTCTGGTGGAGGCATTTTCGTTTCTTGGCGTTCATTAGGAACTGATGTTTCTGGTACTAGTTTTGAATTGTTGCGTAGTGGGCAGAGTGTGGCTCGTGACCTCTATGTGACCAACTACACAGATACATCTGGCAAAAGTTCTGATAACTATCAGGTAGTGACTTTCGTTGATGGTCAACCTGTTGATACTTCTAATGCTATCAAACCTCTTACTACTCGTTATAAGAAAGTGGTTCTCAATCGTCCTCCACGAGGAGAAAATGGTGGCACGTATGATCCTAATGATTGTTCGGTAGGAGATGTGGATGGTGACGGTGAATACGAGATTTTCGTGAAGTGGAATCCTTCGAATGCCAAAGACAATTCCCAAGCAGGCATAACCGATAATGTGTTTATCGATTGTTATAAAATGAATGGCACACGCTTATGGCGTATTGATTTAGGACGCAACATCCGAGCTGGAGCCCACTATACGCAATTCATGGTCTATGACTTTGATGGTGATGGACGTGCAGAGATGATGTGTAAGACTGGTCCTGGCTCTCTTGATGGAAAGGGAAAATACGTCAATAGTGTGGCCACGGATCCTGTGATCAAAGCTGTACCTGGTACGGCTCTTTATCGTTCCAACGATGGACGAATCACGGGTGGACAAGAATGGCTTACCGTATTCAAGGGAGAAACGGGCGAGGCGATTCATACCATCTTCTATAATCCAAACCGCAACACGACTTATGGAGGTGAAGCTGATGGCTCCTTCAATTGGGATGACCGTAGTGGTCGTACCGACTATGGCAGTTATGGTAATCGTGGAGAACGTTTCTTGGCTGCCGTGGCTCACTTAGATGGTCCTGATCGTCCTGCCAGTGGTATTTTCTGTCGTGGCTATTATACGTTCGCTTTTATTTGGGCAGTCGATTTTGATGGACAACAATTGCATCAAAAATGGTTCAGCTCCCATAAATCAAGAAATAGTTATCAGCTGGTTACCTATGACTCCGAAGGAAAGGGTTCCACAAAGACATTTACAGGATGCACACCTACAAGCGGTGGAGGTAGTGGAACGATGTATGGAAATGGTAATCACAATATGTCAATAGCTGATGTAGATGGTGATGGATGTGACGAAGTGATTTGGGGAGCTGGTGCCCTTGACCAAGACGGAAAATTACTCTATGGTACTGGTTTTGGTCATGGTGACGCTTTGCATTTAAGTGACCTTAACCCTAATCGTCATGGTTTGGAAATGTTTCAGGTACATGAGGAAAAGGGCACTTATGCTTGGGATGTACATGATGCCGCTACAGGTGAAGTGTTGTTGAAAGGTGGCCCTTCTGGTGTTGATAACGGTCGTGGTATGGCTGCACAAATCGATGCTTCCCATCATGGTTTTTATTTCAGTTCGGGAAGTGATAAACAACAAAGAAGTGCAGTTACTGGCGATGTGATGTCAACGGGTACTACTTCTCTAAATTTCAGAGTCTATTGGGATGGTGACTGGCAAGACGAATTGCTTGATGGAAACAAGATTGATAAGTGGAATGGAAATGGTACTTCACGCTTGGTTACGTTTGGCGATATTGGACCGAGTTCTACATGTAATGGTTCCAAAAACACTCCATGTCTTTCTGCCGACATCTTAGGCGACTGGCGCGAAGAGGTTGTTCTTTACCGTGCTTCAGATAGCGAGACTTGTCTGGCCATCTATACCACGAATATTCCTACTACTTATCGCATTCCGACGTTGATGCATGATCATACCTATCGTATGGGAGTATGTTGGCAGAATACAGCATACAATCAACCTCCTCATCTCGGTTATTATCTGCCCGATTTCAAAATGCCTTCAGTCATTGATGGTGGCAGAATAAGTACAAAGGTTGGCGAAAATGTAGAACAAACATTTCATACGCGTAATACCACGGCGATAGAACAAAGTTTCTATTATCATGATGGAACGAGAAAGGATGGATTACCAGAAGGTGTTACATTGACCATCAATGACGAGGAAATGAGCTTCACCATCCAAGGAGTATTTCAAGAAGCAGGAACTTATAGATTCGTAGTCAATTTGACGGGTACTGATGGCAACAAGATTCCCGTTGACATTATTGTTGTATGCAAAGCAGTTGTTGAAGGAATAGGTATGCCCGTTCGTTGGGATTTTACGCATTGGAGTGATGCTACCATACAAAACCTATTAGCCGATGCTGCTGCCAGTAAGTTGCAAGGATGGAGTGATGTGGAAGGTCAAGCAACTGCTGATGCAGATGGTGAACCTACAGATATATCACGAAACAATTGCTTCTGGGCTTGTGCTACTATCATGCCCGATGAGAATGGTGAACTATCGGCAAATGGCATGGTGATACAAGAATTACGCGGACTTCGTTTCCAACAACCAGCACTCAACAGACGAAATCTCGCTATTGCCGTTAATTATCCCTCAACCAGTATCGGAAACTATCACGGACCTTCTTATTTGTGGTTAGGAGGTGCACAGAAAGACTATTTCATTATTCCCGATGTGCAAGGTGGAACGGAAATCAAGATGGGAATTGAATCACATAAAAGTTCTGAAGCTCGAGGTGTGCAACTATTTGTAAATGTAGGAGATGATGGAAATCTGGCACACGGACAACAATTGACAGATGCCAATGGCAATACGGTGGCGGTTCCACAGAGTTATGCCGAACAGACTTGGTATGTGGATGATACTTCCGACATCATTGTCTATAATACCAATGGTTGCCACATCTATTTCATAGAGGCAACGTTGATAGGGCACGATGAGTTGTCATCAATCAATGAAGTCAACTTTAATCAAGAGCTACGACAATCTATCTATACGTTGAGTGGTCAACGAGTGAAGCGTATGTCTCGTGGTCTTTACATAATTAATGGTAAGAAAATGGTTGTGAGATAATTTGAATGCACGTTTTTTTCGTTATCTTTGCACGAAAATAAGATAAAAACAAACATATGAGAAAACTATTAATGATATCGTTATTGTTGCTGGGGCTACCTATTCGAGGGTTAGCCCAACAACAATCTGTTGTTACCGACACAAGTTTAGCTAAACACGATTTCTTTTATGCAGGTCAGAGCAAGCAACGTAGAATGTTCATTGTGAAGAATGGACAAGTGGCTTGGGCTTATCAAGACCTATTGAAACGTGGTGAAATTAGTGATGCAATCCTTATGAGTGATGGTCATATATTGGTAGCTCATCAATATGGCGTAGCTGAGATTGCGCAAGATGGAAGTACTGTTTGGCAATATGCCACACCAGAAGGAACAGAAATACATACCATTCAACCCATTGGTAAAAAGCATGTTGTATTTGTTCAAAACGGAAAACCAGCCAAGGCGGTGGTGATGGAGATTCCTGCTTGTTGTGTCGTTCGTGAATTCCAATTGCCTATCTCAGAAAAAGGTTCTGTACATGGACAGTTCCGCAACGCTCGTCTTTCCTCACGCGGAACATTGCTTATTGCGAACATGGCATTAGGATGTATTCATGAATTTACTTGCGATGGTAAGGAGGTAGATCGTTGGGATGGTTTTCTTCCTTGGTCCGTACAAGAAATGCCAAAAACAGGAAACTTGCTTATCACAGGTCGAAAGGGAAAAATACAAGAAATCAACCGACAAGGCGAAACGGTATGGGAATTGAACACAACTGACTATGGAGTGACACAACCGCAAAAGACCATTCGCTTATCGAATGGAAACCATCTCATCAACAATTGGTACAATGAATGGAATAAAGAACCGATGGATACTCTTCATGCTCCCGTGCAAGCTATAGAGATAGATAAAGACGGTAAGTTGATTTGGCAACTTCGTACATGGAAGAATCCCGATTTAGGACCTTCAACTACTATCCAATTGCTTAATGAAACGGTAAATCGTGAACGATTGTTCTTCGGTGAGTTTAATCCGCAAAGTCCTAAATTGTTCGTCAAGCCCAACCAACCCATAGGTGAGGGTAGGGGAATTCATCCTGGACGTGTAGCGTGGATTCATGCGCCAGGTGTAGCTAAATGGGATGGTCATACAGGCTTATGGGTAGAAGATAGATGGAACGACCAAGCCAAAGCTGATGCGATGATTCCTCATGCCGTGATGCAACTAACAGGTGAATCTACGGCAAAGAAAGCATGGAAATCGCTTTTCAAATATTTCAATCAGACGCATGGACGAGGCAATCGAGGATATAAGAAAGGTGAGATGATAGCCATAAAACTCAATCTGAACAATGCCATTACTCACCACGACACGATAGAACTCAACTCTTCGCCCTTCGTTACTTTGGCTTTGGTGCGTTCAATGGTACGTGATGGTGGTATTCGTCAACAAGACATCGTGCTTTGCGAACCCAGTCGTGCTATTACAGATAGTATCTTCAACAAGGTTCATCGAGAATTTCCTTTTGTTCGCTTTATCGACAACATCGGTGGAGACGGACGAGAAAAATGTGAGTATTATCCAGAGCAAATCGTCTATTCCGTAGATAATGGTAAGATGGCACGTGGATTGGCAAAGTGCATTGTTGATGCCGATTACCTCATCAATACGGCTTTGTTGAAAACACATAGTGGTCCTGGTGTTACGTTGACGGGTAAGAATTGGTATGGAGCTACTGATATTAACTTGCTTTGGAGGCAAAATGCACACAACAATGTAAGTCAGGATAAGCGACATGGTAAACCTGGCTATAAGACTTTTGTGGATTTCATGGCACATAAAAACCTCGGACAAAAGACATTGTTGTTCTTGATAGATGGTACTTATGGTTCACGCGATGTGAATGGTGCACCTAATCCCAAATGGATGAAAGAACCCTTTAATGGAGATTGGGCTTGCTCGCTCATTGTCTCTCAAGACGAGGTGTCTTGTGATGCGGTAGGCATGGATATTATCATTAACGAGTGGCCTGAATTTGGTAGCTTGAACTATTGTGATGAGTATCTGCGCGAGGCAGCATCTATCCCCAATGCTCCAAGTGGTACTGTCTATCGACAAGATGGGAAGCCTTTGGAAAAGTCGTTGGGATTGTTTGAACATTGGAATGCTGAACACAAATACACCAAAATCGACTTGAAATACTTGAAGATTGAAGAGTGATTTTTTAATCATACGATTTAGCTCACGTAAACACTATGTTTAGCGATTGTAAATGTATCGTTTGTGCATCGTAAACATAGTGTTTGTGTTTTTTCAATGGATTGTTAGTAATATTTCATGAAAATTGTTTAACTTTGCAACGATGAAGTTGTCAATCATCATACCTGTATATCAAGTTGAGCAAACGCTTAGGCGTTGTATCGATAGTGTGCTCTCGCAATCGTTCTCTGATTGGGAGATGATATTGGTAAATGATGGTTCCACCGATGAAAGTCCGAAGATTTGCGATGAATACGTGAAGAACTACGATAAGATACACGTCATTCATAAACAAAACGGAGGATTGAGCGATGCGCGAAACGTCGGTATCGAACATGCAAAGGGAACGTACATCACGTTTGTAGATAGCGATGATTACTTGGGTGATGATACCTTGAAAAAAGTAATGCGCTTGATGGAAATCCATCCCGAATATGATATCTTGGAATATCCCATTTACGAGCATTTCACGTTGATGGACAATGAGCATCAATTGCTTTTTGATAATCACGAATATACCGATATAAAAGAATATTGGCATGAAGAAAAAGCATACACGCACACGTATGCTTGCAATAAAATCTATCGTAAGGAATTGTTTAGGAATGTGAGGTTTCCCGTAGGTAAGTTGTTTGAAGACGTTTACACCTTTCCACTCTTATTGAAAGAGGCAAAGATGGTTGCCACGACCGCACAAGGAATGTATTTCTATACCCACAATCCAGATGGAATAACGGTCAATGCCGATGGAAAGGCGTTGTCAGACTTATTGGAAGCTCACTTGAAGATACTTCCTGAAATGCCAGATGCGGATTATTATGCCCATCTGCTGAACATACAACTCGATGTTTACGAATTGACGGGCAATCCGCCCATCATTCCTATCTTACCCTATTACTCCACATTGAAACTCAAGTTGCTACATATCATTGGAATCAAACGACTATGCAAATTAAGCAAAACTCTCCACTCGTTGATGAGACGGAAAAGATAAGTTTCATCATTACCTATTATAATATCGACGTTGACATGCTTTGTCAATGTATCGACAGTATCATGGCGTTGTCGTTGCGACCTTCCGAGCGCGAAATCATCGTCATTGATGACGGTAGTGATGTGAGTCCGATAGAGGCATTGCGTAAATACGACAATGATATCATGTATGTTCGCCAAAGCAACCAAGGACTTTCCGCGGCGCGTAATGCGGGCATTCGCATATCTACGGGTATGTATATTCAATTCATGGATGCTGATGATTACTTGATACAACCAGCCTTTGAACATTGTTTGGATATCGTGAGATACAACAATCCCGACATCGTCTTGTTCCAACTTACCGACAAGGAGAGCAAGGAAGTAACCGTGGAGTTTGAAGGTCCCGTTGATGGAAGTGAATATATGCGTCAACACAATCTCCGCGCTTCTGCGTGTGGTTATATTTTCCGTAAGGCAACGTTGGTGAACCTTCGTTTTCGTAGTGGGATATTGCATGAGGATGAAGAGTTTACACCACAATTGATTTTGCGTGCAGAACGATTGTTCTATACCGAAGCCGAAGCGTATTTCTATCGTAAACGCAACAAATCCATCACGCATAATGATGATATGAAATGGCGTATGCGTAGATTAAACGATATGGAAGCCATCATCTTGAATCTCAACGACCGTGCCGATTCATTGCCACAAGCGGATAGGGAAGCGTTGCAAAGGAGAGTGGCGCAATTGACGATGGATTATATCTATAATTATATCCGACTCACACACGATAGTAAGCACTTGGAGAAATGTATCGAGCGATTGCATGAGAAAGGTTTGTTTCCGCTTCCCGATCGTCATTACACGCGTAAGTATACTTGGTTCCGTAGGCTTTCCATGACTAAGATAGGAAGAAAACTACTCCTCATGAGCATTCCCAAACAGTAAGAGGCTTTATATATGAAGATATTGCTCATTGGAGAATATAGTAACGTTCACGCAACATTGGCTGAAGGTCTGAAATCTATCGGTCATGATGTTATCGTTCTTTCCAATGGCGATTTCTGGAAAGATTATCCAAGAGACATCAATCTCGTCAGGACTTACACGAAGTGGGGTGGGGTGAAATATATGTTGCAACTATGTCGTTTGTTGCCCCGATTACGTGGCTTTGACATCGTACAACTCATCAATCCTATGTTTCTTGAATTGAAAGCAGGTTTGCTTTTTCGTGTCTACGATTATCTGAGGAAGCACAACGGGAAGGTGATACTGGGTGCATTCGGAATGGATTACTATTGGGTAAATACCTGTACGAATGAGAAACCATTGCGATATAGCGACTTTAACATGGGCGACGAAGTGAGAATGAATGCCGATGCGCAAAAAGAACGTGCTGATTGGATTGGTACAGACAAGGAACGACTGAATAAATACATCGCCAACGATTGCGACGCGATAGTTACGGGATTGTATGAATATCAGGTTTGCTATGAATTGTTCTATCCCCACAAGACTTCGTATGTTCCCTTTCCCATCCGTCCTGAACAATCCGAATTAACGGAAACGCAACGTATGATACCCGATAAGTTGAAGTTGTTTGTTGGTATCAGTAAAGGACGGAGTGAATATAAGGGAACCGACATCATGCTCAAGGCGGCCCGAAGATTGGCAGATAAATATCCACAACTCGTTGAATTGAAGATTGCAGAGGGCGTTCCATACGAACAATACAAGCAAATGATGGAAGGAAGTGATGCGATACTCGACCAACTCTATAGTTATACGCCTTCCATGAATCCATTGATTGCCATGAGTAAGGGAATCGTTTGCGTAGGAGGAGGAGAACCCGAGAATTATGACATCATCCACGAACGAGAATTACGTCCCATCATCAATGTATTGCCTAATGAGGAAAGTGTATATAAGGAGTTGGAATCATTGGCTTTGCATCTTGAACGTATTCCCGAACTAAAACGACAAAGTATAGAATATGTCAATAAGCACCACCATTACATGAAGGTGGCTCGACAATATGAGAAAATCTATCAAAGATAAGACGAATGGCGTCTTGTAAAACGCCTTATCAATAAACCTTGAGTTTATCTCCCACCTTTATCTGATAATCCTTATCCAACTTATTCTTCTTATACAATGATTTCAGGCGTATTCCATACATCTGCGCAATGGAATACATACTTTCGCCAGCTTTTACGACATGCGGGTGATTCTTAAATTGCTTGAGTGCTTTCTTCTGCTTCTTCTTCAAGTATATCACTTCACCCTCCACCAATGCATCTTTCTTGTTACGCTCGTTGTACTTGGCAATCTTCCTATAGGAGAGTTCCGTTTCTTGACCTATCGACTTAAACGTGTCGCCTTTACGTGCTCGTAAGTAATAGTTCTTGTTGTAGATATGAATGGGGTGCAATCCAGTAGAAGCTCCAGCCAATTGACTGGTAGCGGAATGATGCACTAAGAACTTATCATACTTCTGTGTACGATCGTATTGGTTCAATTGGTAAAACTCAATGATTTGGATGAGTTTATTGGCATATTGGGGATTGGTAGCATAACCGCATTCCTTCAATCCCTTTGCCCAACCTTTATAATCCGTACGTTTGAGCTTAAACAAGCGACTATACCTACTGGAGTTGACGAGAAACTTACTATGGTCTTCGTAACTCTCGATGGCATCTTTGTAGGCGCGGAAACACTCTTGCGCTTCATCGTCGTCATGGTAAACTTTCCTTCCGCTCCATCCATGACACTTAATGCCGAAATGGTTGTTTCCTTTTCGGCATAACTCACTTTGACCTGCACCGCTTTCAAACAATCCTTGTGCAAGGATAATACTGGCGGGAATATTGTATCTCGTCATTTCGTAAATAGCCAGGTCTTTATATTCTTCTATATAATCTTGGTATTTTTGACTGAATTTTATCTGGGAGAAAACAGATAGCGTAATCACCAAAAATAACAAGAACGTGATTGTTCTTTTCATGTAATTAATATTAATAGGAATACAAAAGTATGTAAAATCACAAAAAAACGCATAAAATGCGAATGGCATTTAAGAATAATTAGTAATTTTGCATGATGGATGATTCGAAACAAATCATACTGGCATTAGGTTCTAATTCGGAACAAACGATTGGTATGGGCAAGGCAAAGACATTGCTCATGGCTCTTTTGGGCGACGTGCGGTTCTCCAAAACGATTAGGACAAGTCCTATTGGCATTCAATCAGACAACTTCCTCAATTGCATGGCGAAGGCAAATACTTGCATGTCGTTTTCCCGTCTTAACGCTGCCCTAAAAAAGATTGAGCATTTGTGTGGCGATACGTCTACTTACAGAAAGGAGAACGTCATCAAGATGGATATTGACATCTTGCAATATGGCACGGAAATTCGCCATGAGAAAGATTGGTCTCGTCCGTACATCATCGAATTGCTCAATGAATTAAATGAAGAATCTTTATTAATTGTGAATTACTAATTGTGAATTGATAATGAAAAAAACGATATTATTATTCATGGCTATTCTGTGCAGCATGTTATTGCAAGCACAACGCTTTGAGGATTTTTTTGAAGACAAGACGCTGAGAATAGACTATAACTTTGCAGGAAATGCCCATCAACAAGAGATTGCTGTTGACCAACTCAATGTAAGTCCTCATTGGTATGGTAAACGACAACGATTGGCAGAATTGCCCTTAGAGGGTAACGGACAGATTACCGTGCGTTCTCATAAGACGGGCCAGGTTATCTATCGTCATTCCTTTTCTACGCTTTTTCAAGAGTGGTTGTCGTATCCAGAGGCGCAAAACGTAAGGAAATCGTTTGAGAATGTATTTCTTGTTCCCATGCCAAAGGATACGGTAGACGTTACGCTTGACTTACGTAATAATCGACGTGAGGTGATGGCTTCGCTAACGCATCAAGTAGTGCCTACCGACATCTTGATTCGTCGTATTGGCGAGAAAGATGTTACTCCCTACGAAACCATTCAAGAAGCTAAGGATTTGCAACATTGCATCCACATCGCTTATTTGGCTGAAGGGTATCAAAAAGATGAGATGTCTACATTTATAGATGACGTACGTGTGGCAATGGAAGCCTTGTTCGAACATGAACCTTTCAAGTCTTTGCGCGACCGCTTTCACATCGTGGCGGTGAAAGCGCCTTCACAAGAGAGTGGAACCAGTGAACCAGGAAGGGGGATTTGGAAGAATACTGCGTTACATTCGCATTTTGATACGTTCTATAGCGATCGCTATCTCACCACTTTACACCTCAAGGACATGCACGATTGGTTGGCTGGCATTCCGTACGAACATATCATCGTATTGGTTAACTCTGGTCGATATGGAGGTGGTGGCATCTTCAACTCCTATAATCTCACCACTACTCATCATGCGAAATATCGCCCTGTAGTGGTTCATGAGTTTGGTCATAGCTTTTGCGGACTGGGCGATGAATATGCATACGACATAGAGGAAGTTCCCATGTATCCGAAAGATATCGAACCTTGGGAGCCTAATCTTACTACTTTGGTGGATTTCCCGTCTAAATGGCAGGATTTGGTTGATAAGAAGACGCCTGTTCCCACTCCGCTTACCGTGCAATATAAAGACAAGGTGGGCGTATATCAAGGTGCGGGGTATAATGTAAAGGATGTCTATCGTCCATCTCAAGATTGCAGGATGCGTACCAACGAACATCCTGTATTTTGTCCTATTTGCCAACGAGCGCTCACGCGTCTCATAGATTTTTACACGAAATAAAAGGGATGAAAGAAAAACGAGAGGGAAAGATATTGCTATTGGTCTTTGCGTTATTCTTAACGCTATGCTCTCTCTGTCCCACATCGGCAGATACGGAGATGCTGGGGAAGGCTCTCGACTATTTCCAAGGGGGAAAGTTTCACGAGTCGTTGCTATTGTTTGAGAAGTTGGATAAGAAATACAAACTCAATCCTCGTTTCCGTGCATACATGGGTGTTTGCTATTACTATGATTGGGATTACGAGAAAGCGTGTGAGTACCTCGATTCCATGATTCCGCAGATGACTCCGTTCGCTCCGCATGAGCGTTCGGTATATTATTATTCTAATGCAGAGAGCCATTTCAATTTAGGACAATACGAGGAGGCAAAGGCGTATTATGAACAGATGCTCAACGTGTGTTACGACAATGAGAAGTCTGACGGTCTCTATCGCTTGGGCTATTGCTATTTGTTTACGGAGGATAGTTTGACGGCATACGAGTATTTCTCTTCGGCTTTGGAGTATTATCGCCAATTCCGAATGAACGACCAACAGAGTCGCATCGCACAACTCGATAGGATGGTGAAGGGATTCCATGTGGAGGCTCCCGACATCAACGAGGATGTTCGAGATACTATTCGTAGCAGAATCATTAAGGATATTCACCTTGACGACATCTTCCAAGATGTGATAGAGGTGCTGGATGAAGCAAGATAATAAACTAAATACAATGATAATAACTAAATACAATATAAAATGAAAGATTATAAGATGTTGAAGACTACACTTATTTTTTCCGTGATGATGTTTTTCATGGGGTGTAGTGAAGTAAAGCAAGTAGAATCACCAGAGCAATTAATCAATCGTGTAAATGAGATTTATACGGAAGTGGCAAAAGCATATCCTAATGAAGGTGAACTTCCGCCAGCCAATCGTTTAGATAGTCTCTATTGCTCTTCGGAATGGAATCGTATGTTGGCCGTTATTGATAGTATAGATTCCAAACTCGAAGGTGAAATGGGATTCTTCGATTTCGACTATTGGATAATGGCACAAGACTATCGTGATATCTCTGCCGATAGCGTGGTTGTGGAAAAGATGAACGCAGATTCTGCTTCCGTGCTTATCCAATTGCACAATTTCAATCATGTCACTCCCGTTCGCTTGGAAATGGTGAAGGAGAACGATCTTTGGATGATTGACAATTTCATCGATGTTTCCAATGATTATAATTTGAAGTTGAACATGAAAAAATACATCGAAGTCGATGAGGCAATGATTCATACCGATTCCATTGGCTTGCATAAAAACGATGGTGTTGTGGAAGTGAAGTTGAGTGCAGATTATCCCGTTAAGGGTTCTCCGCTTATGGTGAAGGCTTTGCGTAAGTTTATTGCCACTACGATGGGAGCCGATTCATTGTTGATAGACAATCGAGATTCATTGCTTGAATCAGCACGTCGGTATGGTTACAAGCAGATGATGTCCTTACGCAAGGAAATGATGTATGATAATGAAACGGATATCCCAACGTATTTCATCAGTTACGACATCAAGAAAGAGACTGACTGTTTGAGATATGTTACTTACATAGTCAACTATGCCGATTACACGGGAGGCGCTCATGGTTCTGCCTATTCAACGGGTTCTACCTTCACGAAAAAGGATGGTAAGTGTTGGGAGTGGAATATGTTGAAAGACACTAAGAGCAATGGCTTCCGTCAATTGATGAAAGAGGGCGTGCGCGACCATTTCAAGATGTTTGAGAAACAAGATATTACGGACGAGCAATTGAAGGATATGCTACTGATAGACGAGGATGTCAATCACATCCCATTGCCTGCGTGGGCTCCATACCTCACCTATCAGGGAGTAGCATTTGCCTATCAACAATACGAAATCGCCCCCTATGGCGCAGGCATTATCTCGTTCATCATCCCCTACGAGAAAATCATGCCTTATCTCGTTCCAGAAATCAAGGCTGTGATAGAATAGTATAGAAAAAGCCTCTTCTTAGGAGGGTGTGTAAAATTCAATTTGGCAACTTGATTACTTTTACCCCAAGTCAGTCATTATTTTTGAGAACTTACACAAGCACCAACGGGAGGTCTTACGGGAGGTCTATGGGAGGTCTTAGGTGAGGTGTTACATGAGGTCTTGAAAAATCCAACTCGTTGATAATAAGGCGTTTGGTTGAAAATAGGGGATGTCTTGGCAAAAACAATATTTTTCATGTTTTAGAGAAAAATGCAAACACTATTTAGCTCATCATTTTAGATGGTTGGGCAATAGTTGTTTCTCAGTTTGTAAATTTAAGACAGAGTTAAGAAACACGTCATTTTGAATGCGTAAACGATAGGTTTAGACGATGTAAACGATATGTTTAGATGATGTAAACGATAGCTTTGTTTGTTATAAACCATTCGTCTGTAACGCACAAATCAATGGTATGTAGCATATAAAGCTATGTTTTACAACCTAATGGCTGGTTATTTTCATTTTCTAACCAGCCATTTTGCTTTTCCTCATGGGAGAGTCGCATAGTAGACTACTATCTTTGAAACGTTGCTAAATAGGAGTGTACTATTCGCTTTTTACGCTTTGGTCTCTATATTCAGATGGTGTTAGTCCTGTTTGTTTCTTGAAACATTTACCGAAGTAGCGTGAGTCGCTAAAGCCTACGGCGTATGCGATTTGAGAGAACGGTTCATTGCTTTTGGCAATCATGTCTTCAGCATGTTGGATGCGAATATGTCGGAGAAGTTCTACTGGACTCATTCCAACAATGGTCTTTACCTTATTATAGAACACCGTGCGCCCCATATTCACGGCATTGGCTAAGTCGTCAATCTTGAGTTCGGCATTGGCAATGTTGTCTTCGATAAATGTCAGTAGGTCTTCCATCATCTGTTTGTCAGAATCAACGATATTCGTAGCGCGTAGTTTCAAGGTATGACTCTCTTCCAATCCTTGTTCATCCACCGCTTGGTTGATATGCTCCAAGTTGCTTTGTTGCAACAACCGTTGGTTGCTGATGATATTCTGCATTCGTTGTTTGAGATAAGTGGCGGAGAACGGTTTGGTGATATAGTCGTTGACACCAGCTTTCAATCCCTCAAGACGGTCGTCGAGAGAAGCCTTGGCAGAAAGGATGACGATGGGGATATGCGAAATATTGGTATTGTCCTTGATGCGGTGTACCATTTCCAATCCATCCATTTCAGGCATCATCACGTCTGTTAAGATAAAGTCGGGTTGCTCACGCAGAGCCGTTTCCAATCCCTCACGACCGTTGGCTGCTTGTATCACCGAGTAGTCGGAAGAGAGGATGCTCACCAAGAACGCACGAAGGTCTTCATTGTCTTCCACTATCAATAGCTTGAGCAAGGAGGAAGAATCGGCATTGACATGGGCGATTGTAGACGATGTTTCATCATCGTTGGCTCTAATCTCATTAACGTCCAACGAACCTGCATTCTCGTCGCTGATATAGGTGTTGTGCTCCTTGCTATAGGTAAGCATACGATTCACCAGTTCCAACATACGATGAGCGTTGCGCTTCACCATTTCCAAGTGCTTTCTTGCCGTATCCGTCAGTCCCCCTTCTTCCAATACCTGCGTTACGGGACCGCCAATGAGCGTGAGCGGTGTGCGCAACTTATGGCTGATGTCAGTAAAGAATTGCGTCTTCATGTCGTTGAGTTGTCGTTCCATGGAAGCACGGGTGCGCAATCTGTAAATCCATACGGCTACGGCGATGGCTCCTATCATCAATAAGAGATACAACAGTTTTGCCCACCATGATTCCCAGAACGTGGGATGCACGTAAATATACAACGTCTTTGTATTGTTTACCCATGAGCCGTATTGGTTGGTGGAACGGATGAGCAACCGATGATGACCATGCGAGAGGTTGCTGAACGAGATGCTATGTTCGTTGTCTAAGTAATTCCAATCATGGTCTACTCCCTCCATCATATACGCATAGCGAATCATGTAGTTGTCTTGGTAGTCGAGCGCAGAGAAATGAACGGTGAAATTGCGTTGGTTGGCAGGAACGTCAAGTGAGTCGCCAGGCAACATGTGTACCGATTCACGCGAACCATGGAAATAGACGCTATTGATAACCAATGGCGGCACGAATGCCTCTTGTGCTATCTGTTGAGGATAGAAGCTTACGTAACCGCTGGTGGTAGCAAATGCCAATTGTCCCGTTCGTGGGTTGTAAGTAGGTTCGGCCTCGGTGAGTTCCACCCTTTCGCCTAAGTTGCCAGGACCAAATCGCCAAAGCTGTCCTGTCTTTGCCCCTTTCATCACGAGACTATTCTCCCTTCCCATCCATAGATTATGGTCTTTGTCTTCAATAATCGACAATACGGTGCCATTATCGTCGTCCATGCTGTTTACTACCTTCAAGAACAAATGCTCCTTGAGCGGTTGCTTGTCAACTATTTCCTGAACGCCGCCTCCTACTGTTGCGACGAAAATGCGCCCGTCGTGCGTCACGAAAGAATGCATCACGTCGCTGGTAAGCAACGACGTGGTATCTCCCTGTTCGTGCTTATGCGCAAAGAAGCGAATGGTAGCGGGATTGGAAAAATGCTCTGAGAACGTTACCAATCCATTAGAGGCAGATACGATGATGTTGCCATCTGCCGTTTCCGTGATGCGCCTCACTTTGTGATAGTCGTTCACGGGATAACCCTTCAAGATGTTGTCGGTATGGATAAATTGTGCTTGTCCGTCGTCTTTGGTTTGCATCAGGCAAATGCCTTTCTCAAACGTGCCAATCCAAATGCGATGCTTGCTGTCTTCATGAACGTCGTACACTTGGTCGCTACACAAAGAATAGGGATTGGCTTCGTCATGGCGATAGTGGTTGATGCTCCCATTGGGATGTAGGCAATAGAGGCCGTCGCCCTTGGTGCCTATCCACATCCGTCGTTGGCTGTCTTCATAGAGACAATATATATGACTTGAAAACGTGGAGAGTTGGGGGCGAATCTTGCCGTCGGTAGCCAAATAACCTATCAATTGATTGCCTTCGTTCATCACGGCAATATGTCCGGCAAGGTCGCCAGCCCATAGGCGATTTTGACTATCGTAACAAACACTTCGGATTTGTTGCATCCCGTTCAGCGTTACATGATTGAAAACATGTTGCCCGAAATTAATCAAAGCCAAGTCGTGCTCACCCGAAAACCAGATGTTGCCATAGCTATCCTCAAACCATCGGTCGAGAGAAGGCATGGCGGCATTGGTACGTATTTGTGCAGGTACTAACAATTGGTTTTGTTCATCATAGTAACCGAAGAACCCCTCTTCCGTAGCAAGCCAAATCGTTCCGTTTCTATCTTGGTGAACCAATGAACGAGTACTTTGACGCAAGGAAGGCAATAGTTGTAGGGTGCTCAACCACCGCATGTTTCCGTCGTTGGGAGTGATGAGCATGATACCGCCCTTTTCCGCTATTGCCCAAATACGTTGTTGCTTGTCCACATGAATGTATGAGAAAGCTACAGACGAGGTGTTAGGCAATAGGCGAGAGCTCTTTTTGCCTATGTGATAAATCAGAAAACCCTTGTCGGTAAGCAATAACAATTGGTCTTCGCTTAGTTTTTCAATCGTCTGGATTTGTTGGATGGGAGTGGACAATCGCAGGGGAACCAATGTCTTTTTCGTGGCATCATACACCGAGAACTGTCCGTCTCTTGCCGCGAAAAACACTTGACTTCCCACTTGTTTCATATAGATAAACGGGATGTCGCACTTCAATTGCTCGCCTACTAATGTAGGACCGCCATCCGTTAATACCCATTCATGACCATAGTCATCCATTTCCGTTCCATAGACAACATTCCCTTTCAGCATGCCATTCTCCACGCAGAACTTTTGCACCGACTTTTCGTCAATCGTTCCACGTTCGACAATGCGATAACAAGCCTCCCCCTCATTGCGACTGAATAACCAAGTGGAACCATTAGGCAGAGAGACACAACGTTGACAAACAAACGCCTTGTCGGATACGCGATTTACCAAGTCGGAGATATTGATAAACCGACAAGAAATCCTATCGAACAAGAACACCTGACGGTCGTATGTGAGACACCAAATATTACCCGTAGGAGAGGCAGAGAGCTTGAGCATTCGATTGGTTGTCAATGTGCGGTTGTATCCCAACTTGTCGCTGAACGTGGTAAATGTATAGCCATCATAACAACTCAATCCATTCCATGACGAGAACCACATCAATTGATCGTGAGTTTGCACCATACTGGAGATGACATTTGATGCTAACCCGTCGCGCAAAGAAAATGTACGCACACTTGAATACGGTTGCGCCCATGCTGTCATTGTCATTAGCAACGCCAAAATTGTTATGTATTTTCTCATATATCCATGTTTAGGTATTTCCTTGTGCAAAGATACATTTTTTCTTTTTTCATGAAAAAAATAAGGTGTATTATTTAGTGAAATTGGGGTAATATTTAACATGTGGACGATTTATATCAAAGATTACACATGACATGAGCAAAATAACCATAGCTTTGCAAAAAAATAAAATCAAAAAACATGAATAGTCAACTAAGCAAACTGATTCAATTTACGCTCATGCTCTTCACGGTGTTTACTATGAACACTCATCTAAGAGCGGCAACGGTAAACATTCCCACCATGAATGGCAGCTATATCTCATGGAATGATGCTACGGGTAGTAATTTCACCGTTGAGAACAATGGTGCTAATGTGGGAAGCACGGGAAAAAATACGGTGTTGAGTTTTACCATCAACAATTCCCAACAACAAGATTACTTGCTGACATTCAGGACAGGCTCCAAGATGGAGGCAGAACTGAAGATGACATTGACACATGACAACGGAAACATTGTGCTCAGTAAAAACGTAGTCATTGAAAACACAAACAACTGGACACCCTCCGTCCAACATAATTTTGTACTCGAACAATTGCAAACAGGTACATACACATTAAAGTTCACCGTGACCAAAACCACGGGAAATTATGCTGGCAATTGGGGCGATTTGGCATTTTACACACTCAATGACATCGAGACGATTCCCGGGAAGCTCGACTTGTCAAAAGGTAATTATGGTGGTGGAGTAGTCAATGAAGGAGCCAATGTGGGGTACATCAAAGATGGCGGTGTAGCCACTTATTCATTCAAGAACACGCAAGAAGGAGTTTATTCCTTGGCTTGGGAGGTGGCACGTTATGGCACTGGTGGAAACATAGACATTATTGTGAAGAATGCCGAAACCGAGGAAATAGAAGCACAAACTACTTATACGTTACAAGGTGATGCTCCCAGCACTTATGTTCCCGTTACCATTTCCTTACCAGGTGAAATCAGCAAGGGATTACATGATTTGGCATTCCGTTTCTCTGGTGGTTCGGGGTATATATGCAACTATCGAAACTTGGAAATGCGCTATTATGCCCAACACTTGGCCATCGTCAATGGCATAAGCATCGAAGGACAAAACGTAACTAACGGCGTAGAAACTGACTGGCAATGCAACTTACCCGCCAATTACAATCCACCAACCACTACGTTTAAGGTAGAGAAAGCATACGGAACGGTGAGTTGTAGTGCAGAAGGTTTAGAGATAACAAATCATGGAGACGGAACATTCACGTTTCCCACTCCTGAAAAGGGAAAGGAAGTTATCATTCATATAACGCTTACCCCTGACGAACAAGCTGGTGCTGCCTCTCCCAAACGTAATTACACCTTCCGTGTCTTCCGTATTGGTGAGATTACAATAAGTAGCGTATCGGTGGACGGAAACGTGGTTGACTTGGCAGATGCACTCAACAAAGCACCTTATTCTGCAACCTTCAACCAAAACATATACACGAAAATGCCAGAGGTGGAAGCAAAACTCATTGATGGAACCATCGTCAAGGGGAAGGGAACACTCAATGGAACTGAAGCCATTTATACCATCGATGGAAAGATGGGCGAACAAACTCGCGCTTATCAACTCACCATTGGTGGAATACATATCTATAATAAGGGAGAAAATGACGAAATGGTCACTCTTAAATATACGGGCGCAGGCATTACAAATAATGGTTGGAGCAATGGACTCTATTCGATTTCACGCATTGGGGATGGTTGGGAAAACAATAGTTTCAAAATGGATGCAGGCAGTTATACACTTACTGTACCTGCCAATGTCGTAGTAAAACAACTCATCTTCAAAGACTTCAATGCCAACTATAATGGTGGTGAGTTGACGAACGTTAGTTCACAAGGTGCAAAGATGTGGATTCCTACCAAACACGACTATCAAGAACCAGACGCAACGATGTACGACCTGATCATCAACATGGAAGGACATGAAGTGGGACAACCCATTACATTCACGTTGAATGGTGGCGGTCAACCTGTTGCATGGTTTGAAATGTTGGTGGAACAAGTAACGGTAGCATCAGCACCTATCCTAAAAAACACACGTGTTACATCGACAACGAACAAAAACCATTGTGTGGTGGAATTGACGTTTGACCGAGAAATGAAAGATACAGAGGCTGAAATCATTTCTGACACTAACACTCGAACTACGGTAAAAGCAGAGGGCGGTTCAGCCATACTTAGTTTTGCCATCTGGAATTTAGCATATAACAGTCAGAACACCTTCTTGATAGCAACAGGTTCCGCTATAGATACGTATGGAAATGCTAATACCGAACCCATCAGTATCAATATCCAGGTAGGAAATCAAGCGGAAGTGAAGAAAGCAACATACGACTATATAGTAAGTAATGTATCGGAATGGAAAAAGGCTCTGAGTGCCGTCAATGCATCGAATGGAAGCAACACCGCAACACGTAAAATAATCTTCGTGCGCAATGGAGATTATGACTTCGGTAGTGAAGAACAATCATTGAAAGCCTATAACGTAAGCATCATCGGTGAGAGTCGTGATGGAGTTATCCTTCATGGCAACCGTGACGGTATTTCAAATCCCGTCTTGAATATCAACAACACAGGAGGCAACTACTTACAAGATTTCACCATTCGCAATGACAAGGATTTCGGCAAGGCACGTTCAGGTGTTGGTGTCGCTATCTCTGGTGGAAAGAAGGTAATCATGAAGAACATTGCCATGCAAAGTCAGCAAGATACGCAAGTAACAGGTGAAAGTGGCTATTATCTGAATTGTAAGATTTACGGAGCCGTAGATTACATCTGTGGTGGAGGAAACCATTTTTACGATCAATGCGAGTTGATTATGACAAATCCTGGTCCTATCACGGCTCCAGCTACCAGTTCTATGCTGAAATGGGGATACGTGTTCCAACATTGTACAGTGAATGAATATCCCAATTTCAAAGCAGACAAGAACTACGACCTTGGTCGTCCTTGGCAAAACGAGCCTCGTGCATATTTCCTCAACACTCGCATGAACGTGTTACCGTCTGATGCGGGATGGAGAAGTATGAGTACATTACCCACGCACTTCTATGAATATAAATCCGTAGATAAGAATGGCAACTTGATAGACCTCTCTACTCGCAAGAATTCCCCAACCAGCACCAATCAATATACGCCTATTCTCACTGATGAACAAGCAAATTTGTTTACTGTAGAAAACGTATTGGGAGGAAGTGATAGTTGGTTGCCCACGGAAGAAGCCATCACTACAAAAGCTCCTCAAGTGAATGTGAACGGAAACACATTGACTTGGGATGACGTGGAAGGTGCAAGATGTTACGTGATTTTCCTTAATGGCAATTATCTTGATAACGTGATAGGCAACTCCTATCAAGCAACGGAAGAAGGTACATACACAATACGTTCTGCCAACCTGAATGGTGGATTGGGAGAAAGTACTGAAATCATGGTGGAAAACATAGAGGAACCAACCACTTTGAAAGAGAAAACACCTGCATTCCCTGGCGCTGAAGGATATGGACGATATGTAACTGGTGGACGAGGTGGAACTGTTTACCATGTAACCAATCTCAATGATTCTGGCACAGGCTCGTTTAGATGGGCTTGTGAACAAAGTGGTACGCGTACCATTGTGTTTGATGTAAGTGGTACCATTCATCTGAAATCGGAATTAAAACTACGCAATGGCAACGTTACCATTGCAGGACAAACAGCTCCTGGAGATGGTATTTGCGTGGCCGATTGGGGATTCATCATTTCTGCTCCGAATGTCATTATTCGATATATGCGCTTTCGCCCTGGCGACACGTCGGAAGGAGAACCCGATGGATTGAGTGGATTCGACGGAAAGAACATTATCGTGGATCATTGTTCGGTGAGTTGGAGTGTTGATGAATGCCTGTCAGTATATGGAAATGAACACATGACTGTGCAATGGTGTCTCATTTCACAAAGCTTGCGCCATTCCACCCATGCCAAAGATGCACATGGGTATGGTGGAAACTGGGGCGGAAAAGGAGCTACCTATCACCACAATCTCTTGGCACATCATGATTCTCGTACACCTCGTTTGGCAAACCGTCCGATGTATGTACAACAAGACACCACCGACTTGCGCAACAATGTGTATTACAACTGGGCAGGAAATGGTTGTTATGGTGGAGAAGGCATGAAAGTCAACATCGTGAATTGTTATTATAAGCCAGGTCCTGGAACGATGCAAAGTAAAAGTGGACGAAATGCTACGCGTATTGCAGGATTGGGAATTACCACCAAGGAAACTGATGGTAGTTACATGATTTGGGGAAAGTATTTCATTGATGGAAACGTGAACCCGAATTATCCTACCGTGACCAAGGACAATTGGGGAGTAGGTGTCTATCCACATATCTCCGACAATACGGGGACCTACACGTCTACCACTAAAGATACCATGCGCTTAAGGGAACCATTGGATTTCATGTATGTCACGACACATACGGCAGAAAGGGCGTATGAGAAAGTGCTGCAATATGCAGGTGCCTCGTTGCATCGTGATGAAGTGGACAATCTCGTGGTGAGTGATACGAGAAACGGAAAGGCCACATATACAGGTAAGGGAAGTGGTGACGTGTATGGAATTATTGACACGCCTTTCGACATCAAGCCAATAGATGCAGGTAACGATTGGAATCCCTGGCCGATACTGACAGGTATAGCCGCTCCCAAAGATACCGATGGTGACGGTATGCCCGATGAATGGGAACTGGCAAATGGGTTGAATCCAAATGACAAGGACGACGGAATCATTCGTAATGAAGAGGGATATACGCATTTGGAATGTTATTTGAATTCGCTTGTAGAGCATATCACCGTTGCACAAAATGAAGATGGCGAACCGATGGGATATCAAGAGTATGCATCGGAAGAGGATATAACGGGTGCATTGATTATCCCAACAGAAGCACTCAACTTAGACAAGGCTGAAATCACTATTAATACAAGTGGCAAAAAAGCCGCAAAGGTATTGAACGACTCATTTGATAGTTTTAGTCATGGTGACAAGGCAACCTTCCTTCTCAATTGCAAGGAAGCGGGAACATATACGTTCAATTTCGATGCAGCCACTACGCGTAGCGATTTTAAGTTGCGTTTCCAAATCACCGAAAATACCAGCGGAAAAATAGAGGTTGACAAGACTATCAGCATCACCAATACGGGAAACTGGCAATCGTATCGTAATTACTCGTTTGATACGGCAGAGATGAAACAAGGCGTGAAGACATTGACCATGACTTGGCAAAGTTCTAACGGACAATATACAGGAAACGTGAAAAACATTGCGGTGATAATGAAGGAGGCTTCAGCTATCCATGCCGTAGACATCAGTTGTCAACAAGAGGTTGTGCTTTACAACTTGCAAGGACAACGCATGACGGACAATGTTCCCTCTGGCATCTATATCAAGAATGGAAAGAAAGTAATTATCAAATAGTAGTATATCATGAAAATCAGAAACATTTTACTATGCCTTTCGTTGGCAATCTCCACAAATATTGGAGCCCAACAATTACCTTATCAAAATCCAGCCCTGTCATCGGAAGAAAGGGCGGAAGATTTGTTGCAACGATTGACATTGGAAGAAAAGACACGATTGATGCGGAATGGTTCTCCTGGCATTCCTCGATTGGGCGTTCCACCATTCGATTGGTGGAGTGAAGCCCTTCATGGAGTGGGGCGAAATGGTATATCCACCGTATTCCCATCCTGTATCGGTATGGCGTGCTCATTCAACGACGACTTGATAGAACGAATCTTTACCGCCGTAAGCGATGAGGCTCGTGCGAAAAACACACTTGGTCGCCAAGAAGGGAAAGTTGGTAAATACAGTTGTCTTTCTTTTTGGACTCCCACCATTAATATCTTCCGTGATCCTCGATGGGGAAGGGGTCAAGAAAGTTATGGTGAGGACCCTTTCATGAACGCGCAGATGGGATTGCGTGTGGTAAAAGGGTTACAAGGTGATGGTTCGCATAAGTATTATAAATTGTTGGCTTGCGCGAAACACTTTGCCGTACATAGCGGTCCCGAGAAATTGCGCCATACGTTCAATATCGAGAACTTACCCGCTCGCGATTTGTGGGAAACATACTTACCTGCTTTCAAGACATTGGTACAACAAGGAAACGTGCAAGAAGTGATGTGCGCTTACCAACGATATGAAGGAGATCCTTGTTGTGGTTCCAATCGTTTGCTCCAGCAAATATTGCGCGATGAATGGGGATTCAAGGGATTGGTGGTGAGCGATTGTGGAGCCATCGGAGATTTTTGGCAACCCAATCGTCATGGTGTTTCACCAGACCAACCCGCGGCATCGGCAAAGGCCGTATTAAGTGGAACAGATGTGGAATGTGGTGCACATTACAATAGTTTGCCCGATGCCGTGAAGCGTGGTGACATTTCCGAGGAGAAAATCAATGTCAGTGTTCGTCGCTTGCTCAAGGGACGTATAGAGTTGGGCAATTTAGACCCAGACTCGTTGGTAGATTGGACGCAAATACCAGCCAGCGTGATTGCTTGTCAGGAACATAAGCAATTGGCAAGGCAGATGGGACGTGAACAAATGGTACTTTTGAAAAACAATGGCATATTGCCACTTCGGGTAAATGATTTCAAGACTCATCCGTCTAAGTTGATGGTTATGGGACCCAATGCTGCTGATTCCACCATGTTGTGGGGAATATATTTCGGAAAACCATCCCATACGGTAACACCATTGGAGGGTATTCAATCGAGAGTGGGGGATATTTCCTATCTTACGGCATGTAGTATCACCAATATGACCGTTAAGAACATGGTTGTGGGGAAAGCTACCGAAGCAGCCGATGGTAGTACCACCTTGCAAATGGAAATGAAAGGTGAAAAGACATATACCATTGAGGAAATCGTGAAACAAGCTCAAACGGCAGAAACAATCGTGTTTGTGGGTGGTATCTCACCTAATTTGGAACGTGAGCAAGCCAGTGTGAAAATCCCAGGATTTGATGGCGGAGATCGTACGAGTATCGAATTGCCACAAGTTCAGCGTGACATTCTGAAAGCCTTGCACGAGGCGGGTAAGAAAATCATATTCGTCAATTGCTCTGGTAGTGCCGTTGCACTCGTGCCCGAACAGGAGGAAACATGCGATGCTATCATTCAAGCGTGGTATGCGGGAGAACAAGGAGGACATGCTTTGGCAGACGTGATTTTTGGCGATTATAATCCATCTGGAAAATTGGCGGTTACGTTCTATAAGGATGATTCACAATTGCCTCCTTTCGAAGAATACAAGATGGAAGGTCGTACCTATCGCTATTTCCATGGGACGCCACTTTATCCTTTCGGTTATGGATTGAGTTACACTACCTATCAATATGGAAAACCGCAATATCGTGATAATCAAGTAACCGTAAATGTGAAGAATACGGGAAAAGTAGACGGAACGGAAATCGTACAAGTCTATATGCGTCGCCCTTCAGATAAGTTTGGTCCCGTGAAAACACTCCGTGGTTATGCGCGGGTGGACTTGAAAGCAGGTGAGCAACAAACCGTTACTATCGATTTCCCTAAGGAACGCTTTGAGAATTGGGATGAAAACACCAACACCATGCGCTTAGTGCCTGGTGAATACGAATTGTTTGTAGGTTCTTCGAGTATGGAAAAAGACCTACAAAAACTCAAAGTGCAAATCCGTTAAAGCCCCCGATATGTTTTTCCTATAGTAGCGTGATGAATCGTTTAGTGATTCGTTACGCTACTATTTTTTCCATCGTTTCAACATCGGGAAGAATGTATGTGCCATCTGACGATATTCTTCGATCGTCATCGGCTGAGGCATCATTTTATTCATTTCATTGATGAATTGGGCGCAATGCTCAATCATTCCTTCCATGGTGACATCTTGTAAGAATTGTCCATCCTTGTAGCAATACTGGCAATAGTCGAAATTGGTACTTCCATCGGCGTTGGTGCCAAAATCTTCTATACGAGACAATTTCATGCCACAACTCTGGCAAAATTGTGGTAGTTGTCCTTCATGGAAAGCTTTCTCTTTCTTCGGAAAGGTTGCATCGAAAGCGTCGAAATCATTCGGATATTCGTCAGCTACAAAATATCCTTTGGGAGGACAATAAGTAGCTTCCTTCACGCCATGCTCATGAAGCCAATCGTGGATAAGTTCCTTTGCGAGAAAGAATGGAACTTCCGATTCTCTGGGCTCCGTATGATAATGAATGCCGAAATGACTGGCGAGAATGAAACCAGCATGTTTGTAAAAATCGATGTTGCCCTCCATGCAAACGAATCCAACGCCATGTTCGCGTGCTTTCTCCAAAGAGTGGTTCAATAATTTCAATCCGTAACCTTTACGTTGATAGTCAGGATGGATGCTGATGGGGCCAAATGTCCATGAAGGAATGTGGCTTCCGTCATCAAGAACGAGTTCTGCCTTGGAGAACATGATGTGTCCGATAATCTTTTCATCCTCTATCATCACGAAGTCGAGTTCGGGAATGAAATCGGGATTGTTGCGATATTGGTTGAGAACGAAATGCTCTTTGCATCCAGGACGATAGACGTTCCAAAATGCCTCGCGAGTAAGGTTTTCCACTTCGCGATACTCTTCGGGTTTTTCTAATCTGATATTCATGATTCTTCGTTATGTTTGTTTATTTGGCACAAAGATACCATATTATTATCAAAATGCAGTATATATTCCACTTTATTTCATATTCATAAATAAACGAATCACTACATTCTTGCTTTTTGTTTCTCACCAGCACCAGAGCCGCGGTATTTAGAGCGGGCCTCGTTGAACTTCCATGTGAGGTCGAGCGTGAAGGTGCGACGGGCAGGATTATGGACAGTCAGGTCACGATAACCGAAGATGACGGCATCGGTCTTGTTGGTATTGAAGAGGTCGATGCAGCGCAGGTCGGCAGTCAGTGAGCCGAGACGACGCAGATTGAAGTCTTTCTGAAGACCAAGGCTACCAAAGATGCGTGGCTCGGTGATGCGGAAGTTGTTGTACTCACCCTTCGTGGTCCATTCCACATCGGCACTTAGGCGGAAGGCGTGAGGTAGTTCGATGGTGTTTCGCCAGGAACCGTTGAACCAAGGCTGAGAGAGTGTGATTATCTCGCCAGTGGCTGTGGGCGACTTGTAGTTTTGAAACATGGCTACGACAGCCCAAGTGGGATGCCAGCAACCTATGGCGGGACGTGCGGAGGCGATGACCGTCAGGCGGTCGTAATCCTCCTGACTGTTGATGTGACGCACGAGGCTGATGAACGGGTCGGTAGAACCCGGATAAGGCTCTGTCGACATTGTGAGAGCATCCTTGATGCGCCCGTAGTTCAGCGTCATGTTCATCCACTTGTAAGCAGTATTCAGTACAACGCTGTGGGTGTAGGTTGGCTTCAGATACGGGTTGCCACTCTGGTAGGTGTAGCGATTGATATAGACCGTCGAACTGGTCAGGTTGGCGTATGGTGGACGCTCGATATCGCGACGGTATGACAGCGAGAGCTGTACCTTGCCAACAGGGGCAGAAATGACAGCCGTAGGGAACCAATCACCATAATCTCGACAGACTTCATTCTCCTTTTTGCTGAAATTGAAATAGTTATTCGTCAGATGCTCATAGCGCAGACCCACTTGGACGATGTGTCAGTAGTCTTCACGGGAACAGCATCGGTGGCATTGAAGTCGTAGGCATCCGTACGGTGGTTGTAACTGTACTCGCCACCGAGGGAGAGATTGCCTTTCCAGACGGGATAGCCGAAGATGAGTTTCGATGCCCAGAAGTTATTGCTGCTGATGGTGTTGCTTTCGATGCTTCGATTTACAGGACTGCCACCTGCTTCCGTCGTTACTTCATGGGTGTTGCTGGGTGACTGGGTGTCGTCGAACAGACCGTCGATATTCAGGTCGATGCTCAGTTGTCCCACCTTGCCATTGTAGTAGGCATTAAAAATATGCTTCTTAAACATGTCTTCTTGGATGATATGGCTCTCAGAGCGCTCTTTGAAAATGCTGTTCTCATAACTGTCAGTATAGAACATGCTGTTGAAGTCGCTACCGGGGTGACGGTCGTATTTGTAAAACGCACCTAAACTGTGGTTCTCGTTCACCATGTAGTTGACCTGCAACTGTGGCGACCAGCCTTTCCAGATGTTCTTTGACTCCTGAGTGCTGACACCCTCGATCTTGTCTGGTCCAGCATAGTAGGTCAGGGTGTTTTCCTGCAACGACTTGGCGTGACCATAGCGACCAGCCCACAACGATGCAGTGATGTCAAGACCGCCAGTGCGGTAGTTCACGTCAAGGTTATTGGTCAAAGTATGGCCATACTGATATATACCATCGAGGTTATCCTGAAAACTAATTCCTTCACCTTGAGCTTTTTTCAGTGTGATACGCACAACGGTTTTTGTTGAAGCAGCATATCGGGCGCCAGGGTTCTGCACCACATCAACATGCTGTATCTGATCGGAACGCAGTCGTGAGAGTTCACTATTATCTTGCACTCGTCGCCCATTGATATACACCTCGGCATCGCCACGGCCCAGTACTTTCACGCCTCCGTCTCGATCTGCTTCGAGCGAAGGAATCTTCGACAAGGCATCGCTCACCGTTCCTGCTTTCTCCAAGATCGTTCCTGCTACTGTTGTGCGCATGGCATCACCCTTGGCGTGAGTCTTTGGCAGCTGGCTCTTCACCACTACCTCGCCGAGTATCTGAGTGTCTTCCTTCATCTGGATGGTCAGGTTCTGATTCGCATTGACATATAAGGTCTGATAACCCATGCAGGTCACCTTGAACAATCCCTGGTTGACGTCTGTCACAATCTTAAACACACCCTGCTCATCGGTCATCGCACCTTGTACAAATGCCGAGTCGGGCAACGACAGCAGTACCACATTCACAAAGGGCATTGGCTCTCCCTTCTCGTCAATCACACGTCCGCCCCAGTCTTGTGTCTTTGCGAACGCAATTATTGTCATCATCATTGCAGCCATCAGCGCTGCGAATCTAATATTTATCCTTTTCATATCTATGTTATTAAAATCTATGATTCATTTGCTGTATCGACTCAAACTTATTTCCGAGTAGGTAGGATGACTCTCGCAGCCTTTCTTATCATGATTGATTTTTTTCGAATTATAAATGTGGCAAGAGCGAAGTCTGAATTGTGAAGTGTGAATTTTGAAGTACGACGTGTTTCGCCTATCGGCGAGGAAGAATTATTGAATTATGAATTGTGGAATTCTTAATTCTTAATACTCACTCCCCCCAAAAAGTTGCTGGCAACGATATGAATGCAAGGAGTATTTGGCTTGACATTATGATAGGTCTCATTGCTAACGCCACCGATGAAATTGCGCTTTTTTACAACTACATTCACCTCTTTTGGAACAATCAGTTCTATGCCACCCAAAAAAGTACGAGCGTCTATTTCTTCGTCCTCAGTAATCTTTGCCTCGCGTAAATCCAGATGGATTCCTCCACAGAAAGCATTCAACCGAGCGCCATGAAAAGATTCTCCATGATAGACATATTTATCGCCACCATAACGTACGGAACAACAAATGCGCTTTCCGTCTTCACCAATGGGCAAAGGGCGCAATAGCCACTGGTCTGGATAACGATGGTAACTGCTGATGATAAGTTCCACTCCGATGTATAGTAACAAGAACACGGCAAAGTATGTTGGCCAAGGATGCTTCCACAGCCAGTCAATATACCAGATACCCCACAAGTCAGCCAACTTCAGTAGAGCGACTACAATAAAAATAATTCCGATGATAGTTCTTCTTTTCATAACTTTTATATTGATAGTTAATAACGTTGTCGTTTGACGATTGCAAAATTAGGGTACTTATATAACCTATGCAATTATATGGGATATTCTGCATGAATCTGTGACGAATGACGTGGTTAGATGGGATAAAAAGCAAAAATGTGACGAATGGTTTGGATGAAAAAGGGAAATGTCATATCTTTGTAGACGATATGAATCAAGGACAAAAAGACATATTTCGCGTTCGTGTCATTAGCGTCGGTTTTATTACGCTCGCATTGGCGGTGTTCAAACCCTTCGGACTCGATGCTTGGCATTGGCAGGCATACATGCACTTGCTGAATATATTTGTACTGGGAGTTGCGGTTTGTATGCTGACAGACATCGTGATGAAATATATAGTGAAGATGCCGTGCAACATGGAAGATATTCATAATATCCCCTCATTGTCCGAAATGATGGAGAATGATGCAGATATGGAAGTACGGTCATATAGTGAGGATATCAACTATTTCATTCGCCGTAATCTTTATTTTCAAATCGTCAACACGGTCCTTGAATCATTGATGATATGTCTTTATCGCCACTTTATGTTGAGTAGTCGTGTAGAGGGAAACCAACTTTCATGGAATAATTTCTTTGAGACGTTGCTTATCATCGCCTTTTGCTCCTTTGCCATTGGTCTTTATTGGCGATTCAAATTCCGTAGTAAATACCTGGCAGCCGAACTGGAAGATACCAAGATGTTGAACATGCGGCTGAAACGCAAATCTGAAACTTCAGACACACTTCATACTCCTACCGAACAACATCTTAATGAAATTGTACTTAGCGGTACGACCAACGAGTCCGTTACCCTACAAATCACTAATCTCCTTTATATAGAGGCGGTCGGTAATTATGTCAAGGTATATCATTTGCGCGATGGTAAGGTGCAAAATGATATGCTTCGAGCCACCTCCAAGCAGATGGAAGACGACTTACGTCAATATCCCATGATAGTACGTTGTCACCGTGCCTTTCTTGTCAATCTCGGACAAGTAGAACAGATTGTTTCTCATTCGGGAACCATGCAACTAATCATCAAGCATAGTCACGAATCCATCCCTGTCTCACGTAGCAAAATGTCACAGATCAAAGATGTTATTAAAAACATGTATTAACCCATTGTGAATTGCTAATTGTGAATTGTGAATTATGAATTATGAATTGTGAATTGTGAATTATGAATTGCTAATTGTGAATTGTTAATTGCCAAAGGCATTCCCTCGCGTTTCTATCCTTGTAGAATGATGAAGCAGGTAAGAAGTGAGCACGACGGAATGCCTATATGTTTTTACAATCTGTTCTTTTCCGCATTTCCCGCACCCGTTCCCTTATATTTCGAAGGAGTAACGTTGAATCGGTAACGCAAGGAAAGCGTAATGCATCGCGAGTCGTTATCCTCCGTCTTTCTAAATATCATTCGGTTAAAGTAGAACGTGCCTTTGTTCATGCCTTGATTAAAAAGGTCGTTACCAGATAGCTTGATGTTGAGGCGTCGCTTGAACAAATCCTTGCTGACGCTGAGGGAGAGCATGGCATTGGTAGTTTCTATTTTGAAGTTCGACCCCGTATAACCATGTGTGTGCATGTTGAAGTCGGCTTGCAACAACCAGTCGTGTGGCAAGGTGACGATGTTGCCTAATTGTAGAGACAGTTGTGGTTGGTTTTGGTTTATCTCTTGTCCGTTGAATGTCGTCTTGAGCCATTGTTTCATTAGCGTTATGTTATATTGCGGTGTCCAAGTCACGCCGTTGCCCAGTTTGATGTCCCGTTGTGTTCCCAAGGTGATAATGAACCAGTTGACATGGTTATAGTTCTTTGTGGTGGCAATGTTCACTTTGCTGTCTTTTTCCATGCTCTCCATAACATGAAGAAACGGATTGACACAATGAAAAAAGCTGGTTGTCAGAAAGAATCTTTTCCACATCGCCATCGCATCAATGATATGGTACTTGACAGGCCTCAGATACGGATTACCAGTCTGCATGTTCAGTCGGTTCTCATAAATCACGTCGTTATTCAACAACCAGTAGGCAGGGCGATTCGTACGCTTTGAATAACTGAAGGAAAGCCTGTCTCCTGCTCCTCCCCAAGGGAAGGGAGTTGAGATAGATACCGACGGGAACAAATCATCGTAGGTGCGACATTGGTCGTTGCGTCGCTCACCTCTGACGAAATAGCCAGATGTTATATGTTCATAGCGCAAACCTGCCTGAAGTTGGAAACGTCCCAACTGCTGACGTAGTTCTACGAACGGCGCTATGTTGCTTTCGTGCTGCTCATTGTTGCTATTGGCGATATATCCCTCTGCATTCTCGAAACTGCTCTTCCAACGAGTGCTGGTAAATTCCTCTCCAATCTCTATTTGTCCTTTCCATATTGGATGGTTGACGATGAGTTTCTCTGCCACCATGTTGCCACTTGTCTGTGTCTTGGTGTTTACGTCGCGATTCTCATAGTTTTCACTCAATTCTTGTTGTTGGTTGCGACTCAGTTTCTTATAGTATGTGTAGTCGGCGTTAAAGTCTATGGCGAATTTTCCCACTTTGCCCGTATAGTAAAGATTGGCTTGATGCTTGGGTGCATTCTTGTCGCGATGGATACCGCTGTTCTGCAGATGGTCGTAGGGGTTGCCGTTTGCCAACAAGTCGTCAGCATTGTCACCATTGGTTTTCACGTAGTCGTAGACATGCTGATAAAAACCGCCAAAGGAGTTCTGCTCGTCGATTTGATAACTGAATCCCATACGTCCCTCTAAGTAGGGATTGCGTGCGGATGATTGATGGCGATTGGTGATGGTCCATAATGTGTCGGCATAGATGGTCTGGTCAAATCCACTACGCCTCCAATTCTTGTTATATGCTCCGAAGAGATTGGCAAATAGTTCCAATTTGCCCGTGCGATAGGTCAGGTTTATCCGTTCATTGTTAGCATAGCCTCTCCCTTTTCTGGTCCACGACATTAATTCTACGCCTAATCCTTCACCGGCAACTTGTTTGGTATGAATGATGATGACGGCTTTGACGGTTGCATCATATCGTGCACCTGGATTCTGGATTACTTCCACATGACGGATGTTGTCCGATTGGATATTTTTCAGTTCGTTTAAGTCGGTCAGTTTACGATTGTTGAGGTAGATTAACGGTACACCTTTCCCTAATATCTCATAGCTCTCGCCTCGTTTTGATAAGGTTGGCACGCGCATCAGAATGTCTTCTGCCGTTCCTAATCGTTCCATCACGGTGCCTTCCACGTTCATGATGAGCGAATTGCCTTGTAGTTGTATCTTCGGACGTTCTCCTTTTACCACAACTCCATTGATGGTAAAGTTGTCGGGTTGCATCTTGATTCTTCCTACTTCTGGTTGCTTACAATGTCTAAAAATAGTCTTATACCCTACGTAGGAAATGCGAATAAGGATGTTTCTTTCTACCGTTGATGGCGTTTCGTAGGGTATGGCGAAATAACCGCTTTCGTTCGAGACGCCACCGCTGATGATGGTAGAGTCTATGGGATTCAGCACGGCAATATTGGCGAAAGCCACGGGCTTGTCTTGTTCGTCAACAATTGTACCCGTCAAGTGGCGGTCGGTCTTGTGAGTACACTCCACATAGATTTCGTTTTCTTCGCTTTTTACGATCATGCTTACAGGATAGAATCCTATCATTTGTTGAATGGCATCAGGGATGGTACGACGGGTAATCGTGGTTGTAATCCTGAAATCCTCCAGTTCGTTATAGAGGAAGTTGATGGAATAAGTCGTTTGCTCATTCTGCAACTGAAGTAAAGCTTCGCTGAGCGACACGTTGTTATATGTTTTACTGATACGTTGAGCAGATAGGTGGTTAGGAAAGCAAATTCCCAACACACAGATTATCATCAATGATAAAGTCGACCGTTTCATCTTACGATTAGTTTTTCGTTTTCAATGGCTATGTTTACGGTCTCGAAAGTGTTCAACTTCTCCACGATGCGAACGAGTGAATCTTCACGCTTCCATACGAAGTGGAAACGAAGCGCCCGAACTTCATCGTTTTGGAAATCAATACCTACGTGATAGGCATTGGCAATCTCCGTCAGCATTTGTTCAAACGTCACGTTATTGAAAATCTTTGGTTCCATCGGTATCGTATCTGCCTTGATGGTATCTACCGAAAGTGATGGAGCAGACTCTATGGGTGACGGCTTTTCTGTTTGTGTAGCTTGCCATTCACGGCTACTTGCATTGTGTACGATATGGATTGTAGCAAAGGCAATACCCGATGCCAATAGTATTCCGATAAATGAGGCGGCAATCTTGTGAATGGGAGTGCGAAGGGTGAAGAATGACGAATGTGGTTTCACGTCATCATCGGAGGCATATAGGTCGTCGTGATGATTGGCTGCGAATTTCGCCCATTCATCTTCTACGGAGAAAGTTTCCTTCTTGTTCTTTAATTCTTCATGTACGAATGCCCGTTTGGTGAAAGCCATTTGCTCCACCAATTCACGCATCTCTTTGTTGTTGAGTATCTGTTGCAATTGTTCGTCACTCAACTGCTCGGGATGCTCTTGTAGCTCTATCAGTTTGGCTATAAGTTGTTTCTCTGTCATCATACTATTCTATCTGTTTGATTTGAAATATTCTCTGATTTTCTCGATGGATTGCTGCAAGTGGATATAAACGGTTTGGCGACTGATTCCCAACGTGTTGGCTACTTCTTGACAAGTCATCTCTTGCAAATAACGCAATTGGAATATTTGCTGACTCAACGAAGGCAGATGCTCACGAATGTAGCGCATCAGTTCCTCCATGCGCAATACTTCATTCTCAACCATCAATGGTTCTGTTGCGTCGATGGAAAGCAGACGGGTAAAGCGATCGTGCAGATGCTTTCGTTCCAATACGTTGCGACACTCGTTTCTCACGCTCATCATCAAATAGGCTTCGGCAGTCTCTTCCCGTAGCGTGATTCCCTTATTCAATAGTCGGGCAAACACCTCACTCACCACATCCTTGCTCTCGTCTTCATTGTAGAGAATGGAAGTGGCAAGACGGTACATCTGCTGGTAGTACGTCATGAATAGACTTTCAATATCTTTTCGATTCATATACCTATAATACAATTGAGACGTAGAAAATGTAAAGCAAAGATGCGTTTTTTTTCAAATCATACATCATTTTTCGTTTTTTCATATGCAATGGTATCTATTTCTCCCATTTATTCTATGAAAATCATATAAATACAGATTATCCTCTACTAAATATCTCTTATCCTATTGATAATTAAAGGTTTTTGCTACTTTTTAATTCTATATAATCCTCTACTAATCTTCTACTTATTATCTACTAATCCTCTACTAACTTCAACAACTTCCGCCCTAATAATATCATCACTTTTAGCAAACATACTGTTTGCGCCCTCTAAACATATTGTTTGCGTTCTCTAAACATACTGTTTGCGTCCTCTAAATATATGAGTTACGATTGTATCTAATATATTACGAGTGGTAGAGAGTTAGTAGAAGAAAAGTAGAAGATTAGTAGAGAAAAATGTAGAGAATTAAATGAGTAAAAGTTATTGCTACACACTTATTTATAAGGATTTGGTAGAAGATAGAATGCTATTCTTAACTTTCTGGGTAGAAAAGAAAAACTATCTAGATGATTTATTTGTAATTCTGAACATTATTTTTGTGCATTTCCAAAAAATAGCTATCTTTGTGGCAAAATATAAACCAAATAACAGAAAAGAATATGGCACAAAAGGGTAAATCAAAGACATCTGTATTGGTGATTACGTTACTGCTCCTTCTTTTGGGTGGAGGATTTTACGCCTATCATCATACGAGCCAGATAAACGATGGTATTTCGCCAAATAATGAGGGAACGATAAAGTCATCAACAGAAAATGACAGTATAGTAAAGCTCACTCCTGAGTTTGTTGAAGCCATGAATAAATATGACGAGGTGTATGACTTCTCAAACGGATTGGCAAAAGTTAAAAGGAACGGCAAAAGTGGTTTTATCAACACAAAGGGTGAAGAAGTCATTCCTTGTGTATATGATTATATTGAGTCATTCGCAGACGGATTGGCTCTCATAGCTCAAGATAACAAATGGGGATACATCAACATGAAAGGCGAAGAGGTCATTCCATGCATATATGATTTGGCACATTCTTTTACAGAGGGGTTGGCAGTTGTTTTTAAAAATGACAAAGGGGGATTCATCAACAACAAGGGTGAGGAGATCATCCCGTGTAAATATGATTGCGTGCTTTCCTTCACGGAAGGATTGGCTGGCTTTAACATAAAGGATAAATGGGGATTCATGAATGCCAAGGGTGAAGAAGTCATTCCATGTGTATATGATGATGCATGGCAGTTTTCTGAGGGATTGGCTCCTGTAGTTATAGATAACAAATGGGGATTTATCAATGCCAAGGGCGAAGAAGTCATTCCACATCAATATGACGAAGTGCGAAACTTTTCAGAAGGATTTGCTTCCGTTTGCAAAGGTGTCAAATGGGGATTTATCAATGCCAAGGGCGAAGAGGTCATTCCATGCAAATACGACGTGGTTGACGACTTCAAAGGAGGATTGGGTATCGTTAGTATGAATGACAAATGGTGGTTCATAGATGCCGAGGGTAAAGATGTCTTTCCGAGTAAATATGAAAATGTGGATAATTTCTCAGAAGGGTTGGCTAACGTGAAGATAAATGGCAAATGGGGCTACATAAACAACAAAGGCGAGATGGTCATTCCTTGTCAATATGATGCCGCCAATCCCTTTTCAGAAGGGGTTGCAGTAGTTATAATAGGTGAAAAGTGGAAATATATTGATAAAGAAGGGAAGTAAACTTATAAACGATGAGGATGCACTGCCACTGCGGTACATCCTCAATCCATTCATCATATTAATCTAATAACTAATCCAATTTGTCTACAAACTTTCTTATGCTTATTTGATGACAACTTTCTTTCCGTTGGTGATATAGATACCCTTTGGCAAGGATAAGAGACTTTCGCCTACATATTGACCATTGATGCCATAGATGCGCTTGTTGGCGGTATTTACCTTCATTTCGCTGATGCCATCTACCAATGCTTGTGAGCCTTGTCCGTCTGTACCTTCTATCTTGGAGAATATCACACCGTAAGTATTTCCTACCCATCCTCCGCCAGCTGTTTCACCAGCTAATTTCACTTTCACGAATCCTTGAGGCATAGGGATGTTTTCTATAGTAACGGTTTCGTCGCGATTCCAACTACCCGTGTTAGGTACGGCAAATACATCATCATAGAGTGTTTTGGCTGCTTCTTCTTCGCCAAATGTTACGGTCAAACGAACAGAGCCGCCGTCGGAAGGATTCGCCATCATTACGTTCATGTTGTATTTGGCATCTTCTGTTACGTAGACGTTATACAATACGCTACCAGTAACATATCCATAACCGATGTTTCCGCCACTTTCCATTCTCCATTCCTTGAAATCACCCATAGCGAGGTTGAATCGATTCATGTCATTGTTGGGAATCCAGTTGTAAGCACGGATATTGGCAAGTCCGTCGACAGCTTTCTCCAAATTGAGATATGATTTTGTGAGCACTACGGGCTGTCCGTTTGTCAGGGCATCATTAGCCTCGCTGATAGCTGCCTCTACGGTTTCGATAGGCGTGCGGTCGATGAGAACGTAGTCATATACCGTACCTGGTGCGTAATAACTGATAGACTCTTGCGCTCTGTTGATCAATTCTTGCAAGGCTTCTGGAGTGAACTTGGCAAAGTATTCGTTCTTTGTTTTCTCCAATGCTGCACTTCCAGCACCTTCCGTTCCAGGAATAGGAGTGAAGTTGAACAAACGAGGATTACCAACGTATGAAGGACCGGTACCCGTAATCTTCAGGTATACATAACCTTCAGGGATAGCGCCAATATGCATGGTCTTGGGTTCGAATGTCTGCCATCCGCCTGTGCTTTCGAATGCTTCTGATGTGGCGTCGGCAACCGTGAAATCGATGTCGTCTTCATTTACCGTAACCACAAATTCCATTTGAGCACCTGATGATTGGTGAGCGAACTCAAAGTCTACTTGATACTCAGCATCTGTGGTATTGTATAGTTTGTAAATCATGTATCCTCCAGATTGGAAATTGTCAAGTTGCATGATACCACCATCGGTCTTGTATGAACAGTTGCGACTCTCTTTGTAAGCGGTAACGTCGAATGGATTTGTCTCGTCGGAAGGAATGACGTTGATAGTCTTCAGTCCACTGAGGGCATTGATGGCATCCTTCAACTTCTCGTATGCCTCTGATGTTGTAACAAGGTCGCTATCGAGGGCATCATATGCATCGTCGAGCGCTTCTGCCAACTTGTCAAGCAATGTATGGTCTTCAACGGTATAGTAACCCAAAGAACCTTCCAAATATTTACCGAGTACATTTTCGGCTTGTTGGCAAAGGTCACCCAACTGGCTGGTATCGTATGTTTGTTTGGGAATGTAACGTACTAAGATGTCACGTATATTAGTATATTGGTTGTAGTACATGTGCAAGATATACGTCTTTCCTTCTTCCATGGCAAATTTAGCCAAGTCGGGATTGCCCACCAGTTGATAGTTTGTCCATGAACCATTAGCGGTGCTGAGTTTGTATTGAGGCATGATGACGGTGGTGCTATCTTCAGCAAGAATCGTCATGTCGATGGTTGCGGCGTTGTTGCTGCTGGCAAGGAATTGGATAAACCAATTGCCAGACTTGCCACTTGTGAATTTATATGTAAAGTAGTTGTTTCTTGTGAATTCCAATTGGGTGGGGTAGTCTTCCAAACCATTTTCCATCTCGTATGCACCATTTGCGTCATAACCGCCAAGGGGAGCCATCGTAGAAGGATTGTTAAACTCGTTATGATAGAGCAATAAGTCAATACGTGTGGAATCGCTGTTGACAATGACACCCTTACCGTGGCGAACATCTTGCTCTTTAGCTTCAACGGCAGCGATGTCGGCTTCAACGGCAGCGGTACTTGCCGTAGCGTAATTGGTGCTGATGGCCTCTATCAAGGCATTATAATCACTTACCATCGTGGCGGTAGTGGCATCTTGTAAACTCGTGAAATATTTTACGCGAAATGCCTTTTGGCTGGCACGTGCAGCCAAGGCAGCTACATCACCTGAACCTTGACCTAATACCTTGATGCTCTTGAATTGTACCTTTTGTGGGGCGATATTGTCATTACGCCAATAAATATGCATCCATACGTGTACATAATTAATACCTGCATGCAGATTAACCGCAGAATAGAGGTATACTGGTTGAGCCAATTCAATAGGTTCTACTGGTTCGGTTGGAGTTTCATCGTCAACGGGAACCACTTCTTCCATGTCTGGATCAACTGGTGTGGGCAATGTTTCGTCCGTGAAGCACGTGATGTGTGTAAACTCATTCCATTCAGGGGCGGTAAATTCTCCTTCTTCTTCAGAGGCGGTAGCTGCCAATTGCACATTGTTTCCTGTAGCATTCACCAAATACTCAACACCATATAATCCATCAGCGGGAGCCTCAATCTTGAAAGTGAGTAATTTGGTCTTTAACAGCGTTCGGTTGGTACCTTGCAAGCCATAAGGATAATCCAATTTCATCATGACAGGATCAGAAAACTCAGTTACGGGTTGTCCGATGACATTGTCTGCCATTGCGCTGGTAGATACGAGAATTCCCGTTACCAATGCAAGAGATCTCATTGTGTGTAGAAATAGTCTTTTCATAATTTAATTGTTTGGGTTTGTTAATTTTCTGTTGCAAAAGTAGGCAATAAATATTACCCATAAGTGCAAATTTTAACACAATATGGGTAGTTTTTATTGCCTATGATAAATCTTCCATAAAATACACATTATTTTATACATTATTCATTAATTATGATTACCTTTGCACCGTGAAAAAGCAAATTTTAATATATGTGTACTTGTTGGTGAGTATGTTGCTACCTTCAAGTAATGCCATGGCGCAAGACGGTGGACATTTAAATGCCACGTTAGATTCGATTGACATTTCGTTGATAACCTGTGGGCAGGGAGACGAGTCGTATTCATTGTATGGCCATACTGCCATACGCATCAACGACAAGTATGACATGCGTGACATCGTGGCGAATTATGGATTGTTTTCTTTCGAACAAAAGAACTTCGTGCTTCGGTTTATCTTCGGACTTACCGATTACATGATGGGAATTACCTCGTTTATAGATTTCATCCATGAGTATCAGATGGAAGGGAGATGGGTGAAAGAACAATTGCTCGACTTGACGCCATCCGAAAAAGAATCTCTCATATTGGCCATCATCGAAAATTCCATGCCTGAGAATGCAGAGTATCGCTATAACTTCTTTTACGATAACTGTACGACAAGAGCAAGGGATATGATAGTCAGCCATATCAAGGGAAAAGTGAATTATTCCAAGAGTCAGCGTGGGGATGTTACCTATCGAGACATGATTCATGCATTCACGAAGAATGATCCTTGGACAAGGTTTGGCAATGATTTGTTGTTGGGCGTAAAGGCAGATGCCAAAACCGACCAAATGCAACAACAATTCCTGCCTACCCATTTGTTTGATGATTTCTCAGATGCAAAGATTGTGGATGAACAAGGGCGAACGCGAAAACTTGTATTGAAAGAGCGACAACTGTTGAGTGAAAAGATTGAAGCCAAGCCATTTCCCATTACACCGATGGCATGTATGATTGCCCTTACCATATTGGTATGTTTGTTGACAGCGATAGAATGGTTCAAGAAAGTGGACTTCTGGATATTCGACGTTTGCATGTTTTTGGTGCTTGGCTTGGCAGGATTGATATTGACAGCGATGCTTTTCTCTCAACATCCTACGGTGAGATTGAATTTGCAGATATTGTTGCTGAATCCGATAGGGTTGGTAGGTATGGTAGGTTTAGTAGGTGTTGTAGGGGGGAGGAAGACAAATCTTCCCCAAAAAGTAAATCTTTCTGGGAAAGCATCTTCAAAAAAACAGTTTTGGAATGCTTCTGCCATTTATGGGGTAGCGGCGATATTCGTTTTATTATTCTTGATTGGAGCTATATGGCAAACATACGCTGAGGGATTAATCATTTTGGCATTGTCTTTGCTATTACGATATAGTATGAAATGGAAAATGAGTCAGGACAAAGGCAAGAACATACGACATGAATAAATATCTTGCCATCATCATAGCGGTTTTGTATGGAGCCGAAATGCAAGGACAGACCTTGCAACCCGCTCCTCGATTGGTCGTCAATATTACCATTGATCAATTGCGCACGGACTATATCGATTATTTTTCTCCATTGTTTGGTCCCAATGGATTTCGTAAGTTGCTTCAGAAAGGTAGTGTTTACGAAGCGGCAAGTTATCCTTTTACACCCGTAGACTTAGCCTCTGGCATTGCAACGATATCTACTGGAACGACACCTTACTATCACGGCATTATCAGTTCGCGATGGTTAGACCGCCAAACCTTACGTCCCGTGTTTTGTGCGGATGATCCTACATATTATACGTCACCTTGGAGATTGACTACGTCGACCGTGGGAGATGAATTGAAGGTGAGTACGCGTGGTGCAGCGATTGTTTGGGGAGTGGCAGCAACAAGAGAGTCTGCCGTATTGTCAGCTGGACATGCTGCAAACGGTGCCATGTGGATTGATGAACAAAAAAGTGCTTGGCGTTCGTCAACATATTACTCTTCCAAGACACCAGAGTGGTTGAAGGCATATTCCAGTTCTAATCCCATTCATGTACAATCGGCTGAGAAAAACACCAAGAAGAGAAAAACATCTGCCGCCGTCAAGAGTGCTGATATTTATAGCTATCTATACAATGACGTCGTAGCGGATGCCTCGTGTCATTTGGTGAACGCTACCATCATGGGACGTGATGAGGTTCCCGATTTGCTTTACGTTACCTTATCGGCAGCTAAGGAAGATGTAACTAATTGGCAGGTAGAGATGGAAAGTGTGTATATGTCGCTTGACAACACACTCGGTAAAATTATCTCCACGATAGAAGAAGGCATTGGAGCCGACCATGTCATGTTTGTGGTGACTTCTACGGGATATGTAAGCGAAATGGAAACCGACTTGCAGCAATATCGCATTCCTACGGGAACATTCCGTATTGACAGAACAGCCAATTTGCTGAATATGTATCTCAGCGCCATTTACGGACAGGGATTCTATGTGGAAGCATGTTATGGTAACCAATTCTATTTCGACCATAAACTACTCGAACAGAAGCATATATCCATCACGGAAATATTGCAGAGAAGTCAGGAATTCTTGGTGCTCTGTTCGGGAGTAGGAGATGTATATACCAGCGAACGATTGCTGAAAGGAAATAACGACATCCTGCGTCTACGCAATGGTTTTAACGTAGCAACAAGTGGGGATATTATCATCGACGTTAAGCCAGGATGGTTGTTGCAAAATGAGGAAACACAAGAATCATATACCAGTCGTGCCACTTTTGTTCCATTCCCTGTGATTATCTATGGAGGAGGAGCGAAAGCCCAACACATCAATACGCCAGTAACCGTAGATCGCATTGCGCCTACGATTGCCAAATCCATTCGTATTCGTGCCCCGAATGCTTGTTCAGCAGAACCGCTATTCTAAAAATATGTACATTCATGCGCAAATTACGAAAAAATATTCGTAATTTTGCACGCGATTACGTTAAATCCTTTATTTCAATCAATTAGGAACATAAAATAAACGAGATATGAATTTCAATAAATTTTTGAAATCGTTGTTCGGCGATAAGTCAAGTCGTGACATGAAACTGATTCAACCTATGGTTGAAGTCGTTAAGAGTAAATATGATGAGATTAAGGCTTTGAGCAACGATGACCTTCGTGCTAAAACGAAGGAAATACAAGCTTTCGTGCAAGATTCGGCGAAAGAGGAGAAAGACAAGATTGCCGAGTTGAAAGCTACGATAGAAGATACTCCATTAGACGAGAGAGAGGAAATCTTCAACCAAATCGACAAGTTGGAAAAAGAGGCTTTGGACAAATATGAAAAGGCCTTGGACGAAGTGATGCCTATCGCATTCTGTATCGTGAAAGATACAGCCCGTCGATTTGCAGAGAATGAGGAAACCATCGTTACGGCAACTGAGTTTGACCGTGAGCTGGCTGCTGACCCACGTAAGGATTTTATCACGATTGATGGTGACAAGGCCATTTATCACAATCATTGGACGGCAGGTGGAAACGACTTGAAATGGGAAATGATTCATTATGATGTGCAGTTGTTTGGTGGTATTGCACTTCACCAAGGTAAGATTGCGGAAATGGCAACTGGTGAAGGTAAAACCCTTGTAGCAACCTTGCCAGTATTCTTGAATGCGCTTACGGGCAATGGTGTTCATGTAGTAACCGTGAACGATTATCTTGCCAAGCGTGACTCCGAGTGGATGGGACCACTTTATATGTTTAATGGTCTATCGGTGGATTGTATCGACAAGCACAAACCTAATTCTCCAGAACGTAGAAAGGCATATTTGGCAGACATTACGTTTGGTACGAATAATGAGTTTGGTTTCGATTACTTGCGTGATAACATGGCTATTTCTCCTGCCGACCTCGTGCAACGCTCACACAATTATGCGATTGTCGATGAGGTTGACTCCGTGTTGATTGACGATGCCCGTACTCCGTTGATTATCTCTGGTCCAGTTCCAAAGGGAGACGACCAGATGTTTGAGGAATACCAACAATTGGTGGAGAGTTTGGTTGATGTGCAGCGCAAGCTTGCAACACAATACTTGGCTGATGCAAAACAGAAAATCACGGAAGGTCAAGAGAAAAACGACCCGAAGCTGATGGAAGAAGGTTTCTTGTCATTGTTCCGTTCTTATAAGAGTATGCCAAAGAACAAGCCTCTTATCAAATATCTTTCAGAGGAAGGCATCAAGGCTGGTATGCTCAAGACTGAGGAATACTACATGCAAAACAACAACCGCGAAATGCCAAAGGCCGTAGAACCATTGTTCTTCGTGGTGGATGAGAAGTTGAAATCATGTGACTTGACGGATAAAGGTACGGATTGGTTGGCTAATCGTGTCAATGATAAAGACTTGTTTGTGTTGCCCGATATCACATCAGAACTTTCCGCATTGGAGGCTGACACGTCGCTCGATGAGCAAGCTCGTATTGACAAGAAAGACGATTTGCTCAATCACTATGCTGTTCAGAGTGAACGTGTACACACCATCCAGCAATTGCTCAAGGCATATTGTATGTTTAACATTGATGATGACTACGTGGTGATTGATGGCGAGGTGAAAATCGTGGACGAGCAAACGGGTCGTATCATGGAAGGTCGTCGTTGGAGTGATGGACTTCACCAAGCCGTGGAAGCAAAAGAGCATGTGAAAGTGGAAGCCGCAACGCAAACATTTGCTACCATTACCTTGCAGAACTATTTCCGTATGTACCACAAATTGGCAGGTATGACGGGTACGGCATCAACAGAAGCTGGTGAGTTCTGGGATATCTATAAGTTGGATGTGGTGGAAATCCCAACCAACAAACCCGTTATCAGAAACGATATGGACGACCGTGTCTATAAGACTGCTCGTGAAAAGTATCGTGCCGTTATCGACGAGATAGAGACAATGCGCAACAACGGGCGCCCATGTTTGGTGGGTACGACTTCCGTGGAAATATCTGAGTTGTTGAGCAAGATGCTTAAGATGCGTAACATTCCTCACAACGTTTTGAATGCTAAACTCCACCAAAGGGAAGCCGATATCGTGGCTGAGGCTGGTCGCTCTACTAATGGTCTTGGTGCTGTAACCATCGCAACCAACATGGCTGGTCGTGGTACTGATATCAAGTTGACACCAGAAGTAAAGGAAGCTGGTGGTCTTGCCATTATCGGTACCGAACGCCATGAAAGCCGTCGTGTAGATCGTCAGTTGCGTGGTCGTGCCGGTCGTCAAGGTGACCCAGGTTCTTCTGTATTCTATGTGTCATTGGAAGATAAGTTGATGCGTTTGTTCGCATCAGAGCGTATTGCTTCCGTGATGGACCGTCTTGGCTTCAAGGATGGTGAACGAATTGAAAGCCCGATGATTTCCAAGAGTATCGAGCGTGCGCAAAAGAAGGTGGAAGAAAACAACTTCGGTATTCGTAAGCACTTGTTGGAGTATGATGACGTGATGAACAAGCAACGTACCGTGATTTATGAGAAACGTCGTCACGCCTTGATGGGTGAACGCATCGGTATGGATATTGCCAATATCATTTGGGATAGGGTAGTGTATATCATCGAAAACAATGATTACGTGGGTTGTCGTGAGCAATTCTTGAAAGTATTGGCCATGGAATGCCCGTTTACCGAAGAGGATTTCATCAATGGCAACAGGAACCAAATGGAAGAGAAAGCTTTCCAATTGGCCATGGAGGCATTCAATAGAAAGACGGAACGCATCAAGGATGTTGCCAATCCCGTTATCAAGAACGTACAAGAAAATCAAGGTGCCATGTATGAGCGCATCATCGTTCCTATCACGGACGGAAAACGTACATACAATATTCCTTGTGATTTGAAAGAGGCATACGATACGGAATGTAAGAGTGTGGTGAAACAATTTGAGAAGGTTATCTTGCTCCATATTATCGATGACAACTGGAAAGAACACCTTCGTCAATTGGATGAGTTGCGTCATAGCGTACAAAACGCTTCATACGAGCAGAAAGATCCATTGCTTATCTTCAAGTTGGAAAGTGCCAAGCTATGGGATGATATGATTAACGATATGAACAATCGTATTGCTTCCATTTTGATGCGTGGTCAGATTCCTATGGAAATACAACAGAGCGAAGTAAGGGAGGCTGCTCCTGAGCAACGTAGTCAGAGGTATAATGAACACAAGGCTGACATGAATAATTCAGGTCAACCAAGTCCTGACCTTGTAGACCCAGCACAACAAGCGGCTGCTCATACGGATACTCGCGGTGGTGCAGGCAGAGTTCCTCAGACACCTATTATAAAAGATAAGATGCCTGGCAGAAACGATCCTTGTCCTTGTGGAAGTGGTAAGAAGTTTAAGGCTTGTCATGGTCGTGGATTGTAAATGAGTAATAGGGGCGACATCATGAATTCCCATGAAAAGTGTGATGGGAAATGTATATCGCCCCTATATTTTTATGAATAAATAAATAATAACAATATGGAAGTCAATATAAAAAACCTTCAGAAATGTTTTGGAGAGAAGGTCGCCGTAGACATTGAGAGCTTTACGATTCAAAATGGAGACATTCTTGGATTGGTGGGAAATAACGGTGCTGGCAAGACAACTCTTTTCCGTCTCTTGCTTGATTTGTTGAAGGCAGACAAAGGAAACGTAATGTTTACCGATAAAGAGGGAAGCATGGTTGACTTAGACCCTACGCAATCAGAAGAATGGAAAAAACTCACAGGAGCATATATTGATGATGGTTTCTTGATTGATTTCCTCACGCCCGATGAGTATTTCGACTTCATAGCTAAGGTAAACGATGTCCCCGTGGAACAATCCATCATTCCTCAATCGGAAGAGGAAGTTGATAATGATTCCTTGTCTGGAATGCTTCGTCATTTAGCGGCTGGTGAAATATTTGGTGTTAAGAAACTGATACGTGACCTAAGTGCTGGAAACAAGCAGAAGGTAGGTATGATAGAGGCTTTGCTTGCTCGTCCGCAATTGCTGATTTTGGATGAACCTTTTAATTTCCTTGATCCCTCTTCGCAAAATATCTTAAAAAAGATTATCACCAAGTATCACGAAGAAACGGGAGCTACCATTATCATTTCATCGCACAACTTGCAACATACCGTGGAGGTGTCGAACAGAATAGCCTTGATGGAACATGGAAAAATCATCAAGGATTTGTCGAATGAGAATGGTCGCGCAGAACAAGAATTGGAAGACTATTTCCGCGTTTAATTTCGTTGCTTTTTAATCTATGTCTACGACGGTGATTCCCGCACCGCCAAATTGTACGTGCTCGTCAGCAAAATGTGTCACGTTGGGAACGGTTCCTAAGTATTGACGGATTATCTGGCGTAAGATACCATTGCCTTTTCCGTGAAGAATGCGAATGCGAGAAACGCCTAACAATATGGCATCGTCGATAAAGTATGTAATGGCGTTGAGTGCTTCATCTCCACGCATTCCCCTAACGTCAATGTCTTGCTTGAAATTAAGTTTTCTGCTGTCGATAGCGTCTCTCGTATCTTTACTGATACTATAAGATTGAAGGTTTTCGTGCTTGTTGTTCGTTTCGGTTTTCTCTTGCTTTTCGCATCGTTCCAGTCTTTCCAATCTCAATTTGGTACGCATATCACCGAAAATAACAGTTGCCATTTTCCCGTTGATGCTTTCAACTTTTCCCACTGATGTTAGTCCCTTGATTCTTACAGTAGAACCAATGGTAATGTCCTCTTGTTTCTTTTTTTCTGGGATAGATATGTTTTGCTGAGGAGGTTGTCCTGCTTGATGGGTTTTCTCTTCCTTTCGCTTGGCTTTGCGTTCTTTACGTGCTTGTATCTGTGCTATCTTTCTTGCGATGTCTTCATCATTGGCCTTAGAGTCAATGTTTTCCACTTCGCTTTTGAACGTTCTCAATTCTTCACGGATACGTTTAGTCTCTTCTTTCTCAGCTTGATTTTCACGTATTTCCTTAATCACATTCTCGATGCGCTTGTTGCTTTCTTGCAACAATTCCTCGGCTTGTTGCTTGGCTTTTCCTAATATCTCTTTTCTTCTTCGTTCAATTTCAGAAAGATTCTCCTCATAGCGTGAAATCGTTCTTTCTATGTCTTTCTCGCGTTGGTGGATAGTTTGCCGTTTGTTTTCCCAATAACGCTTATCACGAACGATGTCTTGCAGATACTTGTCACTTTGAATGTAGTCGCTACCTACGATCTCTGATGCATCTTTGATGACGGCTTCTGGCAATCCAATCTTACGGGCTATCTCAATGGCAAAAGAACTGCCAGGTTGTCCGATGCTCAGTTTGAACAATGCTTGCATTTCATGACGGTCATAAAGCATGGCGGCATTGGCAACGTTTGGATGGTTGTCAGCGAAATGTTTCAGATTTTGATAGTGTGTCGTGATGACGCCGAATGCCTGACGTTCACAAAATTGCTTCAACACGGATTCTGCTATGGCTCCTCCGATTTGCGGTTCTGTACCACCACCAAACTCGTCTATCAATAGAAGTGTTTGGGCGTTGGCATTTTTCATCATGTTTTTCATGTTGAGCAAATGCGAAGAGTAAGTACTGAGGTCGTTTTCGATGTTCTGCTCGTCTCCGATGTCAATCATGATATTCTTGAAAATGCCTGTTGTAGAACGTTCGCTAATGGGAATGCTCACACCACATTGCAACATGTATTGCAACAAACCTACGGTCTTCATGCAAACGGATTTACCACCTGCATTAGGACCAGATATTATCAAGATGCGTTGGTCGTTATTGAGGATGATGTCAAGTGGAATCACCTTTTTCCCTTGTTTTTCCAATGATTGTTGGAGTAGGGGATGAATGGCTCGTATCCAATCGATATGAGGATAATTCTCCACGGTTGGTTCGATGGCATTTGCCTGTTCGGCGAACTCTGCTTTTGCGCGAATGAAATCTATCATGGCAAGGAAACGATATGATTGGAGAATATCCTTGACATGTGGTCGTATTTCTTTGGTTATTTCCGTAAGAATACGAATGATTTCCCTTCTTTCACTGGCTTCAAGTTCTCGTATGCGGTTGTTGGCTTCTACCACTTCCGATGGTTCGATGAAAACCGTTCTACCTGAAGCAGACTCGTCGTGTACGATACCCTTGATTTTTCGTTTCAGTCCTGGCGCTATGGGAATCACCAATCTACCGTCACGTATCGTAGGAGCCACGTCTTTATCCACAAGTCCTTCACTTTGTGCCGTGCGTAAGATGGAATGCAATGTGCGTGAAATACTACCTTCCGTATGTGAAAGTTCCCTACGTATGCTGGATAGTTCTGGCGAAGCATCGTCACGCATTTTATCAAACTTGTCTAATATTTGGTCGATGCGTTGAACGATTTTCGGAAATGTCAACACGCCTTCCGTCAAACGTTGAAGGGCTGGGTATTTAGCCTTCTCCTTTTCATCGGATATTGCCTCGCCATTTTCCGTACGACATAAAAACTTGACGATATTGTGAATCGTATCCAATGACCTACGCAAATCGAATAAGTCGTTGATTTCTATGTGTACGTTCTCCAATCTCAACTTGGCAACGGCAATTCTCACGTCGAAGAAATATTGCAGGGGAAAGTCATCGTCTTCTTCCTGTAACCGACGGAATTCTTTCACTTGCAACATCCATTCGTTGATGGTGGGGGCATCATCTGAAAAGGCCATATTGTCCACCATCTCCGTACCAAGTGTAGATAGACAATTGCCTTTTATTAAACGCCGAATATCTCCGAATCCAATTTTACCTTCAAAATTCTGTGGATAAATCATGGTGCAAAGGTACTCTTTTTCATGAAGAATGAAGAATGTATAAACAAGAATAAGAATACTTCTATGTTAATTATTCTTAATGCAAGGCTGATTCTTCATTCTTCATTCTTCATTCTTCATTTTTTATACTACCTTTGCACTCGCTTTTCGGCTACAGCCAATCATAAAGCATTGGAGAGATGGTAGAGTGGTCGATTACAACGGTCTTGAAAACCGTCGTACCGAGAGGTACCGGGGGTTCGAATCCCTCTCTCTCCGCGAAATGCGAACGTCGTTCGCATTTTTTTATGTAAAAATCCGCTGACTTTCAATAAGTTAGCGGATTTTTTTGTTAGCAAAACAGCGAACTGTTCGCACTTTTATGTAGAGACGAAGCGTTCGCACTTTTGTGTTTCCGTTCGCATTTTTTGGTTCGCATTTTTGATTTTTCATGAAATCTCGGCAAAAATGACGGTATAAATTATTTTAATTTTCGTTAAGTAGTTATAAATGACCATTTCTGACAAAGGCTCCGCTTAATTTGGAGAAATCATATCCGTTATATGATTATGCAGACTGTGCCGAAGTAGTTCAAATTCTTTTTGCCGAGGTTTGCCGAGGATTGCCGAGGTGTTGATAATCATCATTGCAGGATTCAAATTAATAACGCAACGAATGTGTTAAAGGAGTAAGTGAGCAAGGAGCATGAAAAAGGGACGAAAATCCCGCTGGCTCTTTCGTCCCCAG
>OMWI01000065.1 GCA_900314715.1 uncultured Prevotellaceae bacterium | reverse complement strand
AAACACTTAACTGTTTTGAAAGTTTTGGTTAAGTGTTTCTATAGTTATGCTTAACTGTTTTGAGAGTTTTAGTTAAGTGTTACTCGGAGTTGACATTTTGAGGCAAATTCAGTTTTTCCAATCTTCAAATTTGTTATTGTTGTCCGCTAAACGGCGGCCTGAAAGGCCAACAAGCTTATAGCCTAGGGCAACGCCCTAGGTAAGAGGGTATGAGGAATCTGCGCGCTGTAAGCGCAAAAGCATTGATAGTTAAACTCTTTTGCTCTTTCAGAGCGAAGTATGTTGGTGTTCCTTTTCCCAGGGCGTTGCCTGGGCTATATGCTTGTTGGCCCTTCGGGCCGCTTGTAAGCCCCTATATGATAGAACATCATTGGATTGTATGCACACAAAGGTTTTTCGGACGATTATGAAAAGTTATAGCGGACAACAATACAAATTTGTAGAATTTTCTATTTTTCGTTAAGACCTCCCGTCGTTTTTCATAAACTCCTAAATATTAAGGAGTTATAAAACGGAAAAGCTTAAAAGACCTCATGTAAGACCTCACCTAACACCTCATGTAAGACCTCATGTAAGACCTCACCTCTTACCTACCTGATTTTCGGTTGATTTATCTTCTGCTCTATCTTTTCAAATGTATCAGAGTATTGTTTCATCGACCATTTTCTTGCAAACTTATACAAGCATCAACGGGAGATCTTACATGAGGTCTTAGGTGAGGTCTTAGGTGAGGTCTTACATGAGGTGTTACATGAGGTCTTAAAATCTTCAACCATTTGATTATAAGACATTTAACCAAAATTAGGGGAGGTCTTCGAGAAAACAATAAAATTCATGTGTTTCAGAAAAAAAAACAATCACTATTTAGTACATCATTAAGATGGTTAGGCAATAGTTGTTCCTCTGATAGTAAATGGAAGATTGAGATAAGAAAACACGTCATTTAGAATGCGTAAACCATAGCTTTAGATGATGCAAACGATAGCTTTAGACGATGCAAACGATAGCTTTAGACGATGCAAACGATAGCTTTAGACGATGCAAACGATAGCTTTGTTTGCTACAAACCATTCGTCTGTAACATACAAATCAATAGTTTGTAGCATATAAAGCTACGGTTTCTAACCTTATCTCTGTTTATTTTCATTTTCGGAAGCGCAAATCACTCCCCTGTAAGACTTTTAGGTTGAACTCCGATTATCGCATTACAAATGCTTCATTTTCGTTGCGTGCGAATTGCAAAATCAGCACGAACAAAGAACAAATGATTGTCAGTATTTGAATAATGAGCAGAAATATTAGTATCTTTGCATTCGAAACCTTAGAACAAATATTATGAACGATATTTTAGTTATCCAAAGCAAGATTTATGAGATTCGTGGCGTGAAGGTAATGATAGACAAAGACCTCGCAGAGCTTTACCAAGTGACGACAGAAAATTTCAACAAAGCCGTAAAGAGGAATATCAAACGTTTCCCGCCAGACTTTATGTTTCAGTTGACAAAAGATGAGTATGACTTTTTAAAATTCCAAAATGGAATCTTAAAGATGGGAAGGGGAGAACATTCTAAATATCTTCCCTATGCTTTCACCGAACAAGGACTTGCCATGCTATCTGGCATTCTAAATAGTGACATCGCCATACAGACAAACATCACTATCATGCGAGCCTTTGTCTCTTTTCGCCGTATGGCAACTTCCTTGCCAATCCCTGACACCCATGCTGATATTACCCAACTACGCAAGGAATTTGAGGAATTGAAACTCGACATCGAGGACATTCTACACGATCAGAACGACATCAACGAGTCAACCCGCGCCCAACTTGACGCCATTAGCACGGCATTGGCAGAGTTGCAAGCCAAAGAGCCTCCTCAACGACCACGCTGAAGAATTGGGTTTGTACAAGAAGATGAAAAATAACAAAACGTCTCACTATCTTTTTTGGGAAAAAAATCAATGTGGTGATAACATCCCGAGGCAGTCGCCTACGGCGAGAAAATCTATCAAAATATTTGTTTGATTTGTAAAGATTTGAGCGATTTCTACCCCAGAGGGGTACTCCAACCGACATTAGGAACTTATCACCACATTGAAAAAGAAAATGCCCCTATTATGCCAGTCGCACCAGGAATGCCGTGTATATGCGTTTTCCTGGTGCGACTGATGTTGGTTTTTCCCGCCATTTGCCCGCGAAAGGTGGAAACTCGGCTTATATATAAAGATAAATTGGAATTTAACCGTATCACTATCGCATTTAGAACTCTAGCAACATAATGAGTCTGAGCTAACTACTACAGTTTCTTGTTTAGGTTATAATATAGCAATTTACCTGAAACGTTCTGCATTCATTACCGCATAATCCCCGAAGGGGAGTAAGATTACAGGCAGGCGGTGGAGCGTAGCGAAACCCCTGCAAGTTAGGCGAGAGTGTGTAGAACCCCAAACGGGGGTGACAGAGATTCTGTCGTACCTTCGGCACTTTTATATTTGCGAACTCTAAGCAGGGGTTCCGCTTCGCTACACCACCTGCCTGTATTCTCATCAGCCCTTCGGGCTTTCCACATTGACAGAAAAAGCGAAACTGTGTGGCCTCACTTTTTCAGTCAGATAAATTGGAATTTATTAGCTGTCTTACTGATATTTGCTTTGCCGCAATTTTTCGAGTCCGGGATTGGGGTTCCCTTGGTAATACCGGTTCTTGTCGAATGCAAATGATTGTGACTCCACATAGTCATATCCACTGATGAAAGATGGAATATCCACCCCAAGCATTAAAGAATCACAATAATAGACACGTTTCCCATCATAGGAATAATAGTATGACATATTGTTGTTTAACACATTATTATTTTTGTGCACTTCGTGTAACAGGAATATCTTAAATGTCTGTGGATTGGCTCCTGGTAAAAGACGATTTTCATAATAAACCCGATTTTTGTCTGCAAACCAGTCGCGATAACGCTCAACCCTACGGATGGTCGCAAAATCAGTTCCATCCGGCATGGGTAATAGCTCTGGATTAAATACCGTAGTGCCATCAGTATGGAAAGCATTCACCAAACCATCCTTCATATTCTTGTGTTTCAAAGCATCAATGTCCCGGATAGACGTTCCCCTAGCCTCGCAATAGACGCGATTCCCATCTTTTCCATAACGGTGCTCACCCTTCAGCACAGAGAATGTTTTTGGGTCTGCCCCTTCCACAACATGGTTCTTGTAATAGACGTACTTGTCATCGGCTGCATAAAATTCGTTTAGTTCCCGGAATGAGCGGTAATCACCTACAGGTATGACATTCTCGCCAATCTCGGCATCAATTCCAAGGTAATAGACATTTCGGGAATCCACAGCCCATCCGTCACCTATTATTTTGAAACTTCCCATGTCGGCAACATGTAGAGGTTGGTCTTGCCAATAGTAATCATGGGCATCGTGAGCAAGATTGGAAGCATTCTTGTCACCTGGCGCGACAAAGGTTGCAGGGGCGGCCCCCTCGATGATGTTTCCATTATACCATACATGCAGCGTGTCGGCGGCATAGTCTTCGCTCAAAGCGCGGAAAGAGAAGGGGTCGGCTCCTTCCAGGATTTCGTTCCAATAATACACATGGTTGACATCTTTCGCATACGTATTATTGATGCGTTTGAATGTCGAAGCATCATATCCCTCTGGTTTCTCTGCCGCATATTCACTGGAGGCAATTGAGACAAACTGGAAAAGGGTAGCCACCGGTATCAATGGACAGGAACAGAAAAGCAATGGCAGTCTCAAACGTTTGGACAACCAGTAAAAAAATCTCATCAATGGGAACAAATAGACAGGATAAAGCCAAATGGTCAAGACCATACCCCACCGGCAGATTTCACCAACAGACGTGTTGATAGGAGTGTCGAAAAAGAACAATGACACAAAAAAACCTATCGGCCACAACAATAGTGACAGAACCATCAACCAGAAAAAAACTTCCTGAATATGAGTAGGCTGACCTCCCAATATACGGGCTGCCCAACCTTTTGAATTAGATTTCTGCTCCATCTTCGTTTCTTTTCAATTTATGACTGTAAAGTTGGAATATGTATGTCCGATTTCTGGCTTCGCCTCGGCATAGCTCAAGCAAGATTGGCTCTGTAAATTCCGATTAATCTATCTATTTATAGCTGCAAAAGTAGATGAAAATCTCGACTCATGCGAGTCTTTGGAGATAAAAAAAGTTAATGATAGTTCTAATTGGGGTCATCACTCATCAACAGTTTCATTCAAAAAGTGTGAGAATCTTTTGATGTTTTCAGGGCGACAAATAGCTTTGTATCTTTTCAAATTCAGCCTTCATTTAGACACATTCATTTCTATCGAGTGCGGACTAAAAGTCGGACTTTCGCTAGAATGAAACGCACAAACCGTTGATTTAACGCACTTTACGAAAGATTAACATAATAAGAAGACAATCATGTCAACACAAGCACAAATCACTCCCCTATAAGATGCTGATATACTTTTAGGTTAAACTCTGGAGCGATGGCAATCACCCACTCCATGATTTCCGCCGCTTGCATCTCGTATGTTTTCCATTCCTTTGATTTCAAGAAGAAATAGAACTCTACGGGAAGGCCGCTCGGCGTAGGTTCAAATTCACGAACCATGATCAGCATTTCATTATTCACTTCTGGTCGCAAGGACAAGGCTTTATCTACATAGGCTCGATAAAGTGTAAGGTTGATATGTTCGCCTTCCAACTCACCCTTAGTGAAATATTTCTTCGCTATAAGGTGTTGCTTGAGTTCATCGTCAACCATACGGATATTGCGATAGTCAAAAAACACTCTTCGAGAAACCCTTCTTCCATCACTCTCCTGCATTCCAATCCAGTTCTTAAACGAACCGCTAACCAATGTCTGCGGAGATACAGACGAGATGGTATTGTTGAAATTGCGAATCTTTACCGTGGTAAGCGACATTTCCTCCACGATTCCGTCTGCATCGGCAGAAGCTACCGTTATCCAGTCTCCCTTGTGTAGCATCTCGTTGCTGGTGAGACGGATACCTGCTACAAGTCCTTCTATCGTATCCTTGAATACCAACATCAAGATGGCTGATGTGGCTCCCAATCCCGCAAAGAGTGTCATGGGATTTTTGTTGATGACGATGGCAATGACGATGATGGCGGCAATGAACATCATGACGATTTTCAATACGCCACAAAACGAGTGGAAATACTGTTGCGTTGACGTGCGACGCTCTCCTTCCAAGTCCTTAAACGAATTGATAAACACGATGGCGGTGCGCGTAGCCATTACCGTGATGTAAATAGCTGTTGCTCGTTCCAACAACATTTGCACGAAGGGGAACTCATCGAACACCATCGGCAACACATCCCAAATAACTACGGCAGGAACGATTTGACAGGCTGACTTCAGTACATCTTCGTTGAGCAATATTTCATCCCACGACACTTCGGTTTTCATCGTCAACCGACGAACGATAGGGATAATGATACTCCTGCAAATGGAATAACTCAACCATGCCGCAATTATGGCTACAAGTACCATGATAATATGGCTGACGATGGACATGATGCTTCCCGACATCCCCAACCACGTCAGACCTTGCTCTACCCAAACAGCTATCTTATTCATATATATAATAATGTGTTACTACTTCGTCTTGGCGCATAGGATTTCACATACCTTGTCTTGGAAAGCCCTTCCCGCTTTCATGTTTCTCACGCCTTGGTTGATGATACTGAAACAGAGGCGATGGCCATTGGAAGCCTTGCAATAGCCAGCTAACGAACTGACTCCTGTCACGCTTCCCGTCTTTGCTTGCACATTGCCCTTTGCGGAGGTGTCTAACATCCTGCTCTTCAACGTTCCGTCAACGCCAGCGATGGGCAATGATGGTCTGAAATGAATGTCTATCCACTCGTTTCGTGCCGCATATCTCAATGCCAATACTTCCAACTCTGCCGTCAAGTAATTATACAACGAAAGACCTGAGCCGTCGGCAATGCTGAAGGTGTTTGCATTTTGTCCCAATCGCGTAATCAAACTCTTCACCACCTCTGCGGCTCCTTTGGCGGTAGCGGGATGGTCGCCCGCAATCATGTCCAACTGATAGAACATGGATTCGGCATAAAGGTTGTCGCTCTCTTTCATCATCTGCAACAACACCTCGTCCATTGTGTGTATTCTTCTGCACAATAACAAGGCATTGCCAGGACAATGATTGGTGCCACTAAACACGTCGATGAAGATTCCTTGTTGGTGTAACTGTTCCATAAAGACATCCAGGAAATGATCGCGACGCTGATAGAGCAAGGGCGACAATACGGGGTTGTCATCATCCCAACACCATCCTTCGCCAAGCAAGTTCATATCCTTCGCACTCTTATCCGCATAGATATGTCCGCGAATGGTATCTACATTCAATTGGCGAATGCTTTCTACGAAGGCGCGCATGTCTTCCTCTCCGAAACAAGGGTCGAATTTCCCCACGCAATACACGTCGCCCAACAAAACGTTGTTGACAATCTCGCCCGTATAGCGCAATTCAGTCTTGAATTGATAGTCGCCTCCCAACCTGTCGATGGCAGCTATGGCCGTCATCACCTTTTGCGTGGAAGCAGGGCGTAAGCGTTGACGTTCGCCCTGACGGTAAACGACCGTATCTACATCCAAGTCCCAAACCATCAACCCCACTTGCGAGGATAGCAAAAGCGAGTCTTGCATCAGGCTATCCAACCTGCTGCAAACCTGTTGATTCCAACTGTCGTCGGCAAAGGATGTCTGTGCGCTTGCCAAAGCATATATTTGCGCAACGCAAAGAATACATATAAACCGACGAAACACTATGTTTATAGATGTCATATTTACTCTTAGAATTAGCTTAAATTGATTCAATCAACGACAACTTTGCCAAGTAGCGAAAATTTCTGCCATTGTTGGTGCAAAGTTACGAAAAAATAATGTAATTTTGCTGCATAATAACCAACGATTATGATTTTTAAATACGACTTTCTTATCATCGGAGCAGGCGTAGCAGGTATGAGTTACGCGCTGAAAGTGACTCGCGCCAAGAAGGGCAGGGTTTGTCTGATTTGCAAAACTACATTAGATGAGGCTAATACTACTTTCGCACAAGGTGGCGTGGCTTCAGTTACCAATCTCAAGGTTGACAATTTCGATAAGCATATCGAAGACACCATGATTGCAGGTGATTTCATCAGCGACCGAGCTGCCGTAGAGCAGGTGGTTAAAAACGCACCCAAACAGATTGAGGAACTCGTCAACTGGGGGGTAAATTTCGACCGCAATGAAAGCGGAGAATTCGACTTGCATCGTGAAGGAGGTCACTCTGAATTCCGCATCCTTCACCATGCCGACGATACGGGTGCCGAAATCCAACGAGGATTGATGGCTGCCGTGAGAAACAATCCCGACATCGACGTCAAGGAGAATCATTTTGCCGTGGAAATCATCACCCAACACCATTTGGGTGCAAGGGTTACTCGTCGCACACCATACATCAATTGCTACGGAGCATACGTATTGAATCCCGAAACGCAAAAGGTGGACACCTATCTTTCACGCGTAACGGTGATGTGTACGGGAGGTTGCGGAGCTGTTTACCAAACGACCACCAACCCCGTCATTGCTACGGGCGACGGAGAGGCAATGGTGTACAGGGCAAAAGGTACGGTTTCTGATATGGAATTCGTGCAATTCCACCCAACGGCATTGTATCACTCTGGCGAAACACATCCTGCCTATTTGATAACAGAGGCTATGCGTGGCTACGGAGGAATCTTGCGCTTGCCATCGGGTGAGAGTTTCATGGAGAAATACGACGAACGTCTATCGCTTGCACCACGCGACATCGTTGCACGCGCCATTGACAAGGAGATGAAGATTCATGGCTTGGATCACGTTTGCCTTGACGTGACACACAAAGACCCCGAAGAGACCAAGCATCATTTCCCGAACATCTACCAAAAGTGCCTTTCCATCGGCATAGACATTACCAAGGAATACATTCCCGTGTGTCCTGCCGCTCACTATATGTGCGGTGGAATTAAGGTAGACCTCAATGGTTGTTCGTCTATCCAACGTCTCTACGCTATTGGTGAATGCTCTTGCACGGGTTTGCATGGTGGCAACCGATTGGCAAGCAATTCACTCATCGAGGCTGTAGTTTATGCAGACGCAGCAGCAAAACATTCTTTGGAACACCTCGACTTGTACGATTTCAACGAGAAGGTGCCTGAGTGGAACGATGAAGGTACGATGACCAACGAAGAGAAAGTGTTGATTACGCAAAGTGTAAAGGAAGTGTGCGCCATCATGTCAAACTACGTGGGTATCGTACGTTCCGACTTGCGCTTACATCGTGCATGGGATCGTCTTGATATGTTGTACGAGGAAACCGAACGTCTCTTTAAGCGCGTGAAAGCCAGTCGCGACATTTGCGAATTGCGCAACCTCATCAATACCGCATATCTCATTACGCGTTTCGCCCTTGAACGCAAGGAATGCCGAGGATTGCATTACACGCTCGACTATCCCGTCCATGCTTACGACGAGAAGTAGGAAGGAGGAAAGCAATAAAAAAGACCGCACGAATGCGGTCTTTTTTATTATTACATACTTTTATTTCTTCTGGTATAATCTTAAAGGTTTTCGTGAGGATGAACGGAAACTGAGCACGGTTATCCGACGACTATTATAACGATAGAGAACGGTGAAACCCATCAAATAGAAGAAACGCACATCCGATTTAGTAGAAGGACTACCAATTGTTGGCATCAGAGCCAAACGCTGTAATTCATCCAATAAACAACGTAATAACCGACGACTATAAGCGTCAGAACCGTTTCGTTCATCATAAAAAATCAGTATCTTTTGCAACTGAGTGGTAGAGCGACGACTAAATTCTATCAATCGAGCCATCGTGAGAACATAGATTTAAATTCATCCAAAGAAACGGTTTCTCCACGTTCCACCTCGGCAATTTCCTCTTCGATGTCTGGAGTCACTTGCAATTTACCATCCACTACATGGGCATAATCCAAATCATCAGGAATCACCGTCTCCTTCATTTCAGTAATCGCAAAAACTGCATCCTTAGCATTTAAGGTACTGTTGTCCTCTTCGTCCATCTGGGGATATGGTTTATTTTCTTTCATATCGTCATGTATTTTCAATAGCAAAGGTAGATGATTTTTCTTGACAATTAGACTCTCAATCCATCGTTTATTCCCTCGTATGTTCTTTCATGAAATCGCGTGGAGACAAGCCATAGAACTTCTTGAAGATGGTAGAGAACGATGCGGCATTGTTAAATCCGCATGCATACATCACTTCCGTTACGTTCATGTTTTGGTTTGCCAACAAGTGAGCAGCTTGTTTGAGACGGATATTGCGAATGAAATCATGCGGTGTTTGCCCAGTCAGTTCCTTCATCTTACGATGCAAGTGTACACGACTGATTCCCACCTCGTCGGCAATGCGATCAACGCTGAGGTCTGAATTACCCAAATTCTTGTTGATAACAGCCATCACACGTTCTAACAACCTATCATCAGGCGACTTCATCTGAACGGTTTCCACCTTCTCCTCCAACTGGTCGTTACGTCCATACTTCATTCGAAGAGAATAATGCTTGTTGATAAGGTTGATAATGGTACGTTTCAAAATGTCCATGTTGAAAGGTTTGACGATATAAGCATCCGCTCCCGTTTCAAGACCTTCCAATTGATCTTCGTCTAAGTTCTTTGCGGTAAGCAAGATAACGGGAACATGACTCACTGAAGGATTCGAACGAATCTTCGAACAGAGCATATTTCCATCCATTTCAGGCATCATGATGTCGGAAATCACCAAATCGGGCATTTCCCTCAACACCTCTTTCAAACCGATAAGACCATTTTCGCAACCTACCACAGTATAATCTGTTCCCAGTTCATCCATGAGATACTTGCGAATTTCATCATCGTCCTCCACGATAACCAATCGTTGCTTCCTATTCATCTTCAACGACGTATCTTTCACGAACGACTTATTGAGTTCTTCTTCCATTGCCGAAACAACTTGAATAGGCTCTTGCGTCTCGGTAATCATTTCCTCTGGTTGTAGATGCGCATTACCCAACGGAATGGTAACAACAAACTCGCAACCCTTACCATCATCGTTGTTGTGTACCTCGATGGTTCCATGATGCAACTCTACCAAAGAGCGCGTCAAGTCAAGTCCGATTCCTGTTCCCATCTGACTGCCCGACATAGGCAACTGATAGAATCGTTCGAATATCCGATGTATCTTGTCTTCTGGTATGCTCTCTCCATTATCATAAACGGCGATGCGCGCATGAGTATCATCATGAGTGACACGAATGCGAACGGTTCCTCCCGGTGGCGTAAACTTAAACGCATTCGAGAGAATGTTAACTACCACCTTGTCAAAATTACTCTTGTCAATCCAAATAGGCAACCTATCGGTATCGTGCTCATAGTCGAACTTCATGTTCTTCATCTTCGCCTGTTGCGCAAACAAAGTATGAATATCGCCCACGAAGCCAATAAGGTCGGTCTCGCACATTCGCATTTGCATCTGACCTTTGTCTATCTTTCTGAAATCCATCATTTGGTTAATCAATCCCAATATTCGCTCTGCATTTCGACGAATGGTTTCATAGAGTCCCCTGCGTTGTGGGTCGTCGTCTTGCTTCATCAACTGGAGCAAAGGAGCCACAATCAGCGTCATAGGAGTACGTATTTCATGACTGATGTTCATGAAGAAGCGAAGTTTTGCATCAGCCAATTCCTCGGCATGAATATGTTCTTGCAAGCGCATACGATCTTGTTCCTTCTTGCGAAGATTGCGCAAGAAAGCATAGATACCTAATGCCACCAACAACAAATAGAACAAGAATGCCCAACCAGAAGCATACCAAGGAGAGTGAACCTTGACAACAAATTCGCGCACATCCGTCTCCTGCTGGTTGTTCATCGCCTTTACCTTAAAGCGATACGTGCCAGGGTTGAGGTGAGTAAGCGTGATTTCGTTATGACCCGTTTTCAACTTCTTCCAGTCTTCCCCGTTGATACTATATATATAAGTAATGTGTTCGGGATTCTCGTAAGTGAAGGTAGACAATTGAATGTTGAACGAATTATCCGTACAACAGAGGTCGAAACGATCAGAGTTAATAACCTCCTTGTCGGTTACCGTGTACACACCCGATTTCGTTCCAGCCGCAACTGGTGTATGACCGAATGTGAAACCTGTTATTTGCAACTTCGATTTCCATGCCTTTGGCTTTACTTCTGATGGGTCGAACCATGAAATACCACCCGTTCCACCCAACAACAATGTTCCTGAGTTTACATCCAATGAGACCGCTCCATCTGAAAACTCCGTTCCTTGCAAGCCATCGTCTACGTAGTAATTGATGCAAGTTTGTTTTTCGGGTGAGAAGTTACACAATCCAAAGTCAGTACCTAACCACAATCCACCATGTTTGTCAGACATGACGGATGCAACACCATTAGAGGGAAGTCCGTCTTGCGTGGTATATGTTCCGTCCTTATGCGTCTTCAAGTCATAGTAATACAATCCTTCATTGGTAGCTACCCAAACACGCCCTTTGTTGTCAACGTGAATGGAACGAGTGAACGTATTGTAATTGGGACAATTGGTGCCAAAAGTATTAACCCAGTTGTCGCTCGGAATATCGTAACAACTCAAGCCGATAGAACTTGCCACAAACAATTTCTTCTCGTCTGCTGAAAGGCAAATCTTACTAATGAAATTATTGGGAATACTGTTCATCTTACGGTCGCGATCGGCTCCTTCCTTCATTTGGTAAGTTGTCAAGGCTCCCGATTCTACATTATATCGCATCAATCCATTTCCCATCGTTGCCAGCCACATGTCTCCGTTGCTTGCAGGAGCCAATCCAAAGACGCTGATATTCTTTCCCAAGCTCGCCAACTCTCTATGCCAAGCTCCCGAAACAGGGTCTATCCAACCACAACCTTCAGTATATGAACCAATCCAAATGCGTCCGCGCACATCCTCAGCCATACAGAGAATGGTGCTGGGACAATTCGTGAAATGTCGAACTCCTAAAGAATTCTTATCCATCATATAGAGACCGTCTTTGTCTGTACCAATCCAAAAACGACCGCGCTTGTCGATAAGCGTACTGGTAACGCAATTGCTGCCAATGACATTCTTGTCGCCGAGTCGCTCACCCATGTAGCCGAATGCCAACCTTGCCTTTGGTTGCATGAAGAGTCCCTTATGCAATAGACAAACCCAAATATTACCATTGCGGTCTTCCAAGATAGAACTAACCTTACCCTTCTTGATGTCCATATCCCTTGTATAATAAGGATTGTTAATCAAGGTGTCGTCTTTAGGATTATATTTAAAGAGTCCTTGTCCGTCACATCCAATCAGCAATTGGTCATCAGTATCGATATAGAAAGCCGTAATGGAAAGTCCCGCCGTTTTAGGTATGAGGACAAACTGACGTTGTTGTTCATCATAGCGGAACACTCCCATATCCCTAACGGGAACATATATATTATTCTTGCTATCTTGCATGACCATGCTAAGAGACGAACGACTTTCCTCATCGGTAAAATAAGAAGTGCGTTGTTTGCCTTTCACTAGAAAAAGACCATGATCTTCAGTCAATATCCAATATCTTCCCGTCCTGTCTTCCAACAAATAGCGCACGTAGTTTTGGTTTCCCGACAAAGCTGGATCGGCTCTTCCCGTACGCTCTTTGGCGTTGAGTCGAAGAATACCATAACCAGACGTACAAGCCAACAAATCTCCAGCTTTCGTCTCTACGAGATAGTTGATGAACGCGTGAATGGTTTTCCCGTCCACATCTTTCAATTCCACATCGTTGAAACGCGAACCGTCATACGCCTGAATAGAATTATGGCTTCCCACGAAGATTGTACCATCGTGGCTTTGCGTGATGCTATTAATGTAATTACTGTTTAATCCACAATCCTCATCCTCTTTCCTGAAGATACGGAATTGATAACCGTCATACCGATTAAGTCCATTACGCGTACTCACCCAAATAAAGCCATCACGATCTTGATAGACATAATTGGCGAAATTGCTTGACAACTGGTTGTCGGCATTAAAAAGTTTCCCCATTTGTGCCCATGCATTTGAGCAAAATAAGGAGAAAATTAAGGTTAGTAATTTTAATCTCATTTCTTTCATGTTACAAAAACATTACAAAGGTATTACTTTCTAACCAAACAGCCAAATAGTTGTGACAAAATCTAAACTTATTGTTACACTTTTTTTTGTATTATATTAAAATAGTATGTAATTTTGCAGTACATTTTTTTAGGTTAGTTATGGTTAGTATTTTTATGGCAGGAGGCCAACGTGAGTTATCCTCCTGTCATTTTTTTTAGAAATCAATTATTCATCCATAAATACATGACAACATGAAACAGAATAATTACACTCCTAAATCAAGGAACGCAAACATTATCTTTACGTTTGTTATAGCTATGCTTTGGTTCATGCAAACACCATGTTTAGCTAAGGTAGACCCTAACTTTTACATTTTCATCTGTTTCGGACAATCCAACATGGAAGGTGCAGCCCGTCCAGAAGCACAAGACTTGGTAAGTCCTGGTCCACGTTTCTTGTTGATGCCTGCCGTAGATGACCCACAAAGAAACAGGAAAAAGGGAGAATGGTGTGAAGCAATTCCTCCACTCTGTCGCCCCAATAACGGATTGACACCTGCCGACTGGTTTGGTCGTACGTTGATTACGTCGTTGCCGAAAGACATTCGCGTGGGAGTCATTCACGTTGCCATTGGCGGTATCAAGATTGAAGGATTCATGCCAGAGGAAATTCCAGAATATGTGAAGACGGCTCCAGGATGGATGAAGAACATGTTGGAAGCTTACGACAACAATCCTTATCAACGTATCATCGAATTGGCGAAGAAAGCCCAGAACGATGGTGTCATCAAGGGAGTATTGATGCATCAAGGAGAATCTAACACGGGCGACCCCGAATGGGCAAACAAAGTTCAGAAAGTATATGATCGCTTACTTGGCGATCTAAAATTGAAACCAGAGGAAGTGCCTTTGTTGGCTGGTGAAGTAGTACAAGCTGATGGTAAAGGTCAATGCATTGCCATGAACAAGCAAATAGACGAATTGCCAAAGACCATTCATACCGCACAAGTGATTTCTTCCACCGATTGCTCTAACGGTCCCGACCGTTTGCATTTCGATGCTGCTGGTTATCGTGAATTGGGTTGCCGTTATGGTGAAAAGATGGCACAATTATTAGGATACGAACCTGTTCGTCCTTTCATTGAAAAGCCCAAGACTATTGAAGTTCCTGCAGATGCTTTCATTGCGGAAACAACAGTACCTGGAAATGAATTCCCGATAGTAGATAAAGAACGTCGTGCCTATTTCCGTATATCAGCACCAGAAGCAAGAAAAGTTGTTCTTGATATTTGCAACAAGAAATACGACATGCAACCCGATGGAAAGGGCAATTGGATGGCTGTTACCGACCCGCTCGTAGTAGGTTTCCACTATTATTTCATGAATATTGGCGGCGTAAACTTCATCGACCCATCAACGGAAACATTCTTTGGATGTAATCGTGAAGCTGGTGGTATTGAGATTCCCGAAGGAGACGAAGGCAACTATTATCGTCCACAACAAGGAATACCTCACGGACAAGTACGTAGCATTTATTATTGGTCGGAATCGAAAAAAGAATGGCGTCACGCAATGGTTTATACGCCAGCAGAATATGACTTGAAGAAATTCCAGAAGAAACGTTATCCCGTGCTTTACTTACAACATGGAATGGGCGAAGACGAAACTGGTTGGTCAAAGCAAGGACACATGCAACACATCATGGATAATGCCATTGCCAAAGGCGAGGCTGTTCCAATGATTGTCGTGATGGAAAGTGGCGATATCAAGGCTCCTTTCAACTTCGCAGGTGGCGGTAGCAATCGTCAAGGATTCAGCGATTACGGTGCATCATTCTATCCCGTACTCATCAACGACCTAATTCCTTATATCGACAATAATTTCCGCACGAAGTCAGACCGTGAAAATCGCGCTATGGCAGGTTTATCTTGGGGAGGTCATCAAACATTCGATGTGGTTCTCAACAACATGGATAAGTTCTCTTACATGGGCGCATTCAGCGGAGCCATCTTTGGATTGGACGTAAAGACCGCTTACAATGGCATCTTCACACGTCCCGATGAATTCAACAAGCAAATCCATTACTTGTTCTTGAGTTGCGGAAGCGAGGAAAACTTTGGTACGGAAGCACTCGTGAAGAGTTTACGAAACTCAGGCATCAAGGCTGACTATTATGTTTCGCCTGGTACCCATCACGAATGGTTGACTTGGAGAAGATGTTTCCATGAGTTCATTCCACATATATTTAAGAAATAATACTCATGAAGACTTGACTTTCATAGAAATATCGTATCTTTGCATCATTCACCAAAACCTATTGTCATGAAGAAGCCTACAATCATCTTGATATTTCTACTCGGTATCTCTGTCATGGTTCATGCACAGAATCCAGGAAGGAATGTTTCATCTGCAAAGAAACGAGTATCTATCCCATTGGTCTATTCCGTGGAAAACACGGGAAGCAAGTTTCGCCAACCAGCAATGCCTTCTTGGGACGACCTTCCCATCATCAAGGAATTGCCAAATCCATTGTCGTGGAGTAATGGTAAAGGCGAAGTGAAATCTTTCAAGCAATGGGAAAAGAGACGTAATGAAATCGCCGCGGAGATACAACACTACGGCATTGGCACCAAACCAAACGTCGATAGGAAAGACTTACAAGCTTTCATGGATAAAGATACGTTGGTAGTCATCGTCACGGTAAATGGACAATCTCTCACCTTGCGTTCTGAAATCAAATACCCAAAGACAGGGAATCCTCCTTACGCATTGATGATTGGCACAAGCGGCATTTCCCTTCCAAAACCATTGTTTGAGAATCGTCCGATTGCCACGATGGTCTTCCACGAAAAGCAAGTGAATGATTACTCTCAATGGGGAAAGCACAAGGAAAGAGGCGAACACGACTTCGACCGATTGTATCCCGAACTTTCTGCCAATGGTGCTTATAGTGAATGGGCATGGGGATTAAGTAGACTTTTAGATGGTCTGCAATTATTGGGCGAAAGTCAAACGAAAATCGACATGCAACACATTGGTGTTACCGGATGTTCATACGCTGGAAAGATGGCACTCTATTGCGGCGCTTTCGATGAACGTATAGCACTAACCATCGCACAAGAACCAGGTGGTGGAGGTGCTGCTGCTTGGCGTGTTTCCCACCAATTGGAAGGTGTGGAGTGTTTGGAAAAGACCGATTATCATTGGTTCAAGGAAAGTATGCGCACGCTTTTCTCTGGCGATAGCGTATATCGAATGCCCTACGACCACCATGAGCTTTGCACCATGGTTTGTCCAAGGGCACTTTTAATTTTGGGCAATCCAGACTATCAATGGTTGGCAGACCCAGCAACGCTTGCATCGGCAAAAGCCGCTCGTAAGGTTTGGGAAACATTTGGTATAGAAGACCGCATGGGATATTCCATCGTTGGAGGGCATCCTCATTGTATGCTCCCAGAAAAGCAATATCCAGAAGTAGAAGCTTTCATCGACAAATTCCTATTGGGTAAAAACACAGATACGCAAAATATTCAAATCTCAATCATGAACAAATAAAAAGCGATTATACCATGAAAACAAAACTTCATTGCATAAAAGCATTATTCTTGTCCGCTTTCATATTAGCCACTCTCACGGCTACGGCGCAAAACCCTATTATCCGTGACCAATTTACGGCAGACCCGACCGCACGTGTCTTTAATGGCAAAATGTATTTGTATCCTTCACATGACATCTTTCCACCAGAAGGACAACGCCAAGACTGGTTTTGCATGGAAGACTATCATGTGTTCTCTTCCGAGAACCTTA
>OMWI01000006.1 GCA_900314715.1 uncultured Prevotellaceae bacterium | reverse complement strand
AGGAGGTGTTGGAAGTGGCAGTTTGCCGCTCGGATGAACTTGCTCATATATGTCGAACTTTTAAATTGAAAGTTGCGTAAACAACTTCAGAAACTTAAATTATATTATATCCTACAAGAGAAAAACATCTACCCTTTCAAGGCAATATTATAATTATAGTAATTACCGTCTCCAGTGATGTCTTTCACCACTTTCAAGAATGGCGGGAATTTCACGGCTTCATCTTCCGTAATGCCTTTCGTTTCAAGAATCATCAGGTTGTCGATAGGTTTCTTGAAAGCGTCAAGTTCGAAATATTGTCCTTTCCAGATAAAGCTCTTGCGTATCTTATGAATAGTCTGCCGATAGGGGTCGGCTTGTTGCAAGAGAGACTGGTAAAGATTATTGTTGATTTGTCGCTCCGTTTCTATTTGTTCATTCGTTGATATCCTCTTCTTGGTAGTGTGTACATATACATACTTTCCATCCCAACCACGTTTGCGCAAACGTACTTCACATCCTGGCTCTGCCACCAAATAGGTTTGTGTTATCTCGCTGATGATAGCATTAGGAATATCCCCATCACCAACCAATTCCACAATGTATTTGCGTTCTTCTTCGATAGGTTGTGGCAATGCCAATACGTTGGAAATCTCTTTCAACACGCGATTCAGTTTTTTGTTGAAATCCTCATGGTTGTTGATGACACGCAAATGGGGATGACCCGTCCATGCATCTATCACCTTCTTGTCCAACATACGGGCAATCTGCAATCCTTTTTCATCAGCACTTTCGTTGCGTGAGGCATTATTGCTGGTGGTATAAAACTGTTCTGCACCATCGGCGGCAGACACCAAATGCAACACGGCATCATAGCGGGCACGCAACTCTGCCGTACTTGTACCCACCACGGTGGTAATATCTTCCCACAACTCAGGACTCATATAAGCAGAAATATCCATCGTACCACGGTCGCAAACCAAGATTGTCGGTTCCGTACATTGTTCTGCCATGCGAAAGAATCGGTCTTCCAATGCCAATTGTATCTCCAACGTTGCCTTCTCTCCTTCGTAGAAGAAGTTCTTGTTATCCGTCAAGTAGTCCATCCCTGCTTGTGTAAACAGGGTTGGCACTTCTGGAATTGTGAATACCTTAAAACCAAGACTCGAGAAGTGCTCAATAATCCTTACCAACGCCGTTGTCTTGCCTGCGCATGGTCCTCCGGTGAGGACAATTTTCTTAATGTCTTTCATTCGAAAACGCAATACTTTTACTTGTTGTCATTAAACAAATCTATCTCATTGTCAAAACGACGAGCAATCGATTCAAAATGCGGATGTGTGCGTTGCAGAATAATAGAAACATACTCTGAAAGGCCTTCTCCTTTTACAATAGCAGTTTTAATATAATACTTTTGTTGTTGCTCATACCCATTGAACCAACATAACATCAAATTGATTCTATATCATAATAGTGCGACTCACGAACTTGCTCGCGCAATTTGGCTCGTTCTCCCATCTCTGCTTTCATTTTCGTTTCCCACGCTTCCTTGCGTTTTTTAGCAGCCTTAACTACTTCTATAAACTGTTCACGAGTGCATGTCTCCAAAATCAACTTACCCATTTTCTTTTTTATCTTTCATTTCGGTGCGAAGATAATAAATTTTAATCGATTGAACAAGTAACGTCTACACTTTTTTCCATATTGTCTTTTGCCAAATGTGGATTAGCCCTCATACTAAACTCACAACCGCAATATTGCTGATTGTAAAAACCATATTCTTTCAATAGTTGGTTTCTTCGGTCAGACAAACCACCCTTTCGCCAATTTTGTGCCCAGAAAAGAGTGCCAGGAACAACTGCTTGTGCCTCCAAACCTGCTTGTGTGATTTGCTCTATACTTTTCCATCGTGATGAGGCAAGTGTAGTAGTGAAATACGACAAACCCAGTTGGCGAGCTTGCAAAGCCGTTGCCACAAGTCGCAAACGGAAACATCTGAGACACCGAGAACCTCGTTCGGGTTCGTTCTCCAATCCCCTCACCTCGTCCAACCATCTCTCATGGTCGTAATCTCCATCAATCCATTTGATTCCCAAACTATTCGCATGTCGCTTACTTTCATTCTTACGAATCTCATATTCCTCTTGCGGAAAGATATTCGGGTTATAATAAAAAATAGTAGGACGCACTTCATGAGCCATCATCCACTCAACTATAGCTGACGAACATGGAGCACAACAAGCATGAAGCATCACTTCATGCACGCCCTCAGGCACAATGATGGGATTATTCTTTCTTTTCATGTTGACTTACCTCTCTAAAAAAGTAACTCCAAATTACACTTCTTATTGTCTTATCTCCGCATTATTTTGGCTCAGTAGTTTATTTCAATAATCATGTTTCTTTCTTTGTCAAAATAATTCGGAATTATGAGGGCAAAAAACGGACATAATTTCAAACTTTCTTAAATATGATCGAAAATATGAAAAACCAGGGGACTTTTCTAATGAAATGAATATCAATATAATAGCGATTTGTGGCGTTTCTGAAATGCCCTAAAAGACGTGTTATTCACACAAAAAGCATGTGTTATGACATTTATAAAGTATAGTTTTAGCACTCGTAAATGATATATTTACGGTTAAAAATGTATTACTTTGTCAGTCGAAACTTATAATATCTATCGGAAAATGTATATTATCATCCGTCTTAACTCATTTTTCCGCTCCTCCAACTCTAGTTTGCAAGAAAATCCAGACAAGTTTTTGTTAAGAAGTATGAAGGACTATCGATGTAGGAAGGAGGAATTAGGAAGGAGGAAGTGGTGTGACAAAGTCACAGGATAAAAGTATTGATGTAAGAAGTACATCCTCCTTCTAACCTTCATACTCGCCAATAGGCGAAATACTTCCTCCTTCCTAACTCCTAATTCATACTTCAAAATACTATCTTACAAAGACTTTTTTAACCATAGTCTTTCCGTTGGAAAGCTTAGTCTTTACGATATTCAATCCCTTGTTATATTCTGGAATTTCCGTTCCATTGGCAGAGAATATGGTTGTGCTTACCACTTTAGCCTCGGCATCTATCTCATTGAGCGCAGTAACATCATCCTCTTCGAAGAAAGAGCCCTTTGCACCGACACCACTTCCAGCCGTAACGGTCAGTGTTGCACCAGCGTATGTAGATATTTCACTTTGCACCTTGCTTGCTGCCATGGGCGAATAGCTATAGTAGCTATATGGATTGAAGTAACTATTGCTACCACTACGTGATTGCGCATCACTTGCTCCAGAGTTTCCTGTCAACGTTATGTTGTAATCGGTATATCCACTACTTGTTGCGCAATTCTTCCAAGGAGTCTTCTGAGCCTTCGTACTGGTGAAAGCCGACTTCTCCACATATATATTACTCTTATACCCAGCACCGATGCAGTAATTGGTTACGCTACTTGAATAGAGACAATTGACGATATGAATCTGTCCGAATCTCACGCGAGGCATACGTTCACGACATCCTTCATCCCACCAGCAATTAGCGAATGTAGTGCGAAGTTTTCCATTATCCGAAGTTGAACTATCGCCACTTCCCCATAGGTCAGAGAAACGGTGATCATTGCTTCCACCAGAACCGCCAGACCATGGAGAGATGAGATAACGGAAGCGACACCATGTAACACAGATATTGTCAGAACCATTGTTGCAATCGAAGTTACCGTCAACACCATCTTGGAAGTCGCAATGATCTACCCAAATATATTGACAATTCTGAAGCGTCAGGTTGTCGTAACCATCCACATCGTATGCGCCAGCACCCTTAAACGTCAGGTTGCGGAAAATGATATTCGAGCAATTCTTCAAGGTTAAGATTCCCGTATTGGCAACCGTTGAAGTGTGCGTAGTATTGGAAAGAGAAGAACCAGCAAGGCCATAGACCGTCTTATTCTGTGCACCGGTGATGGTTTGGCGACCCGTGAAAGTCAACGTACCTTTCACATAAATAGTCTTAGCAGACGTACCAGCCATAGCACTGATAAACTCACTTGCCGTAGTTACGGTAACTGAATTCTTATTGCTTGAACCCGTGATAGAACCACCTACCGTTCCCCAGCCAATAGGAGCATTCTTGTCGTAACTACTCATCTTAGATGAAGACATACTTGAAGAAGAGCTGGACGATGAGATACTTGATACCGTTACGCTTCCTGCAGTACCGAAACCACCCATAGGGTTAGAAGCCCTAACGGTATATGTACCTGTAGCACTTATATTATAAGATGTTGTGCTGCTTCCTACGATAGCCAAGAAACTACCATCCTTGAAAATAGCGTATGAACTTGCACCTGAAACAGCCGACCACTTAATCGTACTGCCACTCTGCGAAACAGAACTAACGGTGAGTTGAGCAGCATCTTCATTAGGAGTCCAACTCGTAAACACTTTATTTAATGCATAGTTCTTTGCCGTAGAAGCCGAGATGATGGTTTCCTTTTTGCTTGTGGTACTCCCCAACGTGAAACTTACGACGTTGCTGGAAGGTGAAACCGTTGTTCCACTGGTATTTTTTGAATTATATTCTACGAAAGTATCGGCAATAACGTTCATTCCAGCAGGCGTGAAACGAGTGGAGATAATCTTCGTGGGAGCAGTAAGCGTAGTATTGATGTAAGCCAACTTCGGCGTTCCACCCCAAGCACGACCCAAACTATAGCTGGCCGCATTGTTGGCTATCTTGCAATTGTTGAAGACATATCCCCAAGTGCTCTGCGTATAAGGAGCAGCAATGACGCAACTGCCAGAACCACTTGCCGTGCGAGGCTCAACTGTCAATGTACACTCATTAAAGAACACGTCGCCACCACCACAAATAAAATCAACCGTTCCGTGAATGTCGCAACCTTCGAAATAGAACGAACCACTGGCATTGTTGCTATAATAAGTATCTTGATAAGAAACCAATTTTACATTCTTGCAAATCGTATAGTTACCCTTGTCTTGCAAAGTAACGGCTCTACCAGCCGAACCAGCATTGTAATAATCAAGTGCGTTTTGAATGGTAAGGTCTTGGAAATAGTTGTTATTTCCCTTGTTCAGCAACGTAGCTGTCTTGCTGATTCCTTCATTAGCCACTGCGGGAGCATTCTTTATGATGGTCTTGTCCATACTTTGACCAATGATAGAGATATTGCTTCCTGTGATAGCGGTCAAACAAGTAGTTCCAAGGTCGTATGTACCATTGGGTAAGAAGATGTACTTACGTGAAGAAGAACTACTACTATTGGCTTTGCTCAAAGCAGAAAGGAAACCACTTGCAGAACCTGCGCTTACGATATAGTAATCTTGGCTAACAGCCGTAAACGAACCACTTGCCGTAGTGGTATTATTTGTCGTAGAACTACTGGATGATGAAGAAGACGAAGATGTGCTTGATCCAGAACCAGAATAGTTGTTCAACACCGCCTTAATGCTCTGTAAATAAGAAGAACCAGTAGCATAAATCACCACATAACCTACGGAAACCTCGCTTGCCGTTGCCGTATGATTGGTTACGTCGGCTGTTGCGGCAACGCCACCAACATTATAGTTATGATAACCAGGATCACTGGTTACGGTAACTACGTCACTCGTACTTGTAACGGGAACGCGGAGCGTGGTTTTCGCATTGAATTGGGCATCGTTAGTCCGTTGTGCAAACTTACCATATTGTCCTATACAATAGATACTTACATCGCTGATGGTAGAGGGAATATGTCCCTGTTTGCCCTCAATGGTCAAGCCACTCAAGGAAGAAGGATTCACGTTGGCGAAATCCCAAAGTGCAGTAACCTTACTGGTGGTAGAGGACGAAGATGAAGACCCCGTGTAGTTGCATTGCTTAACCGTAATACTCTTCAAATAAGAAGAACCCGTTCCATAAATCACCACATAACCCGTAGAAACTTCACTTGAAGTTGCGGTGTGAGTGGTTACGTCTGCCGTTGCTGCCGTTCCGCCCACTGCATAATTATGATACCCTGTGCAACTGGTTACAGTAACAACGTCGCTGGTCGTAGTAACGGGGATGCGAAGCGTGGTCTTGGCATTGAACTGAGCATCGGAGGTACGTTGAGCAAACTTACCATAGTTTCCGATAACATACATATTCACACCACTAAGAGTAGAAGCCACATGACCAGACGTTCCCTCGATGTGCATGTCACTCAAACTGGATGGGTTAACATTCTCGAAATCCCATTTTGCCGTTGCAGTAGTACCACTACTAGAAGAAGCCACTTGTTGCACAACCTTCACGCTATAGAGATAACAAGTGGAAGTTGCTTGTACCTGAACGAATCCAGCACTTACCTCAGAAGAAGTAGCGGTATGAGTAGTCGTGTTGGCAGTAGCTGCCGTTCCGTTAATCGAATAATTGTAGTAACCAGGATAAGATACTATCGTCACGACATCACTCGTACTCTGTACGGGAATACGCAAATAAGTATTTGCATTAACTTGTACGTCACTGGTACGAACGGCAAACTTTCCGCTCTTGGCAATGACAAACATCTTAATACTTGAATTTGTAGAGGCCACATGGTCTTGGTCTCCTTCTATCTTCAATCCAGACAAAGACGAAGGATTCTGATTTTGGAAATCCCATAAGGCAGTAACAGTAGTGGCAGCCTGTGAAATGGAAGGGCTAACCAGCGAGCAAAGTGCCAACAAACACAACGTCGCAATAAGACTGAAATTCTTACTCATTTTTTTAATTTGTTAGTAGATTAATATTTTAAGTTACAGTTTGATTTAAAATCGGGGTGAATTCAAACGATTTCTCAATCATTTGTATCACGTTGCAAAATTAATGGGGCTATCTCAAAAAACAATAGTTTTATATCAAAAAACGAACGTAAACGTTTACGAAATGAATATTTGAAGGTGAAAGATGTGTCTATAGACAGAGGAAAATTGAACTAAAAGAAAGAGAGGTAGAACTATCCTCTCACCTCTCCTTTCTTATCTCTTACCTCTTCACTATTTCTTCTTGTCGAATTGTAATTTCATCTTGCCGATAAATATCCCATGTTTACCATTTTGGTCAACGGGAATTTCTTTTCCGTCTAAGTCCTTGATGTAATGTAAGGTATCGAAATAGGTATGAGAATGACCACCCAAAACAACATCTATCCCTCGTGTTTTTGAAAAAACGTTTAGGTCGGAATAAGGATCGTTCGTCCAACCTAAATGCGAGATACAAATAACCACGTCACATTTTTTCTCCTTCTTTAGCATGGAAGCCATCTCGTTAGCCACCTTCGCAGGGTCTAAAAACTTAATACCCACGCAATTCTTTTCCAATACGAGACCTTCCATCTGTGGATTGAGAGCGAAAACACCTATCTTGATTCCCTTGCGTTTGATGATAATATAGGGCTTAACTACATCTTGCAAGACCGTACCCGTAAAATCATAGTTGGAACAAAGAATGGGGAAGTTTGCCATCTTAAACATTCGCGCCATGTTGTCAATTCCGAAATCGAACTCATGGTTTCCAATCGTAGACGCATCAATTCCCATCATGTTCATCAAACCAATCTCCACGTCGCCCTTATACATTGTATAATAAGTAGAACCTTGCGAGAAATCGCCACTATCGAAATAGAGCAAATCGGGATTCTGCTTTCTCTCCTCTTTCAACATAGCAATACGACGAAGGAAGCCTCCTCTGCCAGCGAGCATCGTATCTGCCAAGTTCACATTCAACGGGAGAATGCAACTATGTGTATCGTTGGTGTGAAGGATAACCAACTCCTTTTTTCCTTTCGCATTGACTTGCGCCATGCAAATGATACATATAGCACACGTAAACAATATCTTTTTCATATCTAAATATATGGTTTAGTCATTCAAAACGATTCTTCCCTCCATCTGCGAGTCAACTACACGTCCCGCCTTCTCTTGTTCACGGAAATAATTCATGATAATGAAACGCACGTTGTTCTCCGTGGTTTGTGGAGAAAGTAGATTAGTGCCTTCTTTCAAGGCAATCAATCCGTCATTACCTTGTGCAAGATAATCCAACGTAGCAATACGATAGGTAGCCTGTGAATCTATCTGCTTGCCGTGAAGCGTTGCGGAAATCAACTTTCCGTCGCTTGTGATGGTTAAAGCAACTCCATGACTGACTCCTTCGCCCCCGCGAGAAGCTATTTGCTGGAACAATTCCATCAATTTCACTCCCGTTAGCGTGAGGAAACAAATCTTATTTTCAAACGGAGCCACATCCAACACATCGCCATAAGTAACTTTACCTTTGGCGAAAGCTGCCCGAATGCCTCCTATATTATATACACCCAAGTCGGGATGCTCATCGTAATCTTTTCCACCCCATACCAGAATGTCTGCAAGCAAATTCGATAGCTCACTTTCTGGTTTCTTAGCAGCCATATACTTTGCAATCGTTCCCACCACGGGACTCATAATAGAGTCTACTTTAGCCTTATAAGGTTTCAGAAAGTTAGTTGCTTCCGCACTTATCTGTGCATCATAACGCTTGTCAACCAATATTCTGCTCCTTTGGACATCCGTCAATTGGTAATGGGAAGTGCATGAAACTGTCATCAATAAGATGCCAAATCCCCACAATAAACCTCTTTTTATCATATAATTCTTGTTGGTTACTCTGCAAAAGTACAAAAAAATCAAGATAATTGTGTTAAAAAAACAAATTATTAAGCAATAGGGATGTATAATTCTTAAATTCTTTGTACCTTTGCACCGCTTTTCGGCGTAACCGCTGGCAGTAGAAGAGTTATTGGCCTAAAGTTGCTGAAGAAGCATTTGCAACCGGCAAGAAGTTCCCAGAGTTCAAGGCTGGTGACACTATCACTGTCGCTTACAAAATTATCGAGGGTTCAAAAGAGCGTATCCAGCTCTACCGTGGCGTAGTTATCAAGATTTGTGGTCATGGTGACAAGAAGCGTTTCACCGTTCGCAAGATGTCAGGAACAGTAGGTGTAGAGCGTATCTTCCCTATTGAATCACCGAACATCGAGAGCATCGAGGTGAACAAGATTGGTAAAGTTCGTCGCGCTAAATTGTATTATCTCCGCGGACTTACGGGTAAGAAGGCTCGTATTCCTGAGAAGCGTACAAACGTAACAACTAAGTAAGAATCCTTTCAACCCTGAAAACGATAAGGGCCATTCCATTGCGGAATGGTCCTTTTTCGTTATTCCAATTACAGGTAACAGGTAATAAGTAACATGTAATAGGTAATAGGTAATAGGTATGATTTGCTTAGAGTGATAGAGTCTCAATTCCAAAAGCAAATCATACCTATTACCTATTACATGTTACCTATTACCTATTACACGTGAACTAATCTTCTCCTTCATCATAGTTCTCTGATGCGTCTGCTTCTCCATGCAATGCCTTTTGGAAACTATCCCAATCTTGGAAGCCAACGAAAAGAGACAGCTTGTCAAGCGTTTCTTTTTTGGGTTTCTCTATTCCATGAATGTATCCCACCACCTTTTTCAAGGCAACCGACTTAACTGGTTTCCAATTCCTTTCGCGTTCAATCGCCTCGCGAAGTTTTCTTAATTCCCAATGTTTCTTATCCATCGTTATTTCATCAATATCTTTTTTCCTTGGGAAATATAGATTCCGTGCGTAGGATGGTTAACCAAAAGTCCCATAGGATTATAATACTCAATCTTGTTGTTGACACTTGGCAAGTTGATTGCATTAATAACGTCTTGCTGAACATCTTCCACGAAATCAATAAGACAAATGTCTGAAGCTCCATTACTTGACGAAGAGGTTAAGCCGAATATCGTTGCTCCCGAACAAACATTCGTTCGCTCGCCCGTAAAGTTATCATCCAATCCACTTTTCGTTATGTCCCATGCAATGACTTGATAATTCTGCCCGTTCTCCGTGACGGTCTTTACCAAATTAGGAGAAACTTGGCTCCACTTGTTAACACCATTGAGCCACCACAGATAAGAAGCACCCGAAGTGGTTTTCAAGTTCGTCCCCTTTACCACAAAGTATTTCTGCTTGTTGCTAACCGTATATTGCTTGTTTTGATAATTCAACGACAAGCAAATGTTATTATCTCCCGTTTGTCTCACGTGAATGATATTCTTCTCCGTATCATAAGTAATATTGTTGGCAGAAACACGAGCCGCATCTCCCGTAACCCAATCGTTTGCCACAAAACGATAAGCATGGTCGTCATATTCTTTCATCAAGCGAAGGAAATACAATCCAGGACAGAAAGTGGATGAAGATGCTTGTAACTTCACGACGAATTGCTTTTTGGCATTACCGTTTTTGTCAACTATCAACTTATCTGGGATGGGATATTCAATATTATAGAATCCATTGCTTTCAGCACCAGCATAAGAGGAAGGTATAGTTATATCCGCAATGGCCGTTCCATCAACGTACAATATTGCCATACGACCTTTATCAGCGGTAGTAAAACGACAAAGAATGCTCAACTTTTCCTTGATACTCTCATTATTATATAATGTGTATTGAATATAACCATTCCTTTGAGCATCGCGATAACGCTCTGAATTATAATTACCAGTACTTGATGTACTACTATAACTATATTCATGACCAGCCTCACTTTGTTGTTCACCAGGAGCAACAAAATCAAGAGTACGTTTCAACAAAGCTTCATTAGCCGCTTCACTTGCCGCCATATCACTATTAGCATAATTCTCAGCCGTTTGCTGATACCAATAACACATGTATCGTGCATGATGAATGTCGTAGAATGGCCGCAATTCCAATTGATTCCAAGTATAGGAAGCCACATCGGGACGACTTGCATCAATGGTGAATTTCAATTGACTAAGGTCTTTTACTTGAATCCTATCAAGTACGTTGGCACGATTGCCAATCAACAAAGGCGCCTTGGTAAGACTCATAGATGAAGCCCTACTTCCTGGTGCATGATCCATACGTCCTTCTCCTCCATACACATTCTGCAATTGTTCAAATGGCAAACCTGTAACTGAGGCTTCATTGGAAGATGTTGCCGTGGTTTGTGCCCCTAAGAGAATAGGACCAAATTTGAAGGCTATATAATCCGTATAATTCGGGCATTCCTCATATCTCAATTCCATAGGTAGATAGACACGAACAACATCACCCACTTTCCATGAGCGGTTGATGGTTGCGTAAGATGCTTTTCCTTTCGTTATGTTGACGGCAACATCTTCACCATTCACCGTAATCTTATACTCTTCTCCAGCCCATGCAGGATGACGAACAGCCAAAGTATAGTCTCCAGCCTTCGTAAACACTATGTTTGTCGTTGCTGAACATGGTGTTGGCAAGTCTGAAGAGTGTGTTTCTACAAACGGGAATTTCGTTTCCTGACGAACGCCAAATGTTTCATCGTTTAATTCACTGGGAATAAATAGATTAACGTATAACGTATTATTTCCATCATGCGTATAAATGAAGTGCCCATATTTGGAATGATTTTCCATTCCGGTTCCCACACAACACCACATACCTTGATTCACTCTCGAATAGATACGATAACCTTGCGGACGCAATGTCGTGAAATAAACATAACCTCCCGTTAAAGGGTCTTGCGTAGAGAGGATATGATTCCACATCGTATTCTCATAGAAGTCAGCATATTTAGCATCATGAGTACGGTCGTTCATCATTTCCGAAAGTTTCAACATATTGTTTGAATTGCAACTCTCTGGTCCATCCAATTGGTCAATATAACGATTGCCATTGGATTTAGACAAGAAATGTTCGTTCACGCTATTTCCTCCAATGCAAACCGTACGGTTATTGGCAACATCATTCCAGAAGTTGTTAGCCGCATTACGATAATTAGTTGCCGTAGCATCATTCTCATAAATACGCTCAAAACCAATATACTTAGGCACTTGTGTGTTCGCATGTTTCCCATCAAGGAACGTGGTATTCAACGATTGCATCCCATTCAACATCGTCTTATGACTGAATCTCTTGGCAGCGGTAAGGTATTTCCTATCCCCAAACAACTGATAAGCATCGAGCAAACTCTCATTCATTCCACCATGTTCCCAATTCAACATGGATTCCATATCAGAGTCAGACAACTTAGAAACAACGTTAACGCTCCAGTCTGCCAACTTACGGAAGAGTTCTTTCGCGGTTTCATTCTCACCATATAGATACGCATCGCGCAATCCTGCCAACACCTTATGCTGACAATAGAAAGGAACCCAACCACCTCTATTGCTAAACACGGAAAGGCTACCCGTATAGAGCGACTTCCACATATCATTAATCGGTTGACCGCCGATGAAACCATACAAGCCTTCCTTGTTGTTATCATAAGCATCTTGACAATCTTTCAATATGTTAATCATGTAATCCAACCTATCTTTCATTGCCTTCTTAATAGAAGCATCAGGTGTTGCCGCATACGCCAAAGCCAAGGCAGAAAGATAATGTCCACCAACATGACCTTCCAAATTAAAACTATCATCACCCCAATTGACAAACTTAGGATGCTTACTTGTCCAACCTTGATACGGAGAACCTGCCTTGCTTGACAAACCTGCTTGTCGGATAAACGGCGTTAGCAATCGGTCAACGTCATATTGCAACAACAATTCATTATTCTTTTCTAATGCTGTCTTGAATGGACCTTCGAGCAACGTAACGTCTTTCAAGTCAAAATGGTTGGGATACAATTCGCTTTGCGCAAACGTCCAAGATGGAAACAACAAAGCTGCCATCGTGAATAATCCTACAAAAAGCACTCGTCTTGGTTTCATATCTATCAACATTTATTTGTCATTATGTTCAATACCATTTCATCTGTCATATTCATCGCATCTGCCCCAATGCTGGTAAGATTATGAATGCTCTTATCCACGCAATCATCTACGATTCCCTCGGCAGAAGTAACACATTTTCCTTCCATCGACAACAATGCCGAAAGAACGGCGGTGGAAACGCCAGAGGCAATCTTTAATGAGCATGAAGGCTTAGCACCATCACAAATCATTCCTGTCAAGTTGGCAATCATATTCTTCACACTCCTACAAACATGATTGTAATCACCACCCATCAACATCGTAATACCCACACTACTACCGATACCAGCCACTACGCATCCGCAAAGTGCTGACAATCTACCCAAGCTCTGCTTGATGTAAATGGCGGTAAGATGACTGAGCATCAAGGCGCGAATCAATTCTTCTTCCGTATTCTCATTCTCTTGCGCGAAGACGGCAACAGGATTCGTAGCGCAAATACCTTGATTGCCAGAACCACTATTGCTCATCACGGGAATCATGGCTCCGCCCATACGTGCGTCGCAAGCAGATGCTGTCTTTGCAATAATGTGAGAGAAGATAGAATTACCAAAGATTCCTTTTGACAAAGGACGATCTATGGTCTTTCCTAAATTATGTCCGTAATTGCCTTTAATAGCTTCATTGGCAGCTTTCATGTTATAATCGCGCGTGGTGAGGATAAAACGTATTTCCTCTAATGGTGCCGTCATGGAGAAATCATACACCAATCGCATGTTGAGTTGTATTTCATCTTCTCCTTCTAAATTGGATGAAGAAGAGAACGTTGATGGAGCAAGTGAACTTTCACCCACATAAACGAAGTTAGTATGTCCTCCTGAAATGATGGCAGTAGTAGAATCATCATCCGTAGAGCATTTCACCTCTATATATAATTTCTCTTGAATGCCTTCTTTCAAGTGAATGCCTATACGTTTCTCGTTGATAAATTGCTTACCTTCTTCCAATGCAGACGGCGTAAGGTCGCGAAGCACTTCCAATTGATATTCCGATTTACCGATAAGGGCGCCTAAGGCTATCGCAATGGGCAATCCAATCATTCCCGTACCTGGAATCCCAACGCCCATTGCATTCTTCAAGATGTTGGCGCTGAGAAATACCTCTATCCTTTGCGGTCGTTTTCCCAATTCCTCTGCACAACGAGCAGTACAAAGAGCTACAGCCATTGGTTCTGTACACCCAATGGCTGGCACTACTTCTCGATGGATGAGTGCGATGATTCGCTCTCTATCATTTTTTTCTATCATTGTAATTACTGATGCCTCCTCGTAAGAAAGAGATGTATTCTTGTATATCCTCGTTATAAGATCTACTACCAGCCAGAGGGTTACCGTCATTGTCGAGAATCACATAGAATGGTTGGGCATTTGCACCAAACTTCATTCTCTGAAGATACGACCACTTATCGCCAATAGTTCGCAACGTACGCACTTGACCGTTTTCTTCCATCTCGATAGGTTCTGCCAATGGCGTCTTATCATCTACGTATAGGGAAATCAACACATATTTATTATTTAATATGTCGGCAACTTGCGCATCCGACCAAACGGCAGCTTCCATCTTACGACAATTCACACAACCGAATCCTGTGAAGTCAATGAGTACAGGTTTTCCTTCTGCACGAGCAGCTGCCATTCCTTGTTCATAATCCTTGAATCGTGCTTCAGTAGTTATCTTTTGCAAAACGAAATCTTGTGTGTTCATCGGTGGTGCGAATGCAGAAATAGCTTTCAATGGAGCCCCCCACAAACCTGGTATCATATAAATGGCAAACGCCAATGATATCATCGCCAAAAAGAATTGTGGCACATTGGTGCGATTGCCTTCATCGTCGTGTGGAAACTTCAACCATCCCAACAAATATACGCCTAATAATCCGAAGATGACAATCCATAATGACAAGAATACTTCTCTGTCGAGAATGTGCCAACTATATGCAAGGTCTGCAACGGATAGAAACTTCAAGGCAAAAGCCAATTCAATGAATCCCAACGTTACCTTAACGACATTCATCCATCCTCCCGATTTTGGTGCAGACTTCAACAACGACGGGAACAAAGCGAATAACGTAAACGGAATGGCAAGTGCAATGGCAAAACCTAACATTCCGATGGTTGGGGCAACGATGCTTCCTTGCGTGGAAACAGCTACGAGCAAGAATCCGATAATAGGACCTGTACATGAGAAAGACACCAATGCCAACGTGAAAGCCATCAAGAAGATGGAAAGCAAGCCAGTGGTTTTCTCCGATTTCTGGTCTATCTTGTTCGACCATGACGAAGGTAGCGTGATTTCAAATGCGCCGAAGAACGAAGCGGCAAATACCACCAACAACAAGCAGAAGAAGATATTGAACACGGCATTGGTAGCTAATGCATTCAAGGCACTTGCCCCGAAGAGCAACGTAACCGCCAATCCCAACAACACATAAATGACCACAATGCTCAATCCGTAAATCATGGCTTCACGAATGGCTTTCCTTCGGTCTTTGTTTCTCTTGAGAAAGAATGATACGGTCATGGGAATAATAGGCCATACACATGGGGTGAACAAGGCAAGAAATCCTCCCAACAATCCTTCCAATAGAATCATCCACCACGAAATTCCCTTTGCCTCATGGTCTTTTCCGTCGAAAGCAGATAGTTCCTTGATAACGGGTTTCCACAAATCGCCTCCTGCTAACGACAAGCTATCAGCGACAAGAGTTGCTTCTTCCGCTTTTATGGGGGTGATGGTATCTGGTGTGGCGGTTGCTGTTTCATTAAGGTCTTTAGAGTCACTAAGGTCCTTAGAGTCCTTAAGGTCTTTAGGGTCTTTAATGGGAGACTTCCCTTTTTGCTTAATGGCAACGGTTGTTGGAGGCATACAACTTACATCGTTGCATGCTCCATATTCTAAATATGCATCTATCTCGTATTCTGGTTTGGTGAACTTTACTTTCTGTACAAACGTGGCTGAACCCTCGAAATACTTCAAGTCCATTTCAAACAACTTGTCGTATTGTTTGATTTCCTTTCCTACAGGCTTCAACTTGCCTACCAATTCCAAACCATCCATCTTGACAACGTTAAACGTTGCCTCTATCGGACCATCATTGCCTAAATCGGTGGAATAAACATGCCAACCTGGATCTATCGTTCCTTGAAAGATGATTTCTGCCTCTCCATTTTGTGTGGGTTTGAGGGTTTGCGTGAAATGAACAGGTTCTACCATTTGCGCCCACACCGATTGTGGGAGTATTGAAAAGACCACCAAGGCAACAAGAATGAAATAGCTGCCTATCGTTCCATGCTTTGCTTTCCCTACTTTTAATCCTTTATTCCTCATGATTCAATTTTCAATCTTCAATTATCAATTTTTCTTCTCTCGCCAAAGATGTGGAGCTACTGCCCAATGATGCAAACGATATATCTCACACAAGCGAGCGACACGCTCTTTAAACTCGTCAAAGTTCTTGTCTTGCGGTTGCATCCATTGCACTTCAGCCAATGCAGCCATACGTGGCAACACTTGATATTGAATATAAGATGGGTAGGCAATATACTCTGTCCACAAGTTTGCCTGAACACCCCAAATACGTTGGGCTTGTTCGGGTGATAAATCTTCTGCTACTGGTTCAAACTGATAGACATTTTCCACGGTGGAACAACCGCCAATACCCAGAGGTTCATTCCATGTATCTTTCGTCTGATAATAATCAAAATAGAGGGCACTATTAGGAGTCATTATCACATCGTGTCCTTGTTTGGCAGCCTTTGCCCCAGGATTTGCGCCTCGCCAAGACATAATAACGGCACTTTTGTCCACGTCACAACCGAGAAGTTCGTCCCATCCGATGATGTGCTTTCCCTTTGTGGCGAGATATTTCTCCACCCTCTTGGTGAAATAGCCTTGCAAACGGTCTTCGGCACTCTGCCCATCCCCAGCCTTAATGCCTTCGTCTTGTATACGTTTCTGGCATAGTGGACATTTCTTCCAACGGTCGCGGGGACTTTCGTCGCCACCTATATGAATATATTCTGACGGGAAGATGTCTATCACTTCGTCTAATACGTCTTGCACAAATTGGAAAGTCTTTTCCTTGCCAGCACAAAGAACGTCAGGATAGACACCCCAACGGCGTAGCACTTCGTATGGACCACCTGTACATCCCAACTCTGGATAGGCTGCAAGTGCGCCAAGCATGTGACCAGGCATGTCTATCTCAGGAATCACGGTAATATATCTGTCTGCAGCATATTTCACGATTTCACGACATTCATCCTGCGTATAGAATCCACCATGAGGAATACCATCTTCAATAGGAGAATTACGTCCAATAACCGTTCCCGAACGCCATGCGCCTATCGTAGTCAGTTTCGGCCATTTCTTAATCTCAATACGCCAACCTTGATCTTCGGTAATATGCCAATGGAACTTATTCATCCCATGTAACGCAATCATGTCAATATAGTCTTTCACTACTTGCAAGGGGAAGAAATGACGGGCGCAATCCAAGTGCATTCCTCTATAAGCAAAACGTGGAGCATCGGCAATAATCACAAATGGCAACGATACAGAAGCCTCTCCGTTTACGATAGGCAACGACTTACGCAATGTCTGAATGCCAAGGAACACGCCAGCAGGTGTCGCTCCTGCTATAACCACACCTTTCTTATCCACCGTAATGGTGTATCCTTCTTCATTCACAATCTTCGGATTGATAACTAAGGAAATATTACCCTTCACGTTCTTTTTGTCCTGAACGGCAGTGGAAACGTTGATACGCGTCATTTCCTTGATATACTCAACAAGGAACTTGGCATTGCGCTCCATGTCGGCATTTCCCATAGGATACACCACCAACTTAGAACCATCGAGCAAGTATGCTCCTTCCTTCGCTAACGTAATGGTTTGAGGACGTGGAACGACGTTATAATCAACCGTTTGTGCGATTGCCGAAGTCACATTCAGCAACATCAGCATCAAGAATGACAACATAATTTTTCTCATAACACTATACTTTCTTTAATTATGCGTCAAAGATAATAAATAAAATTGACTTATCTTCGCAATTTATCAAGAAAAAAACAATTCTGTTGTTTTATCTCGTAAACCGAACATCATAAAACGGCTATATTTTTGTAAATCACAGTTTATAGGAGTATTAGAAAGAACATCAACTATACACAAGAAAGAGGCTCTTTACACGTAGAACTTCTTATTGGGATGATAAAAACTACGATTTTGCACTACCTTTGTTAAAATTACAACTCATAACGAACAACGTATGTAAAATTTTTCTTATCTTTGCCATCAAACTATAATGATAATGTCAAGAGAAGATAGAAATAGAATAGGTTATACAGTAGCACTCATTAGTGAGTTTGCTGCCCGATATGGTATTCGCCCTCGTCAGGCTTATAACTATTTGAAACATTTCAAGGGTCTTGAACATTTGGATGAACATTATGGATTCCTTCATACTCAATCTTTCCAAGATGGGGTAGATATAATGACACAAGTATGTGCAAATCATGGAGGTGAGTTAAGATGATTAAGCTGTATCATGGTTCCAACATGAAGGTTTTAATACCAGACTTGTTACATTCGAAGCCATTCAAAGACTTCGGACGAGGTTTTTATTTGTCTGCAGATAAGCAGCAGGCATTGGATATGGCATTTCAGAAAGTCAAGCAGACTCAAACTGGTAAGGCAGAAGTTAGTGAATTCCTCTTTGACGAGACGATTATGAATAGCGGTGACCTTCGTATACTTAACTTCCCTGATTATTGTGAAGAATGGGCTTTGTTTGTATTAAAGAATAGAGACGTCAAAGAAAAACAACCTGTCCATGACTATGATATTGTCTATGGCCCTATTGCTGATGACGGTGTGACTTATCAGTTGCGTAGATATCAGGGAGGCGTGATTTCTCTCTCCCGTCTAATTGAAGAGTTGAAATACGCCAAAGGTATTACATTCCAATATTTCTTCGGTTCAGAACGTGCATTACAAAAACATACAGCTCTATGAAATCCCCCTTGACTCCACAACAAATACAAATCATGAAAGATGATTTGTCGATAGAATTAGCAGAAATGCTTATTGATGAATTCCATTATTCACCTCAAAAAGCACTTGATGTCCTTTATACTTCCGATACGTTTGAACGTCTACAAGATGATGAGACGGGATTGTACTATCAAAGCGCAGGCTATGTTTACTCATTTTTAAGCGATGAAATAAAGACGCCAAATGTTGCATAACAGAAGTTATGACTAATAAAACTAATCGGCACAGAACAGATATTAAAGATTAGCGTTTATGTATTTCTTACCGAAAACCCTATCTTTATCACCATTAAATTAGTGATTTCATTTCGTACAATGGCTAATGTACGAATGATACATGGGCAATGTACGAATGGTACATGGCTAATGTACGTTTAGTACATGTACAATGTACCAAATTGTTTTTGCCCTTCCATATACCATTAAGACATAAAGAATGAAGCGTGTTTCGTCTTGAATTCTTGCACATTTCAGTAATAATCACTAATTTTGCCCCGCAAATGACGTGAACAAATGATTGGAACAATTGTCAACACAGCCACAATTATCGTAGGAACGATTATCGGAACCATACTTCACCGTGGGATTAAGGAGAAATATAAGCTGATGCTTTATAACGCATTGGGATTGGCGAGTCTTGCCATTGGACTGAATGCTACCATCAGCAATTTCCCTAAGAGCGAATATCCCGTGTTGTTTATCGTGTCGCTTGCCATCGGAGGAGTGACGGGAACGGCTCTCGACATTGACGGTAGGTTTAAGCGATTGGTGGATAAACGGTCGAAGAGTGGACAAGCCAACCGACTTGCCGATGGTCTATCCACCGCTATCCTACTCTATTGTATTGGCCCGCTCTCTATGTTGGGGCCCGTTATCAGTGCCTTGAAAGGCGATCATACTTTCCTCTTTACCAATGCCACGTTGGATTTCGTGTCTTCCACCATCTTTGCCTCTACTTACGGCATCGGGATGGTATTGGCTGCTCCTGTCTTATTCTGTTGGCAAGGGATGTTTTGGGTTATCGCACGTATTTCTTCATCTGCCATTAGCGAGGCATTGATGGCAGAATTGTTGATTGTCGGTGGTTTGATGATTACCGCAAGCGGTTTGTCCTTGCTCAACCTAAAAGATTGTAAGACACTCAATCTCCTACCCTCTTTGCTTGTACCCGTTATTTGGTTTCTTGCAAAAGCATTACTCAATATATAAACCCCTATTTCCCGTCTTCTTAAAGACGAAAGATAGGGGTTGTAAACATAGTCTTTACGACGAATAAACCTATTGTTTAGCAGGGCTAATGATATAGTTTGTAACTTGTACGGTGGAAATCAATTCACCAGCACTATTGACAATCTCCACTTGCCATTGATGCAACGTTCTTCCCTTGTGCATCAGACGGGCGGTTGCCGTAACGACATCTCCTTCCAATACCGCTTTCACATGACTGCCACTCACGCTGATTCCCACGCCAATCTTATGTGGACAAAGTGCCAACGAACCTACTCCTGCAAGATTCTCAGCCAATGCCAGTGAAGCACCACCACTAAGAAAACCGAAGGGTTGACGATTTCGCTCATCTACCTTCATCCTCGCCATGCAAGTATCTGGTTCTGGCGTTGAGAGAAATTCCATTCCAAGCGTGTTAGACAACCCTGGTTGTCTTCCTATTTTTTCCTTGATGAATTCAATATCCATTTTCTTTCTCTATTTTCAAAAGTTTTTTCTTTCGTTAATTTGCATTCAAAATCAATTCCACCAAGGCTGTCACATCGGTGATATTGATTATGTCATCTTTGTTAATATCTGCTGCTTTCCTAATAAATACGGGAGGTGTATTACCCAAGATGTGGCTCACCATACATGTAACATCGGCGATGTTGACATATCCGTCATTATTGACATCACCTATCTTGACTTGCGACACATGATATGTAAGCGTGACATCATCCACCCATACACTAGCGGGCGAGTTGCCTGCCGCCGTGATGAAACCGAAGGATAAGTTGAGGAAAGTCGGTTCTGTTACTTCTAATTCATACGTTCGCTCCGTCCATGTATTGCTGGTGGGCTTGATAGAAACGGGTGCAGTATTTCCTAATTGGTAGAAATTCAAGTCGGTATTCATATAACTACCATTAGTTTCCGACTTGATGTAGAACTTCAGTTCATACTTACCAGTTGGAATCATCGTTTCTTTCATGATTTGCAAATGCGGATTGGGCGATTCTGCCCAATTCTGGCGTAAACGCACATAGTTAACACCACCATCGCGAGGACTGGCATTATCACGTGTAAGATAAGCATATTGCTTGTTGTAATCAGTTGCTCCAGAGCTAAACGTCGTTTTCCATCCCACTTGATGATAGACATTTGGCCAAACATCGTCAATACGTGTACCATTAGCACTCTCGAAGTCAAGATTCTCACCAAGGAAACGATTGGCACCAACTTCAAAATCATCTTGTTGAGTGTCAGCATAGGCCACAAATGCATTATCCAAAGCATTGATAGCTTCTTGTACCTTCGTGTCATCATCGGTGTAATTGGTATTGGTCATATATGTCGTATATGCGGCAGACAGATTTGTGTCCCCGAAGGAATTGACGCCATTGAGCAATGATAGATAGCCATTGAACAAGCGAATGCTGGCATCGGTGGCATTCATTTGTTCCTCCAATGCTTGAGCACGAGCGTCATATTCCGTCAATAAGGAAATATCATCCAACGCTTCTGTTACGTCCATCACTTTCTCTAACAAATCCGTCCATGCTTTGGCACTCATCGTAACACGACTATAGTCTGTTCCGTCAACAAGGTTATAATCTTTCTCGAAACGTTCCAAGGCTGACAACATCCGCTCACGACTAACCTTAGCTGCGGCAATCTGCGCCTGTGCCGTACTGATGGCATAAGGTAAGGTGGTCGATGTTACCGTATTCAAATCATCTTCTGTTGTTGCTGCATTACCCTCATCTATTGCAGATTGCAATGCTGCTTGTTGCTCGGTGGTAAGATATTGTGCATCATTACCATCGAGAATGGCTTGCGCCTCTGCTATATATCCATCGCGCAAGTCTTTCAATGCTTGCAAAGGATCACCATAGAAGAGAAGTCCGAAACGGTCAAAGGCAATCCAGTTGCCTGTACAGTTCTCAAGTGCAACCTTGACAAGGAGTTTTCCATCTGTTACTGTCGTGCGTACCTTGTACTGACCGTATGCGCCCATCTCTGTTTTGTCATCATTAGCATAAAGAAACATACCCGTGCAGGGAGCATCACCATTTCGTTGATTGATATTATGACCATAGACAGAAACCTCATAAAGACCGTTTGGCAATCCCGTGAGTTGCTGAGTAACTTGTCTGTTGGAGAGACCAGCATTCTCCTGCCAAGCCTCCATAAAACCAACACCACTCTTGTTTGTCCAGTTATTGTTTTGATAAATGATGTTGTTGGAAGTCCAACCTGACAGGTTACGGTATTCAGCACCTGAATTGATGATTTTATAAGTCATATCGGTTGGCGAACTGACAGAAGCTTCATCGTTAAGGTCAAAGAGTTCAAACAAACCAACTATACACCAAGAACGTATCTCTTCGAATGTACCTTTAATACCTATTTCAATCTGTGTGTTATCAGTAGCAATACTAAATTCCACAAAATTACGGTACATTTTCGCATCGAAACAGTTAGCACCTTGTGCTTGATTGTCGGCATAGCTATCAGCTTGAATGCTTCCAAGTGTTGATATTGTCACTTTCGTGTCACCTGCATAAAGATAGGCAAGCGATATATTAGCATTTGTATTGTATTGTTCTCCTTGACGGAAGAATGAATAATTAACCAATCGGTAATTACCCTTGGGCAATGTGATTTTCTGTGTCAATGAATAGGAAGTCACACCGAGTGTACCCCATCCTGCGTATGACTCTGTAGCATAGCCCACAGTGTTATTCCCTCGTTCTGGACTATTGAAATTAGAGACTGTCCATCCTGTAGTACCATTCGACAGAGTGGCATTCTTGATATATGTACTCGTAATATCTCTTTGGGCGGTTGCATTACCAGCAAAAGCGAGCAGAGCAACGAGTGTCAATATGAATGTTTTTGTTTTCATGATTGTTGTCCTTTCTGTTTTTGTTAGTAATTAGAATTTCGTTTGAATGACTTCCTTCACTCCTTCACCACGCTTAAAGAGTACCACGTAAGCATTGTTGGATTGGTCGGTATTGCCATTAGCGGCAACGGTATAGTCACGTACCATATTATCCGTAGCAACGGTATTGGTGTATGTGAGGTCGGCAAACCGATGATAATGGCCAGAGAAGTGTTGTACTTTGCCATCGACCTTACCTGCTGCCTTCGCCATGATGGTAGAGATGGGATTCTTCTTCAATGTATTGGCAGAGTTGGCATCGTTAAGGGCAATGCCTGATGTAGAAGATCCATAGATGGAATTGTCCGAAGAGGTGATGTAATTGCCAACGTTGTTTTGGTCAAGCCACCAACGATTGCAGTCACTACCAGCAAGGAAAGGATAATGTTGCATCCATACTGAGGGTTCATCGGCATGACTCTCCACAAAGGTGTTAAGTGCCGTGATGACACCATCGGGTGCATAATAGGTAGCACTGGAAAAAATTCCTGGTTTCTTGTATATCTTCTGGAACCAATAGGTATGTGCGCAATAGAAACGTACTCCCTTAAACTTAAACGTAAAAGGCTTCGACTGGAAATAACTGCTCTTACTGTTGTCGATGAAATACGAAATGTTCTCATCAAACACGCCTTGATTATTCCAATAAGAGTTATTCGTTTGGATAGCAGAGATGGTCTCATCATCTGCATTGGAGCCACCAGTAGATCCCCAAGTCACTCCTTTATCCGTACCATTATCCCAATAATCAGGCGATAAGTCGTGGTTGCCAGCAATGAAGATGAAAGGAACACCTGCTGTCTTGCACACCTCAGCCGTAGCATTGAGGAAGTTGGTGTGTTTACCCGCACTTCCATCATCACCCTTGTCTTGGTCGATATCGCCCAAGCAGAATACGATATCGGCTTTGGGAACGATAGTAGTAGCACCCTCCGTGGTGAAATTCACTTTTTTCTTACCGTCCTTTCCCATGTTACAGATGTTGTTCATGATAGTAGTTAAGTCTTCCTTGCTCGTTCCATCATGCCCACTACCTTGGTTGGTATGGCAGTCGGAGATAAACACGGCACAGAACCACAAGTCTTCCACGAAACGAAAACCGTATGCTTTGTTGTTGTAAACAAATACTTCCAATTCTCCTGACGTGATGTTTGTCGTCGTGGGATTGGGCTTGATTAGTGATGCATTGACCGTTTGTCCATCAACTTGCACAGCAGTAATTAGTCCGTTTAAGTTCGTTCCTGCTGGCACGGTGATAGTTGTAGAACCATCCAATGAATTGCGCTCTGCACAATTGGCATACGTCAATCCGTTCAGCGTGAACGTCATTTGTGCATTTGTCATCAATACGACCATGCACAAAAAGATAAATGTCAGTAGCTTTCTCATATCAAAATAGTTAATAGATGATTATTCTCTGTTCAAAATAATATTCACTAATAATGTAACATCTGATATATTGATGATGTCATCGCCATTAATATCTGCCGCTTTCCTAATAAATACGGGAGGCGTATTACCCAAGATGTAACTCACCATACACGTTACATCGGCGATGTTAACATATCCGTCATTGTTGACATCTCCCATCAGGAATGAATCGCCATAGTAATACAACACGAAATTATCCACGGCAACCCAATTGGCATTGGTAGATTCTACATATAGACCGAAGGTATGATTGCCAGCCTCTACCGTCTTGCTTACTTGGAACACTTCAGGGGCATGGTCGGCGGTATGACAAGCAATGCTCTCATCGTCGAAACGGAGCGTCACACCACTCACGGAAAGACTTGGTTGATCTTGACGAACAGCCTCTACGGCTGCTTGCAACATATACTTTCCATCTCTCAAAGATAGTGTTTGCGACATGGAACGGTCAGCTTGTGCCGTTGCACTTACCCACCATTCCGCAAACGGTGAGTTAAAGTGATTGTATTCAGCATCCAAGGCACTCCAGTTACCCGTCGTATTCCATCCATCAATGTTCCATTTGTCAAACGTAGCATTTGAAATAGGTACACGAACAGGATTCTCGTTGGTTGCCAAAGCATAGTATTCATCCTCCGTTCCAGCAAAAAGAAGCGAGAAATTATCCATTGCAATCCAATTGACATTTGTTGAGACGGTCTTCAATCCGTATGTCAACGTGCCATCTGTTACCTCTACCTTTATCGAATAACGTTCGGGCGTTCCGTTGGCAGTTGCAATCGTCATCTCTTTATCACCGGCATAGAAGGTTACACCAGATACATCTGAACTACTATTGGCTTGTTGACAAGCAATAAACGAACCACGGATATAGTACGTGCCATTAGGCAACTCACGAATGGTCTGCTCTATCTTCGTATTGGCGAGTGTATTCCCGCTGCTTATCCATCTTTCTATGAAGGGGAAGTCAACTCGTGCACCATCAGCAGTATTAGTATATGGCGCACCACCATTGCGATAATTGGTGTACATGCCATTGTTGGTCCAATCTTTTAAACTACCCGTGCAGAGATAAGGAGCCATAGCGTTAGTAATATCGAAGTATTCTGTCAAGTCAGCTGCGGGGTCTTGTGATATACTTTCTCCACCGTAGTAATACAAACGGAAGTTGTCGAAGATAGTCCAATCACTCGATACGTATGATGCTCCTCGAATACCGAATTGCAATGTTTGGTTGTTGCTGGTGAGTGTTGTCTCCACGCTATTATCATAAAGTCCCTTGTTGAAATAGGCAGCTGCGGACTGCATGGTGTTGGGTATATACTTGACAGGTGAACTGCCCACTTCCGTCTCTGTGCCTACACCCACCTTGGTTGTCTGGGCTTCCTTACCGATATGGTTGACCAATGCGTAATTAGTTCCCAAATACACTTGCGTGGTAATGGGGAAATTGTTGGTACCAGCCACATAGTCATTGTATGTATCCGCGGATGTTCCAGGACGTTGGTAGCCTTGGAGTTTGAAAACATACCGACCAGCAGGAGCACCTGTGATAGTTTGATATACATCGAAAGTCTTTTGGAAATACTCGCCACAAGAATAGCTAATGGTTGGCATCGTGCCACTCCATCCCTCAGTATCGTCCATTCCTGCATTCTTGATGAGGAAAGTAATGTCATACGGAGAACCAATAGGTGTGGTGTTTTGCATGAATGTCATAAGAGCCGCTTTTGCTTCGCCCTCAAGAGTAACAATAGTAGATGCATCAGCCGTAGCTTCAGCTGCCTCTATTTCTTGTAGTTTGTTTTCCAATGTAGAATTTGCTCCCGAAACATCTTCCGAATGAGACTTCGTCGCAAGATTACGAATGGCAGCAATGAGATTATCAAGATTGTATTTCTCACCCTGTCTGATAGCGTTGTCTATATCTTCCAATCCGTCAGCATCGGTGATAATCCATCGCTGGGCTGTAGCTGCATTGGTGTTGCTGAATGATGTAGAACCTGTCATTGTTGCACTCTTCGCGCACATTGCTTGTGGTGAAGGAGTGGAAGTGGCTCGCATAAGATGATAGCAATCAAGAGTCAATGCCGATGAACCTTGTCCCAATACCACGTCAACGAATGACAATTGGAGACGTAAGTTTATTTCATTGGAAGTGGACGTTGTTTCCTTAAAACCATTGTTCGCATTGTCGGAAGCGTAATAGATATAACGTCCCGTGGTTTGATTCTTGATGCGATACGTTTGTGTCGTGGGATTGAAGGTGATGTTCCACATGGCATTGTTGGAAGACGTGTTTGCCTCAGCAATGGAAAGGGCCTTCAATTGTAATGTTCCATTGTTATCTACAAGATAGGAAGTCTTCAGTCCATAGTTCGCATCAGTGTTACGGATGAAGTAGGCTTTGTTGTCTTCATGTTCAAATGTATAAGCCAAGCCTTGCAAGTTTCCACTGACAGGAGCAAGACCGTCCTCAACAATCGCTTGCATCAATAGGGAATTGCCATAATAGGAAGCATCGGTATGGGCATCTTCATGTGCACCGTTGATTGTATATGATAAACTTTGTGCCGCTCCAGTTGCCCATAGGTGTGTATTATCGCCAGTTAGTCTTACGTTCTCACTATTATCCCAGAATTGCAAGAAACGTGTGGCTCGTTTACCATACCAAATGCCCCTTGTATTTTCCGAACGGATATCTCCAGAATAAGTACCATGAGTTCCCACACCAATGCCATGACCCGCTTCGTGTAAGATAGTTCCTGTCTGTTGATAAGACTCTGTCTGACTTACTCGCATCCATCCGCCATACGAACAATCTGCCGTTCCACTGCCTGCTCCTGCTCCATAGACATAATGCGCACTGAGATTGAAACCGCTAATGCTCGTTAAGTTATTCCAGTATTCCATTCCTCCAGATACCGATTGTGAGATTCGAGCATTTTGTGCATCATCGCCCGCATTGTCGTAACTGTATGTAATGTTTCCCTTGGGCAAGGTATATACCTTTATCACATCTCCATAACCAACCTTATAACCTGTTGTAACAGCATACGCGCGTATATAATATAAGGTGGAAGGTGAAAGATTATCCAAACAATAGATTCTACCACCATTCTCCACGTATCTCGTAGAACGCTCGTCGGCTACGGTAGGTGTTGCATTGGTGGTACTATAGCAAAAACCTTGTTCCAAGATGGAACTTGATGATGAAATCGTTGATCGTCCGAATATCATCGTTGCGCCTCGTGCATATTTCTTATTCGTGATTACCGTTGGAACAGTACCCGACGTTGATGTCTTTGTGGCAAAGATACTACGCTCAGCCGCCAACATAGCAGATTTCAATGTAGCTGCTGCCGACTGAACATTAGTGGATGTTCCATTCGATGTGTATCGGTTGGCATTGGAAATGGCACTATTCAATGTACTCTTCACCGTAGCATCCATGGATTGCGAAACTAATGTGTTTGCCTTTGAAACAAGATTGCTCAATCCCTCACGCATATAAGTGACATTGGTGCTGATGCGCGAAAGGCGGAAATTATCGCAAGCCATCCAGTTACCCGTGGCATTCTCCACCTTAAAGCCTATGGTTACGTCATCGGTCAACACGTCAAAGGTCAACGTATAGTCTTTTGCAGAAGTAACCGTTGTCTCTTCCCAATCGGCAAAGATACACCCTCCACTTACGGCCGTGCTACTTCCTTGCTTGATGTGTTGAGCGGCAACGGTAAGCGTATATCTTCCCTTTATCAATCCCGTAATCTTTTGTTTGATATAAGTATCGGGCAAGTTGGTCGTATTCGTAACCCATTTCTCTACGTAGGCATAGTTAGCTTTTCCCGAAAAGTCGTTGTTCGTTTGGCATTGCATTCCCTGTTGTTGCCAACCCGCAAAACTCAATCCATCAAAATTCGGATTTACGATACTGGAAGTCACATCTGTTTGTGCATGAACTTGCGTCATTGCAAGAACAACACTCATAATAAACGTCAAAAATCGTCTTGTATTCATATTATTATCAATTAGTAGTTTTTATCGAAAAAGGTAATTAAAAATCTATATTCTATCTATCACCGTCTATAACCGTTCCATCCATCGTGAGAGGAATACATCACTAACGGAATAAGTAGTGCCGTTCATGTCTGTTTCATCATTTAGCAATCCCTTATCGCAAAGTGCATCAGCTATCCTTCGTGATACGGAAGGTGTACCTATTTTATGTTTCTTGAGAAAAGCACTTGCTGTAATTTGACGAACATTTCCTTCCTTTGCCACAGCTATCAGGAAGTTCCATTGTTTATCTGTTAGCATCTGGCGATATTGCAAATACACAGCTTCACCTTGTTTCATCAACTGATTACATGCTATCTTTACATCGTCAAGGGTTATGTCTGTACTTCCATTGGCATAAATGGTATGACAGAGTTGCTGAGTGTAATAAGTATGACGAAGTGTCCAATCTAAAATGAATCGCAAAGCCTCATCGGAAATACTTCTTTGACGTTCGTTGAACAACCTAACTATGAATGCTGAATAGGATGTCTCAGGAATCTTGTCGAGCGAAATAAAAACCGTACTACTATAGAAAGGTTTCTTTTCATTGGCAAAAATGTCAGCCATCAGATGTTTTTTGCTACCACAGAAGATAAATGTCAGATTGTGCATCTGCTGTATATAGGTACGCAACAAAGCTTCCATGTTCTGTTCGGGATAGTCGCGAATTTGTTGGAACTCGTCAATGGCAATTACAATTTGTTCACCTTGACTATCCAAGAAATCAAATAACCCACGCAACGTGTATTCTTTTTCATGGGCTGTTTGATAGACTATTTGCAACTGAGGTTCACCCGTGATAACGTCGAACGATAGTTGTGGGCGCAAGGATTTGATAAATGTCAGCAACTTTTCACCCATAGACGTTTTGGGTTGAAACGATTTCATGGCTGCTTCTGCCATCAACTTAATGAAGTCATCGATATTGCGTGACGCAAAAATATCTAAATAGATGGTATGAATATCGGGAGCCGTATCTTTCAATTCATCAAACAAACGCAGTATCAAGCCCGTTTTTCCCATACGACGCTGGGAAATAAGCGTCATGTCTGTCTTGTTTAAGCAGTTGCGTAACATTAAATCCAATTCTTCTTCTCGGTCGCAAAACTGTTGCTTTGACTCATACGACTTAATCGTAAATGGATTCTCCATAGCTTTAAAGTGTCCTATTTCTGATGCAAATATACTACTATTTTTTTAATTCCACAAAATGTGTAACACAAAATGTGTAATCATGAGAGTTATAAACACGAATATGATGTTTTTTTGAAAAGAATCAACATTATTTCATTTTAAATGTCTATCTTTGCAACAGAATCTAAATCCCTCTACCGATAAGTAATGATATGAGCCTATTAGATGTTATACTCTTAGCAATAGCGTTGGCTATGGATTGCTTTGCGGTTTCTATCGTAAGTGGGGTGATTATGCGTCAAACTCAATGGGGCACCATACTTCGCATAGCTTTCTTGTTTGGTTTCTTCCAAGCCATGATGCCACTCATCGGATGGTTGGGATTTAGGTATCTTTCCTCATACATCGAGGCATTCGACCATTGGATTGCTTTCGGCTTATTGGCGTTTATTGGTGGTAGGATGATTCGCGAGTCTTTTCTACCCGAAGAAGAGCATCATTTCAACCCTTCCAACACCTTCACGCAATTGTCTTTGGCAATAGCCACCAGTATAGATGCCTTGGCTGTAGGCATCTCTTTTGCTTGTATGAATTATTATCATGCATTCAGTAGCATGGCCCTTCCCTTGTTTATCATCTTCTGCGCATCCTTTCTCTTTGCCATTGTCGGACATTTCCTCGGCATTGGCTTTGGCAAAGGTATCAGTAAAAGACTGAAACCTGAGCTATTGGGAGGAATCATCCTCATCTTGATTGGCATAAAAATACTATACACTCATCTCTTTCTCTAAAGTCTTTAGAGACCCTAAGGACCTTAGAGACCTTAGAGACCTTAAAGTCATTAATAACCCCAAATACTCATATCATGAAACGATTACTTATTTTCGCCTGGGCATTGATTGCCACTTTCAACGCCACCGCACAAGTATCTTTTGGTAAGTCGCAAATATTCAACGACGATTGGCTCTTCATGCAAACAGATGATGCCAATGCATGGAAGGAAGACTTCAACGACCAACGATGGAGGAAACTCAACTTGCCCCACGATTATTCAATAGAAGGAATCATGTCGCCCGACTTAGCTTCGTGTACGGGATATTTACCTGGCGGAATCGCATGGTATAGGAAGCATTTCAAAGTCAATGATACCGATGCCATGCACTATATCTATTTTGAAGGTGTCTATAATCGTTCTGAGATTTACCTGAATGGGCATTTGTTAGGAAAACGCCCCAATGGTTATGTTTCTTTCATGTACGACATGACACCTTATTTAAATATAAATGGGGAAAACGTGTTGGCGGTGAAAGTAGATCATAGTAAATATGCCGATTCTCGTTGGTACACGGGAAGTGGCATATATCGTGACGTGTGGATGATTTCCGCATCAAAAACACATCTGGCTCAATGGGGCTCTGCCTATCGTCTTTTGAAAATCAATGCAAAACAAGCAGAGATAGAAGTTGACGTACAAACAGAAAATCATTTGGATAGTACAGATGATGGATTGTTTTCTACTGAAATCTCCATTCTTGATGCCAACGGTAAACAAGTGGCTCAATCTTCTTGTAAAATCGGAGTTGCCGAAAAGAAAACCATAAAGTTGAAACTATCACAACCACATAGATGGAATCTTGATGACCCATATCTATATACCATCTTGACAAAACTTATCCATAACGGAACGGAGATTGATCGTAGTGAGATGCGAGCAGGATTGCGAACCTTGCAATTCGACCCCAATAAGGGATTTGCCTTGAATGGTCAATGGATGAAAGTGAAAGGAGTATGTTTGCATCATGATGCTGGTGCTTTGGGAGCCGTAGTTCCGCGCGATGTATGGAAACGAAGGTTGGAAAACCTCAAGAAGATTGGCGTGAATGCCATCAGGATGAGTCATAATCCGCAAGCTCCCGCACTCTATGACCTTTGTGATGAGATGGGATTGTTGGTAAAAGACGAGGCTTTCGATGAGTGGGAATTTCCGAAACGCAAGTGGATAAAAGGATGGAACAGAGGTGAACCAGGTTATGATGGTTCGTTCGATTTCTTCAAGGAATGGATGGAACGAGACGTGATGGATATGGTGCGTCGCGACCGAAATCACCCATCTATTTTCTTGTGGAGCATTGGCAATGAGGTGGATTATCCCAATGATCCATATTCTCACCCAATACTTGATGGTTCTTCTATCAGTCAACCCATGTATGGTGGATATAAACCCAACCAACCTCATGCACAAGGTTTGGGAGTAATTGCACAAAAGTTGGCAGCTGCAGTTCGTAGTGTTGACTTATCACGACCTGTAACTGGTGCATTGGCGGGTGTGGTAATGAGCAATGAAACGGATTATCCTACCGCCTTGGATGTAGTGGGATATAATTACACGGAAGATCGTTATCAAACCGACCACCAACGTTATCCCAAACGAGTGATATACGGTTCTGAGAACCGTCATGACTTACCTGCTTGGAAAGCCGTTACTGACAATCCGTTTATCTTCGGACAATTCCTTTGGACAGGTGCAGATTACTTGGGAGAGAGTGGCGCATGGCCAGCTCGTGGTTCTTCGGCAGGTTTGATTGACTACGGTGGTTTCATCAAACCTCGTGGTTGGTATCGGGCTTCATTATGGAGCGACAAACCTGTTTGTTACATCGGTACTTATCCCATGATGGGCAGACGTAATGGTGGAAGAAGGGGCTATTGGGTTTCTACGGATGCTCCCGATGTATGGAATTATCGCGAAGGACAACAAGTAAGAGTGGTTTGTTATACAAACGAACCTGCGGTGACGCTCACGCTCAATGGCAATCCTATTTCTGAAACCGCAAAATTAGATTCTGCTACTGGCGTATTCTATTGGGACATTCCTTATCAAGCAGGTACGCTAAAGGCAGAAGGAACCAAGAGCCATGTATCTTACGAAATCAAAACGAGCGGTCGCCCATACGCTTTACGCATACTATCAGATAAGAAAGTGCTAAAAGGCAATGGTGAAGTGGCTCATCTCACTATCGAAATCGTAGATGAAGAAGGCAACGTGGTAAAACTTGGCGACAACGACATCACATGTATGGTGACAGGAGCAGGAAGATTGTTGGCGTTGGAAAACAGTAACATTCAAGACACATCCAACTTGCGTGATTTCCATCAAAGAGCTTATCAAGGACGGCTACTTGCCTATGTTCAATCCACCGACCAATCTGGCAAAATCACCATCAGAGTATCATCGCCATTGTTGCAAGATGCCGTACTTGTTTTTAATGAAGAATGAATTTGAAGGAGGATGTTGGAAGGTGGAAGGAGGACGTATTTCGCTTTACAGCGAGATAAGAAGGAAAGAAGGATTTAAGGTAAAATTTCTACCATCAACACTTTCATACTCGCCATAGGCGAAATACTTCAAACATCATCCTTCCTACATCAAACATGCAATTGTGTTCGCACACAACACTATTGACGTAGGTCAAGAAGGATGGTATTTTTGGTGGAAAAACGCTTTGAAATATTCCATATAAACCAAAAACATCTTACCTTTGCATCGTCAAAAAACAGAAAGCATAGTTAGACAATAGTTTTGGTATAAAGCTTTAGAGAAGGAAAAAGATTGAGAGTAGGGATTACTCAAAGGTAAAGATTGCAATTAAGGATAACAAAAGAAAAAGAAGGTCTTAGTGAAGGCTAAAAAGATTGAGAGTTTAAGGATAACTAAATGTTTCATATTAATAGATGTATAGGTGACCGCCGTGAGGCGCGAACCTTTATGTCGGAAAGGAAAGGGTAAAGTTATGCAAACAACAACAATAATACTCACTTGGGTGGCAGCCCTTACTGCCGCAACAAGTCTATTCATACAAAGCGGTTTGCGCAAATAATGCCGCGATAAATAAGGAAAGTCGAATTCGATATATATACGAGACGTGCAACTGAGGCAGCCAGTTGCACGTCTTTTTTTTCCTTGAATCTGTCCCCTATCTGTCATTGTCAATAATAAATAAGGGGAAAATGACTAAAAATTTCGAAACAAAACTTTTTTTTCATCTGTTTTTCTTATCTTTGTTCACATTATTATAAAATATTCGCAAGTTCCAAATGATCATTTAATAGTACATGAACATGAAAAAAATAACTTTGGTACTCTTGGCACTAACTATAGCCTTGAGCGGATTTAGCCAAGAAAGGAAAAAAGTTGCCGTCGTACTGAGTGGCGGTGGCGCAAAGGGTATGGCGCATATTGGCGCTCTGAAAGTGATAGAGAAAGCTGGCATTCCCATCGACATCGTTACGGGAACATCCATGGGAAGCATCATTGGCGGTCTCTATTCCATCGGTTACAATTCACATGTACTCGATTCCGTGGTGCGTGTGCAAGACTGGAGTTATGTGATTACCGACAAGGAGAATCTCTCTTTGCAAAGTCTTGACGACCGCCGCAAGCAGAACACCTATTTCTACTCTTTGGGAATGACCATCGGTAAACGCAACCAAAACGATGGTGGTATTATCAAAGGAAAGAACTTGGCAGAGCTATTCCAAAAACTATGTGCGGGATATACCGACTCACTGGATTTCTCAAAGGACTTACCCATTCCGTTCGCTTGCGTGGCGACAAATATCATCGACAACTCTGAGGTAGACTTCCATAGTGGTTGTTTGCCACAAGCCATGCGTGCTTCCATGGCTATCCCTGCGGCATTCTCTCCCGTGAGAGTTGGCGACATGGTTTTGGTAGATGGTGGTTTGCGCAACAACTATCCTGCTGACATCGCCAGAGAGATGGGTGCCGATATTATTATCGGTGTTACCGTACAAGGAGACCCCAAGATGGCCAATGACATGGTACGCACGATGAGCATATTGAGTCAGATTATCGACGTGAACTGTAAGAATAAGTATGACGAAAACCTCACCATCACCGACGTTCCCATCCGCGTAAACACGACAGGATATGGTGCAGCCAGTTTCTCTGCCAATGCCATTGACACGTTGATACGAAGAGGAGAGGAGGAAGCCATGAAACATTGGGATGAACTTATCGCATTGAAAAAGCGCATCGGCATTGACGACTCGTTCAAACCTCGCCTATTGTCGCCATTACATCCAGAGGTGATGCAAGAGAAAAGAAAGGTGACGGCATACGAGTTTCGTAACATGACCCCAATCGATGAGAGATTCTTGCGCGAGAAGTTTCGCCTAAGAGAAGGTGATAGCATCAGTACAGAACGTGAGCAGCTATTGACAACATCCATGCGTATAGACTTGTTCTACCAAACTGCCGAGTGTCACTCTATACCAGATGGTGACGGCGTACGTATCGTTCTTGAAGCGGGCAATCGTAAGACCAACCAATTGGGTATCGGCCTCCGCTACGATAAGGAGGAACATGCCGCCATACAATTGAATGCAGATATCCCATTGGCACAATCAATTCCAATAAATGCCGACTTGACATTACGATTGGGTAAACGTATGATGGTGCGTGGCGAGATAACCGCACACTCACATTATTTTACTCGTCCCAAACTCTCCTATACGTTCCGTCGAAACGACTTGGACATCTACGTTAAAGGCAATCGCGACTATAGCCTATTATATTATCAACACCAAGCGATGTTTACGCCAATTAACTTTAGCATCAAGCACTTCAACCTGGCAATGGGCATACGATGGGATTATCTTCGCTATCACGATAAATTGGTATCGTCAAACACTAAAGATTTCGAACTTGAAAACGACCACTACTTCAGCTATCGCGCCACCGTGAAATACAATAGCGAAAACAATTGGTATTTCCCATCACGAGGAAGTCGCTTTGAAGCCGAATATGCCTACGTAACAGACAACTTTGCCAAACTCTATGGCAAGGTAGGTATGAGTGACGTGAATGCCTATTGGAGAACGTCTATCCCACTGAATAGTCGTCTCACCATACAACCAATGACATACGGCCGATTGCTCTTTGGGCCCAACGTACCCTATGTTTTTGGCAATGCCATTGGCGGTCCGTGGTTTCATCATTACGTGGAACAGCAGATGCCATTTGCAGGAATGGGATACTTAGAATATGTTGACAACCAATTCCTTGCCGCTCAGTTGCAAGCTCAACAGCATATCGGCACCAACAGCTATGTATTGTTAACCATAGTAGGCGGCCAACAAGCCGACAAACTAACTCGTATTTTCGACGGTAAGACTTTGATCGGTTGCCAAGCATCCTATTATCTCAACACGATGTTCGGTCCCGTTGGTGGTTCGATTGGATATAACACGAGAGCCCGCAAGGTATACTGGTACATCAATCTGGGATTCGAGTTCTAACAAACACACATTTCACCTTCTCTTGTTTCCCGTTGAGAATCGCTATGCACACATTTCACAGCAGTAGCATTGTGCATTAGTTCTCAACGGGAAATTGCGTGTTGATTGTTTAGTGAAGAAGCGAGAAAATAGCCTAATTGTATGAATTTTGCGGATTCTCGCAAGACCTCCCGTTTTTTAGGTTAATTAGTTCTTTATCAGCGATTTAACTTTTTCAAGACCTCACCTAAGACCTCCCGTAAGACCTCCCGTAAGACCTCATGTATTTCAAATTGAAAATTGAAGGTAATCTCTCAACACTCAACATTAAACATTAAACACTAAACATTACCCAGAGTGTGAGGTGTTAGGTGAGGTCTATGGGAGGTCTTACGGGAGGTCTTACATGAGGTCTTTCAAGCATTTCCGTTTCACAACTCATTAATACTTAGAAGTTTATGAAAATCAACGGGAGGTCTTGGCTAAAAATGAAGAATTCCCCAAAAATGAAGAATTAGGCTCACCCACACTGAACAATAAACACTATCTTTATCACCACTAAATACCATGTTTATCATTACTAAATACCATGTTTACCATCACTATCGGTATCTTTTATAGTGACCTATGGTTTCTTTAGGAAAAAAAACGTCAACTCCTTTCATAATTCAAGAATAATTGTTATTTTTGCAGAAAGCATAACTTAATAATGAAAACAAACACACTATTAACCCTATTGCTTACAATCGTAGGTATCATGACACTCTCATGCAATGGTGGGAATGAGGAAAAAGACAGCCGTACGGCTGAACAGAAAAAACAGTTAGACATGATTTGCGAAATGGTGGATAAGCAATCGCCATCCACCACGGCCACCATTGACTCCGTTCTCGCAAAGACTACGGACAGCCTCTTTTATTATGACTTATACTGTGAATTAGGAAGATTGTATATATTAACCGCTCCAGACTCCACCCTGTATTATGCCAATAAAATCATGCAGTTTATCAAAAGGCAACAACCAACTCGAAGAGTAAACGGAATTGCCGCAAGTGCGTATAACCTACGAGCAAACTATAACTACCTATACCACCAGAATTATAATCAGGTGCAGGAAGACAATCTCAAGGCTTATCACCTGTTTATGAAGAGCGACGTGCAAAAGAATGCGCCTTCCATCTGTGCCAATATCGGCGATTTGTATACTCAAGAAATACGATTGCCAGAGGCTGCCGCTTGGTATCGTAGGGCTTTGGTATTAAATGATTCTCTAAAACTGGGCGAGGAGAAAGACAATACAGTTTACATGGGATTGGGTCGCGTTTATCAGATGTTGGAAGAATATGACTTATCCGAAGAGTATTATGCCAAGTCAAGAAAGGGCTTTGAGTATATGCAACCCAATATGAAATTGGCGTTCTTGAACAATTACGGCAACTTGCAATATTTCAAGAAAGACTATGCCAAGGCACTTAGGGTGTTCCAGAAAATGGATAGTCTCATCAATGAATTTGACTGTCAAGGTGGATTTGAAGACTATCTATGCAGGTTGAACATGGCAGACGTGTTGCTTAACTTAGGGAGAACGGAAGAATCGCTCACTCTCTTGGCTCCAGCAGATAGTTTCTTCCGCGCCAACAACATCGGGGACGCCATCTATTATGCCAACACCATTCGCATAGGAAATTTGTTACAAGAAGGCGACATGGCGAAAATCAGTACGATTATTGCCAATGAACCAAAGGGATTGACTACCGACGAAAACATGATAGACATCAGAGACCACTACTTCTATGACTATTTTGCCAAGAAAAACGATATGGCTAAGGCAAATTACTATTATCAAAGATATACGAACAGAAAAGACTCGCTTGACAGGAGTAGGGAACACATGCGCGCATCCGATATCATGACGAGACTTACCATGGACACGCTTACGCTACATAACCAATTGCGCATGGAAGAGAAGAATGCCGTCATAGAAAGAAACAAACTCATCTTTACCATAATCATCGGCGGTGTTTTGCTGGCAGCCTTGGCCTTGTTGGCATGGATATTGTTCCTACGCAAAAGGAACGTTGACAAACAACTGGAGATCGTAAACCTTAAGATTGCCAATACCCGTAGTAGCATTGCCCCACACTTCATCTTCAACGTGCTCAGTCACGCCATATCGCACGACGGTCAGGATACCGACAAAGCCATCAACGGCATAATTGATTTGATGCACTCGCAACTGGAGATTACCAAACACATGTTCGTGACATTGGGAGAAGAACTGGACTTCGTGAAGAGATACGTGGAAGTGGCAAAACCGACTATAGGAGACGATTTCACTTTCACGCTATCAAAGCCACAAGAAGACATATTAAAAAGCAGGCTCGTACCCTCTACGTTTATCCAGATATTGGCAGAGAATTCCATCAAGCATGGACTGCGCGGGCTGGATAGGGCAAAAGAACTGAAGGTGGAAGTAACTGCAATGCCAGAGGAAACGATTATCGTGGTAAGTGATAACGGACGTGGCTTTGACATCAGACGCAGTTCTAACGGAACAGGTACGGGACTGAGCGTCATTCGTCGTACTATCGCCTTGCACAATGAACGTCATCGACATAAAATCAAGTTTAACATAGAAAACTTAACAGACAATCATGGTGAATTGAACGGATGCAGAGCCATCTTATCCGTTCCCAAGACGTTGGGACAATAAGGTACATCAAAAAAATTCATCAAGATAAACATGATTTTTTAAAGGTTAAACACGAAATCATGTCTTTTGTTCCTTTTGCGCCATTTTGCCATTTGCGAAATTCAAAGAATAATTGTAAATTTGCCATGACTTTATATAACAATAATTAAGATAGCAAATCTTTATACCGTGAATTATCATCTTATGACTAAACAAGACCACATTAAAACAGTTGTGGTGGAGGATAGCGCGGAAGACGTTCAAAACCTTTGTGAACATCTTAAGCGCTTCCCCCACATTTCAGTTATTCGCACTTGTAACAACGGAGAAGACGGCCTAAAAGCTGTCAAGGAACTAAAGCCAGACCTCTTGTTCTTGGACATTGAATTGCCAGACATGACGGGATTGCAGTTCATGGAGAGTTTGGATGCAGCTACGTTGGAGAAATGCCAAATTGTCGTTTATACATCATACGTTGACTACATGCTTGAGTCGTTTCGCAACCACGCATTTGACTTCTTGCTGAAACCCATCAAGCCAGAGGAACTTGACAAGATTATGCGCAGATTGCAGACAGTATCCGCGCCAACGGAACCGAAATCTGACGGAAAGATATTGAAGACTGAAAACAACCTGCTCATGTTTATCAATGCCACGGATTTCCAAATGGTGAAGTTGAAAGACATTGGCTTGTTCCAGTATGACAAGAAAAACAGGACTTGGGAAATCATCATTGCCAACAGGAACAAGCCCGTAAGCCTAAAGCGTAACGTAACGGGTAAGACATTGTTGGCATTGGATCCACACTTCGTACAGGTGAATCAGAAATACATTATAAACATTGAATACTTATTCCAGGTAGTCAATAACATTTGTACGTTCTATCCACCATTCCAGCAAATAGATTACGTGAAAGTGGGCTATCTCTTCCGCAATCGCTTGATGAAAATGTTCATAAACTTATAAGTTATCTCTAATTTCGCAAGCGAAATCTTGCGAAATTAGCCAATTGTTTTTATCTTTGTCCCAGATAAAAAAAGAATCTCGGCAACTCAAGGAAACTTGGTTGCTGAGATTCGAATGAGTCGTTTAATCATCGTTACACTTAATAATAATCGTATGACAGAAGGATTTCGAGTGAAGGAATATGACGGTCCCGTTAAACGTTACTGTCAAACTATGGATTTAAAGGATAATCCAGAACTAATCAAGGAATACCGAAAAAGACATAGCGAAGAAAATGCATGGAAGGAAATACTAAACGGGATTCGCGAAGTGGGGATATTGGAAATGGAGATTTATATCCTCGGAACACGCCTCGTGATGATTGTAGAAACGCCATTAGACTTTGATTGGGACTCAGCGATGGCACGACTCGCAACTTTGCCCCGTCAACAGGAATGGGAAGAATACATGGCGATATTCCAGGATTGCAACCCTAATGCCACATCCAACGAGAAATGGCAGATGATGGAAAGGATGTTCCACTTGTATGATTATTGAATCTTCAATCCTTCATTTCTTGATACGGGGGAATGTCCTCTAACAAGACAAATCTTTGGCTGGCATAATCCATCTTGCAACAATAGTGCTGCAAACCGTTACTTATGATAACATAATCCACATGTAGCAATCGATTGTAATTACCCACCTGGTTGAGAACATGAGTCGTGAGGGGAATAGAGGGAGCCTTATACTCGATAATCATGCGTGGTTGCAAATTCCTATCGTAAAGAACCGTATCGGCTCGCAGACTCTTGTCACCTATCTTTAATGAAACCTCATTAGCCAAGAGGCTGGAAGGATAGCCCTTGTGCTCGATGAGGAAATGTACGAAGTGTTGCCTTACCCACTCTTCTGGTGTCAAGGCAACGTATTTCCGACGCAAAATGTCGAATATGGAAGGTTTCTGTCGAGTACCCGCTAATTTTATTGGGTAACTTGGTAGGTTGAGTGGAATCATTTTACTATCTTTGCAACATGATGCAAAGATAATAAAAAAATGGCAGAAAAGAAAACAAGTCCGACCTTTGATGTAATCATGCGCAACTTAAAGTCACGCAATTTCGCTCCTATATATATTCTGATGGGCGAGGAATCGTATTATATCGACTTAATTGCCGATTACATCTCAGATCATGTTCTTCCCGAGGAAGAACGCGATTTCAATCAAACCATCATTTATGGAGCGGATGTCAATAGCTCGCAAATCGTGGATATGGCGCGTAGATACCCCATGATGGCTGAATATCAGGTGGTAGTAGTGAAAGAAGCCCAGAACCTGCGTGATTGGTCGGCCATAGAGAAATATGCAGAGAAGCAGGTGATGAAGTCCACGATTCTCGTACTTTGCTACAAGAATGGTGCCTTAGACCGCAAGAAAAAGGCCGTGAACAGTCTTTTCGCAAAGATTGAGGCTATTGGAGGCATCATATATGAAAGCAAGAAGAAGCGCGAATCAGAACTTCCTGCATTTATAGAGAATTATCTCAAGGAACAGAAAGCCACTATCGACAATAAGTCGTGTCAAATGATAGCCGACCATATCGGTTCTGACTTGAGTCGCCTTGCTTCGGAGCTTGACAAGGTATTAATATCACTTCCTGAGGGAAAGAGAAGGATTACGGCAGATATCGTAGAGCGTGAGATAGGAGTGAGCAAGGAGTTTAATACATTCGAATTGCGCAACGCAATTATCAATCGTGACGTATATAAGGCTAATCAAATCATCAAATATTTTGACAGCAATCCGAAATCAGGTTCCATTTACGCTTTTCTCCCAAATATATTTAGTTTCTTCCAAAATTTGATGGTCGCATATTATGCACCAGATAAAAGGAATGATTATGCACTTGCACAATACATGGAATTGCGGGGTAGTTGGGCTGCACAAGACTATATGATAGGGATGAAAAACTATACTGGAACGAAAACTCTCCAAATTATTTCTAAAATTAGAGAGATTGACGCTAAAACTAAGGGGTTAGATAACCCAAATACGGGTGCTGGAGACCTAATGAAGGAGTTAATTTTCTTCATTTTGCACTGAAAAGTTGACAAAATAGGCTATTTTTTTTCTAGAATTAAATTTTTCAAAAACGATATTTTTAGGCTTAACACATGGTTTTCCAATGAGTTAAGCCTTTTTTAAGGCTCAAAAAACACACATTTTTTGATCTAACTCGTACAACGGTAAAGAATTTAAAAAAAATGGCGTTTTTTTATGAATTTAAGGCTGAGTAATTTACGTTTGTTGATAAAACGTACTTTATGATTGTAAATTATGATGTAAAACACTATATTTTTAAATCGTAAATTCAAAAATTACATTTATAAACATAAATTACACTCACTATATAACATCGTGTAGATTTTGCTTTGTAAATCCAAATATTTAAAACCCTAAATGTGAATGCATAAATATTCAACGACATTTATTTAATCATTATCCATTGAATATCAACACATTAAATAAAAATTCAAATAATTAAGTTTTAAGAAAATGGCATATTTATCTTCATGAAATATGCATATTGCTTGATTTAGAACCATTAAATAATATTTAAGTAGTTTATAACCAATAATTTATATAAGTTCATTAAAGTCTGTAAATTGTAACGTTTCTCGAAAGAGTATTTATATTTAAAAATTTTCATTATTGTTTTATGTTTTAAAATTATAAATTTAAATATTTTAATTTCAACATTTAAATTCATAAATTAAAAATTATTTCGATAAATGTTGCACAATTGAAAATTTTGATTTACCTTTGTAAAATCTTAGTTAAAACTCCTATTTTGGGCACTATTTATAGAAAAGTAACATGAAAGATCGAATTAAAATGATTATGGAGAGTCAACACATGACTCAACAAACGTTTGCTCAGTTCTTACAAGTTTCACCAGCTTCATTGAGTAGTATCTTCAATGGTCGTACTCGCCCTTCTCTCAATATGGTTGAAGCTATCAAAAACAAGATACCAAATCTATCAACCGATTGGCTTATGTTTGGTAAAGAGCCTATGTATCTTGATTCTCAAGCCTCTACCCCAACCCACCAAGATACGGAGACAAAGCAATCTTCCCAACAATTTCTTGATTTTGATGCTCCTTCTATCCCACAAAACGAGATTCCAGAACCTCAAATTCAACAGGGTGTTCATAATACACCAATTATAAAAGCCGAAACCGTTGTCAAATATGTTGACAAACCCCAACGACAAATCACTGAAATACGCATCTTTTACGATGATCAAACATGGGAAACATTTGTTCCTAAAAAACTATAAGTCAGTAAAAAATCAACACTTTTATAGGAAAAAGTACAGATAAAACATTATCTTTGCAGCATAATTACATCTTACTGCAATGAAAATGTTTTGTTTAGACTTAGTCGTCCGTTCTATTGAGCATATCAACGAACGATATGTGCTCATACGATTAACTGACGATAAGCATCCACTTCCCAAAATGTTACCTGGTCAATTCGTGGAAGTACGCGTTGACAATTCCCCCACTACATTCCTTCGTCGTCCGATTTCCATCAACTTCGTTGATTATGTCACTAACGAGTTGTGGTTATTGGTAGCAACCATTGGCGATGGTACGCGACGACTTGCCAAGTTGCATCCTAATGAAACACTCAATTGCGTATTTCCATTAGGTAATGGTTTCACCATACCTTCTCCTACGGAAGAATGCCTATTGATTGGTGGCGGAGTTGGTGTTGCACCTTTACTTTACTTAGCTAAAGAAATCAAGGAAATGGGTGGTACGCCTACCATGTTATTAGGCGCACGCAAGAAAAACGACTTGGTTGAACTGGATTACTTCAAGAAGTATGGAAATGTGCTCATCACCACTGAAGATGGTAGCGAAGGAGAGAAAGGATTTTTAACAAACCATTCCATTCTCACAAAAAAACAGTTTGATAAGATATATACTTGCGGTCCGAAACCAATGATGATGGCCGTTGCTCGTTATGCCAGCAAAGCCCATATAGAATGTGAAGTATCTTTGGAAAATAACATGGCTTGTGGACTCGGCGCTTGTTTGTGTTGTGTAGAGAAAACCATTGAGGGAAATCTTTGCGTCTGCAAGGAAGGCCCCGTCTTTAATATCAATCAATTGTTATGGCAAGTCTGAATGTAAATATCAAGAATCTCAAGTTGAAAAACCCTGTCATGACTGCATCAGGGACATTTGGTTACGGACTTGAGTTTGCCGATTTCGTACCGTTAAACGAACTTGGAGGCATCATCGTCAAGGGTACTACCCTACATGCAAGAGAGGGAAACGATTATCCTCGTATGGCAGAGACGGCATCTGGAATGTTGAATTGCGTAGGACTCCAAAACAAGGGAGTTGATTACTTTTGCAAGCATATCTATCCACAAATCAAGGATATCGACACCAATATGATCGTGAATGTGAGTGGTAGTTCACCCGATGATTATGCAGAATGCGCCTCACACATCGATGCACTTCCACGCATTCCCGCCATCGAACTCAATATCTCTTGCCCCAACGTGAAGCAAGGAGGCATGGCTTTCGGAGTTACTCCAGAGGGTGCAGCCAGTGTGGTTAAAGCCGTAAGAGCAAAATACAACAAAACACTTATCGTTAAGTTGTCTCCTAACGTAACGAATGTTGCCGAAATTGCGAATGCTTGCGAAACAGAAGGTGCAGATGCTGTCTCGCTTATTAATACATTAATGGGAATGGCGATTGACATCGAAAAACGAAAATCGCTACTTAGCATCGGAACTGGAGGACTTAGTGGCCCTGCCATCAAGCCCATTGCCTTGCGTATGGTATGGCAAGTTGCCCATTCCGTAAAAATACCTGTTATTGGATTAGGTGGTATTTGTACGGCGAAAGACGCCATCGAATTCCTCATGGTAGGTGCTTCCGCTATCGAAATCGGCACCGCCAACTTCATCGACCCAACTGTTACCATCAAGGTAAGAGACGGCATCAATGATTGGCTTGATGCCCACGGTTGTAAATCGGTTCACGAGATAATCGGTTGTATTTAGCATTGATATACATTAATAATATATATAGAATGAAAGAACTTGCCTTAAAGTACGGATGTAATCCGAATCAAAAGCCTTCACGTATTTTCATGAAAGAAGGCGAACTCCCATTGGAAGTTTTGAATGGTCGTCCTGGATATATCAATTTCTTGGATGCACTCAACTCTTGGCAATTGGTGAAAGAACTCAAAGCCGCTACGGGATTACCCGCTGCTGCCAGTTTTAAGCATGTTTCCCCAGCTGGAGCAGCCGTTGGTTTGCCATTGAGTGACACCTTGAAGAAAATCTACTTCGTTGACGACATCCAAGAAGAACTCTCTCCTATTGCTTGCGCTTACGCCCGTGCTCGCGGTGCTGACCGTATGAGTTCGTATGGTGATTTCGTTGCGCTGAGTGATACTTGTGATGCCATTACAGCAAATCTCATCAAGCGCGAAGTCTCAGATGGCGTAATCGCTCCAGATTTTACCGACGAAGCTATCGAAATCTTGAAAGCAAAACGCAAGGGTACATACAATGTCATTAAGATTGACCCCAACTACGAACCTGCTCCCATCGAGCACAAGGAAGTGTTTGGTGTAACTTTCGAACAGGGACGTAATGAGGTTCAACTCGGCGATCCTGCCTTGTTTGAGAATATCCCCACACAAAATAAGCATTTTACAGAAGAAGCAAAGCGCGACTTGATCATTTCGCTCATCACCCTGAAATATACGCAATCGAATAGTGTTTGTTATGTGAAAGACGGACAAGCCATCGGTATTGGCGCAGGACAACAAAGTCGTATTCATTGTACTCGCTTGGCTGGCAACAAGGCTGACATCTGGTGGCTTCGTCAACATCCCAAAGTGATGAATCTGCCTTTCATTGACGGCATTCGACGCGCTGACCGCGATAATACCATTGACGTTTACATCAGCGAAGACCATGATGACGTGTTGCGTGAAGGCACTTGGCAACTCTTCTTCAAAGAGAAACCCGAAGTGCTGACGATGGAAGAAAAGAAGGCTTGGATTGCCCAAAACACAAAAGTTTCATTGGGTAGTGACGCATTCTTCCCATTCGGCGACAATATCGAGCGTGCACACAAGAGTGGTGTAGAATACATCGCACAAGCAGGTGGTTCTGTTAGAGACGACAACGTCATTGAGACTTGCGATAAATATAATATCGCAATGGCATTTATCGGCATTCGCTTGTTCCACCACTAAATTTTTTTCATTATGGACGATTACATAGACGACATCATTGCAGGTGGTGGAATCGTCTTCCGAAAAGCCCCTCAAGGCAACGGAAATGAAGGAAAGGTCAAGACCAAAGCCAAGAAGAAAGCCTATATTACAGGTGCACACGGAAGTGGTTCCGCCAAACAAAAAGCGAAGTATCGTACCCAACGTGCCAACAGGCATAAAGGGAAAGGTTAGTATACTCAACAAAAAAATGTCCCATGGTATGTGGGACATTTTTTGTTGTCGTATATATTCATCGTTTATTCCTCTTCGATGTCATCCTACCATTAGCCAGGGTGATGGTAACATCTTGCAACTTGTGATTGGTGTGGTCGAAGAGAAACGCAGGGTCATACCGCTTACCCGCATAGAATATCTCGAAGTGCAAATGCTCGGTAGTTGCCCTACCCGTGCGCCCCGTCAATCCAATCACATCACCAGCTTTCACCCTTTGTCCCACTTTCACCAAGTTTCTCGATTGGTGCGAATAGAGCGTTTCCAATCCATTCGCATGTTTGATGCGAATGCAATTGCCATAACCATAATACATTTCAGAGCGAGTTACCTCTCCGTCGAAGGCAGCCAATATCTTGTCATTGGGAACCGTCTTGATATCTACGCCCGAATGACCTCTACGTCCGCCAAACGGACTTATCACATGACTGCCAGGCAAAGGATAGGCCCATTTCGTTGATTCCAATTCCGACAAGTTGATCACAACCACCTTGTCCATATCTACTCCATCGTCTTTCGCCTCCTTCTCTACGGAGACAGCTACCAATGCTCCCCTTTTCCTGAACTTCACTACCTGCTTTCGCAAGCGATGACTTTTCATTTCTATAATAGTAGCAGGATTGATAAAGGCACCATTTACCATCATCATGAAATTGCAGTAATCCCGCACTCCATCACCACCCAATATCGCGATGGTCTGTCCTGCACGTACTTCATCGTTCACCTTTACCATGTTTTGCGCATTGTGCGCATATACCGTCTCTATCCCGTTTTCATGACGCACCACGATTACGTTTCCATAACCTGAGATTTTCTTAGACAAGCGAACCGTACCGGCAAACATTGCCTTTACCGCATCTCCTTTTGAGGAAACGATTTCCAATTCAGATTGATTGTTTTTCAATTCTGCCTTTCCCACGGGCAAAGGAAACGAATATTCATTGGCACCAATGGCTCCGAAATCCACGCGAAACTCATTCGACTTTTCAAACAAGCCAGGCGTTTCCACGCGAATCGATTGTTGCTCCATGGCGGAGAACTGTTGCTTGACAGGACGGAACGATGTTGTCAATACCATCATTCCACAACCAACCAATATATATCGTAATGCTTTCATGCCTTTATCCCATTCATTTCATCATTATTCCCGTGAAGATTCTTCCCGAGTTAATACCCAGTCTTCTTGCGGAGAAATAATCTTTATATTGCGTGTACGTACAAATGCCAGTTACTTGGATTTGTTCTGGCAACACACCCATTTCTTCCATTTGCATTCGGTTACACGCCCACAAGTCTATATGCCACTTCCACGAATGGTCATTGGTAGAACAAGGATAGCGTTTTGCGATGTTTAACATGCGAAAACCCGCTTTCTCGAATTGTTCATACACCTCATCGCCAACTTCGAAATGTTCCAAAGATATGCCTGGCCCTATGATAGCCCATATATCTTTGCCTTGTGTGCCATACGTAGATTGCATCTTGCTAATGGTTTCTCGCACGATTCCACTCACCGTTCCTCTCCATCCAGCATGGACGGCAGCCACCACATGATGTACGCAATCGTACAATAATATGGGAATGCAATCTGCCGTGGAAACACCAATGCATACATTTCGCATATCGGTCATGAGTGCGTCTACACCCTCCAAAAACGTCTTCTTGTTCGTTTCGTCCAAGCTAAAGAAATCATCCGTTATCTTTCTGACCTCTATACCATGTGTTTGATGAGGCAAAACGATATGTTTAGCAGGCACAAACAATATGTTTGCCAACAGAGCCAGATTCCTTTTCACGGCATCTGGCTCATCTCCACAATATGGGTTGATATTAAACTCCGAATAGTTACCTTGACTCACACCTCCATGTCGAGTGGTGCTAAAAGCAACGACACCATCGGGCAAGTCATGATAAGTCATCATCAAAATCGTCTATGTCTTCTACATCCATTTCGTCTACAAACTCCAAGTCGTCGTCTTCACCCTCGTCAGCCATTTCAAACGCAAAGCTCTTCATATCCTTGTCGCGGTGAATCAACGTATCCGTTGACGTTATCACTTGTAATTTGTTGCTTTCACTATTCAACTCTCGCCAAAGCACATCCTTGAGTTCTTCAAGTCCCTTTCCCGTTACCGAGGAAATAAACACCACAGGTAAATCATCGGGCAGGTTTTCCTTCAGCATCTCAATCAACTCATCATCGAGCAAGTCGCATTTAGTCACGGCCAACACCCGATGCTTACCCAACATCTCTGGATTGAATTTCTCCAATTCATTCAGCAACACCTCATACTCGTGTTTGATGTCGTCAGTCTCACCAGGAACCATGAACAACAATAAAGAGTTGCGCTCGATATGTCGCAAGAATCTCAAACCTAATCCCTTGCCTTCACTCGCCCCTTCGATGATACCAGGAATGTCTGCCATTACGAACGACTTATTGTCGCGATAACCCACGATACCCAATGAAGGTTCCAACGTGGTAAAGGGATAATTAGCTATCTTCGGACGAGCATTCGACAAGGAAGAAACCAACGTAGACTTTCCCGCATTGGGAAAGCCTACCAATCCAACGTCAGCCAACAATTTCAATTCAAGGATGACCGACATTTCCTGCATGGGTTCTCCTGGTTGTGCAAAACGCGGTGCTTGATTGGTGGCCGTACGAAACTGGAAGTTTCCCAATCCCCCTCTGCCACCTTTCAATAACACCACCTCTTGCCCGTCGTAGCTTACGTCGCATACGAACTTACCTGTTTCAGCATTATAGGCAACCGTTCCTGGCGGCACATCTATATATAAGTTCTTGCCATTCGTACCATGACACTTGTCCTTACCGCCATTTCCACCATGTTCGGCAAACAAATGTCGTTGATACTTCAAGTGCAACAACGTCCAATAGTTGTGATTGCCACGCAAGATAATGCTTCCGCCATCACCTCCATCGCCGCCATCAGGTCCACCATTATAATTATATTTCACATGCTTCAGGTGCATGCTGCCTCGCCCACCCTTACCAGAGCGGCACAAGATCTTCACGTAATCTACGAAATTGCTTTCTGCCATGTGTTATAAGGAGTTCAGGAATTTCAAGGAGTTCAAGGAGTTCAAGGAGTTCAGGAGTTCAGACAATAGTCTTGCCACAGATAGCCAATGGTAATGTCTGAACTCCTGAAACTCCTGAACTCCTCGAACTCCTAAAGATTATCAATTACCTTGCAAATATCCCCAAAGATACGGTCGAGTTCGCCCAGTCCGTTGATATGGTAGTGAATACCCTCATTCTTGTACCATTCAATCAATGGGGAAGTTTGGTTATGGTAAACGTCAAGACGTTTCTTGATGGTTTCCTCGTTGTCATCCGAGCGTCCACTCATTTGTCCGCGAAGGATAAGGCGTTTCATCAACTCCTCTTCGGGAACATCAAGCTCTATCATGGCGGCCACCTTATGTCCACGGTCAGCAAGCATCTTCTTCAAAGCCTCTGCTTGTGGGATGGTACGGGGGAATCCGTCAAATATCACGCCGTTGTGCTCCTTGCCAAAGCCATCATATACGCTTGCCAAGATGTCCACCATCAACTCGTCTGGAATCAACTGCCCTTGGTCTATAAAACTCTTGGCCGTCTTTCCTAATTCCGTTCCGTTCTTGATTTCATTGCGCAATACGTCGCCCGTAGAAATATGTCCTAAGCCATACTTCTCAATCATCTTGTCACTTTGCGTACCCTTACCTGAACCAGGTGCGCCGAAAATCACAATATTCTTCATCTTTCTTTATTTAATTTATTCCACTATAGTATAGATATCACGAAGTCCGCGACCTTCTTGGTCATAGTCAAGACCATATCCCACGATAAAATCATTGGGGATTTCCATAGCGGCGTATTCGATATCTAAGTCTACTTGTAGTTTATCTGGTTTCAACAACAGAGTACAAATATGCACCGACTCAGGATTCCTTGTCCCTAATGATTCTATCATACGCTTCATTGTCAATCCCGTATCTACGATGTCTTCCACGATGACGATGGTGCGACCCGATAAGTCTTCGTTAACACCAAACACCTCCGTTATCTTACCCGTAGACGTGGTGCCTTGGTATGAAGCCAATTTCACGAACGAAATCTGACAGGGAATCGTAATCATTCGCATCAAGTCGGCCGCAAAGATAAAAGAACCGTTCAGCACAGCCATAAACAACGGATTCTTATCTTTCATGTCCTCATTGATACGGTCGGCAATTACCTTGATGCTCTCCAAGATTTTCTCTTCGGGAATAAAAGTCTTAAATGTTTTGTCCTTGATTTTAACAATATTCATGATAGATTTTCTCGTTAGTTTGTGCAAAGATACGAAATAAAATCTAAATTGAATGAAAAGTAAATGGAAAACACGAAAAATAAAGGTTTATTAGTCGTCCAAGCCTATTAAGGCTCCCTGTTTGTTGAATTTCAAGTCAATGTCATTCGAGAGTTCAATCTCATAACCATAACGCTCCTTGTCAATCTTCGTGATGACAGCACCAGCGAAGTTAGCTTGTACATATTGGGCAATAGCTTCAGGAATGAGAGCGGCTGGAACGGCGGTAGTCTTACAATCCACCTTGTCCCAATTACCTTTTTTGTCGAATTCAATTTCCATTCCGTTGTTGAAACGAGCCTCATACTTACCGTATTCTTTCTCGGCATAGATGATGTTTTGTCCAGGGAAATACTTAGCAACAAAATCTTTTGCCGCCTTTGGAAGTTGCTCTACTGGGATGGGACGACCGTCTGCTAAACAAGTTGCAGATTGCATCAACAGGCATACAAGTACCATCATAAAATACTTCGTTGTTTTCATAATCTTTTGGGTTTTAAGTTATTAATCCTTGCAAAGATACAAATTCATTGGTATAATTCAAAATATTTTATTGTATATGACAATTTTTTATATTTTTCTTGTAGTTTTTCATAACTTTGTGCGTCAAATGGGTAAATTCTTTAATTCAACAGACAACAATGACGACATTAGAAACAAAGTTTGCGCAAACCGTAGCAGAACATAAAAGCACCATCTACACCGTGTGCTACATGTTCTCGAAAGATGAAGACGAGGTGAACGACCTGTTTCAAGAAACGCTGGTCAACCTTTGGAAAGGCTTTGAGGGATTCGAGCAACGGAGCGACATTAAGACGTGGATTTACCGCATTGCCCTTAACACTTGTATCTCGCTCGAAAGAAAGAAGAAACGCACTCCCACCGTTCGCCTATCCATGGACATCAACCTCTTTGAAGACCGCGACGAGGATACCCGACAAGTAGATATGCTACACAAGAGGATTTCCAAATTGCAACCCTTCGACCGTGCGATAGTACTCCTATGGCTTGAAGAACTCTCATACGAAGAGATTGGACAAATCGTGGGAATCACCGCCAAGAACGTCAGCGTTCGTCTGTATAGAATAAAAGAACAATTAAAGAACATGTCTAACATTTAAAATCACTCATTATGAACGACTTTGGAACAACATTCGACAATACCCAGTTTGACGATATGCGTCAACAATTGAATATCTTGAAGAAGAAGCTGGAGCACCAAGAAATAGTGAACGAACGCGTTATCCGCAACTCCATGAAAAAGACCGTATCAAGCATCAACCGCCGATATTTCATCATCATGGCTATTAGCCTCTTTATGATTCCCTACGGATATTGGGCTTTCGTACAACTATCGGGATTCTCAGTTGCTTTTTGGATTGGAACCAGCATCCTCATGCTCATCTGCTTGGGTGCTACCTTTTACAACAGCAAGGATTTACGAGACCCTGGATTTTTGCGAAACAATTTGGTTGACGTAAGGAAAAAGGCTGCTCGTGCCAAGAAGTTCGATAGCGACTGGCTTTTCTTTGGTATTCCCATGAGTATTCTTTGGTTAGGGTGGTTCGCTTGGGAGGTATTTAAAAAAGGTGGCTCTGACGAAATGATGCCCTTTCTCATTGGTGGAGGCTTCGGAGGTGCTATCGGATTGATAATTGGATTGAGCATTCACTATAAGACGCAACGCAATTATCAGGAGATTATCGACCAAATAGAAGAACTAACGGAATCATAATCTTCATCTGAAAAGAACTTATTCTCTCTCTCAAAAATATATATACATTTCGTAAAAACCCCATGTGTCGTTTGCACATGGGGTTTATTCTTGTTGTATATATGGTGTATACACTTTGTATTTCATGCATATACACGGTGTATTTCTATCATATACACGTTGTATACACGTCATATACACGCTCTATACAATAGCTATTTATTCAACAAACGATTGATTTCCGCCATTTTCTGTTGGCGAGAAAGGGAGAACGATTGACTATTCCCGTCCACATAATCGAAAAGAGAATAAGCCTTTTGCAATAACATATCACGAAGGGGATTCTGTTTTCCCTTGCCTTCCACGAAATACAACTCAGCCAACATCTCCAATCGGTCAACTCGCTCTTCGGGTTTCCATTGGTCAAGTGCATATTGAAACGCCTCATCTACCGTGAAATTCCTCAACAAGGTATAGTCGCCCACGTATTGGCGATAGAGGTCTTCCAAGTATCTCTGTCGTTGTTCGCCCTCTTTTTTCTCTAAGAAACGCGCCAAAGCCGCCGTAAATTCCTCAATAATCCGAATGAAATAATCTCGTTGTAACATATAAAATGTTTTTAATCGTTTTCGTATTTCAATCCTTCCACATACTCATACAATTTCTTGTAGAAGGGATGTTTTACCATCGTGGTTTTATCGCCAAGGATGATGAGCTTCATGCGAGCGCGAGTAATGGCGACATTCATTCTTCGCAAATCGCGGAGGAATCCTATTTGTCCTTCGTCGTTAGAACGGACGAGGGAAATGAGGATTACATCTCGCTCTTGTCCTTGGAAGCCATCTACCGTGTTGATGGTTATCAAACGTCGATAAGGTTTGAAGAAGTCTCGTTTCTTCACCAATGAACGGAGATATTGCACTTGTGCTCGATAAGGAGAAATCACGCCCACGTCTATTTGTTCTTCCAAGATACGCGACTTACCAATCTTGGTGAAATAATCTTGCAAGGTCTTGAGCGTGAGTTCGGCTTCTGCCTTGTTGATTCTTCCAAAACTCTCACCAACAAATTGTTCTCTTTCGCCCAATTCTGAGGTATCTACCCACACCATCGGCGTATCGAAATCCAAGATTCCACGATACTTGATTTGCGGAGCACTCTCCACTTTTCCATCATAGAACCAATCAGAGGAGAAACGCATGATTTCCTCGTTCATGCGATATTGCACGTTGAGCAACGTCACCACTTCGGGCTTGTTCTCCACGATTCGTTCCATCAACGTCTTTCCCAATCCACCTTTCAACGCGGGAAGACTCTTGATGGTGGGTGGCAACTGACAATGGTCGCCTGCAAAGATGACGCGCGAACACCTGCGAATGGGAATCCAACAAGCGGCTTCTAATGCTTGTGCCGCCTCGTCTATAAATAAGGTGGCGAATTTCTGTCCTTCCAACAAGCGATTAGCAGAACCTACCAATGTGGAAGCGATTACGCGAGCCTCACCAAACAACTCCGCGTTGATGCGGATTTCCAATTCCATCGCACGACTTTTCAACCGTTCCATCTTCTGGTGATAACTTTCACTACCCCGCTTTTTCATTCCCCTCAAGTCGCGTATCGCCTTTCTTATTGCCCACAATTGCGGATAATCGGGATGCGATTCAAACCGTCGTTCGTAAGTAAACGAGAGCATCTTGTCGTTGACGCGCGTGGGATTGCCAATGCGCAACACATTCACGCCTCTATCTACCAGTTTCTCGCTAATCCAATCCACCGCCATGTTGCTTTGCGCACAAACCAACACTTGACTTTCACGATGCAATGTTTCGTAGATAGCCTCTACGAGCGTAGTGGTCTTTCCCGTTCCTGGAGGACCATGAACCACCATCACATCCTTAGAACGCAATACGTCGTTAACGGCTTTCTCTTGCGAAGGATTCAACCACGGAAATCGCATCGGCTCAAAGGTAAATCGCTCCACCTTTTGCGAGGAATAAAACAAGTCGCGAAGATGAGCCAAACGATTGTTTTTGGCTTTCATCACACGGTCGAGTGCCTCAAACATCGTGCGATACGAAGTCTCGTCGAAAAACAATTGCACTCCCAGTTGCTTGGCGTCTTGCAAGTCTATCACGTGGGTATTGTCTGGAACGGTAACCACCATCCTATCGCCATCCACGTACGACACCGTGGCGGTAAACGAATAATATTGAATCGTCTTCCCGTCTTCCTTGATTTTGAAGAAACACACGGGGCGACCAAACTCAAAGTTGTGCTCAATATCTTGGTCGGTTGTACGATATACTTCCACCGCCAACTGATTCAGGGAATTATAATAACTTTTCCCCACCTTCACGGGAAACCAAGCATCACCGCGCTTCACCTTTCGTTGCAAACCCATTGTCTCGGTTTGCTTGCGAAAGGCTTCTTTCTCAAAATAGTATTCTATCTCCAGCAACATCCGTTGACGTTGGAGTTGGAGAATGGGTGATGATTGATTCATAATTCAAGTGCAAATTTACTTAAAAACTCATAAACTTACAAACACTATTGGGATAAACTCCACAAAATGATTACCTTTGTCGTCATGGAAACCATTCAACTCAAAGACTTATCCATCGGCTACCGCATCAAGAAGGGAACGACGAAGATGGTGATGGAAACGCTCAATGCCACCATCTTCAGCGGACAACTCACTTGCTTGATAGGTGCAAACGGCGTAGGAAAATCCACCCTCTTGCGCACCATTACCGCCTTCCAACCCGTGATTGGCGGCCAAATATTGTTGAATGGCAACGACATCACTTCGCTTTCCATCAAACAAATGTCTAAGCTGGTCAGCGTGGTGTTGACCGACAAGCCCGACGTGCTAAACATCACCGTCAACGAGTTGATTGGCTTAGGTCGTTCGCCTTACACGGGATTCTGGGGCACGTTGTCAAGACATGATCAAGAGGTCGTGGAAGAGGCCTTGCAAATGGTGGGAATCGTGGCTTTGAAAGACTCCCCTATCCACTCTTTGAGCGACGGGGAGAAACAAAAGGTCATGATAGCGAAGGCATTGGCACAAGAAACGCCGATTATCATCCTCGACGAACCGACGGCTTTCCTCGACTATCCCAGCAAGGTCGACGTGATGCAATTGCTCAAGAGATTGGCGCACGAATTGGATAAGACCATCTTCCTCAGCACCCACGACCTTGAGTTGGCGCTTCAGATGGCCGACACCATTTGGTTGTTAGACAAGCAAAATGGCTTGACCACTGGCACCGCCGAAGAACTCAATGCCCAAGGTCTCATCAGAAAGTTCGTCAACAAAGACGACATCTATTTCCGCCTATTTCATCATCTATAGGCAATCGCCTTCGTTATTATGGCAACGGAAGCAAGCCTTCCCAACGCACATCCCAATCGGCTGGGAATCCAGGGTTCTTTCCCGTCGAACCATCCCAACCTGCACACATCATCGCGATAGCCGTCAGCAATCCTCCGTTGCCTGGCAGATAGCAGCGCAAACGGTCGTCTTGATAGTTGTGGCCATTCACTAAATATGTATTGGTGCGCTTGTCCATGAGCAGGGCATCAACGGCACGTTGCGGTTCGCCCAACCTGGCGGCACACATAGCCACCATCGGGAAGTCCCATCCCCACGTCTTGTCCCAATTCCAGTTATTCCACACCCAGTCCAACGTCTTGCGCATGATGTCGTCATTCACCAACTTGTTTTGTGGCAAGATGCCTACCGCACCGAGCACGGCAGGATGGTCGCTATAGAATCGAATGTCCTTATAGGTTTGCGGAGCCGACTCGGCAGCCAAGTAAAGAGAGTCCTCATTGTAAGCCAATGGCGAAAGGTTCTTAATCACCAAATCCCATTGTTCGTCGCGTGGTTTGCCCATACGCTCACGCCATTTCTGTGCGGTCTCCAAGCCCCAAAGCCAATACGACAACTCAAAGGGCGGATTCACGGTGGAGTCGGCTTTCAACGTCTCTTGTGCGGGGATGCAACCCTTCAACACAAACCGCTTCTTTATATCGTCTACCGTGGCAAACGAGTACATGAATTGTGCAGTCTGCTCCACCAGCAAGTCATAAGCCTTCAAGATTTTATTGCCCATTTCTCGCCTCTCCTTTACTTCTTCAGGCGACAACATGCTATTTTCGTTCTTGGTGGCCACATACCTTCCCACTTGCGTCCTGTACACCAGTTCCGCCAGATAGATAGGATGCGGCTGTTGCCATATCAGATACGAACCCACGTTCGATGGTGCCTCCCTACCCGTCGGGTCGGTCATCTTCATCCATCTCACGCCCCCGAATCCTTGTCGTTGGGCAATCTCCTTGGCTTTCTCCATCACGGTATAATACCACGACAGCGTCTTGGCAACAAACGTGGGTCGTCCCCACAAGGCAAACTGGGCTTGGTGCCACCACTCCATCTCAAGGTGGAACTTTCCGAACCATGAGTTATAGGTCAGTCCCGTCTCTTGAGGAGGCGTGTTTCCCGCGTCGTTCACCATCATGAGGTAATTGCTGAGGATTACGCGACGCTCCAATTCCTTCGCCCTACTATCCTTCACGTGCGAGAAATCCACGATACCGCCCTCTTTCCAGAAATTGTTCCATACCTGTCCAGCACGAATGGCATGTTCGGCAAACGGCTCAATCATAATGTTCGGACGGGCGTTCCGCTCAAACTGACAAGTGAAATCAAGCGTTCCCGTCTTCGACTTCAGGATAATCGTATGTTTTTGGCCAGTAGGGATACGCACCTTCGCGTCGCCTATCCAACTAAGATACATCCAATAACTCGTTACATAAGAAAAGCTTAACGGGAAAGTATGCACCACTTCCAGCACACCCCTGCCCTTAACCACTTCGGTGCTGTGAAGCCTATCGTTTTGGGGGTTCCAATCACAACCGTCGTCGGTATGCTTTCCCGTGGGGTATGGGAAACGAATCTTCACCGCAATCTCACCGTCAGAGTTGATACGCGAAGACACCACGCTGCCCGTTGGGTCTACCACCGTCTCCACATGATATTTCTGTCCCTTATACGTAAACTTGCTGTCTATCTTTCCTTTCCATAGGTCCAACGTCTGGTCAACATCCTTCACCTCCGACATATCCTCCAAGTCAAGGCCGATGGTTCCCAAGTGCAGGCGATGAGGGTTGGCACGGAAATAACTCTCCGCATCCTTCTGCCTACCTGGTTCCTTAAACTGACCAGCATACGGTTCCTTCCGTCCCCTACCGAAGTCGCGCTCCACCAGCACCTCCTTCACTTGATACCTCTCCGAGTTGCCAAACGAGTGCCATCCCCAGTCGCTCATCGTACCCAACGGCACACCCGTGCTATATTCCTCGGGAAACGTCTGCAAGCCCGTACCGTCCACCGTAAAGGCAAAGTGTCCGTTTCCCACCGACAAAGATGCCATCTTGTCCATAGACGTTACGTGCGGGTTGTTTCGCGTTACCACTTCCTTACGATCAATCGGTTGAGCCACAGCCTGTCCTATGCCCAACATCAACACCAGTGCCAATGTCAACTTTCTCATTGCCTTTTTCTTTTTATGGTTATCTTTGCGCAAAGATAGCAAAAATTCATGGAAGTAACGATTATTTTTGGAAGATTAACGATAAATAGTAGCCAGCCACGCAAAAACCAAATGTTTCCGCATGGCTGGCTGACATCATCTAATCTTGTTTTTCACCACATCAATGCCATTAGGGGAATTGTAAACCACCTTAATGTGGCAATGTGGCAAAGTGGCGTTGTGGCATTTTACACCAGTGCCTATTGTCTTTCTTCTCAATCCAACCGTCACGATGCCAACGTGTGATGATGTTACGCAAGGCAGATTCTCCACACAATCCCTTTTTCAACGTCCGCAGGTCGTCCATGGTGAATGTTGGGGCAAGTTGGTCGAAGATGCTATGATTCACGCCATATCGTTGGCATTCGTCTTGTGCATTGACATACTCTTTCTGGAGTGCCTCGCCAAAAGCTGCAATCTGTTGCTGAAGCGTGTATTCTGCCATCATGAGCGCAAAGTCAATAGAAGATTTTGCCTCCTTCTTATCCATCCAACCGAGAGAAGACAATTTGCCTTGTACTGAGTCTTCTCCCTCCCCTTGGAGAAGGGTTTGGGATGGGCATAACAGATGATGAATCACGCCACATCGGAAGCCAATCACGGCAGCACGTTTGCGATAGGTGTCCTTTACGTGGTCAATATCCTTGGCTGCTTCCACGCGCTTTTCTTCTGCCCATTTCTCAATGGCTTTTCTCAAACGAGGAACATCCACCAATCCTGAATACGAACGCAGACGGGTCACCGCCTCCTGAATCTGCGCCTCATCATAAGCAGTACGATGGCCATATTTCGGCATCTTCGCAAAAGAAGCATCGGGCATTTCTGCAACAAGTATTCGTGAGGAAAGTCCGTTCTCAATATTGTCTTGCTTGAAACATTTCCGCATTGCGCCATTCGTACCGAGCATCGTCCAATTGTAGGCAACCTTCACCACGCCACTCTCTGCCTGGTCACTATTGTAATCTTGTCCCCATTCACCTTGGTCGAACGAAAGGCGATAGATGTCGTATTTCGAACTCCACGAACCGGCACCGTTCGTCTTTCTCAATGTATCAAGTTCCTCGCCAAACGAATAAAGCGTATGGCCACAAGCATTCTTAAATCGCTTCAATAGCGTAGAACAACTCACCGTAACAGGCACCATCCTAATCAGCACCTTTGGGTCATCGGGAGCTTTCTCGTTTGCCTTGCGCGCCTTTTTGCGTTCCTTCCATTGTTCTTCACGTTGACGCGCCAAGGTATCTTCCTCTTCAAACTGACGTTTCCACACGTCCACCGCATTCTTGCATACACTCTTACCAGAAGCCTGCTCTCCACGGATAATCGACATCAATCCCAATCGCTGCCGTTGCCCGTCGCAATATTCCACTTCCACTTGGTCGGCATACGCCGCAGCTATCGGCAGCACCGCACAAAGCACGGGCATCTGCATGTTTTTGGGTACTCCTATCAATGATTCACGAAGACCAATAGGTAGTTTTTTCAATCGAACATTGAATAATGATGACTGACTATTACTTGAATCACCATCCACCTCTTCATCCCCAGAACGGCAAATAGTAGATGTTAAATCGTCAATGATAGAGGTCATCATCTTGGATATTCCTTTCGGATTCTCCTTGCAAGCAGAATCAATGATTGATTTCAATTCCGTTTCCGACAAGCCAAACCTTGGCATAATCGCCATCAATACCTCTTTCCTGTTGTCGCAAATGGCACGAAGATTCACCGCCAACTTATGCAACTTCACATTACGCTCACCTTCCGACGGCTCGCCTCCATTACGACGGAACCACTCGGAAATAATGGATGAATAAGGAAGGCCCTTAAAGACGGAGGAAGTAGGAAGGTTGACGGATGAAGTGGTGCGCTTTGCGCAGTTATCAAGGTTTGAAGTAAGAAGTACATCGTCCTTCAAAACTTCATCCTCGCCTTTGGCGACCACTTCCACCTTCCTAATTCCACCTTCAAACGTGAAAAGTTTTTCGCTAACATACTTCGTATGATCCTGCGGAACCATATAGATACACCTCGAAACATCTTTCACGGCCTTGTCGGGCGTAAATCCCGTAATGGTAGCCATCATTTCCTGTGCTTGTTCGGCAGTCATCCCATCTGGAAGTTCCACCAACACATGCGTACCGCGACGAACGCTTTCCTCAACGAGCAATATCACCAACGCCCCTGCTGTCATTCCACTCCCCTCTCCATTCGGAGAGGGGCTGGGGGTGAGGCTTCTCATAATCTCGTCCGTGTGCCCTTTCTCGTCAAAGTCAAGCATCAAGCGGTTAAGCGGTTTCAGCGCGTCCGCTATCGCCCTGTGGTTATCCTTAAACTCCGCGCAATGAGGTGTCCATACCGGCAAGCGGTGTTTCAGTTGCTCGTCGCCTTTTCTGATACGTTCGCACATCTGCGCCAGCCAAGGCTCCTTGCGCAGACTTTCCCATTCCTCGCGTGTGGCTGGTTGGCAGGGCGCACCATGTCCCCTGCCAATCGTCGTGAAATATTTGCTTACTCCCATACGGTTTCCTCCTTTCTTGTTTTCAGGTAAGACAAAAGCAAGTTTTTCTTAAAATTTTTATTCATATTTAATGAAACTTTTGCGAGATGAAGCGAAGTGCTGAATTGGTACCTTTTCACTCGCGAGATTCTCCTCACTCGGCATTCGTCTCAGATTAAACAATGATTCTAATTCTTCCGCTTCTCTAAGGATAGCCAGCTCTCATTTTGGCTGCATATCTCGGAAGACATCGCAAAAGTACAATAAGAAACGATGCACTCCCAACAATGGAAATGCATCGGAAATTTATTCGGAAAGTTCGGAAACTTTTTTGTCGAAAAAAATCCGTTCGGAAACCCGAACGGAAATCTATTTGGATAATTCTGAATTAATGGCTTTTATGAATACTTCGGCAAATTTCTTTTGTTTGTTGGATGGCCATTTCTCAATACGGTCGTTCATCCATCCGCCCTTTTTGCTGTTAATGCTCTTACCCACATCCTTGCATTCCACCAGCTTCTTCGTAAACTTCAGCGCATTGATTCTTCTTTGAAACTCTTCCATGCCGTCGTTCCAGCCATAATATTGGCGAAGCACAAGATATACCACAGCCCAGTCTGCATGACTGTTTATATGTTCAGCACATGCCTCGATGGCATTTGCCAACCGTTCGTCTGTCAGTCTCGCTACTTCTTGCTCATGCACAAATTCGTCAAATTGTGAATAATCGACGTTTATCCCGTAATCAGAAGCCTTTTGGCAAAGCACGTCGGTTATGATGCCTATTTTTCCTATCAGTCGGAAAAAACGCCTAATGCTTTCCCGAGAATAATCATCGTGCCACGGCATGTGTCTGGCGAATATTTGCCAGGAGTCGTCTTCGGCAATGGCATTCCCCCACTTTGAAACAAAGTTGATTTTCAGCAATTCATCTATAAGGTTCTCCCGTTTTTCATAGAGCAACTGCAAGGGATTGTCATTTGGATAGAGGTCGTCCACGTCTTTCTTTATTTCTCCCAAAGACTCCGCACGTGAACGCAGGAGCATTCGTGCAAATTCATATTCGCTACTTAAAAGGAATCGCGAAATATTATTAACGTCAGAGGCAGAGAAGTCGGTTTTTTCCTTCATCCATGTGCAAAGCCGCTTTTGCATTTTCCCCAAGGAAAAAAGATCATCGGCTTTGTTGTGAAATCGGTTTTGAAGGGCAATGGCACTTGGCGACCGCCACTCGTTTTCTCCACGATTGCTATACATGATGTCATTTGACATGATTGCCATAATAATATTCTATCCAATATGCCAGATAACTATAAGATATGTTCCACTCATGGATGTCGAAATCCACATCGTGCTCACCTGCTATTTCAGAACTTTTTTCCAATACGGTTTTTACATATTCTTTCATGTTCTCTTGATAGTCCCTTTCGTGCAATAATGACTGTGCCGCGTTTTTAATCTCTTTTGCGCATGTCACATAGTTATCCTCGTAGGGATAAGGCACAAAGCCCCATAGGGCATCAATGATAAACTGACCGTCTTCGTCAAGTCCATTTTCCCTGCCGCAAACCAGATGATTATGTATGTTGAGCATCGCCTCCCAACATTCCTCTCTATACTTATCACGTTCCGTATCATCTTTAAAAGACGACTTGTGTAATTGTTGGGCGAAATAGTCTTGTATGACTGGATTGTGGCACATAGCCCATTCGAGTGCCCTTTTGCAAATTACTTTCACCATATAAAGCGGCAGATAGACGTATGGCTTGTGATTCTGGCGCATAAACAGGCGCAAGAGGTCGTCGTGGAACTTCGTTGGTCCATCGGGGAAAACATGCTTGTCATCGGTGGGAAACGTCTGCGCGGCATCCGTGGTGAACAATGGCAAGCCACAGGCTTCCAGCGCAAGGTTCACGTTTGAATTGAGGAGCCCAGCCAAGAGTTTGGCAAGTCTTACCAACCAGCATCCACACTGACTATCGTCGCTGGCAAAGGCAGGCGAAACGGTTACTTCACCGTCTTCCATATCCTTTAAAACCGTATAGGCATAAAATCGTGCAACGTCGCCATTGTAGGGCATGGCAAGCAGTCTTTCAGCCTGTTCAAATAAAAGGGATTGTCGCTCATCATCGCTCATGGCGTTGATTTTATCGAGAAGGAGGTTTGGAAACACCTGCTTCAAAAAAGTATTTTTCTGTTCTGCTGTCATAAGCAATCATTAAGCCTTTTCGTTGGTATCTCTTTCGTTTTGCAAAGATACGACTATTTTTCATAATATGGAAACATGTCAATGGAATTTTGCCACTTTGCCACTTTGCCACTTTGCCACATTAAGCTACTTCGAATATGCGCGGTTTTAATATGAAAGATAATGATAGGTAATAGGCAATAAATTGTAATTATTAAATTTTATTATTATATTATATTATAATATAATATAATAATAACTCATATATATAGGGGCTGATGCATATCGGAAACACCTTAATGTGGCAATGTGGCAATGTGGCAATGTGGCATTTTGACTCTACAAGCCATCTTTTACAAGATGCAAACACTGTGTTTTGGATGCTGTAAATATATGGTTTACCAGTTGCAAATATATGGTTTACCAATCGCAAATATATGCTTTACAGCCACTTACGGCCATTCATTCGCGCCCCCGCTCCCCTCTCCCCATTAAAAATGGCATCAGTGTCTCATAAGGTTCTGATGAGTCTTATAAGATGCTGATGCCAATGGCGTTGGGGGGAAATAGGGAATATCATGCCATGATGAAGAGCCTATTACATGCACCATGGCCTTGCGTTGGTTCGCGTGAGATGCAATAAACCATGGTGGATATTGATGATTTTTCAGAAAATCATCGTTGATTTTAGGTTGGTTAATGGCATTGAATGAATAATGATAACAAGCAGTAGTTTTTTATGTTTTATCAGTTATTCCGCGTTTCCGTTTTTTCAGTTCCTCACTATACAATGCGAAAAAGTCATAGTCTAAGATGTCGGAGATTCTGATTAGGTAATCCGTATCAATAGAACGCTTGTCGAAGATTTTATATACGTTGGTGCGAGAACACGACAGTTTATCGGCGAGCCAAACGATGGTTCTCTTCCTCTCTTTTAGTTTTTGTCTAATTAGTAAACCAATTTCTAACATTTTATTGTTATTTTATGCGGTAATAATTTAACTTGTAAATTATTTACGTGAAATTATATTGCAAAATTATAGTTTTTCTTTCGAAATTAGCAATATCAAAATATCCAAATGGTTATCATGTCAACTAATTGGGTACATTTGTAAAAAATATTAGTCTATATATGGCAAATTAATAACTTTTTGTAACTTTGCAGATGAAATAAGAAAGCACATCAAGAAAGCAAAAAAGAAGAATGAGACACCCAATAGACAAAAAGGACAATAAGGGGAGTGAGAACATGGGGAATTACGTACACAACCGTCAGATTTTGTTGATAAACGATATGGCTGGATATGGCAAGGTGGCCACGGCTGCCATGCTTCCCGTGTTGTCGTACATGGGCATTCCCACTTACAACCTGCCCACGGCGCTCGTATCGAATACGTTGGATTACGGGAAGTTTAACCTGCTCGACACCACCGACTACATCATCGGCGTGTTTCCCGTATGGAAGGAACTCGGTTTCTCGTTTGGTGCCATCGCCACGGGATTCATCGCCTCGGAGCGACAGGCGAAGGTGGTGGCCGACTATTGTCGCGAACAGGCCCACAACGGTACCATCACGTTCGTTGACCCCATCATGGGCGACGAGGGGAAGTTGTACAATGGCGTTACGCCTGCCACGATAGCGAGCATGAAGGAGATGATTTCGGTGGCCGACTTGATTTACCCGAACCACACGGAGGCTTGTTACTTGACGGGATTCAAGTACAACAAGATTGGCGTGACGCACGAGGAGGCCTGCGTGTTGGTAGACAAGTTGAGGGAGATTGGCGCCAAGTCGGTGCTGATAACGAGCATTCCCATCGAGGGTCAACCGTCTGTTATCGGCTTCAACCACCACAACGGTGAGTATTTCATCTTGCCTTATACAGAAATACCCGTTCACTTTCCAGGAACGGGCGATATCTTTTCTGCCGTGTTAATCGGTAACTTACTGAACGACGTGTCGCTGAAGAAGAGTACGCGCAGGGCGATGGATGCGGTGTATAAGCTTATCGACTTGAACAAGGACAACAAGGACAAGAACAGAGGCATTCCCATCGAACGCTTCTTGCACGTGATTTAGATGCTGTGACGGCTATCCTCGTCGTCGTCGTCTTTCACGATTTTCGGACCTCTAATCAGGTCTTTCGCTCCAATGCCTCCCTTGATTTCGATGTTCAATCCGTCGCTCAATCCCGTCTGCACCTTCTTGCGCTCGTAGGTCTTGTTGTCTTCCGTGCCCTTGATGACATACACGTAGGTGTCGTTACCGCTGAACTCGATGGCACTCTCGGGAATGGTGAGCACATTCTTGGCTGATGCCAATTCTATCTGGGCGTTGGCACTATATCCGCTACGCACGTAATGTGAACCGCCTACGTTTACGGCTGCCTTGATTTCGAACTGATTGGCGCCTCCCGCCTCTACCGCCTTGGGCGATATATATTCCAGGGAAGCATCAAACTTCAGGTTCTGCAAAGCGCCAATGGTGATTTCCATGGGCATTCCCGTCACTAATTGTCCCACCTCCGTCTCGTCGATATTGCCACGGAAGATGAGGTCGTTCATGTCGGCAACGCTCGCGATGGTGGTACCGTCGTTGAACGTGTTGCTGAGGATGACTGAGTTGCCCACCTTGACGGGCACATCCAATATCAAGCCCGTAATGGTGGAACGGATGAGCGTAGAACTGGCATTGGCGTTGCTCTTGGAAACACCGTCGCGCACCACTTGCAGATGATCGTTGGCCGCCGTCAACTCCTCTTGCGCCTGATGATAGGTATGGGCAATCTTGTCGTACTCGTCGGCAGAGACAAGACCCTTATCAAACAACGTCTTTTCGCGGTCGTAGTCAACCTTCGCCTTTCCCACGTTCATGTTGGCCAGACGCACGCGCGCCTCGGCAGAACTCAGTTGTTGCATGTCGGGAATCACCTTCACCTTGGCGATAACCTCGCCAGCCTGCACGCGGTCGCCCGCTTCCTTGTACAGATGCGTGATGATACCCGAGATTTGCGGTTTCACGTTCACCTCGTTGCGCGGCTCTATCTTTCCCGTGATAACGGTAGTCTTGCTGATGTCCATCGTTTTCGGTGTGAACTCCTCGTAAGCAACGGGTTGCGGTTGTGATTTCTTCCAGAGGAACACGAACGTTCCGATAAACACCATCGCAATCAGCAGGGCGACGAACAATTTGAAATTCTTTTTCATATCTTTCCTATTTATAAACCCTCCACACCTATATTATATATATAATGTGAACGGCATTTGATTATCTATTCATCCCGCATGGCGTCTACGGGCTTGATGCTCATGGCGCGAGCGGCGGGAGCCAACCCAGCCAATACGCCCAAGATGCTCAACAATACCACCGCGCCAATAGCGGTCCAGAAGCCCACTTGGTAATGAGCCTCCACGATGCCATCGGTGGTGTTGGCCATTTCGAGCATTTCCAATATCATCACGGCAAAGAGAATTCCGCTCATCCCAGCCACGGAAGTAAGCACGATACTCTCGCTCATGATTTGTCCGAGAATGCTTTGCGGTGTGGCACCTATCGCCCGACGGATGCCTATCTCGGTGGTTCGCTCCTTCACCGTGACCATCATGATGTTTGAAACGCCGATGGCACCAGCCAACAACGTGCCGATTCCCACGAGCCATATCAGCAAGTTGACTCCCGAGAACAAGCTGTCTACCAATCCAAACATGATTTCGGTATTGAACACCGTAACGGCCTTTTCGTCGGTAGGGTCTATATGGTGCGCACGGGCAACCACCTCGCGAATGCGAGGCGCTATCTTGCTCATCACCACACCTGGCTTAGCCGTGGCACTAATCAAGTGAACACTATCGCCCAGGCTATATGCCTGTTGCATCAACGTGATGGGAATGACGACAGACTCCTCTGCCCTACCGTTGATGCTGATGTTGCCCGAAGCATAATCCACACCCACCACGTTATAATACATCGAATCGATGCGAATCATCTGTCCACACGGATTTCCGCCGCCAGGGAAAAGAGTCTTGTAAACCTTCTTGCCCAACACACACACCTTGCGTCGCTGAGCCAAGTCCATTTCGTTCAAGAACCTACCATAATAAATCTGCGGCGCTTCCACCTTTTCATTTTCAGGCATCAATCCCTTCACGTTACAACTGCTCGTCTTGTCGTTGAAAGCAGCCGTGGCTCCCCAATGCGACAAGTTGGGCGACACCACATCCAACTCAGGCACTTGTTGCCTCAACCTTTCCACGTCGCGGTATGACATACTCCATCCTCTACCCTTTCGGAATCCATGATAAGGTTTGGTGGTGGGTTGAGCAAAGATAATGGCAGAATTAGATGCAAAGCCCTCAAAGTTGTTTGTGAGCATTTCCTTGAGTCCTTGACCTCCCCCGATGAGGGAAACCAACATGAAAACGCCCCAGAACACGCCGAAGCCCGTCAACAGAGAACGCGCCTTGTTTCGTGTCAGCGTGTCAAGAATCTCCTTGTATGAATCTACATCTATTCTCATTTCATTCTATTTATTTTAGAGGTGAGAGGTGAGAGGTCACTCTGCCCGCAACGCCTCTATCGGACGAATGTGCGCCGCCTTACGCGCGGGAATCAATCCAGCAAGCGTTCCAGCTATGATCATCACCAACGTGGCTTCGATGCAAACATCGAGTCCGACGGTTGGGTTGACGAACATCGTCAGTTGGAACAAACCATTGTCAATCTTATCATGCCCCAGCGTAGCGTCCATGTATTCGTTTGCCGCCATACCGAGCAACATTCCCAAATAACCAAAGAACGTGGTGATGAGAATACTCTCAACGATGATAAGGCGCAAGATAGACGCTGGCGTGGCACCAATCGCCTTACGAATGCCGAATTCGCGCGTGCGCTCCTTCACGGTTATCAGCATGATATTGCTCACTCCCACGATGCCACTCAACAACGTGAAAATGCCAATCACCCACAACGCAATCCTGATGATATTCATGGCCACGTTCATCTGTAGGTTTTGCGTAAAGCGATTCCACACCCACGTGGCATTCTCGTCATCAGGCGCGGCACGATGATTGACGTTCAAGCTCGACTGGTATCTCTTTTCGAAATCCTCGTTCTCGTCCATGCTATTCAAGCCATGAAACGTGAAGATGATATTGTCAGCCTTGTCGCCTCGGTTATACATCGTACGCACGGTGTTGAAAGCCGTATAAGCCTCGGCATTCATCGCACTTTGGTCACTCTTGTAAATGCCCACAATCCTAAATGCGATGTTTCCCACCTTGGCATTTTGCCCAATCATCATCGAAATATCACCACGATAGAGTTCCTTGGCTTGGTTTTCGCTAAGAACCAACGACTTGCGCATCTGGGAGTTGTCAACTTCATTGACAAACCTACCATATAGCATCTCTATCTTGTTAATCTTGGCTTCGTTGGGATACACACCTTCCAAGCTGCTCGACACGTAATTCTCTCCATAGGTAATCACCACGCCCGATTGGGTGATTTCCGCACCCACCTCATCGATGTTTTCCTGAAACCTGCGGTCGGTCATGGAGATGTCCTCGTCATTCAACCTGATTCTCCTTCCCTCTTTCAATCCGTCGTAAGGCTTAGACGTAACGCCGCCACCTACCATCATGGAGTTGTCAAGAAAACGATTGCTGTTGGCCGTGGTAGCATTTATCAACCCGTTACCTGCCCCCAAGAGGAATATCAACATGAATATTCCCCATGCAACGGCAAACCCCGTAAGAGCCGTACGCAATTTGTTGCGCTTTGCCGTAGACCATATTTCAGACAGGATATCGTACATGCTTCTATGGATATTATTTCATCAAGCCACTCGTGCCGAAAGGACTTGCCTGATGATTCAAGTTTTCTTCGATATTACCGATAAGACCATCCTTGATGTGGATGATTTTATTGGTTTCATTAGCCACTCCACTCTCGTGAGTGACGACGAGGATGGTCTTATGTTCCTCTTGGTGTAATTGCTTGAGCAACTGCATCACCTCAATACTCGTCTTTGAGTCAAGCGCACCAGTAGGTTCGTCGGCCAAGATAATCTTCGGTTGGGTAATCAAGGCCCTTGCTATGGCTACGCGTTGCTTCTGTCCTCCCGACAACTCATTAGGATAGTGGCCAGCCCAATCAGCAAGTCCCAAGCGATCAAGATATTCCATCGCCATCTGATGACGTTTGCGTCGGCTTATCCCTTGATAAAACAAAGGCAATTCGACGTTTTCAACCGCCGTCTTGAAGCCAATCAGATTGAAAGACTGGAAGATAAAACCAATCATCCTATTACGATATTGAGCCGCACGCTTCTCGGAAAGGTCCTTAATCAACGTACCTGCAAGCATATATTCGCCCGTGTCGTAATTGTCGAGTATTCCTAATATATTTAATAAGGTGGACTTTCCCGAGCCCGATGCTCCCATGATGGAAACAAACTCACCTTCTTGAATGTGCAAGTTGATACCTTTCAACACATGCAATGGTTGGGCTCCGAAATATGTCTTGTTGATGTCCGTTAATCGTATCATATTATTATGACGTAGTTAAGCACGAATTCGTTGCGAACCACCTTAATAATTATTATAATGTATCTTGAAATTGAGCGGCATTTCGTATTCTGCCTTTACGGGCATTCCATATCGAACGCCAGGTTTCCATTTCGGCATCTTCTTGATAACCCTCATGCCTTCTTCGGCAAACAATCTCAATACCTCTTCACGCAACTTACGTTTCTCGTCGCCCGCCAACTTCTGGAAGGGCAACTTATCTTCGACGGTTATCGTATTGCTGACCACCTTCACTTGCGAGATGGAACCATCTGTATTGATGACAAAACGGAAGATGGTCTGGCCTTCCAACCCGTAATTAGAGGCTTTGCGCGGATATTCCACATTAGACGCCAAGAAAGCCTTTAAGGCATTGTCGCCACCAGGGAAGGTGGGTGAACTCGCTCTCTTTGAACGAGAGATTAACACCTTGGATAAATCGAGATGAGACAATTGCTTCCTCAACTTCTCTATCATCACGGTTCGTAAGATAACCTTGCCTTCGGTATTCAATACGTACATGGATGGAATCCACTTGATACCGTATGCTTGGGCGGTCTTCGACTCCTTCATCTTGACAAACTCGCATAGTTGCAAACCATCCATTCCGCTTTCGCCAATATACTTCAACCACTTTTCCTTTTCCGTATCGAAGGAAATGTGAATAAAGATAACGCTGTCGGAGGCAAATTCTTCGTGCAACTTGTTGATTTCGGGAATATCCTTACGACAATCCGGACACCATGAAGCCCAAAAATGCAACACGACATACCTGCCTCTCATACTCTTGAGAGAGGTGTTTGACAAACTATCAATCATGAAATCGGGAGCTTCAGCACCATATCTCAACATCTCTTGCGTATAGAGCGAATCGAGGTCTTCAGCATATACACCGATTGCCGACGTCAGCCATACAATTAATAACAATACTTTTTTCATACGAATAGATTATGATAGTTTTACCCTCACCCTTTCTATCTTCAACGTCTGGTCGCAATAATCCACTACGGCAGGACGATGCGTGATGAAAATAACCGTCTTATCATGGTTGGCAAGGATATTCTTCAACAATTGTTTCTCCGTTTCAGGATCAAGGGCACTCGTTGCCTCATCGAACAACATGATATTGCGATTTCGCAACAAAGCACGGGCGATGGTGATACGTTGGGCTTGTCCTTCACTCAATCCACCACCCGACTCCGAACATTGTGTTTCGAGACCGTCGGGTAAGTCTTTCACGAAATCAGCACACGCTTCATGCAAAGCATCATACATATCTTCGTCGGTAGCATTCAAGTTTCCCAACCTAAGATTATCGCGAATCGTACCACTCAACAACGTATTTCCTTGAGGCACGTAAACAAAATTGCAACGCAAACGAGGAGATAGTTCATTTTTCTTATTGGCATTGTAAATCTCCACCTTTCCCCTCGTGGGATGTAAGAGAGCCAATATCAATCGGATAAGTGTTGTCTTGCCAGCTCCCGTCTCGCCCAAGATAGCCGTACAACTTCCTGGATAGAAATCATAATTTAAGTGGTTGATGACATACTCGTCAGCATCGTCATAAGCATAACTGACATCTGTCAACTTAATGCCACATGGAGCATCTATCTCGATGGGTTCACCTTGTTCTTCCAAAGGATTCTCTTCCAATTCCATCAGACGTTCAGCCGCGGTAAATACGCCCACAAAAGACGGAATCAAAGCCGTAAGATTCCTTGCTGGCCCTTGTATCCTATTCACCAATTGCAAGAAAGCGGTCATTCCACCGAATGTCAACGTATGGTCGAGCATTCTCAAAGCTGCCCAAAGGAAAGCAAACAAATATCCGAATGCAAAACCGAAATTGATGACGAAATTGGTGTAAAGCCTAAAACGAGTGCGCTTGATAACGTTTTGCCTCAATTCGCTTTGCGTATCTTCCAATTTATCTACCATCGCGTCGTCGCTTTCCAATGTCTTTATCAACATCCTATTTTGTACCGTCTCTTGCAAGACACTTTGTACCTTACTATCAGAGTCGCGAACCAAACGAGTCAGACGACGCATTTGACCAATGTAAATCCTACTGAAGCCCAAGAAAAGTGGCAACATGATGACGATGGCGATTGACAAAAACTTGTCCATAGAGAACAGATAGAAGAACGCTCCGAAAAACATAGCAAGTACAGACAATGTATTTGGCATTGTTTCGGTAAGGAAATTCACCACCGTGTTAACATCCGACTCCAACCTATTGATAATATCGCCAGAGTGTCGCTTCTCTTTTCCGTGCCATTCAGAACGCAAGATGCGGTCAAGCATTCGTTGTTGCATCTTGTTTTGTGCCTTTACGCCAAGAATATTCTTCACCCAAACACTTGAGATACTCAACGCGAACTCACACAAAATAAAGAATGCGATGACACCTGTAGCTACGAAAATATTTCCTTCTCGCGCACCAGCCGCCACGTCGATTGCCCTTTGCATCGCCCATACTTGAATCAGGCTTACCGCTACCATACCCAAACCAATCAAGGCATTGAGAATCGCTTGCAATTGATTGCCTTTCCAAGCGCCCCAAAGCCACTTCATGATGATGCGAGCCGTGTATTTATATTTCGGTATCTTCAGTAAATCCTTTAACTTTCCCATAAGAGATTATTGTTCTAATTCTTGCTAAACACATCATTGTCTTTGGTCAATTCCCCACATCATTTTCTCACGCAACGTAGAGAAATAGCGCTGGGATTGCCGTTTGATGATTTTTATTTGATAAGGAGCCTTGCTAATCGTAATCTTCGTTCCTTCCAACAACTTCTCTGAACGACCGTCAATGGCTACCAAGAAATTGTGCGACCTACTTTCCACCGTGAGTTGTACGCTACTCGTATCGCTGATAGCTATCGGACGAACGTTCAAACTATGCGGTGCAACTGGTGTCAAGCATAGGATTCCAGCATCTGGCACGATGATTGGGCCTCCGTTGGAGAGGTTGTAAGCCGTACTACCCGTTGGCGTGGAAACAATCAAACCATCTGCTTGGTAAGTCACTAAGTATTCTCCATTGATGGAAGCCCTAATGCTTATCATCGATGCATTGTCGCGTTTCAACACGGCAATGTCGTTTAGCGCGTACGGACTACCCAAGATAGTGCCGCCATCTACGTCTATTTGGATAACGGTATGTTCCTCTACCAAATACGTACCGTCAAAAACCGTTTGCAAGGCATTTTCTATTTCACTCGGAAGCACGTCGGCAAGGAAACCTAAACGTCCCATGTTGACTCCCAAGATAGGAATCTCTTTTGCGCCTACCCTACTGGCTGCCTTCAAGAACGTACCGTCTCCTCCCATGGAAATCACGAAGTTCACGTCGAAATCCAACTCATCGAACACGCCCGTTGCTTCAATAGGCAAGTGTTGTTCTTGCGTTACGAAGTCGTAAAACGCCCTTTCCACAAACACCTCTGCTTTTCTCTCAGAGAGATACGATAGTATCTTTTGTATGGCGGTAGACTTCTTGGCTTGATATTCGTTGCCGAAGAGGGCAAATCGAAGTTTGCGTTGTGTCATAGTCTTCTTATTTTCCTTGCAAAGTTAATCAAAAATATTGTTTTGCGCACTAAATTCCTTCATTACACGTTACAAAGGTACGAATTTCATCTGAAATTCTTAAGACAAAAAACAAATATTCACTCTTTTTCAGCATATATGTTTCATAAACGATATATTTAGCGGTGCTAAACCTATCATTTACGAGCGATAAACAATATGTTTATCATTCGCAAACGATGTATTGAAAGTTATCGGCTCTTTTCTTGGCAAATACGAAATAAAACATTAACTTTGCACTCATAACATTATTCTATTTTCTTAACTGCAAAATACAAAGAAAACGATTCATTATGGCAAAAGCGTACGTATTTTTAGCCGACGGATTTGAGGATATTGAGGCGTTGGCTCCCATAGACATCATGCGCAGAGGTGGCGTAGAAGTGGTAACAGTTGGTATCATGGGCACTAACGAAGTGATAAGTGCTCATGGCGTAACCGTGTTGGCGGATGTGCCCTTTGAATTTGCTGGCGATTTCGAAGATGCCGATTTGTTGATGCTTCCAGGTGGAATGCCTGGCGCTTCCAATCTCAATGAACACGAAGGGGTGAAAGATGCACTCCTCAGACAAAATGCCGCTGGCAAGCGCATTGCTGCCATTTGTGCCGCTCCGATGGTACTCGGAGGTTTGGGATTGTTGAAAGGCAAGCGCGCCACATGTTATCCTGGTTTCGAACAATACCTTGAGGGAGCCGAATATACCGCAGACTTATTCAATGTAGACGGAAACATCACTACAGGTGAAGGTCCTGCCGCCGCTTTCCCATTCGGTTATGAATTGCTTAGACAATTGAAAGGCGAGGAGATTGTGGAACAATTACGAGAGGGAATGCGTTTCAATCACTTAATGAACGGATAAAAATGAAGGAGGAAAGGAAGAAAATGTGTGCAAAGTGTAGTATTGAGATTTAGAAGCATCATAGTTTTCATCACCTCAACACTTCCTACTTCATTACTGCGTAGCACACTTCCACCTTCCTAATTCCTCCTTCCTACTTCAAAATATGGATTATATCATTATCGTTGCTGGCGGTAAGGGTTTGCGCATGGGTGGCGACATTCCAAAGCAATTCATGGAAATCGGTGGTGAACCCGTACTGATGCGAACACTCAAGAGATTCCGCGAATACTCCGAAAAGCTGAATATCATCCTCGTCTTGCCACACGACCAACAAGATTATTGGAAACAACTATGTGAACAATATCATTTCGATGTGGTTCATCAAGTGGTTGATGGAGGTGATTCGCGCTTTGCATCTTCTAAGAATGGATTGAACGCCATTCCTGATGATGAAGAGGGAGTTGTGGGAATCCATGATGGAGTGCGTCCTTTCGTTTCCGTTGACGTAATCGAGCGATGCTATGAAATGGCGCGAGAGGAATATGCATGTATTCCCGTGTTGCCCGTTACCGATACCTTGCGCTACGTTGACGCACATGGAAGTGGGAAAAACGTGCTTCGAAGCGATTATAGAATTGTTCAAACACCACAAACATTCGACATAGCATTGCTGAAGCAAGCTTTCAATCGTCCTTATCAAGAAAACTTTACAGATGACGCATCTGTTGTGGAAGCATTGGGGTGTCAAGTACAGATGGTAGAGGGCAATCGGGAGAACATCAAGATTACCACTCCATTCGACCTGATTGTTGCCGAAGGTTTGATTAAATCATCCAAATGAACAGTATCCTCGACCAAGATATCATGTACCTATCAGGGGTTGGGCCTAAACGCAAGGAATTGCTGAATAAGGAACTTAACCTCCACACATGGGGCGACTTACTGGAATACTATCCATATAAATACGTAGACCGTAGTAGGGTGTATTCCATTAGTGAATTGTCTGGAGACATGCCCTTTGTGCAAATTAAAGGTCACATCTTGAGTTTCGAGGAATTTGCCATGGGTGCTCGCAAGAAAAGAATCATTGCGCATTTCACCGACGGTAGCGGTATTGTAGACATCGTATGGTTTAATGGTACGAAATATGTTTACAACACATACAAGGTAAACGAGGAATATATCGTGTTCGGAAAGCCTACAATCTATGGCGGTAGGTTCCAATTTGCACATCCCGATATTGACAAGGCGGCAGACTTACAACTCTCCCAAATGGGAATGCAACCTTATTACATCACGACGGAAAAGATGAAGAAGATGGGATTGACTTCACAAAACGTGGAGAAAATCACCAAGACGCTTTTGCAGAAGATTCCGTCGCCGATGACAGAAACGTTACCAACTTTTATTACTGCCCCACTCCATCTTATCTCACGTGACGAAGCCATGCGAAACATTCACTATCCGCACAACAAGGAGGAGATGCAACGTGCAAGACTTCGTTTGAAATTCGAGGAATTGTTTTATGTGCAACTCAATATATTAAGGTACGCGAGCGACCATCGTCGTAAATACCGTGGGTATATATTCTCTCGTGTTGGCGAAAAGTTTAATTGGTTCTATTCTCACAATCTTCCTTTCTCGCTAACGGGTGCGCAGAAACGCGTCATGAAAGAGATTAGGGCAGACATGAAAAGTGGAAGGCAAATGAATAGACTTCTTCAGGGCGACGTGGGTTCAGGAAAAACACTCGTGGCATTGATGTCTATGCTCATCGCGATTGACAATGGTTTCCAAGCACTTATCATGGCGCCTACGGAAATATTGGCTGAGCAACACTTGCAAACTATCCTGGATTTCCTGAAGGGTATGGATATTCGCGTGGAATTGCTTACGGGAATCGTGAAAGGCAAAAAACGCAAGGAGGTGCTTGATGGATTGATTGACGGAAGTGTACATATCGTGGTGGGAACACATGCCTTGATTGAAGACCCCGTACAATTTGCACGATTGGGATTTGCGGTTATCGACGAACAACATCGTTTTGGTGTTGCGCAAAGAGCAAAGTTGTGGAACAAAAGCGATAATCCTCCGCATATTCTCGTTATGACTGCCACTCCCATTCCACGTACTTTGGCCATGACAATCTACGGAGACTTGGATGTAAGCGTGATAGACGAACTTCCCCCAGGTCGTAAACCTATTCAAACCATTCATAAATTCGACAACCAAATGGTGAGTTTGTATCAGGGAATTCGTCAACAAATTCATCAAGGACGACAGGTTTACATCGTTTTTCCACTAATCAAGGAGAGTGAAAAAAGCGACTTGAAGAATTTGGAAGAAGGTTTTGAGGCTCTTCGCAACGTGTTTCCCGAATTCTCCATGAGCAAGGTACATGGGAAAATGAAACCCAAGGACAAGGAAGAAGAGATGCAACGTTTCGTGAAAGGGGAAACGCAAATATTGGTAGCTACTACGGTGATAGAGGTTGGAGTGAATGTTCCTAATGCTTCCGTGATGGTAATACTCGATGCGCAACGCTTCGGGCTTTCACAATTGCACCAATTACGAGGACGAGTTGGCCGAGGTGCAGACCAAAGTTATTGCATTCTCGTAACCAACTATCAACTTTCGCAAGAAACAAGGAAACGTATTGACATCATGTGTGATACGAATGACGGTTTTGAAATTGCCGAAGCCGACTTGAAACTAAGAGGACCAGGCGACTTGGAAGGTACACAACAAAGTGGTATTGCTTTCGACTTGAAAATTGCAGACATCGCCCGCGATGGACAAATAGTACAGATGGCACGCGACGAAGCCCAAAAGATTATCAACAACGATCCCCTCTGTCAAAAGACGGAATATGAAATGTTGTGGAGAAGACTGAAAGAATTGCGAAAAACCAACATCAATTGGTCGGCAATCTGTTAATATAAAGCACTTTTCGAGGGTTTTAACATGAAAAAAGTGTACGTTTCAACTTCAATAAGTATGTTAAAACCACAATAAAAACTGTTAAGAACATCATTTTTTTCAATAAAAAGCGTTATCTTTGCAAAGACTTTTGATAAAATCGTTGAAGATTACGTTCTTTCAACTGTTTTTTGACTTTATTATACACCATGTTTTTCCCATGGTAAAAATACAATTGAATATGAATTTTAAAAAGATAATTAAAAGTTTTACTATTTTTGCTTTCATCACATTATCTGCCCAAACAGCAGATGCTCAGGATTTGCTTGCCCGTCAAGCTCCTGTGGATAGAAAGATGAAAGTCGTTGATACGCTCACATTCCAAGAATTACTTGATCGCGAATATTCAGGACTCCCCGCAAGCGACCTTTACGCAGATTGGGACAATAGATACGCACATCGTGCCATTGAACTTCCCGACCGCTATAAGATTGACTTGCGCGATTTCTGTATGCCTACCACCAGCCGAGTGATTACCAGTAACTACGGCGCACGTTGGGGTAGACAACACAAGGGATTGGACATCAAAGTTTACATTGGTGATACTATCCGTGCAGCATTCAACGGTAAGGTGAGAATCGTAAGATACGAGGCAGCAGGATATGGTAATTACGTTGTCATTCGTCACGATAATGGACTGGAAACTATCTATGGTCACCTCTCCAAGCATCTTTGCCGCGAAAACCAAGAAGTTCGCGCTGGCGATGTGATAGGTTTAGGTGGAAGCACAGGTAGAAGTACTGGTTCACACTTACACTTCGAGACACGCTTGTGTGGTGTTGCATTGAACCCAGCATTGATGTTCGACTTCAAGGCACAAGACGTTGTAGGCGACTACTATATATTCAATAAGTCGAAATTCATGGCTGAGTCGAGAGAGGCTACACGTTTGCGTGGCAAGGAAGGCAACGGCAGCTATACTCCTGAGCAAGTTAGAGGTACAACTGCAAGCAATAACAATGCAAGATACGAGACCAACAAACAATTCCACAAGGTTGAGAAGGGAGAGACACTCTACTCTATCGCCAGAAAGCGTGGAGTTTCGGTTGACAGACTTTGTGAACTCAATCACATAGGAAAGAGTTTCCACGTACGTGCAGGTCAAATCCTGAGGTATTCATAGAAACCACTATTTATTCATCATACATTATTTCTGGGTTCCGTCTCGTTTTGGTAACGAGCGGAACTTTTTTTTAGTGACAAACCGCTTGCAAGTTATGTGAAAAAACTTTGGTATGTCTTTATTTTTTTCGTAATTTTGCGGTCAAATAATAATTATAGTTTCATGGAACAGAAAAAATACAAGCGCACGACGGTGACCGCCGCCCTTCCATACGCTAACGGAGGTGTTCACATCGGTCACTTGGCAGGTGTATATGTACCTGCCGACATCTATGTTCGTTATCTTCGTTTAAAGAAACAAGACGTTATTTTCATCGGTGGTTCTGATGAGCACGGCGTACCTATTACCATTCGCGCTCGCAAGGAAGGCATTACTCCGCAAGATGTTGTTGACCGCTACCACGCAATGATTAAGAAATCATTCGAGGACTTCGGAATTTCGTTCGATATCTATAGCCGTACCACGTCGAAAATACACCACAAATTGGCAAGTGATTTCTTCAGAAAGTTATACGATGATGGCAAATTGGTGGAGGAAACCACTAAGCAATATTATGATGAAGAAGCGCATCAATTCCTTGCTGACCGCTATATCACAGGTGAATGTCCGCATTGCCACAACGAAGGTGCATACGGTGATCAATGTGAGAAATGCGGTCGCGACTTATCTCCTACCGAACTGATTAATCCCAAGAGTACCATCAGCGGTTCTGAACCCGTATTGAAAGAGACCAAAAACTGGTATCTTCCTTTGAATGAGTATCAGGATTGGTTGAAAGAATGGATTTTGGAAGGTCACAAGGAATGGCGCAGCAATGTATATGGCCAATGCAAAAGTTGGTTAGACATGGATTTACAACCACGTGCGATGACGCGCGACCTTGATTGGGGAATCCCAGTACCCGTAGAAGGAGCTGACGGAAAAGTGCTTTACGTTTGGTTTGATGCCCCTATCGGATACATTTCAAATACCAAGGAATTATGCGACAATCAACCCGAGCGTTGGGGAAATTGGGAAAAATGGTGGAAAGACGAGGATACGAAATTGGTTCACTTCATCGGTAAAGACAATATCGTGTTCCATTGCATCATCTTCCCCGTGATGATGAAAGCACATGGAGGCTATATTATGCCGGAAAACGTACCCGCCAACGAGTTCTTAAACTTAGAGAACGACAAGATTTCTACCTCTCGCAACTGGGCAGTATGGCTTCATGAGTACTTGGAGGAAATGCCTGGCAAACAAGACGTGCTTCGCTACGTGCTGACGGCTAATGCACCAGAGACGAAAGACAACAATTTCACTTGGCGCGATTTCCAAGACCGCAACAATAATGAGTTGGTGGCTGTGTATGGAAACTTCGTGAACCGTGCACTTCAACTCACCAAGAAATATTGGAATGGCGTTGTGCCTGCTTGTGGAGAACTGATGGAAGTTGATAGTAAAGCTATCGAGGAGTTTAAGAATGTCAAGGAAGAAGTAGAACAATTGCTTGAACAATACAAGTTCCGTGAGGCGCAATTTGCCGCCATGAACCTTGCACGTATTGGCAATCGATATATCACCGAATGTGAACCTTGGAAGGTTTGGAAGACCGATCCCAAGCGCGTAGAGACCATTCTGTATATCTCTCTGCAATTGGTTGCCAACCTTGCTATTGCCTTCGAACCGTTCCTTCCTTTCTCTTCCAAGAAACTTCGTGGTCTTATCAATATGGAATCCTTTGAATGGGATCAACTCGGACAAACTGATTTGCTGAAGCCAGGACATCAATTGGCAGAACCAGAGTTGCTTTTTGAGAAGATTGAAGATAGTGTTATCGAGGCACAATTACAGAAACTCGCCGACACGAAGAAGGCCAATGAAGCTGCCGCATACGTGGCTCAACCTATCAAAGAGACCATCGACTTCAGCGACTTCGAGAAATTAGACATTCGCGTTGGTCATATCAAGAATTGCGAGAAGGTAAAGAAGGCAAAGAAATTGCTCAAGTTCACCCTCGATGATGGTTCTGGTACCGACCGCACTATCGTGAGTGGTATTGCCGCATTCTATGAACCAGAGGAACTGATTGGCAAGGACGTGCTTTTCATTGCCAACCTTGCTCCGCGCATGCTCATGGGCATTGAGAGTCAAGGCATGATTCTCTCAGCAGAAAACTTTGACGGTTCATTGAGCGTTACGACCACTTTGAAAGAGGTAAAGCCAGGTAGCCAAGTTTGCTAAAGAAATAACAAGCATCATATATAGAGAAGGATTATGGGTTGTTAGATACTCATAATCCTTTTTTTATACACTCAATAAAAGGATGATTATATGCTACAGACTATTGATTTGTGCGTTACAAACGTATGGTTTACAGCATACAAAGCTATCGTTTACATCGTCTAAACCTATGCTTTGTGTTGAGTGTTTAGTGAGTAAATAGCCTAATTGTAAATTGTTATTTTTCAATCTTCAATCTTCAATTATCAATCTTTTTGCCAAGACCTCCCCTATTTATAGCTAAATACATTATTATCAACGAGTTAGATTTTTCAAGACCTCCCGTAAGACCTCCCATAGACCTCACCTAAGACCTCACACTCTGAGTAATGTTTAGTGCTGAGAGATTACCTTCAATTTTCTCAATTGTGAATTGATAATTGTGAATTGTGAATTAAAAAAAACATGAGGTCTATGGGAGGTCTTACGGGAGGTCTTACGGGAGGTCTTTCAAGCTTTTCCGTTTCACAACTCCTTAATAATTAGGAATTTAAGGAAAACGACGGGAGGTCTTGGCGAAAAACAAGAAAAAGGCATTTGTAGATTGGAAAATCACAAACGCCTATGTTATTTCTCTTGAGCTTGATTACCTCCTCAATTTACCCTTTTCATCCAAATAACGGATAAACACTTCCCATTGTTTGGCATTCTTCTCACGGTTTGCTTGCACTTCTTCTGTGTTGATGAACTCTGGATAACTGTCTTGTAAATAATAGTGGCCCTGATTGGGGTCAGAAATCACATCATAATGCAAGACGAGGTTTGTGAACACCCTACTATCCCAATCGGTGACGAAACTACTTACCACAAACAGTTCATTGGTACCTAAATAAAAATAGATTTCGTGTAATGGTTCCAAACGCTTATAGAGCGGTTCTTCCATTTCACGGAACTTGATTTCACGCGTTGTCACATTAAACCATTCGATATCGTCTTCATTGAAAAGCACATCCACACCAGCATGTATTTCTGGCTGCGTAAAACTACACGCAAAGAGCATCGTTTTAGGTGGAGGACAAATAGTAAAGGGTTTCTCTGGTTCGTAACCGTCAAGACTACAAGCAGTCATCATTGTGCTGGCTATGGCTATCGCCATCATCCAAGCGAAAGATTTGTTATGTTTCATTTTCTTCGGCATTTTAATTACCTTCTCTATTTATATAGTCCGTCAAACTCCCAAAAGACTGCACGACTACCACGTAAATCTTATACCTAACGGTAAGGTGAACGAGAACGGATGCTCCGTATGATAGGTCTCTATGTTTGTCTTCATCGGAATGTAATATTGCATACTTGGCTCTGCAAAGAAACCGATATACGGTGTGATATGATATTGTAATCCCACTCCGAAACTCGTTGACAATTGCCACGGAGCATGGATAGTAGTCTTGTCGTTCAACTCTAACCTACCCCTCACGTAATAATCAGTATATAAAGGCGAATAGACAGGTTTCTCTATGGTGAATCCCACAGCACCGTAAATACTCCACCTGTTGTTGTCATACAAATGATAAACACCTTTCAAAGGTATTCCGAGATAATGGATAACCTGTCGTTCGTTTATGGTATTACCATCCGCTCCCTTCTCGAATTCAGATGTCAACTTGCTATATTTCAATCCCGTCTCAAAGCCCCAATGATGATTCAACTTGTAAGTCAATGACAATGACCACGTCAAAGGCATATAATGATGACTCGTACGCAAAATCTTTTCATTGGCAGGCTGATTGGCATTGTTGAGGGCAATGGTGCTGATTACTTCGCGTACTTTTTGATTGACTGCATCAGGATGACGCTCTAAGTATAACAAATAATCGTTCCAATTGTCGATGGAAGATGGTTCGATATAAGTGGGAGCACCTGACCCTGGCATATCTTGTTGATTTCTCGGCGGCAATTGGTAAGCATACAATTGATTATACCTATTTTGCGTATCGTAATTACCTGAATAAGTCAAGTCTAACGACCATTTTCGTTGTTCTTCCTTGTTGTTTTCCCATTTATCTGCTAATATGTTTTCCACGTCATAGATTGGTTGATGAACAGGTTTTTCGTCTGGAACATTCACCGTTGTATCTTTCTCCTCTTTTGCCACGACAGGAGCAAGCGAGTCTATGGGAGTAATCGTGTCCGTAGTCGATATGATGAGCGGACGAATGACATTTTTGGCAATCGGAATGTGCGGTAAGGTGGTTTTCCTTACCTTTGTTGGAGTAGTTTTCTCTTCTTCTTGAACTATATCTTGTTGCCTTTTCACGATAGGTTGACTTGTTTCCCCATGTTCTTTGTTCTTGTTCACCAACCAGAATATGGGAACCAACAGAAGCAGGAGTATTGCCCAATATTGCAAAGCCAACTTGCGCAACATTCTTTTGGCTCGCGACAATTGCGATGAAGATGAATGTGGCTCAATGTTCATCAATGCGGCAATCTCCTTATGCGACAAACCCTCGAATATGGAAAGGCGCAACACCTTACTATATCCTTCGGGCAACATGTTGAGCAATTGCATCAGGTCATCATGTGGAATGCCAACACCATCGTTAGCTTCCGCTTCGACGATTGGTAATTCCGTCTCGTTAGCTTCTTCAATGGAAATGGTAGGATGAGCACGCAAGTGGTCTTTGTATTTAGAAGCCACGTTTCGCACAATAGCATTCATCCACGGTTCTGCACGTCGCATGTCGCGCAACCTATCTAACGAAGTAAAGATAATCACGAAAGCATCATGAAGGACATCGTCTATTGTTTGTTCGTCGCTGAAATATCGTCGGCATATTCCCCTCATCTGCTGAGAATATGCCTCATACAGTTCGCCAAGAGCCTCCTCATCTCCTTGTCTGCAACGTTCTATCAATAGTCTTAAGTTCATCGTGAGCATCATGTCTCTATTTCTATAGTCCTAAAACATCGAAAAAGACTGCATGATGTTAACATTTTTTAGGGGAGAGAGGTGAGGGGTGAGAGGTGAGAGATATGCTTTTGTTATTGACCATTGACCATTTATAGCCTTAGGTAATCTCTCACCACTCACCTCTCACCACTCACCTCTCACTTTCCACCTCTTAATTTAACGAATACGGGATAATGATCGGATAGATTACGTCTTCCTTTTGCCCAATAACTATCCGTGCGCAAGCCGTATGCCTCAACCTTGAATGAAGGAGAAACGAAGACGTGGTCAATCCTACTATCTGTCTTCGTTTCCACCTTAAAACTATTGAATGTACCATTCTCCGCAAAACGAATGCGAGCTTTTTCGTATGAATCTTTCAAGATGCCAGAATGGGTGAAAATACCATAGATTTCATCTGTTTGATCCACGTTGAAGTCGCCCGTCAGCACTACAGGAGCATCTTGTGCCATCTCCTTGATGCGCGACACCACCAACTTGGCAGCTTCTCTCCTTGCCACTACACCCACATGATCCATGTGTAGATTGAAAAAATAAAACTTTTTCTTTGTGCGCAAGTCCTTGAACTTTCCCCACGTACAAATGCGAATGCAAGCCGCATCCCATCCCAACTTAGGAACATCGGGTGTTTCATTGAGCCAGAAATTGCCACTATCCAATAGCTTCACACGGTCATTCTTATAGAAAATGGCAGCATACTCACCTGCTTCCTTACCATCATCGCGCCCCACCCCAATATAGGAATAGTTGTCGAGAAGTCGTTGGAAATCATGTAATTGTCCTACCAACACCTCTTGCATACCGAGAACATCGGGCGACTCAAAGTTGATTTGGTCACACATCACTTGGCAACGCTTCGTCCACACGTTACCTTTGATGGAATCATCCTTGTTCTTATACCTTATATTATATGTGCCCACATACAAATCTTGTGCACTCACTACCACGGCATATACCATCAGTATGGCTACCAACAATAATCTTTTCATCTTCTTTTTGGTTTAATGGTGATTGTCGGCACAAATATACATCAAAAATGATTCGAAACCAAGGATTTCCATCTTTTTTATCATTTATTTCTTACCCCAGTAGGTAGTCTTTCCGTCAGCCGTGAAACCAGCAAAGACAATAGTTGCACGACGAGGATTGCTCTCCCAGTCTGCCTCTCGTTGCAATAGCAGGCGATTTTATCGATGATTCCGCTCTTTGGCTCGTCTAATTGATACTTCAAATGCTTATAGGCAAATCCTTCCGTAGTTCGCTTCTTCAAATTCACCACTACCGCTCCTTCCAAACATCCCATCCACAATTTGCCTTCGGGTAGGATGATGCTCCCGATACATCCTCTGAAATTACGATTGCCAACGAAGGGGTCTCTTATCTTCCCCGTCTTGATGTCGTAGAAATAAATGCCGTCATTGCTTCTTATCCATATTCCGTCGTTAATGGCATCATATTGCAACGCGCCGATGAAGTTGAGCAATGGTTGATAGGAAGCGTCTATCGGTAGCGGTTGGATATCGGATGGCGACGACAACGAACACACGTTGATTCCTCCTGCCCACGTTCCTACCCATAGTCGTTGTCGGTTGTCGGCAGCAATGGCAGACACGCTATTGTGAGATAGGCGTGTATTGTGCGTGGTATAATGTGTGAATCCAGTCTCGCCTTGTATCTTCCTGTTCAATCCTCCTTCCACGGTGCCCACCCACAACGTACCGTTGTCTTGCATATACATGGCATTCACGGCAAATGGCGACAATGAAGTCGGTTCGTTCGTATGAACGTAGTTTTGTATTTGCAACTGTCGGGGCACGAAGTGTATCACGCCTCCTCCTTCCGTTCCCACCCATAGCTGTCCGTAGATGTAGCTCAAACAGTTCACAAAGTTGTTTGAAAGCGTCATGTCATTTCCCACGTCGATATGCTCAAAGCGATTCATTTCCATGTTCGGCACGTCTATTCCTCCCAACGTACCGATGATGAGTTGATTGTCGGGCGTAACGGCAAGACTTGAAACATGGTCGTGCGACAACGACAGGGGCGAATAGTCGTGCCTGTACGTCGTTAGCTCATTCGTGTAAGTGTCGTAGGCATAGAGACCGTTGTTGGTGGCTATCCAATACTTATCACGATACTTAACCACGTCGGAGATAAAGGCGACGGGCAACGTTGGCAAGGCGGATGAAATAGCGGAGTTCACGATTTGTTCGTTGTTCACCGACAATCGCCTCAACGTTCCGCCGAAGGCTACCCACACGCTCCCGTTTCTGTCAAGGTCGTTGATAAACACGTCGGGGGTGTTCACGCGATAAGGATAACGCAATATCTGATCAATGTCGCCATCGGGAAGGAAACTCACGCAATAGATGTTCTGCATGGTGGCAATCCATATCTTGCCTTTCGCGTCGCAACAGACATGCAGGGAACGCTCTTTCAATATGCCCTCCAATCTTTTTCGCTTGTCATGGGGAATCACGGGACGTAGCATCTTCAAGTCGAGCACTTCGGTATATTCGTCAAACGAAATCCACAAACGATGAAAGGAATCCTCACACAAGTTCCTACAAGAATTGCTTTTGAGCTTGCTCCTCGAACTACTACCCACGCCAAAGTTAAGAATGGAATACCCATCATACCTGACAAGTCCTCCTCCATACGTGGCAATCCACACAAAGCCATCCGAATCCGCTTTGATGTCATCGACAAAATTACTGGGAAGCCCATGCATCAAGTCAAGATACAACACGTTGAAGCGCTCAACAAACTGTCCTTGCGACTTGCCGCCAAGCGAGTATACGAATGCCATCATCAGTATGAAAGCATTTCTTAAAAGCGTGGTTTCTTTCGTCAAATTCGAGTTATGGTTTATTTTGCAAAGATAATAAAACATTTCTTCAATCAACAAAAATCAGCGAAAAATCTTCAATAAATTCTATTACTCAAGTTCCATCAGATTATGAGAAATAACCACCTAAATTGACGCAAAATCAAGTAATAATATAGTGTATGCGTTTTGTATTTGACACATATACACTGTGTATATGGGCTGAATACACGGTGTATATGTATGAAATACACGGTGTATACACGCATTATACAAAGTATATAATAACCATTCACAATAAACAGATTATTATAGACCTTTGCATAAGGAATTATGAAACTACGTATGATAGTCTTGTTTTAGTGGAAATATGATTGAGGGATAAAAAACAAGTGGAATGGTTTGGGGAATAAATGAAGTAAAAATAAATCCCCTGCCAATCCACTCATCGTATTGTGTTTGTGATGTCGATATCCTATTAATTGAAATGTTTTGTAGGTTGCATTGTTACTAACTGCTTGCAAAATTAGTATTTTTGTTTTATTTCAACAAAAAAATAAGGTTTTAATATTGTGTTTTTTATTTTTTAGAAAGCTAAAAGTAATAATTCAAAAGCAACAGACATATAAATTATTTCAATTTAAAACATAACACACATCAAATACTTTCAAATCGTTATTTTACTATAAAATTTAGGTGGATTCTAAAAACAGGGCGTTTTCCCGTTTGAATCATACAAAAGAAATGCCCCCTATCATCATTGACAGAGGGCAAATATAAGTTAAATGGATGAGGAAGATTCAATTACATATATCCCAACCAACGCAAGATGTCGTTAAGATTTGCCACAATCATCAGCAAAATAAGGATAGATATTCCTACATACTCTGCACCAATCATGAACTTTTCGCTGGGTTTGCGTCCTGTAACTATCTCATAGAGAAGGAACAACACGTGTCCTCCGTCGAGTGCAGGAATAGGTAAAATATTCATAAAGGCAAGGATGATACTCAAGAAGGCGGTCATCAACCAGAACATGTGCCAATCCCAAACAGGTGGGAAAAGACTGCCGATGGCACCGAAACCACCTAAAGACTTTGCACCATCGCTCGTAAATACGTATTTCAAGTCGCCCACATAACCAGCCAAAACGTTCCAACCATATTTTATGCCTGCGGGAAAACTCTCTAAGAATCCGTAAGTAATCGTCGTGGGCTCGTAATATGAATAGATGGAAGACATTCCAACGCCCAATTTGAGATCGGGCGATAATACCACGGTGGTTGTATCAACAGTTTTCGTTGCCTTATGGCTAATGACAAAAGATGCTGTGCGCAATTGCAAACTATCTTTTGGTGACCTGGCAATCGTCATCATGTCGGCTAAGCGTCCTAATTCATCCGTAAATTCATTCCAAGAATCAATAGCAACACCATTGACAGCCAAGATTTGGTCGCCTTTTTTGATATTAATCTTCGAAGCAGGCGTATTGGGCATAATGGTATCTATCTCAGCAGGAACGAATGGGCGCACGAAATTAGGCGTTGCCTTCAGCATTCCCAACAAATTAATGTCGCCTGGCAAGGAAATAGACATTGGTTTACCATCGCGAATGATGTCCACTCGTTTGGCAATGGAAATCTCACGGAACAAGTCGGCAGAGAAATCCTTGAACTCACCATTCTCCGTACCAATGAGAATATCATGGTCCTTGAATCCATATTCTTTGGCTTCCTTGTTGAATTTCATACCCATTTTCATGTCCTTCACGGCAACATAGGAATCGCCCCAATAATAAAGAACCATTGAATAGATAAACAAAGCCAAGAGGAAATTAACAAGTACGCCACCTATCATGATAAACAACCGTTGCCATGCGGGTTTTGATCTAAATTCCCAAGGCTGTTCGGGTTGCTTCATCTGCTCGGTATCCATACTTTCGTCTATCATACCCGCTATCTTACAATAGCCACCCAGCGGTAGCCATCCTATACCATACGTCGTTTCACTTTTCTTGGGTTTGAATTCAAACAAATGAAACCACGGGTCGAAAAACAAATAGAATTTCTCTACACGTACACCAAAAAGTTTTGAAAAAAAGAAGTGCCCCCCTTCATGGAGTAAAACCAACAAAGAGATTGCTAACATGAACTGGAGCAGTCTGATCAGAAATATTTCCATACATTAAGATTTGTTACGGTCGGCAAAGTTCCGCATTTTTTTCGAGATATGCAAGTAAAAGGTACTAAAAAAGAGGACTATACGCCAATAGCCCTCTGATTTTAAAACACGTTAACTTGTTGTTGACCAAAGTCTATAATAGTTCTTCGGCTATCTTTCTCGCGCACGCGTCCGTATTAATATATGTGTCATACGACGGATTCTTGTCGAAAGGTACCTTCTGCATGGTTTGTTCGATGATGTCTGCCATTTGTGGGAACGAACACCTATCTTTGCGGAATCCCTCGTTGACGATTTCATTGGCAGCATTCACGATACAAGGCATATTTCCTCCTTGTTTGATGGCTTCAAATGCCAATGCCAGACAACGGAACTTCTTTGTGTCGGGTTCAAAGAATTCCAATGGATGAGTAAACAAATTCAGTCTCTCACCATTCAGATGCATACGGTCAGGATAGGTAAAGGCATATTGAATGGGTAGGCGCATGTCGGGAACTCCCAATTGTGCCTTCACCGAACCATCGCAAAATTGTACGGCACTATGAATGATGCTCTGGGGATGAATAAGCACTTGAATCTTGTCAGCGGGAATGCCGAAGAGCCACTTAGCTTCCATCACCTCAAATCCCTTATTCATCAACGTTGCGGAGTCTATCGTGATTTTCGCTCCCATGTCCCACGTTGGGTGTTTCAACGCATCTGCCGCCGTTACCTTTGCTATCTGCTCTTCCGTAAACTTACGGAAGGGTCCTCCACTACAAGTAAGCAAGATTTTTTCAATCTCGTTGTCACCTTCTCCTACGATACTTTGGAAAATGGCGGAGTGCTCACTATCTACTGGCAAGATAGGAACACGATATTCTTGTGCCAACTGACAAATCAATTCACCAGCCACCACCAACGTTTCCTTATTGGCAAGACAGATTTTCTTTCTCGCCTTGATTGCGTGAATTGTTGGCGATAATCCCGCAAATCCAACCATTGCCGTCAATACCATGTCGATAGGTTCGGCTTCCACGATTTGGTCGAGTGCGTCCTTTCCTGCATAAATCTTGATGTCTGGTTGGTCTGACAATAGTTCTTTCAGAGTATCGTATTTATCCTTATTGGCAATAACTACGGCAGCTGGATGAAATTGTCGTGCTTGTTCAGCCAACAATTCCACTCGATTGTTTGCCGTCAGGCAATACACTTCAAAAATATCTTGGTGTTGTTGTATCACGTCAAGGGCTTGTGTGCCGATGGAACCCGTGCTACCAAGGATGCAGATTTGCTTTTTCATGATGTCTATATTTATAAATCCAATAAACCTTCTGGTAATTGAACGCTGATAAACCTATTGTCGGTATTGACTTCTTGAATGAGTTCTTCGTTGGCAGGTACAAGAATACGATTTCCGTCTGACCTCTCCACCTCAAACAAGATGTTCATCGTATTGTCGTCAACACCCGTTATCGAACCTACGAGTTGTTGGTTATTAGCATCCATTAAATTGAAACCGATGATTTGTGTCCACCTCATGTTCTCTGGGTCTTCATCCGTAAGACTATATGGGAAGTACACGTCACAATTGGTCAGTTCACGCGCTTTCTCTTGCGTATCTATATCACAGAATTTCACCAATGCACTACTTTCTCCACGAAAACGATATTCTTCCATGAAGAAAGGAACGAGAATGCCGTCAATATCCAATATCAGATACTCAGATTCCACTCTATCAAACACGTCATCATCAAAGAGGAAATGTACTTCTCCATTGATTCCATGCGGTTTTCCAATACGTCCGATTTTAAAAACCTCTTCTTGTTTAATCATGATTGGATGATTAGTAAAAATGCATGCATGATTCCGTTAATCATCGACACGAGTAATGTGGGCACCCAAAGCATTGAGACGTTTCTCGATGTCTTCATAACCTCGGTCAATTTGCGCGATATTGGCAATGCGACTCGTACCTTTTGCGCTTAATGCAGCTATGAGTAAGGCAATACCGGCACGAATATCAGGACTTGTCATTCGCCCAGCACGCAATTGTAAGTTGCGATCATGTCCGATAACCACGGCTCGGTGTGGGTCACATAGAATGATTTGCGCTCCCATATCGATGAGCTTGTCTACAAAGAACAAGCGACTCTCAAACATTTTCTGATGAATAAGCACACTACCTTTCGCTTGCGTAGCAACTACCAACAATACGGAAAGTAAATCAGGTGTCAATCCTGGCCAAGGAGCATCAGCAAAGGTCATGATGGTACCGTCTATAAATGATTCTATTACGTAATGTTTCTGTTGTGGAATCACCAAGTCATCGCCTTCAACCTTTATCTTCACGCCCAATCGCTTATAGACATCCGGGATAATACCCAAATGGCGCAAAGCAACATTTTTGATGCGAATGCCATTTCCCACAATAGCAGCCATTCCGATAAACGAACCCACCTCAATCATATCGGGCAATATCTGATGAGTGGCTCCATGCAATTCCTTTACTCCTACGATAGTAATCAAGTTCGACGCGATACCGCTGATATTGGCTCCCATGGCGTTGAGCAAATGACACAATTGCTGGATGTATGGTTCGCAAGCGGCATTGTAGATAGTAGTTGTACCTTCCGCAAGTACGGCAGCCATGATGACGTTAGCCGTTCCCGTAACCGAAGCCTCATCCAACAACATATATGTAGCCTTGAGTTTCTTGGCCTGAATGTTATATACGTTGCGCTTTTCGTCATAAACAAAGTTGGCTCCAAGGTTTTTGAAACCCAAGAAATGGGTATCTAAACGTCGGCGACCAATCTTATCACCACCAGGTTCTGCAATAGTGGCATTGCCGAAACGACCCAACAACGGTCCTATCATCAATACACTTCCACGCAAAGAAGCACATTTCCTCACGAACTCATCACTTTTCAAATATTCCAAGTTAAGCTGTTCGGCCTTGAAGGAATATTCGTTTCGTGAATGTTTTGTCACCTTTACGCCAATGTCACATAACAATTGTATCAAGTTGTTGACATCGAGAATGTCGGGGATATTGCAGATACGCACTTCATCTTGCGTAAGCAATGAAGCGCAAATCACCTGCAAAGCCTCGTTCTTGGCACCTTGTGGCGTTATTTCTCCCTGAAGCGCATGACCGCCTTCAATGATGAATGATTCCATGCATTATCTCTTTTTCCTTGGACGATCGTTTTCCTTGTTGTGGGTTTTCTCAAACTTGAACGTGTCAATATCTAATTGTATCTTCCCGTCAGTATATTTGGCAAGGTCTGAAGCCACTCTTTCCTCGTTAGTTGAACTATGGCTCCATTGTGCTAAATTACGTTTCATTTGGTTGGCCGTCAACCTTGTCAATTCATCTCTCTCAGGCCCTGGTTCCATCGTCTTGAGTTTTTCAAACAACTCAAACAACATACTTCCATAATGGCGCACTGGAATATCGTGCATTGGATACTTCAATGGTTCTGGTTTTGTCAACAAGCGTTCCGCCTGACTGATATCAAACGGCCAGTCTATGTCGAGTTTGAAATTACTCATCAGAGCCAAATGATCCCACAATTTTTGTTCGGGATTCTCGCTTTCCCTGTTTTGGGGGAACATGTGACTCATGATAGCAATGATGGATTCGGCACAATGCTGACGTTCATTCCTATCGGGAATACTCATGGCATAATCTACCATGTTTTGGATTTCCCTTCCATATTCGGGAATAATCAACTTTTCACGTTGGGTATTATAATCTAAACCTTCAATATTCATAGTTTCTGATATACTAATGCTATTATTTGTCGTTTTAAAAAGACATATATATTGGATTAAAGGAGTTTTTTCGGCATCTTGGCAACAAAGTCCTTGAGATAGAAAGGTACAAAATAGGCAACGTCCTCAAATTGTTCATCAAAGAATTTCTTCTCTGCCAACGGCGACATCCATTTTGCCAATGGCTCTACGCCTTCAATAAGGTGAGCGTTGGGATGGTTGATTGCTTCCATACATTTGGCCGCTCCATTGCCGAAGAAGTAAACAGGGTGCTCATCAAGGAATTCCTTGTAGGTATCACTATCCACAATGTCTGCTTGAATGGCACGTTTCTCATGCAAGGCACGGTCGAACACTTGTGCATAAACTTCCATTCTCCGCGCGTCAATCATGGGGCAAAGCAATGCATCTTCCTCTTGCACCTTCTCGCGCAACAACACTGGCACACAAAGCAATTGCAACGTAGGAACGGAAATGAGTTTCACGTCTCTGCCATAACAAATGCCTTTGGCCGTGGAAACACCAATGCGCAATCCCGTATACGAACCAGGACCACTACTGATGGCTACCGCATCGAGTGGAATGAGATGGGAGTCGATGAATGAGAGGGCTTCGTCGATAAACGTACCTGATTTCACGGCATGGTTTGGACCGCTATGGTCTTCCTCGTGAAAGATGCAAGCACCGTCTTGGCTCACGGCCACGGAACACACATCAGTACTTGTTTCGATATGTAATATACACGCCATTTCCAATTATTTTAATAATAATGTGCAAAAATACTCATTTTTTTCTGCAAAATTCGTACTTTTGCAGAAAAATTACACAAAACCAGTTATGATACAGTCAATGACAGGCTATGGAAAATCGGTCGTAGCCTACAATGAGAAGAAAATCAATGTTGAGATTAAATCATTAAATAGCAAGACGCTTGACCTCTCTACACGCATCGCACCTCTCTATCGTGAAAAGGAGATGGAAATAAGACAGGTGATTTCCAACGCACTCGTTAGGGGTAAAGTGGATTTTTGCATTTGGATAGAGAAAGACGAGGGAACAGACGCAGCTTCTGTAAATAGTGCCATCATCGAGAATTACTATCGCCAACTGAAGGAGATTGCCCAGAATACGGGTATTCCTGAGCCACAAGACTGGTTTCAGACATTGATGAGAATGCCTGACGTAACGACGAAGACAGAAGCAGAAGTGTTGAGCGAAGAAGAATGGGAAATGGCTCAACAAGCGATTCGTGAGGCTATCGACCATTTGTTAGCATTCAGAAAGCAAGAGGGAGCGGCTTTACATCATAAGTTTGAAGAGAAATTAGACAACATTGCCAAGTTGTTAGAGAGCATCGAACCATACGAGAAAGCTCGTGTAGAGAAAATCCGTGGTCGTATCGTAGAAGGTTTGAAGAGTCTTCCTGAAGTGGAATACGACAAGGGAAGATTGGAACAAGAATTGATTTACTACATCGAGAAACTCGACATCAGCGAAGAAAAACAACGATTGGCAAACCACTTGCGCTATTTCCGCGAGACAATGAACGTAGAGGGTGCGCAAGGCAAGAAGTTGAGCTTCATTGCCCAAGAAATGGGTCGTGAAATCAACACCACGGGTTCGAAGAGCAATCTGGCTGAAATGCAAAACATCGTCGTCATGATGAAAGACGAGTTGGAGCAAATCAAGGAACAAGTACTGAATGCACTTTAAATGAAGGATGTAGTATGAATAATGAAGAATCCATCAAGAAAGGGAAAATGATTATCGTTTCCGCGCCAAGCGGAAGCGGTAAAAGTACCATCGTGAATTGGTTGATGCAGGAACATCCCGAATTGAACTTATATTTCTCCATCAGTTGTACAAGTCGCGCTCCACGAGGAACGGAGCAAAATGGCGTGGAATACTTTTTCATTTCCCCAGAGGAATTCAAGGAGAAGATAGCACGTGGTGAGTTCTTGGAATACGAGGAAGTATATGAAGACCGTTTCTATGGCACGTTGAAGGAACAAGTGGAATCGCAACGAATGAATGGCGAAAATGTGGTGTTCGACGTGGACGTAAAAGGTGGATGTAGCATCAAGCAATACTATGGTGATGAAGCATTGAGTCTTTTCATCCAACCGCCTTCTATTGATGAGTTGAAAAGACGACTGATGAATCGTGGAACAGATTCTCTTGAAGATATAGAGAAACGTCTGTCAAAAGCTTCTTACGAACTGACCTTTGCGGAAAAGTTTGATAAGATTCTTATCAATGACGACTTGGAGATTGCCAAGGCCAAAGCATTGGAAATCGTTTCAGAATTCTTGGGAGATTGAGGATTAAAGATTAAAAATTAAAAATTAAAAATTAAAAATTAAAGATTGAAAACACTCAACTCTAAACACTAAACACTAAACATTATAACACTAAACAAAAATGAAGCGCACAGGCATATATGGCGGCTCGTTCAACCCCATTCACAATGGGCACATCGCATTGGCAAGGCAGATGTTAGATGCAGGGCTAATGGATGAAGTATGGTTCGTCGTATCACCGCTGAATCCGTTGAAAAAAGCACAGACAGACCTTCTTTCCGATGAATTGCGACTTGAAATGACACGTTTGGCTTTGGAAAACGAACCTCAGATGATTGCGCAAGACTTTGAGTTTCATCTTCCCAAGCCATCTTATACATGGCTTACCTTGCAAGCTATGTCGGCGCAATACCCCGACCGCCAGTTTATTCTCATCATTGGGGGAGACAATTGGCAAATTTTCCCGCGATGGTATCATAGTCAAGACATCTTAGACAATTATTCATTGGTAATTTATCCTCGTGAGGGAATTGACATTGATGCCTCTACGCTTCCCGATAACGTGAAATTACTGAATGCACCATTGTATCAAGTGAGTAGTACGCAAATACGCCAACGAATCAAGGAAGGAAAGTCGGTTAGTCGCTTGATTCCGAAAAGCATTATTCCGAAAGCCTTACAATATTATCGATAATTCACCTCAAAAACTCTCAAACTAAAACCCCTCAAACCCCCATTTAATGTTTTTTAACTCCCACAAATGGGATTCTTTGCTCCTTTCTTCGTACCTTTGCGCCGCAAAAGACGGGTAAGTCTTACACGGCCAGCTCCCTTCGAACCCTCCAGGACGGGAACGTAGCAAAGGTAGTTGGTTGTAGCGGCGCGATGTAAGTAGCTTGCCCACCCGCCTCTTTAGCTCAGTTGGCCAGAGCACGTGA